>NZ_VDLZ02000028.1:0-44734 GCF_006334905.2 Streptomyces sp. 3MP-14
TTGATGGGGTAAGGCTCCCTGTAGACGACAGGGTTGATAGGCCGGAGATGGAAGCCTAGTGATGGGTGGAGTTGACCGGTACTAATAGGCCGAGGGCTTGTCCATAGATGCTCGCGTCCACTGTGAATTCAATCATCAGCACTTGTTGTGCTTTCAAACTGAACAGTGTGCTTGTTCGCTTGGAGCACTTCTTCTAGTGTTTCGGTGGTCATGGCGGAGAGGAAACGCCCGGTTACATTCCGAACCCGGAAGCTAAGCTCTTCAGCGCCGATGGTACTGCATGGGGGACCGTGTGGGAGAGTAGGACACCGCCGGACAATCATTGATGGGACCTCTGGTTCCCCAGCGTAACTGGCTGGGGAACCAGAGGTCCTTTTTTTGTTTTTTATCGAGAAAGAAAAGAGGGGAGTCACGGCGATGTCCGACTCTTCCGATGACCGCTCCGGTGAATCCGGGGAGCGCCGTGACGAACGTCCGCGTTCCGGGTTCCGGCGCGATGGCGACCGGCCCCGGCAGGGCTGGCGTGAACGGGGCGGTGAACGGCGGGAGTTCCGTCGCGACGACCGCCCGCGTGACGACCGCCCCAGGGAGGACCGGCCCCGGCAGGACGGCCGGTCCGGGGGCTTCCGGCGCGACGACCGGCCGAGGCAGGGCGGCGACGGCCGCCGCGAGTTCCGTCGTGACGACCGGCCCCGGCAGGACGGGCGCGGGGGTGGCTTCCGGCGGGACGACCGTCCGCGTCACGGGGGCCAGGGCGGCGGCGAGCGGAGGGAGTTCCGTCGCGATGACCGCCCCAGGGACGACCGCCCCAGGCGGGACGACCGGCCCAGGGACGACCGGCCGAGGCGTGACGACCGGGACCGGGACCGTGGTTTCCGTCGCGATGACCGCGACCGGGACCGGGATCGGGGTTTCCGTCGCGATGACCGGGACCGGGGCTTCCGCAGGGACGACCGGCCGAGGCGGGACGATCGCGACCGGGGTTTTCGGCGCGATGACCGGCCCAGGGGTGACGACCGGGACCGTGGGTTCCGGCGTGACGACCGCCCCAGGGACGACCGCCCCAGGCGGGAGGACCGGGACCGTGGGGTGCGGCGGGACGATCGGCCGAGGCAGGGGGCCGGCGGTCGTGGCGGCGGCTACCGGCGGGATGACCGGGGGCGGCCGCCCGGGCGTGGCGGTGCCGGCGGTGGCGGGTTCCGGCGGGACGGGCGCGACCGGCGGGATGGTCGGGAGCGGTCGGAGCGTCCGCCGCAGCGGCGGCTGCCGATTCCCGACGAGGTGACGGGCGAGGAGATCGACCGTTCCGTGCGGCAGGAGCTGATGAGCCTGCCGAAGACGCTCGCCGAGGACGTGGCGAAGAACCTGGTGATGGTGGCCAGGCTGCTGGACGAGGACCCGGAGCGGGCCTACGAGTACTCCAAGGTCGCGCTGCGGCTGGCCTCGCGGGTCGGCGCGGTGCGGGAGGCGGCCGGGTTCGCCGCCTACGGGGTGGCCCGGTATGCCGAGGCGCTCAACGAGTTCCGGGCGGCGCGGCGGATGACGGGCTCGACGCATCTGTGGCCGATCATGGCCGACTGCGAGCGGGGCGTGGGCCGTCCCGAGCGGGCGCTGGCGATGGCCGGTGAGCCGGAGGTCAAGCAGCTGGACCGGGCCGGGCAGGTCGAGATGCGGCTGGTCGCGGCCGGCGCGCGGCGGGACCTGGGGCAGGCGGACGCCGCCGTGGTGACGCTCCAGAGTTCGGAGCTGGCGTCCACGGCGGTGCATCCCTGGACGGCCAGGCTGCGGTACGCCTACGCGGACGCGCTGCTGGCCGTGGGCCGGGAGTCGGAGGCGCGGGAGTGGTTCGCCAAGGCGCTGGAGGCTGACCAGGGCGGCACCACCAACGCCTCCGACCGGTTGGCCGAGTTGGACGGCATCGAGTTCGTCGACGCGCTGGACCCGGAGCTGGACGCTGAGGTGGATCAGGACCCGGAGGACTGAGCCTCGGCCGGGGCGGGGCGGTGGTCGGCCAGCGGGTTGTCGAGCTGGCCGACCAGGTGGGACTCGTCCTCGTCCGGCTCCTCGATGTTGACCATCTGCTGGTTGTTCTTCAGCTGGAGGCGGTTGAGGCAGACCCGGTGGAAGCCGGCGGCGAAGAGGTCGTAGCGCTGGAACTTCTCGGCGAGTTCGGGGACGCTCCGCTGGTAGTCGGCGACGGCCTCGGCCACGGTCCGCCAGAAGGTGTCCTCGTCGAGGAGGCCGTCGTTGACCAGGTGCCCGTTGAGGAAGCGGAAGAAGCAGTCGAAGACGTCGGTGAAGACCGTCAGCGGCCAGATGTCCTCCCTCGGAGTGGGGAAGCGGATGCGCTCGACGTCCTCGGGGAGTTCGGCGTCCTCGTTGAGGAGGGCGATCTCCTCGGCGAGGTCCTTCATCAGGATGCGGACCGGGACGCCGTTCTCCAGGACGAGGATGACGTTCTCGCCGTGCGGCATGAACATCAGGTCGTGGGCGTAGGCGCAGTGCACCACCGGTATGAGGTAGGCGTCGACATAGCGACGTAGCCACTGCTCGGCCGGGAGGCCGGACTCCCGGATCAAGCCGCCGACGAGGGAGGGGCCTTCGGGGTCGGCGTGCAGCAACGAGGCCATGGTGGCGAGGCGTTGACCGGGGGCCAGGGTGGGGACTGGGCTCTCGCGCCAGAGGGCGGCGAGCATCTTGAGGTAGGAGGAGCCCTTCTTCGCGGCCTCCTCGAAGTGGCGGTGGTGGTAGCCGATGGCGGCGCGTTCCCTGAGGATGCCGAAGCCGTAGCGGGCCAACACGTCGTCGTTGGCGAGGAGTTCGTACAGCCAGTCGTTGATGGCTGGGGTGACGCGCATGTAGCGGGCGGACAGGCCACGGACGAAGCCCATGTTGAGGACCGAGAGGGCGGTCTTCACATAGTGCTTCTCGGGGTGGTCCTGGTTGAAGAAGGTGCGGATGGACTGCTGTGCGCGGTAGCGGTCCTCGCTGGTGCCGAGGTAGACGAGGTGGCGCTGGGCGACCTCGGCGGCGAAGGTGACGGAGATCTTGTTCTGCCACTGCCAGGGGTGGGTGGGCAGCAGGTAGTAGTCGTCCGGGTTCAGGCCCTGGTCGGTGAGGCGCTGGGCGAGGGCGGCGCGTTCGGTCTCGCCGAGTTCGCCGGCGATCAGCTGCTCGTAGTCGAGGTCGGCGCAGGCGGTGAACGTGGCGCGGTCGCGGCGGGCGGCGAGCCAGGTGAGGTGGACGGGGGCGCCGGTCTCGGGGGCGTAGGCGTGGAACTCGGCGGAGTCGAAGCCGAGTCGGCCGTTGTTGGCGACGAAGCACGGGTGGCCCTCGAACATGCCGGCCTCGATGGTCTGGAAGTCGGCGGCGGCGAGTTCGGGGGCGCTGTGGGTGCGGTGGGCGAGCCGGTAGGCGGCGCTGGCCAGGGTGGAGCCGATCTCCTCCAGGTAGACGGGGAGGATCTCGTCGCTGAGGTTGAGCGAGGTGCGGAACTCCAGGACCAGGTCGAGCGCGTCGAGCGGGAGGGGCTCGCCGGCGCGTTCCCTGGTGAGGGTGGCGGGGTCGATCAGCCAGTGGTCCAGGGCGAGGTGGCGGGCCGCGAAGCGGTAGGCGGTGGCGCCGTCGTCGCTGTGGACGGCGTAGCGGCCGTCGGGCTGCTGTTTGGGCGTCAGCAGGCGCTCGTGGGAGAACTCGGCGATCGCCTTGCGGATGAGCAGCCGGTTGGCCTGGGCCCAGTGCCCGGGGTTGAGGTGGGCGACGGTGTCCTGGGTGGTGGAGGTGGGGGTCATCGGGCGGCTCCTGGGTGTCGCTGGCTGGTGGTCGCTCGGTACTGCTCGCGGGTGCAGAAGCTCAACAGGCCGGTCTTGTCGGGGAGTTCGACCGTTCTCTCGGGTAGGAAACCGACCGCCTCGTTGAGCCGGTGGACCGCGTGGTTGCCGGCGTCGGGCTCGACGACGACCCGGCGGTTGGCGGGGTCGGCGAAGAGCAGTTCCATGACGGTCTCGATGACGGCGAGCGTGAAGCCGTGGATCGGGGCGTCGGTGGGTGCGACGAGGAAGTGCATTCCGATGTCGCCCTCGCGCACCGGGTAGGTGGCGCCGACCGGGTCGCCCGCCGGGTCGTAGGTCTCCACCAGGAAGGCGGGCGCGTCCCGGTGGTGGCCGAGGTGGGCCGCGCGCCCGGGGTCGGCGTCGATGGTCTCGTACTCCTTGACCACGTCCCCGAGTTGGGCGTCGGTCATCATCCAGTAGACGGCCTTGGGGTGGGTGAGCCAGCGGTGCAACAGGGGGCAGTCGACGGCGGGGTCGACGGGCCGGAGGGTGAACGTTCCCAGCTCCGGGTGGCTTCGGGTGAAGGGCTGACCGCGCATGGAACTCCAAGTCGCAGGAGGGGGACTGGAGTGAGGTTAGCCTAGCCTAATTTTCGTCGGCAATCCGGCCTGGTCCGCGCCCCCGCGTCTGGCCTGGGAGTTCGTCGCTCAGGTCGCGCAGCACCAGCCCGCTCGCCGGCTTGGGCCCGAACGAGGTGGACTTCTGTGGCATCACCACGCCCGCCTCCGCCAGCTCCCGCACCGTGGACTCGGCCACCGGCCGCAGCAACACCGCGCTGCCGCCCAGCCGTTGGGCCTGGTCGAGGGCGCTGGGCGCGTCGTGCAGATAGCGGACGCCGAGGCCGTTCCCCGGGGCGCCGGCGCCGTGCGGGCCCGGCCGCCAGAGGTGGTCGAGGAGCGCGTGGTGCAGCACCGTGGCGTCCAACTCCCGCCAGCGCGCGGGGCGGTCGTATGGCACGGCGCGCGCCAGCAGCGCGGGCGCCGGGCGGTCGACGAGGTGGAACGTGTCACCGCCGGCCAGCAGCAGCGCCGGGCCCTCGGCGGCGGTCAGCCGTTCCAGCGCAGAGGTCAGGGTGTGGCCGGGCAGCGGCGTGGCGCGGAAGGCGCCGTCGAGCCGGGCCAGCGCGGCGGCTGGCGTCAGCCAGGGCAGCACCCGGTGGATGGCGCGCACCCGCAGCGGGTGGCGTTCGGTGTCCACCAGCAGCACCAGCGTGCGGTTCCAGGGCGGGGCGCCGCCGTGTTCGTCGTTGAGCCGCAGGGCGGTGGCCCAGCGGTGGTGCCCGTCGGCGATCAGCGCGCGGCGGTGCGCCAACTCCTCGTTGATGGCGGCCTGTTCGGCCGGGTCGTGGATCGCCCAGACGCGGTGGTGGACGCCGTTGGCCGTCGTGGTGGCCAGCAGCGGGAGGCGTTCCCCCGGCACCTGGGCGACGGCGGCGGCCGCCGCGCCCGCCGGGTCGCCACGGTAGGAGAGGAGCAGCGGTTCGAGGTTGGCCCGGGTGGCGCGCATGAGGGCGGCCCGTTCTTCGACGACCTCGGGCATCACGCCCTCGTGCGGCAGCACGACGCCCTCGGCGGGCGGGGTCAGGGCCAGCGCGCCCAGCAGGCCGCGTTGCAGAACGCCGTGGGCTGCGGTGCGCTGCTCGTAGACGTAGAGACCGGGCCGTGGATCGGCGGTCAGCACGCCGGTGGCGCGCCAGTGCCGCAGCCGGGCGGCGGCCGCCGCGTGGTCGGCGTCCTGCGGCAGGATCAGCCGGACCACGTTGTGGGGTTCGGCGGTCTCCAGCCGGTGCAGGCCGTCCGGCCTGACCACCACGTCGTACGGGGGTGAGGTGACGGCTGCCAGGTCGCGCACGCGCCGGGGTTGGTAGCGCACGGCGTGGAACGGGGCGAGGGTGAGACCCGCGACATGCATCCTGGCATCGTAGGCCGGGAGCGGGTGCGCGATGATGCGGTGCGATGGCTGACGCGACGAACCACCCCAGGACCTGCCCCGCCGGCTCCGCCGAGCCGCTGCACCGGGCCTACGACACCGCGCTGTTGGACCTCGACGGCGTCGTCTACGCGGGCGGCGCCGCCGTTCCGCACGCGGTCGCCTCGCTGGCGACCGCGCGGGACGCGGGGATGCGGCTGGCGTATGTGACCAACAACGCGGCCCGCACCCCGAAGACGGTCGCCGAGCACCTGACGGCGCTCGGCGTTCCGGCGGTGCCCGAGGAGGTGGTCACCTCGGCGCAGGCCGTGGCGCGGCTGATCGCGGAGGCCGTGCCGGCCGGCGCGCGGGTGCTCTGCGCGGGCGGTGAGGGCCTGCGGGTGGCGCTCGCCGAACGCGGCCTGACGCCCGTCGACTCCGCCGAGGACGACCCGGCGGCCGTCGTCCAGGGCTACGGCGGGCCCGACCTGCCGTGGGGCGTGCTCACGGAGGCGGCGCTCGCCGTGAACCGGGGCGTGCCGTGGTACGCGTCCAACACCGACCTGACCATCCCCAGCGGGCGCGGCATCGCGCCGGGGAACGGGGCGGCCGTCGAGGTGGTGCGGATCGCGACCGGCCATACGAAGGACCCGCTGGTGGCGGGGAAGCCGCTGCCGCCGATGCACCGCGAGACGATCCTGCGGACCGGCGCGAAACGGCCGCTGGTGGTCGGGGACCGGCTGGACACGGACATCGAGGGGGCGTGGGCTGGGGGCGTGGACTCGCTGCTGGTCTTCACCGGCGTCACGGACCCGGCGCTGCTGCTCGCGGCGGAGCCGCGACACCGGCCGACGTATGTGGCGGCGGACCTGCGGGGGCTGCTGACGCCGCAGGCGTCCGTCGCCCCGGAGGGGGCGGGGTTCCGGTGCGGTGGATGGCGGGCGGAGGTCGTTGACGGCCGGGCCCGCCTTGCGCCTGGCGGCGGGGCGTCGCCTGGCGGCGGGCCTCGGGACGGGGCGTCGCCTGGCGGCGAGCCCCGGGATGACGCGTCGCCTCGCGGCGGGCCCCAGGATGACGCCGGCCGGTTGGACGGCCTGCGGGCGCTGTGCGCGGCGGTCTGGTCCTCGCGCGAGCCGCTGCGCGCGGAGGCGTATGGCGCTGCGCTGGCTGAGCTGGGGTGGTGACGGGGCTTGGCTGGCTGGGGAGTTGGGGGCGGGGCTGGTTCTTGGGCGGTAGGTAAAGTTGAGTAAAGGGAGGGGGAACGGGGGATAGAACCGCAGGTCGCGAACTGTGCTCCCCGCCCGCGCGGGGATGGTCCCAGCACGGTCACGGTGCGGACGGCCACGGCTACGTGCTCCCCGCCCGCGCGGGGATGGTCCCACCCCCTCCATCGCCACGCCATCGCCTCTCTGGTGCTCCCCGCCCGCGCGGGGATGGTCCCGACTGGGCGTTGTGGGAGGAGTTCCACGGCTGGTGCTCCCCGCCCGCGCGGGGATGGTCCCTCGGCCGCCTACCAGCCGGCGGTGGACTTCGAGGTGCTCCCCGCCCGCGCGGGGATGGTCCCCATGTCGGCTCCCGAAGTCGCGGTTGCGTATGGTGCTCCCCGCCCGCGCGGGGATGGTCCTAAGGGCGTGGCGAAGTCGGCACACCAACAGGGCGTGCTCCCCGCCCGCGCGGGGATGGTCCCCAGTCGGCCAGGGGGTGGACCTCCAGGCCCAGGTGCTCCCCGCCCGCGCGGGGATGGTCCCGGCATCGACGTCGGGACGTTGCGCGGCGACCTGTGTTCCCCGCCCGCGCGGGGATGGTCCCGGTGGTCTGGGTGCCGGCGCCGATGATGAGGATGTGTTCCCCGCACGCGCGGGGATGGTCCCGACCTCAAGGCCCGCGCGAAGGCCCTCGCCGCGTGCTCCCCGCCCGCGCGGGGATGGTCCACGGCCGAACCGACGTGGTGCTGGAGGCGGGGGGCGCCCTCCGCAAGTGCCTGGGCGCCCCGAGCGGGGGCCGATTGGACTCGAATCGGCCCCCCGTTCGCTCCGCGCAGCGGGAACGAGCCCTGCCGCCCCGGCAGGGGTTCCCCCGCCGGCCCCCGGGGGCCGGCGGCGGGCCGGGTCGGCACCGCCCCCTGGGGCGGTGCCGTCCGGTGGGGCCGCTGCGGCCCGAGCAGATAGGTTCGGGGTATGGGTGCAGCGGAGTCCGAAGAGGCCGGGGCCGAAGTCGTCGACGACGGGCCGGAGCCGTTGGGGGTCGGGGTGGCGTCGACGGGGCACGGGCCCGTCGACGCCGTGTTGGCGCGGCTCGCCGACGTTGACCAACTCGGTGTCGGCGGGCATCTGGAGGTGTACGAGGATGTCCACGACGGCCTGCGGCGGACGCTGGCCGCGCTCGACGAGCAGCAGCAGCGACCACCCGGCCCGCCCGTGGAGCGGGCCCCTCACCCACCCAGGAGCTGAACGCCCCCGTGGCAGCGACACAGCGACGGCTCAGCCGGCTCGACGCGGAGCTGGTGCGCCGCAGGCTGGCGCGTTCCCGTGACCACGCGCGCGGCCTGATCGAGGCCGGGCGGGTCACCGTCAACGGCGCCACCGCCAGCAAGCCGGCGACGCAGGTCGCCACCAGCGCGGCGCTCGTCGTCCGGGAGGACGCCGACGACCCCGACTACGTCTCCAGGGGCGGCCACAAACTGGCCGGTGCGCTCGCCGCGTTCACGCCGCTCGGGCTGCGCGTCGAGGGTCGGCTGGCGTTGGACGCCGGCGCCTCGACCGGCGGCTTCACCGACGTGCTGCTGCGGGCCGGCGCGGCCGGGGTGATCGCCGTTGACGTCGGCTACGGCCAGCTCGCCTGGCGGCTGCGCGCCGACGAGCGGGTCACCGTCAAGGACCGGACCAACGTACGGGAGTTGACGCTGGAGGCGATCGGCGGCCGGCCGGTCGACCTGGTGGTGGGCGACCTGTCGTTCATCCCGCTGGGCCTGGTGCTGCCCGCGCTGCTGCGCTGCGCCGCGCCGGACGCCGACCTGGTGCTGATGGTCAAGCCGCAGTTCGAGGTGGGCCGGGAACGGCTGGGCAGCGGCGGCGTGGTGCGTTCGGCGACGTTGCGCGAGGAGGCGGTGCTGGGCGTCGGGCGGCGGGCGGCCGAGCTGGGGCTCGGCGCGCTGGGCGTGACCGCGAGCCCGCTTCCGGGGCCGTCGGGGAATGTTGAATACTTCCTGTGGCTGCGCGCCGGGGCCCCCGCGTTGGACCCGGATCAGGTGCGCCACGCCGTGACGGAAGGGCCCAAGTGACCAGCGAAGCCAAGCAGCGCACCGTGTTTCTGCTCGCCCACACCGGGCGCCCGGCCGCCGTGCGCAGCGCCGAGCGGGTGGTGGCCGGGCTGCTGGCGCACGGCCTCGGGGTGCGGGTGTTGGCCGAGGAGGCCGCCGACCTGCCGCTGCCCGAGGCGGTGGAGCGGGTCGCCAGGGCGGAGTGTGCGGGCGGCCGGGTGCTGGACGGCTGCGAGCTGCTGATCGTGTTGGGCGGGGACGGCACCCTGTTGCGCGGCGCGGAGTTCTCCCGCGCCTCGGGCGTGCCGATGCTCGGCGTCAACCTGGGCCGCATCGGCTTCCTCGCCGAGGCGGAGCGGGACGACCTGGAGCACCTCGTGGACCGGGTGGTGGCCCGCAGGTACGAGGTGGAGGAACGGATGACGCTGGACGTCACCGTGCTGAGCGACGGCCAGCTGCTCCACTCGGACTGGGCGCTCAACGAGGCCGCCGTCGAGAAGGCGGCCAGGGAACGCCTCCTTGAGCTGGTGATCGAGGTCGACGGCCGGCCGGTCTCGGGCTTCGGCGGGGACGGCGTGGTGTGCGCCACCCCGACGGGGTCGACGGCCTACGCGTTCTCGGCCGGCGGGCCCGTGGTGTGGCCGGAGGTGGAGGCGCTGCTGATGGTGCCGATCTCGGCGCACGCGCTGTTCGCGAAGCCGCTGGTCACCGCGCCGGACTCGATACTGGCCGTGGAGGTGGGCCAGCACACCGGGCCCGGCGTGCTGTGGTGCGACGGGCGGCGCAGCGTCGATCTGCCGGCCGGTTCGCGGATCGAGGTGCGGCGCGGCGCCGTTCCCGTTCGGCTGGCGCGGCTGCACCGGGCGCCGTTCACGGACCGGCTGGTGGCCAAGTTCGCGCTGCCGGTCGCCGGCTGGCGCGGGGCTCCGCACTGATGTTCGGGGCCCGTCGTCGCCACGGGGCCCGTTAACCTCGTATGGTCGTATCCGTGTTGGAGGAAATGCGGATCAAGAGCCTCGGCGTGATCGACGACGCCGTGGTCGAGCTGTCCTCCGGCTTCACCGCTGTGACGGGGGAGACCGGGGCCGGCAAGACCATGGTGGTCACGAGCCTCGGGCTGCTGCTCGGCGGGCGGGCCGACGCCGGCTATGTGCGGGTCGGCGCGCCGTCCGCCGTGGTGGAGGGCCGGCTGGCGCTGCCGCCGGACGCACCGGCCGCGCGCCGCGCCCAGGAGGCCGGCGCCGAACTCGACGAAGGGGCGCTGCTGATCAGCCGCACCGTCTCCGCCGAGGGGCGTTCCCGGGCGCACGTCGGGGGCCGTTCGGTGCCCAACGGGCTGCTCGCCGAGCTGGGCGAGGAGCTGGTCGCCGTGCACGGCCAGACCGACCAGCAGGGGCTGCTGCGCCCGGCGCGGCAGCGGGAGGCGTTGGACCGCTACGCCGGCGAGGCGGTCTCCGGGCCGCTCGCCGGGTACCAGGAGACCTACCACCGGCTGCGCGCCGTCGCCGGCGAGCTGGCCGAGATCACCACCCGCGCGAGGGAACGGGCCCAGGAGGCCGACCTGTTGCGGTTCGGCCTGGACGAGATCGCCGCCGCCGAGCCGCGCGCCGGGGAGGACGTCGAACTGGCGGCCGAGGCCGAACGGCTCGGCCATGTCGAGGCGTTGGCCTCCGCCGCCGCCCAGGCGCACGGCGCGCTCGCCGGCGACCCGGCCGACCCCGAGAGCGTGGACGCCGTCACCCTGGTCGGCGGGGCGCACCGCGCGCTGGAGTCGGTGCGGCAACACGACAAGGCGCTGGCCGAGTTGGCCGATCGGCTGGGCGAGGTCGGCATCCTGCTGGCCGACGCGGCCGGCGAACTGGCCGGCTACGCCGACGGCCTGGAGGCCGACCCGAGGCGGCTGGCCGCCGTCGAGGAGCGCCGCGCGCTGCTCGCCGGGCTGGTCCGCAAGTACGGCGAGGGCCCGGACGAGGGCCTCGCCGCCGTGTTGGAGTGGGCCGAACGCGGCGCCGCCCGGCTCGCCGAACTCGACGGCGACGACGACCGGATCGGCGAGCTGACGGCCGAACGCGACCGGCTGCGCGAGGAGTTGACCGATCTCGCCCTCACCTTGAGCGAGGCGCGGTCCCAGGCCGCCAAGCGGTTCGCCGACGCCGTCACCGAGGAGCTGGCCCAGCTCGCCATGCCGCACGCCCGGGTGCAGGTCGCCGTCCGGCAGACCGAGGCCGGCCCCTCCGACGCGGCCGACGACCTGATCGAACTCCACGGCCGCCCCGTCCACTTCGGCCCGCACGGCGCCGACGAGGTGGAGCTGCTGCTGGCCCCGCACCCCGGCGCCCCGCCGCGCCCCATCGCCAAGGGCGCCTCCGGGGGCGAGCTGTCCCGGGTGATGCTCGCCGTCGAGGTCGTCTTCGCCGACGCGGCGCCCGTGCCCACCTACCTCTTCGACGAGGTCGACGCCGGCGTGGGCGGCAAGGCCGCCGTCGAGGTCGGCCGGCGGCTGGCCAGGCTCGCCGACGCCGCGCAGGTCGTCGTCGTCACCCACCTGCCCCAGGTCGCCGCGTTCGCCGACCGCCACCTGGTGGTGGAGAAGACCCACGACGGAACGGTCACCAGCTCCGGCGTCCGCCTGGTGCACGGCGAGGGGCGGGTCCGTGAACTCTCCCGGATGCTCGCCGGCCAGGAGGACTCCGAACTCGCCCGTGCGCACGCCGAGGAGCTGTTGGCGACGGCGGCGGCGCAGCTGCGCGAGCGGGGGCGCTGACCGGCGCGCCACCGGGGGCCCGCTGCTGGGCCGTGCGGGTGGCCGGTGCTACCGCGATCCGGGGGCGGGCTGGCATCCTGGAGCCCGTTGCCACTCCCAGCGAACGGAAGGTTGCTGTGCGCGACGACGTACGCTGGGGTGTCGGCGGCCCGGCCGCCGGCGGCAGCGACGAGGCCCAGCGGCGTCGTCACCGCAGGTCCAGCCAACGAGAGGTCGCCGTGAGCAGCACGCCCCCCACCCCGCGCCGACGTGCGCCCCTGCACGTGGTGCAGCTCCTGGGTGGCGGCGGCGTGGGCACCGGGGCCCATGTCCGTTCCCTCTCCGCCGGGTTGGCCGCCCGGGGCCTGGCGGTCACCGTCGGCGCGGCCGGCTCCGCCGAGCGCCGCTACGGCTTCGCCTCGGCCGGCGCCCGCTTCGTTCCGCTGCCCGTGGACGCGACCCTCGCCGCCGTGCGGCTGCTGCGGCTGGCCTGCGCCGACGCCGACCTCGTGCACGCGCACGGCATACGCGCGGGACTGCTGGCCACCCTGGCCCTGCGCGGGCGCTCCGTTCCCCTCGTGGTCTCCTGGCACGCCCGCTCGACCGCGACCGGCCCCGCCGCCCAACTGCGGCCGCTCACCGAGCGGTTGGTGGCCAGGGCCGCGACCGTGGTGCTCGGCGCCACCTCCGACCTGGTGCAGCGGGCGCGCCAACGGGGCGCGCGCGACGCGCGGTTGGCGCCCGTCGCGCTGCCCGCGCCCCGCCGTTCCGCGCACGCCGACCGCATGGCCGAGGCGCACCGCACCAAGCTCCGCGCCGACCTCGGCGCCCTGGACCGCCCGCTGCTGGTGGCCGCCACCCGCCCCGCCCGCGACCCGGGCCGCGATCCCGGGCTCGACCTGCTGTTGAACGCCGCCCGCTACTGGCGCGACCGGGTCCCGCAGCCGCTGCTGGCGCTCGCCGCCGACGGGCGGGACCGCGCGCTGCTGCGCAGGATCGAACGCGGCCGGCTTCCGGTGCGGCTGCTGGCCCCCGGCGAGGACCCGGCCGAGCTGCTGCCGATCGCCGACCTGGCCCTGCTCGTCGCCCGCTGGGCTGGGCGGCCGCCGCTGGTGGACGAGGCGCTGCGGCGCGGCGTTCCGCTGGTGGCCACGGCCGTCGGTGGGGTGCCCGAAGTGGTCGGCGACGCCGGCGTGTTGGTGCCCTACGGCAAGCCGGCGGCGCTGGGCTCGGCGGTCAACGCGCTGTTGGACGACCCGGACCGGCGCGCGGCGCTGGCCGTCGCCGGGCCGGCGCAGGCGCGGCGGTGGCCGACCGAGGACACCACCGTGGCGCAGGTGTTGAGCGTCTACGATGAGCTGACCGCGAGTCGCTGAGCCCTGCCGGGGGCTTGGGCTGGGCGCGGGGCTCCCCGGCCCGGCGGCCGGGGTCGCGGAGTGGCCTCCGGCCGGGCCGCCGGTTGGTGGCCGGGGCCGCTGGTTGGTGGTTTCCGCCGAGGGCGGGAGACGAAGGGAACGGGGAGGTTGATGGGTATGGCCTGCCAGGCCGCGTCTCGCGCTGCCCACTTCCGGACCGCCGCCGCCGACTGACGTCGCGCAGGCCGACGTCGCGTCGCACGCCGCGCGGTCCGGGTTTCCTCGTTCCGACCTGGAGTTCCACCGTGACCAGATCCTTCCCCGAGCCGATCCCCGAGCCCCTTCCGAACGCTTCGGCCTCCCCGGCTTCCCCGGCTCCCGCGACCGGGGCCGAACTGTCCACCGAGCGCCTGCTGTTGCGCCCCTGGACCGACACCGAACTGGCCGCCGTCGGCGGCGACCTGCGGGCGCCGCACTGGGCGGACGACTTCCCCGCCGACGGCGACCGCGTCATCGCCGGTCTCCTGGCCGAACAGGCGCCGACGGTCGACCCGTTCGGCCACCGACAGATCGTCGAACGCACCACCGGTCTGGTCGTTGGCTCGATCGGCTTCGGCTGGCCGCCGATGGACGGCGCCGTCGAGTTCGGCTACGGCGTGGTGCCCTCGCGCCGGGGGCGCGGGGTCGCCACGGAGGCGGCCCGCGCGCTCGTCGCGTTCGCGCTGGCCGCGCCCGGGGTGCGGGAGGTGCGGGCGAGCGCGGAGTTGACCAACCCGGCGTCGCTGCGGGTCCTGCTCAAGGCGGGGCTGCGGCGCACGGGCGACGACGGGACCGTGGCCCACTTCTCGACGACGCGGCCGGCCCCCGGGATCGGCTAGCCGCCGACCACCGGGCTCCCCGGCGGGAGCCCCCGGCCCGGCGGCCGGGGGCTCCGGGCCCTTGCTTGACGACTGTCTCGGCCGCGCGCCCGTGGGGCTGGGCCGTCTCGTTCGGCTTCACGAGAGGTCCGAACGGGACACCCCGGTCTGCCGGGTGGACCGTGTGAGTCTGGGTCGTTGAACGATCTGTTCACTTCCAGACGGGCACCTAGAAAAAAGGTCCCCCCACCCCTGGCGCGCCCGCCTTCGGAAGTCGGCGGCGCGCGGACTACCAAGACGGCAGGCGATGTTCGCGCGGTAGCGTGGTCGTTGACCGGACATCTCACCCACCGCCGGCTGGTCAGAACAACCGGCACCGGCCCCGCGAGTCGTCCGACGATCGGTCACGTCCGAGACGGGCGACATGCCGGGGCAGGCCGGCGAAGCCGGTGCGCGCTACGCACGCCCCCAGCCGCCGGCCGGCCCTCGAACTCGGCGCGGTCCCTGCGCCCGTGGGGCACGGTCGCCATCACCCACAACGCCCGGCGGCAACGAACTCCACCTCCCGGAAGCCGCGCCCCCTTCCCAGCCAGCCTCCTGCCGGTATTCGTTACGCCCGCACCCGGCCGATCGTGCGCCATCTAGGCCCGGCGTCGTAGCCCGCGCCAGAGCCCCAACCCTCGCAACGAGCCTCGTTGACCAACAAACGACTAGTCGGGCTGCCCCGCACCGGCCACCGGCCCGCAGACAAACCCCGCCACCCACCACCCGCACCCACCCCAACAACCCCGCACGCCGTCACGCCGTCACCCCGTCACGCCGAGGCGCGCACCACCAGCTCCGTCGGAATGATGACCGAACGGGCCTTCGGCTCCGGCTCGTTGAGGTCCTCCAGCAGCATCCGCGCCATGATCTCGCCCATCCGCACGATGTCCTGCCGGACCGTGGTCAGCGGCGGGTCGGACCAGGCGGCGGGGTCCAGGTCGTCGTAGCCGACGACCGCCACGTCGTCGGGCACCCCGAGGCCCCGGGCGCGCAGCGTGCGCAGCGCCCCGGTGGCCATCAGGTCGTTGCCGGCGAAGACGGCGTCGGGCGCGGGGGAGCGGTCCAGCAGCTCGGCCATCGCGCGGGCGCCGCCGTCCACCGTGAAGTCGCCGTGCGCGTGGAGCGCCGGGTCCGGTTCGGGAACGTCCAACACGTCGCAGTAGCCGGCCAGTCGGTCCACGGCCGAGGTCTGGTCGAGCGGGCCCGTGATGACCGCGATCCTGCGGTGGCCGCGCTCCACCAGGTGGCGGACGGCCTGCCGGGCGCCGTCGCGGTTGTCGGTGTCCACATAGACCAGCGAGGCGTCGTCCTCCCACCCCGGCCACCAGGGGCGGCCGCCGAAGACGGTGGGCAGCCCGGAGGCGGCGGCGATGCCGCGCAGCGGGTCGTTGACGTGCAGGGAGAACATCAGCGTGCCGTCCACATGGCCGCCGGCCAGATAGCGCCCGACCCGCTGGTAGTCCGCCTCGTCCTCCACCAGCATCAGCAGCAGTTGCAGGTCGTTGGCCGACAACTCCCGGCTGATGCCCCGCAGTTGGCGGGCGAAGAACGGGTCGGCGAAGACCCGGGTCTCCGGCTCGGCGATCACCACGGCGACGGCCCCGGTGCGGCGGGTGACCAGGGAACGGGCCGCGCTGTTGGGCACGTAACCTAGTTCGGCGACCGAGCGCTTGACCTTCTCCCGAAGCTCCGGGCGGACCCCCGGCGTGCCGTTGACGACCCGCGAAACGGTCGCCCGGGAGACCCCGGCGTGGGCGGCCACGGCCTCCAGTGTGGGGTGGGCAGCGGACACCTTCACATCCTCTTGTCTCGTTGCCCCTTGACGGTACAGGCAAGCGGCGACAGTGTGCAGGGGCACGGCATGAGAGCGCTCTCACACTTGCTGGGACGCGAGGTGAGGGACGTTCAGCCGTCGTTCAGCCGCTTCGGACGCACCTCAGGGAGGCCCCTCGGGAGCACCTTCCGGAGGCGCCGAAGTGCCCACCCCCACAAGCGACATCCACAGCGACATCGACACGGAAAACATCCACACCGAAGCTCCACCCCACGGGAGTGAATTGTCATGAACAGGAGAAAGATGCGGCGCGGGCCGCTGGCGGCGCTGGTCGCCATGGGCGCCGCGCTCGCGGCGCTCGTCACCGTCTCCCTGCCCTCGGCCGGCGCGCAGGAGGCCGAGGCCGACCCCGCGCCCCTGGTCGAGGTCTTCCGCGCCGACTTCGACGGCCCGGCCGGCAGCCCGCCCGGCGCCGACTGGATCATCGACACCGGCACCGGCTACCCCGGCGGCCCGCCCAACTGGGGCACCGGCGAACGCCAGACCTACACCGACCGGCCCGAGAACATCAGCCTCGACGGCGAGGGCCATCTGAAGATCACCGCGCTGCGCGACGGCGACACCTGGACCTCGGGCCGGATCGAGACCCAGCGCACCGACTTCGCCGCCCCCGACGGCGGGGTGCTGCGCATCGAGGCCGGGCTCCAGCTCCCCAACGTCTCCGGCGAGGCGGCCCTCGGCTACTGGCCGGCGTTCTGGACCCTGGGCGGCGAGTACCGGGGCAACTACTGGAACTGGCCCGGCGTCGGCGAGTTCGACATCATGGAGAACGTCAACGGCGCCCCGCAGATCTGGGGCGTGCTGCACTGCGGCGTCAACCCGGGCGGCCCCTGCAACGAGACCCAGGGCCGGGGCGCGACCACGCCGTGCGACAGCTGCGGCACCCAGTTCCACACCTACGCACTGGAGTTGGACCGCACCGGCGAGACCGAGTACCTGCGCTGGTACCTCGACGGCAACGAGTACCACTCCGTCAGCTCCGCCGACATGGACGCGGCGACCTGGGCCGCCGCCACCGACCACGGCCACTTCGTGCTGCTCAACCTGGCCATGGGCGGCGCGTTCCCGGACGGGGTCGCCGGCCAGGCCACCCCGACCCCGGCGACCGAGCCGGGCCACTCCTATCTGATCGACTACGTCTCCGTCGAACAGACCGGCTGACAACGAACGCGGGGCCGTCCGTGTCACCGCCGGAACCGACAGCGGCGAACGGACGGTCCCGTCACCACACGTTGACCGCGACTTCCCGGGTGCCCGACCCGGTGCGTAGGGTGCGTTACCGACTCGTACGACGTGGTGAAATCGGGGGCGGCGACATGCCGGACGCGCGGCGACATCGGGCAGGCGTCGCGTCTGGCGGTGGCACCGCCGTCGCGCGGCGGATCGGGGTCAAAGGACCTGCTCGGCTTCGTCCATGACCTGACCGTGGCCTGGGGGCTCGAACGTGCCCTGGCGCCGGGCGGCTTGCGGGTTCGCAGCAGCGCGGTACGGGTGCGCCAGGACGACGACGCCGACCCGCAGGACTTTCTGAACAGCTTCTTCGCCGCCGACCTGGGCCGGGTGGCCGGCGTGCTCCGCTGGCGGCAGCCCGGCGCGGGACTGGCCGCCTACCTCACGCCGTCGGAGGAGGTGAACTCCGCCTGGCGGGTCGATCTGCGCGGCGAGCCGGCGGAGGTTCTGGATGCGGTGGTCCCGTCCGGTGCTCCGCTCGGCAGGTGGCCCGCCGAGCCGGCCCATCCGCTCGCCCTCATCGACTCTGGCACGGCAAGTACCGGATCAGGGATGAGGGGGCGCCGCCCCCACCGCCGGGACGGCCCAGGCCACGCCGTGACGCCTGGCTCGACAGCGAACGGGGCGTGGCCCACCTGATGCGGAAGTGGCGGGAGACTTCGCAGAGTGGCGTGTGGCGGCAGGCTACCGAGCGGTTCCGGAAGGCGCTCGACGATGTCGAGCGCCTGCGGGCCGACCGCGAGGCCGCCGCAGCCGCGCTGAGACAACGCCCGCAGGCCGAGAAGGCGTTGCACCGGGCGCGACGTGCCGTCGACGAGACCGCCAGGCGCGTGACGTCCGCACGCGACGCGCTCACGGGTGCGGAGACCGTCCTCGGTCGGGCGGAGGAGTGACTGCGACAGGCGCGACAGGACCGCCACGAGCACCACGCCGGACGCCCGGGACTCATCTGGCGCGCCGCGCGCACCGTGGTGGTCGGCGACCCGTTGCAAGTCGAGCCCATTGTCCTGCTGCCCTGGACCGCGCAGCGGGCCCTGGGCGACGAGTTCGGCGTGGCCCCGGAGTGGGCGCCCAGCCGCGCCTCGGTCCAGCGACTCGCCGATCGGACCAACCGCTACGGCACCTGGCTCCCGGCCGAACTGCCCGACGGGCAGGAGAAGGTGTGGGTCGGCAGCCCGCTGCGGGTCCACCGGCGTTGCGAGAACCCGATGTTCTCCGTGAGCAACACCATCGCCTATGACGGCCTCATGGTCCACGGCACGCCCGAGCGGGGCGAATACCGCTATCGGCCCCGGAGTTCCTGGGTGCATGTGACGGCGCGTGAGGCGGAGGGGCACTGGATTCCCGAGGAGGGCCGTGCGTTGGGGCGTGTCCTGGAGAGGTTCGTGGCGGCCGGCGTCGATCTCGACCGGGACGTGTATGTGATCAGTCCCTTCCGCGCCGTGGTCCGTGGTGCTCGGCGGATCTGCCGCGAGCTGATGGACGAGGCCCGCGTGGGCACCATCCACACCGCTCAGGGCAGGGAGGCGGACGTGGTGATCCTGGTGTTGGGCAGCGATCCTCGCGGTTCCGGCGCCCGCGCATAGGCGGCCTCACGGCCCAACCTGCTCAATGTCGCCGTCAGCCGGGCCAAACGCCGCCTGTTCGTCGTCGGCGACCGGGACGCCTGGCGCGAACAGCGCTACTTCGCCGACCTCGCCGAAGCCCTTCCCGCCTACCCCTGGCCGCCGTGACGACCATGTCCGGCCGCGTGCCGCCGAACCGGCGGCACGCGTACCCGCTCCCTCAGCCCCCGAACGCGCCCGAGGCCGTCAGCCGCAGCGCGGTGTCGATCAGCGGGACATGGCTGAACGCCTGCGGGAAGTTCCCCACCTGCCGCATCCGGCGCGGGTCCCACTCCTCGGCCAGCAGCCCGAGGTCGTTCCGCAGCGCCAGCAGCTTCTCGAAGAGCTTGCGGGCCTCGTCGACCCGGCCGATCATCGCCAGGTCGTCGGCCAGCCAGAACGAGCAGGCCAGGAACGCGCCCTCGTCCCCCTCCAGGCCGTCGACGCCCGCCTGGTCGCCGGCGGTCGGGTAGCGGAGGATGAACCCGTCCAGCGTGGACAGCTCCCGCTGGATCGCCTCGATGGTGCCTATCACCCGCTTGTCGTCCGGCGGCAGGAAGCCCATCTGCGGGATCAGCAGCAGCGAGGCGTCCAGCTCCCTGGAGCCGTAGGACTGGGTGAAGGTGTTGCGCTCCGCGTCATAGCCGTGCTCGCACACCGCCCGGTGGATCTCGTCCCGCAGGTCGCGCCAGCGCTCCAGCGGCCCGTCCACCTCGCCGGACTCGATCAGCTTGACGGTGCGGTCGACCGCGACCCAGGTCATCACCTTCGAGTGAACGAAGTGCCGGCGCGGCCCGCGCACCTCCCAGATGCCCTCGTCCGGCTCGTCCCAGTGGTCCTCCAGGTAGCTGATGAGCTTGAGCTGGAGCAGGTTGGCGTGGTCGTTGCGGGACAGCCCGGTCATGTGGGCCAGGTGCAGCGCCTCGGTGACCTCGCCGTAGACGTCGAGCTGGAGCTGTCCTGCCGCGCCGTTGCCGACCCGCACCGGCTGCGAGTTCTCGTAGCCGGGCAGCCAGCTCAACTCGGCCTCGGCCAGCTCACGTTCGCCGGCGATGCCGTACATGATCTGGAGGTTCTCCGGGTCGCCGGCGACCGCGCGCAGCAGCCACTCGCGCCACGCCCTGGCCTCCTCGTGGTAGCCGGTGCGCAGCAGCGAGGAGAGGGTCATGGCCGCGTCCCGCAGCCAGGTGAAGCGGTAGTCCCAGTTCCGCGAGCCGCCGATCTCCTCGGGCAGCGAGGTGGTGGGCGCGGCCACCACGGCACCGGTCGGGGCGTAGGTCAGCGCCTTGAGCGTGATCAACGAACGCACCACGGCCTCGCGGTAGGGCCCGTGGTAGGTGCACTGGGCGACCCAGTCGCTCCAGAACGTCTCGGTCGCGGCCAGCGCCTCCTCCGGCGTCGCGACCGGCGGCGGCTCCTTGTGCGAGGGCTGCCAGCTGATGGTGAACGCCACCCGGTCCCCGGCGGCGACCGTGAAGTCGGAGTAGGTCGTCAGGTCCTTGCCGTAGGTGTCGGCCGTGGTGTCCAGCCAGACCGAGTCGGGCCCGGAGACGGCGACCGTCCGGTCGTCCACCTTGTGCACCCAGGGCGTCACCCAGCCGTAGGAGAACCGCATCCGCAGCGAGGAGCGCATCGGCACCCGGCCGCTGACGCCCTCCACGATCCGCACCAGCTGGGGCGCCATCTCGCCGCGCGGCGGCATGAAGTCCGTCACGCGGACGGTGCCCCTGGGGGTGTCCCACTCGGACTCCAGGATCAGCGAGTCCCCCACATAGCGTCGGCGGTTGGCCGGCGGCGAGGGCATGTCCCTGCCGTGCGCCGGCCCGATCCGCCAGAAACCGTGCTCGTCGGTGCCCAGCAGCCCCGCGAAGACGGCATGGGAGTCGAACCGTGGCAGACACAGCCAGTCGGCGGTGCCGTCACGGCAGATGAGGGCGGCGGTCTGCATGTCGCCGACCAGTGCGTAGTCCTCGATGCGCCCGGCCACTTGCCACTCCAGTCGAACAGCGCCGCCCCCCGTGGGACGTGCGGAATTTCCTCGCCCATTCCGGCGTCCAGGCAGGATACGACGCGCGGGCAGCATCCGCTGGACACCTGGGGATACCGTTCGTAGGGCGAGGCACCCTTGTTCGCATTAGTCGGTAAATGTCGAAAGGCTGAGCTGGGGACCCCTTGGGCGCTTTGTGCCCCACCTTCGCTGTTACCCTGGTGGCCCGTGGACCGGAGGCACCGAAAACCTTCGAACACTCTCCGACGGCACCCCAGGCAACAGCCCGCCGGGGGCCGTCCGGCATCCGACCTCACGACCACGGGAGCCCCGATTTGGCCATGCCGCCCAGTTCCATGACGACCAAGACGACCAAGTTCATCTTCGTCACCGGCGGGGTCGCCTCCTCGCTGGGCAAGGGGCTCACCGCTTCCAGCCTCGGAGCCCTCCTCAAGGCGCGCGGCCTGCGCGTCACGATGCAGAAGCTGGACCCCTACCTCAACGTCGACCCGGGAACGATGAACCCGTTCCAGCACGGCGAGGTGTTCGTCACCAACGACGGCGCCGAGACCGACCTGGACATCGGGCACTACGAACGCTTCCTCGACGTCGACCTCGACGGCAGCGCCAACGTCACCACCGGGCAGATCTACTCCACCGTGATCGCCAAGGAGCGGCGCGGCGAGTACCTCGGCGACACGGTGCAGGTGATCCCGCACATCACCAACGAGATCAAGCACCGCATCCGGCGGATGGCGACCGACGACGTGGACGTGGTGATCACCGAGGTCGGCGGCACCGTCGGCGACATCGAGTCGCTGCCGTTCCTGGAGGCGGTCCGCCAGGTGCGGCACGAGGTCGGCCGGGACAACGTGTTCGTGGTGCACATCTCGCTGCTGCCGTACATCGGCCCCTCCGGCGAGCTGAAGACCAAGCCGACCCAGCACTCGGTCACCGCGCTGCGCAGCATCGGCATCCAGCCGGACGCCATCGTGCTGCGCGCCGACCGCGAGGTGCCGACCGCCATCAAGCGCAAGATCTCGCTGATGTGCGACGTCGAGGAGGCCGCCGTGGTGGCGGCGATCGACGCCAAGTCCATCTACGACATCCCGCCCGTGCTGCACGCCGGCGGCCTGGACGCCTATGTGGTGCGCCGCATGGACCTGCCGTTCCGGGACGTGGACTGGACCCAGTGGAACGACCTGCTGCGCCGCGTCCACCACCCCGAGCACGAGGTGACCGTCGCCCTGGTCGGCAAGTACATCGACCTGCCCGACGCCTACCTCTCGGTGACCGAGGCGCTGCGCGCCGGCGGCTTCGCCAACAACGCGCGGGTCACCATCAAGTGGGTCACCTCCGACGACTGCCGGGTGCCCGGCGGCGCCGAGCGGCAGCTGTCCGACTGCGACGCCATCTGCATCCCCGGCGGCTTCGGCGAGCGCGGCGTCGAGGGCAAGATCGCCGCTATCACCTACGCCCGCGAGCACCGGGTGCCGCTCCTCGGCCTCTGTCTCGGCCTCCAGTGCGTGGTGATCGAGGCGGCCCGCAGCCTGCTGGGCATCCCCGGGGCCAACTCGACGGAGTTCGACAAGGCCGTCGCGCACCCGGTGATCTCCACCATGGAGGAGCAGCTGGACATCGTCGCCGGCGAGGGCGACCTGGGCGGCACCATGCGGCTCGGCCTCTACCCGGCCAAGCTCGCCGAGGGCTCCATCGTCCGCGAGACCTACGGCGGCGAGCCCTACGTCGAGGAGCGCCACCGGCACCGGTACGAGGTGAACAACGCCTACCGCTCCGAGTTGGAGAAGAAGGCCGGCCTCGTCTTCTCCGGCACCTCCCCGGACAACAAGCTGGTCGAGTTCGTGGAGTACCCGCGCGAGGCGCACCCGTACCTGGTCGCCACCCAGGCCCACCCCGAGCTGCGCTCCCGACCCACCAGGCCGCACCCGCTCTTCGCCGGCCTGGTCGGCGCGGCGGTCCGGGCCAGGGTCGCGGCGGACGGCGCGGACGTGGCCTCGGCGGCCGGGGGAGACTGAGGGGCATGACCGAACAGTCCCCGGCGCCGCTCGTCGACTCCCCGACGCAGTGGCCCGTGACCGCGACCGACACCCCGTTCACCGGCAACAAGACCAGCGTCCGCACCGACGAGATCCAACTCCCCGACGGCAGCCGGGTGCACCGCGACTACCAGGTGCACCCCGGCTCCGTCGCCGTGCTCGCCCTCGACGAACGGGAGCGGGCCGTCGTGATCGAGCAGTACCGGCATCCGGTGCGGCACAAGCTCTGGGAGATCCCGGCGGGCCTGCTCGACGTCCCCGGCGAGAACCCGCTGCACGCCGCCCAGCGCGAGCTGTACGAGGAGGCGCACGTCAAGGCCGAGAACTGGCGGGTGTTGACCGACGTCTACACCACCCCGGGCGGCAGCGACGAGGCGGTGCGGGTCTTCCTCGCCAGGGAGCTGTCGGAGGCCGAGGGGGAGCGGTACGAGGTGTTCGCTGAGGAGGCGGACATGCGGATCGCCCGGGTGCCGGTGGCCGAGCTGGCGCGCGGCGTGCTCGCCGGCCGGCTGCACAACACCTGCCTCGCGTTGGGCGTCCTCGCCTACCAGGCGGCCCTCGCCGGCGAGGGCCCGGAGGCCCTGCGGCCGGCGGACGCACCGTGGCCGGCCCGGCCGTTCGCGAGCTGACGTGTCCTGACCCAGCGCCCCGGGGGCCTTGGCATACGCTCACCCCGTGACGGATGTGACGGAACAGACGGTCACCGACGGCGGGGACTTTCTCGGCCGCCGCCGCGAGCTGGCGAGCCTGCGCTCCGAGACGGAGCGCGCCGGCCTGGACACCCTGGCCGGCCGCCCGGCGCCCCGGGGCCGGGTGCTGCTCGTCGCCGGCCGCCCCGGCACCGGCAGGACCGCGCTGGCCGAGGCGTTCGCCGCCGAACTGGCCGCCTCGGGCGAGTACCCGGACGGGGTGCTCGGCGCGCGGCTGACCGAGCCGGGCGGCGAGCCCGTCGCCGTCGAACGCGTCGCCCGCGAACTGCTCGCCCAGCTCGGCGTCGCCGCCCCGGCCGGGGGCAGCGACGCCGAGCTGTCCGACCTGCTGACGGAGTCCCTCGACGGGCGGGCCGCCGTGCTCGTGCTGGACGACGTGGCCGACGCCGAGCAGCTCGCCGAGCTGGTGCCCGACCACCGCGCCTGCCTGGTGGTGGCCGTCGCCGGCGGGCCGCTCACCGGCGTCCCCGACGTCCGGCCCTGCGTGCTGGGCGGCCTCGACCGGCCCAGCGCCGTGCGGATGTTGGAGCGCGGCGCCGGCCCGGTGCGGGTCACCGTCGACCCGGGCGCCGCCGACAGCCTCGCCGAGATCTGCGCCGACCTGCCGGCCGCCCTCCGGCTCACGGCCGGCTGGCTCGCGTTCCACCCCGACCACACCCTGGTCGACGCGGTCCGCAGGATCGCCACCGCCGCCGACCACCTGCCGCTGCCCGACAGCCAGCCGCTCGACCCCGCCGACCTGCCGCTGCACCGCGCCTTCGGGCTGGTGCACGCGGCGCTGCCGACGCCGGCCGCCCGGCTGCTGCGGCTGCTGGCGCTGGCGCCCGAGGGCCTGGTCGACGACCATGTCGCCGCCGCCCTGGCCGGCGCCCCGATCGGCGTGGGCCGCGCCCTGCTCGCCGACTTCGCCGCCTTCGGCCTGCTCCACCCCGTTCCCACGTCCCCCGCGTCTCCCGCGCCCCGCACCGGGCCGCAGTACCGGGTGCCCGGCTGCCTGGCGCCGCTGCTGGCCGCGCTGCTGCGCGCCCACGAGCGCCCCGGGGAGGCGCTGTTGGCGCGGGCGCGGATGCTGGAGCGCACGGTGCGGCAGCTGCGCGCCTGCCTGGCCGCCACCGAGCCGCCCGGCTCGCCGGCCGCCCGCTGGCTCGCCGGGCTGCCCCGTTCCCTGCGCTTCGAGAGCGCCCGGGCCGCCGCCGACTGGCTGGCCGCCCGGCTGCCCGCGCTGCTGGCGGCGGCCCGACTGGCCGTCTCCGACGGGGAGTTGGACACCCTGGCCCGGCGGCTGGTCGCCGCGCTGACCCGGGCGCTGATCGCCCACCGGGGCGCCGACGACGCGGCGCCCGAGCTGTACCGGCTGCACGAGCTGGTGTTGGGCGTGGCCCAGCGCCAGGGCCTCACCAGGGAGCACGCGGCGGCGCTGCTCAACCTCGGCGACCTGGACGCGCGCACCGGCCGGCTCGCGGAGGCGCTGGCCCGCTACCGGGCCGCCCTGGAGGTCGCCCGCGCGGAGGGCGACGCGGCCGACCCGCTGGCCGTCGGCCGCACCCTGGAGTCCATCGGCGGCACCTACGCCGAGCTGAACGACTGGCAGCGCGCCGCCGACTGGTACGGCCGGGCCGTTGCCCTGGCCCAGACCCGGGACGACCTGGCCGCCGAGGCCAGGCTCCAGGGCCGGATCGGCGCGGTCCTCTCCTACGACGGGCAGTTGGAGGAGGCGCTGCGCGCGTGGCGGGCGGCGGCCTCGGCGCACCGCAGGCGCGGCGACGCGCACGCCTACGCCCGTTCGCTGACCGAGGCCGCGCGGGTGCTGGAGTACGCCGGTCAGTACGAGGAGTCCGAGCGCACCGGCCGGGAGGCGCTGCGGCTGGCGGCCGGCACCGGAGACCAGCGGCTCCAGGCCGCGCTGCGGCTGCGGCTGGCGGACGCGGCCGACCGGCTGGGCCGCGCGGAGACCGCCGCCGTGCACCGCGCGGTCGCCGAGCAGCTGCTCGCCGACACCCGTCCGGCCGAGCCGCCACGAGGCGGGGAACCGGATGATTCCTCTGTCCCTACAGAGGGAAACACTTGTGAAACGCAGCCGAAGCCTCGCCATGATTGACTGAAAGCAAGGCTGGACAACGTTCTCTCCTTACTTAAAATGGCGGTAGCACCCCCTTCGCGACACAAGGACCGTGATCGACATGAAGGTTGGCATCCCCCGCGAGGTCAAGAACAACGAGTTCCGCGTGGCCATCACCCCGGCCGGAGTGCACGAGCTCGTCAGCGGCGGCCACCGGGTCTTCCTGGAGAGCGGCGCCGGCCTCGGCTCCGCCATCCCCGACGACGAGTACCTCGCGGCCGGCGCCACCGTGCTGCCCGAGGCCGACCAGGTCTGGGCCGAGGCCGACCTGCTGCTGAAGGTCAAGGAGCCCGTCGCCGAGGAGTACCACCGGCTCCGCAAGGACCTGACGCTCTTCACCTACCTCCACCTCGCCGCCTCCCGCGCCTGCACCGAGGCGCTGCTGGCCGCCGGGACCACCGCCATCGCCTACGAGACCGTCGAGGCGCGGGGCGCCCTGCCGCTGCTCGCCCCGATGTCCGAGGTCGCCGGGCGGCTGGCGCCCCAGGTCGGCGCCTACCACCTGATGCGCCCCTCCGGCGGCCGGGGCGTGCTGCCCGGCGGCGTGCCCGGCAGCCCTGCCGGGCACGCCGTGGTGATCGGCGCCGGCGTCGCGGGATGGAACGCCACCCAGATCGCGGTCGGGCTCGGCTTCCAGGTCACCGTCCTCGACAAGGACACCGACAAGCTCCGCGCCATGGACCGCGCGTTCGGCACCCGGGTGCGCACCGTCACCTCCACCGCGTTCGCCCTGGAGCGCGAGGTGCTCGCCGCCGACCTGGTGATCGGCGCCGTGCTGGTGCCGGGCGCCCGCGCGCCCAAGCTGGTCAGCGGCGAGCTGGTCTCCCGGATGCGGCCGGGAAGTGTCCTTGTCGACATCGCGATCGACCAGGGCGGATGCTTCGCCGACTCCCGCCCCACCACCCACGCCGAGCCGACGTTCCCCGTGCACGACGCGCTCTTCTACTGCGTGGCCAACATGCCCGGCGCCGTGCCCAGTACCTCAACGCACGCGCTGACCAACGCGACCCTGCCGTACGTTCTCCAACTCGCCACCGACGGTTGGCGTTCCGCGCTGCGCGCCAGCCCGGGGCTGGCCGCCGGGCTCGCCACCCACGAGGGCCAGGTGGTGCACCAACCGGTCGCCGAGGCTCACCAACTGCCCTTCACCGCACCGTCCGAGGTGCTCGCCTGAGCCCAACGCCCCGCCGGCGCCGGCCGGCGGGTCAACTCCCCGCGTCAACATCGGGAATGTCACACCGGTCCGTTCGACGACCGTGTCGATTCAGCCACTCGGGCGCTTGTCGCCGGCGCCCGACACACCCTCAACTCCGCGCTCACGTCGCGGTTTAGGGCCCTCGGCGCGGGCGCAATGCCCCGGCTCGCGAAGCATGGGGCCTTGACAAGCGATTGTTCGATGGCCGACACATCCGTGCCGGTCCGGTGGATTGTGTTGCTGCGAACCGCCGACACGCCATAGAGTCGCCAAACGTCGGCATGGTGCAACGCTGACTCTGTCTAGAAGTTTCCTGGTCCCCAAGGAGGTAAGACGACTTGTGAATGAGTCGATAATTACTCCCAGGGGAGCACAGCCAGGGGTCCCGGAGCGGCGTCAGAGCGCCTCGGATTCGACGGGCAACGGCTCCGTCGCTGTTCATACCTTCGCAACCCACCAGAGCCAACCGAGCATGACAGCGCATCAGAGCACGGACGGCCACGAGGCCAGTGCCGTCACAGGCAACCGTACGGCCGGCGAGTCCGACCGTTTCCCCGACTACGAAGACCTCCCCGACGGGCAGTTCTACGACCCGGACGCGGAATACGAGCCCGACCCCGAATACGCGGCCACCATCGCGCCCGACGCCGCCCGGCAGCGCCGGGAGCGGATCGGCCCCACCGGCCGGCCCCTGCCGTACTTCCCCATCCCCGGACCGCTCACCGAACGCGGCCCGGCGAAGGTCATCGCCATGTGCAACCAGAAGGGCGGCGTGGGCAAGACGACCTCCGCCATCAACCTGGGCGCGGCGCTGGCCGAGTACGGACGCCGGGTGCTGCTGGTCGACTTCGACCCGCAGGGCGCCCTCTCCGTCGGCCTCGGGGTCAACCCGATGGAGCTCGACCTCACCATCTACAACCTGCTGATGGAGCGGGGCATGGCCCCCGACGAGGTGCTGCTCAAGACGGCGGTCGCCGGCATGGACCTGCTGCCGAGCAACATCGACCTGTCCGCGGCCGAGGTGCAGCTGGTCAGCGAGGTCGCCCGGGAGTCCACCCTCCAGCGCGCCCTCCAACCGCTGCTCAACGACTACGACTTCATCATCATCGACTGCCAGCCCTCGCTCGGCCTGCTCACCGTGAACGCGCTCACCGCGGCGCACAAGGTGATCGTGCCGCTGGAGTGCGAGTTCTTCGCGCTGCGCGGGGTGGCCCTGCTCACCGAGACCATCGAGAAGGTGCAGGAGCGGCTCAACCCGGAGCTGCGGCTCGACGGCATCCTGGCGACCATGTACGACTCGCGCACGGTGCACAGCCGCGAGGTGCTCGCCCGGGTCGTCGAGGCGTTCGACGACAACGTGTACCACACCGTCATCGGCCGCACCGTTCGCTTCCCCGAGACCACCGTCGCGGGCGAGCCGATCACCACCTACGCCTCCAACTCGGTGGGCGCCGCCGCCTATCGACAGCTCGCCAGGGAGGTGCTCGCCCGGTGCCACGCCGAGTGAGCCTGCCGGCGGCCGACGAACTGTTCCGTACCACGGGTGGGGCGGCCGTCCAGCCGTCAACGCCCACGACCTCGCAGGACAACGGGGCGGCCGAGCCCCAACCGGCGCCGCCCGCCGAGCAGTCGGGCGAGCCGGCGGCCTCGGGCGCTGCCGGCGCCGCTGGTACCCCGGACGAGGGCGCGCGGGAGGGGCGCGCCGCGCGCGGGCGCTCCGCCCGGGAACCCCGGGGCAAGTCGGCGCGGGAACGCGAGGGGCGGGAGCGGGAGGGGCGGGAGCCCCAGGTCCCGAGCCAGCCGAAGCGCGACGGCACGGGGCGGCCGACCGTTCCCCCGGCCGGCCAGGCCGCCGGCCCGGCGCGCGGCGGCGCGGCGGCGACCCCGCAGCGCAAGGGGCGGGGCGTCGGGCGACGCCCCAGCGGCCGGGAACGCCACGACGAGAAGATCACCGTCTATGTCTCCGCCGAGGAGTTGATGGACCTGGAGCACGCGCGGCTGGTGCTGCGCGGCGAGCACGGCCTCGCGGTGGACCGGGGCCGGATCGTGCGCGAGGCGGTCGCGGTGGTCCTCGCGGACCTCGAATCCCGGGGCGACGCCAGCATCTTGGTGCGCCGCCTGCGCGGACGCTGACCGCGCGGCGCGCGATGCGCGACGGCGGCGCGGAGTAACCTGCCCGGCGATGACCCCGCCCACCCACCGCCGCCGCCCCCTGGGCCAGGGCCCCCGGCCCCAGGGGGACGCTGGCGCGGGCGGAGACGCTGGCGCGGGCAACGGGAACGAGGCGGCGGTGCCGCCGGGTGCCTCCGGCGGTGGGGCGGAGGGCGGCGGCGCGGCGGTGCCGCAGGCGGCACCGGCCGCTTCCGGTGGTGGCGCTGCGGGGGTGGCGCCGGGTGCGTCGGCGGTTTTCGACGGAGATCCCGAGAACGGCGGTGAGGCGGCTGCCGCGCCCGGCTCCGGCGAGGAGGGGGACGCTGCCCGCTCACGCGCCGCGCGAGGCGGAGGTGCCCCCGGCCCCTCGGCCGTGGGGTCGGAGGGCCGGCCCGGCACGGTCACCGATTCGGGCGGAGGAACGGGCGGAGAGACGGCCGTTGGCCGTGCGGTCGCCGACGACGACGCTGCGGCGGGGCCGGAATCCGCCTTCTCGCGCGACGCGCGTGATGCGCGTGACGGGGGGCTGCCATCCGGGGAGTTGGACGGCCGGGGCGCCAACGTGCCCATCCCGGCGGGTGAGCCGGCCGCCGCCTGGGTGCCCGCCGAAGACGACGACGGCGACGACGCCGCAGTGCCGGGGGCCGTTCCCGCCTCCCGCGCCGCGACCGAGCAGGCCGTCTCTCCGGCCGGTGAGCCCGCTGAACCTACCGGCGCCGCCGGCAGCCCGTCAGCCCGCCCCGGGGAGGCCGTCGGTTCCGCCGACCGTGCCGGCGGCGACGCGGTTCCCGGTCCGGCCGCCGCCCCTGCCGCTGCTGGCGGTTCGGCCGGTAACTCCCACCCTGAGGGTGGGGAGTCGAGCGCCTGGCCTGCCGGGCAGGCTGCCTCCGCCAGCTCTGCCGCCGGCGGCGATGCCGCCGCCCCCGCCCCGGCCGGAGCTGCCGGCACGGTGTCCGCCAGTTCCCGCAGGTCGAGCGAGAATTTCTTGGTCCTGCCCGGGCAGGGCACCCCGTTGGACGGCGAGGTCGTCGGCACCACCGCCCCCGCCGGAGGCGTCGGTGTGTCCGCCAACTCCCGCACGTCGGGCGGGCAGGGTGCCGCCCCTGGCGGCGTGGCCGCCCACCCCGCCCCCGCCGAAGGCGCCGGCGACCCCGCCGGAGGCACCACGTTTCGGGTCGTTCTTGAGAACTTCGAGGGGCCGTTCGACCTGCTGCTCCAGTTGATCTCCCGGCACCGGCTGGACGTCACCGAGGTCGCGTTGTCGCGGGTCACCGACGACTTCCTCGCTCACCTCCGGGCCATGGGCCCGGACGGCGACCTCGATCAGACGACCGAGTTCCTGGTAGTGGCGGCCACCCTGCTCGACCTGAAGGCGGCGCGGCTGCTGCCCACCGCCGAGGTGGAGGACGAGGCCGACCTCGCCCTGCTGGAGGCCAGGGACCTGCTCTTCGCCCGCCTGTTGCAGTACCGCGCGTTCAAGCAGATCGCCGAGATCTTCGCGGACCGGCTCGCCGACGAGGCGCTGCGGCACCCCCGCACCGTCGGGCTGGAGCCGCACCACGCGGAGCTGCTGCCCGACGTGGTGATCAAGATCGGGCCCGAGGGCTTCGCCCGGCTCGCGGTCAAGGCGATGCAGCCCAAGCCCAAGCCCGAGGTCTATGTCGAGCACATTCACGCCCCGCTGGTCAGCGTCCGCGAGCAGGCGGAGGTGGTGATCAGCCGGCTGCAGGAGGTGGGCTCGGCGACGTTCGCCGAGTTGACGGGGGACGCACCGGACACCCTGACCGTGGTGGCCCGCTTCCTCGCGCTGCTGGAGCTGTACCGGGAGCGTGCCGTGGCGCTCGAACAGGAGGAGGCGCTGGGCCCGTTGCTGGTGCGCTGGAGCGGCGCCGAGCCGGGCCGCACGTTGGTCAGCGACGAGTTCGACCAGGTCGCCGGTGCCGAGGAGGCCGCCGAGAGCGGCAACGGGCGCACCGGCAGGGCGGGTTCACCCGGGGCGGCGCCGCCCGCGCCCGAGGAAGGCCAGAGGGAAGGCGAAGCGACATGACCACCCCGGAGACCGCCGAGAGCGCCGCGACGGCCGAGACGGCCGAGACGGAGACCGCCGAGGCCACGGCGGAGCGCCCCGAGGCGACGACCGACACCGCGCCTGCGGAACCACCGGCGGCGGCCGACGCCCCGCCCGGGGAGCCGCCGGCGGCCCCCGGGCCGCACGGCGGGGAGTCCCCGGAGCCCCCGGCAGGGGAACCCGCGATCAAGCCCGCCCTGGAGGCGGTGTTGATGGTCGTCGACGAGCCCGCCACCGAGGAGCACCTGGCGAAGGTGCTCGGCTTTCCCCGGCGGGCCGTCGCCGACGCGCTGCGCGAACTGGCCGACGAGTACACCAGGGACGGCCGGGGGTTCGAGCTGCGGCTGGTCGCCGGCGGTTGGCGTTACTACACCCGGGCCGCCTACTCGTCCGCCGTCGACCGCTTCGTGCTGGACGGCCAGCACGCCCGGCTGACCCAGGCCGCGCTGGAGACGTTGGCGGTCGTCGCCTACCGCCAGCCGGTGAGCCGTTCCCGGGTCTCCGCGATCCGCGGCGTGAACTGTGACGGCGTGATGCGCACCCTGCTTCAGCGGGGGCTCTTGGCCGAGGCGGGCACCGAACCCGAAACAGGTGCGATCCTGTATGAGACGACGCACTACTTTCTGGAGCGGATGGGCCTGCGCGGCCTGGACGAACTTCCCGAGTTGGCGCCCTTCCTTCCGGAAGCGGACCAGGTCGAGGGCGAGAGCCAGGAGGGTGTGCCGTCGTTCGACGTAGATGCAGACGACAGCGGCGACTCCCCAACGGATCATTAATGCGAAGCAGCGGCCAGCACAACAGCCGGGACAACAGCCGGGGCACCAACCGGAACCGGCAGACCACCAACCGGAACGACCGCGACGGCCGGGACAACCGGAACGACCGGCCCAACCGGAACACCCGGGGCGGCGCGGGCTACGACCGCGACGACCGGCCGAGCCGTTCGGGCCGGCCACGCCCCGAGGAGCGCCGCTATGACCAGGGCGAACGCCGCAACGACCGGGCCGGCTCCGGCGATCGCCGTGGAACGGGAGACCGCCGCGACGACCGACGCGGATCGGCCCCACGCGGCTCGGGCGGCCCCCGTGGAACGGGCGGCCCGCGCGGAGCGGGCGGCGCACGCGGCTCGGCCGGCTGGGACGACCGGCGCGGAGCGGGCGATCGACGCGATGAACGCCGCGACGACCGGCGCGGAACGGGCGATCGACGCGATGAACGCCGCGACGACCGGCGCGGAACGGGCGATCGACGCGATGACCGGCGGGACGACCGCCGTGGCTCGGGCGATCGACGCGATGACCGGCGCGGGCCCGGTGGCGGCGCGCCCCCGGCGCGCGGCCGAGGCCGGAGCGGCTCCGCGACGCCCCGGCGGCGCCCGGCGCCGCCGACCAGGTCCCGCGAGTACGAGGCCCAGATCGAGGAGCGCAACCGCGAGCGGCACCCGGACAAGCCGACGCGCAAGCTGCCCAGGACGTTCGACGAGCCCGAGGGCGAGCGGCTCCAGAAGGTGCTGGCGCGGGCCGGGCTCGGCTCGCGGCGCGCCTGCGAGGAGCTGATCGACCAGTCCAGGGTCGAGGTGAACGGCCGGGTCGTCACCTCCCAGGGGCGCCGGGTCGACCCGGCCAAGGACGAGATCAAGGTGGACGGCCTCACCGTCGCCAGCCAGTCGCACCTGTACTTCGCGCTCAACAAGCCGGCCGGCGTGGTCTCCGCGATGGAGGACCCGGACGGGCGGCAGTGCCTGGGCGACTACGTGCAGAACCGGGAGACCCGCCTCTTCCACGTGGGACGGCTGGACACCGAGACCGAGGGCCTGATCCTGCTCACCAACCACGGCGAGCTGGCCCACCGGCTGACCCACCCCAGGTACGGGGTGACCAAGACCTATCTCGCGGCGATCCAGGGGCCCATCCCGCGTGACCTGGGCAAGCGCCTCAAGGAGGGCGTCCGCCTGGAGGACGGCCACGTCAGGGCCGACCACTTCCGGGTGGTGGAGAACACCGGGAAGAACTACCTGGTCGAGGTGGTCCTGCACGAGGGGCGCAAGCACATCGTGCGGCGGATGCTGGCCGAGGTCGGCTTCCCGGTGGACCGGCTGGTGCGCACCGCGTTCGGCCCGATCGTGCTGGGCGACCAGAAGTCGGGCTGGCTGCGCCGGATGACCAACACCGAGGTGGGCCGGCTGATGAAGGAGGTCGGCCTCTAGGGCCGAGGCCGGCCGCCCGGGCGGCGCGGCTACGCTGGGGGGATGCGCACCGCTCTCGTCATCGGCTGCGGTCTGATCGGGACCTCCGTGGCCCTGGCCCTCTCCGCCCGGGGCGTCCACGTCCACCTCGACGACCACGACCAGGACCGTCGCCGCACCGCCGCCGCCCTGGGCGCCGGCAGCGAGGACCCGCCCCAGGGCCGGGTGGAGCTGGTCGTGGTCGCCGTTCCGCCCACCAGGATCGCCGCCACCGTCGCGGAACTCCAGCGGCGGGGCGCCGCCCGGGCCTATGTGGACGTGGGCAGCGTCAAGGCGGGCCCGGCCGGTGAGTTGGCGGCGCTCGGCGGGGACCCGGCCAGCTACCTGGGCACCCACCCCATGGCGGGCCGGGAGCGCTCGGGCCCGATGGCCGCCTCGGCCGACCTGTTCGAGGGCCGGCCCTGGGTGCTGACCCCGACGCCCGAGACCAGGACCGAGGTGGTCAATCTGGTCCTGGAGCTGGCCTCGCTCTGCCGCGCCGTGCCGGTGATGATGGACGCGGCGGCCCACGACCGCGCGGTCGCGCTGGTCTCGCACACCCCGCAGCTGGTCTCCAGCCTGGTCGCGGCCCGCCTGGAGTCGGCCGACGAGGCGGCGGTGCGGCTGTGCGGGCAGGGCATCAGGGACGTGACCAGGATCGCCGCGTCCGACCCCCGGATGTGGATCGAGATCCTGGCCGCCAACCCGGGCCCGGTCGCCGACGTGCTCGCCGAGGTGGCGGCCGACCTGGACCGGACGGTGCGTTCGCTGCGCGCCCTGGAGTCCGCCGACGAGCAGAAGCGTTCGGAGGGCGCCGCCGGCATCGAGGCCGTGCTGCGGCGCGGGAACGCCGGCCGGGAGCGGGTGCCGGGCAAGCACGGCGCGGCGCCGGCCAGTTATGAGACCGTGGCGGTGCTGATCAACGACCGCCCGGGGGAGCTGGCGAGCATCTTCGCCGACGCCGGCCGGGCCGGCGTCAACATCGAGGACGTGCGGATCGAGCACGCCACCGGCCAGCAGGCCGGCCTGGTGCAGCTGGTCGTCGAGCCGGCGGCGGCCCCGCCGCTGGCGGCGGCGCTGCGCGAACGCGGCTGGTCCCTGCGGCAGTAGCCGCCCGCCCCGGGTGGCGCCCGCCCCGGGTGGCCGGCGAACGGCCTCCCCGGGGCCGGTACCCTTGCCCGGTGGGCCTTCCGGCCCCACTCCGCCGGGGGCCCGTGCGTCTGCCGGAAGCCCGCAGCTCCGCACCGGGGCCGGCGCCCCGCTCCCGTCCCAACACTGCGAAAGGTGTCCACCGCCGTGGTCGCAACTCCCGTCGTCGTCGCCATCGATGGCCCATCCGGCACCGGCAAGTCGAGCACGTCCAAGGCGGTGGCCGCGCGCATGGGGCTGCGTTACCTGGACACCGGGGCCCAGTACCGCGCGATCACCTGGTGGATGCTGAACGCCGGCATCGACGTGGACGACGCCGAGGCGGTGGCGGCGGCCGCCGGCAAGCCGACGATCGTCTCCGGCACCGACCCGCTGGCGCCCACCATCACCGTGGACGGCACCGACGTGGCCGCGCCGATCCGGGGCCGGCAGGTCACCGGCGCGGTCAGCGCGGTCAGCGCCGTTCCCGAGGTGCGGGCCCGGATCACCGAGCTTCAGCGGTCCATCGCCGCCGGCGCCGCCGAGGGCATCGTGGTGGAGGGCCGGGACATCGGCACCACCGTGCTGCCGGACGCCGACGTCAAGATCTTCCTCACCGCCTCGCCCGAGGTGCGGGCCGCCCGCCGCAGCGCCGAACTGGCCGGCCGCGCCGGCTCGTCGGCGCCCACGGCCCAGGCCGGTTCGGACGTCGCCGCCACCCAGGCCGCGCTGCTGCGCCGGGACGCGGCGGACTCGCGGCGCAAGACCTCGCCGCTGGCCAAGGCGGCGGACGCCACCGAGGTGGACACCAGCGAGCTGACCCTGGAGCAGGTCATCGAGTGTGTGGTGACCCTCATCGAGGAACGGGGGCGGCGCGCGCGATGACCCCACCCGGCGCCCGGGGCGCCGTCGCCGGCCACCGGCTGGCGCGCGGGGTGATCCACACCGCGTGGCGCCCCCGGGTGCTGGGCGCGTGGCGGACGCCCCCGGCCGGCCCGTTGATCCTCGCGGTCAACCACACCCACAACGTGGACGGCCCGGTGCTGCTGGGCACCGCGCCCCGTCCGGTGCGTTTCCTGATCAAACGGGAGGCGTTCGTCGGCCCGCTCGGCCCGTTCCTGCGCGGGATAGGCCAGATCGGGGTGGACCGGGAGGCCACCGACCTGGCCGCGGTGCGCGCCGCCAACGGCGTGCTGGAACGGGGCGAGGTGCTGGGGATCTTCCCCGAGGGGACGCGGGGCAGGGGCGACTTCGCCGCCGTGCGCGCGGGCCTGGCGTACTTCGCGCTCCGCTCCGGCGCCCCGGTGCAGCCGGTCGCGGTGCTGGGCGGCGACCGGCCCGGCCGGCTGCTGCGGCCGCTGCCGCCGCTGCGCTCCCGGGTCGACGTGGTGTTCGGCGAGCCGTTCACCCTCGAAGGGGCCGGGGGAAGCCGGCGGGGCCGGGCGGCGTTGGACCGGGCGAGCGCCGAACTCCAGGCCCGGCTGGCCGACCATGTGCGCCGGGCCCGAAGGGCCACCGACCGCTAGGCCGGCGCCCGGGGCGCGGGAACGCACGCACCCGCACAGACGCACGACGACACGACGCACGAACACGACGGACGAGGTAGACGTAACGCCATGAACGACCAGAACACCCCGGGCGAGCCCGGTCACCACCCAGGGCAGCTGGCCGGCCATGGCGCGCTCGACGAGGGCGACTACGACGAGTTCCTGCGGATCGCCGAGCAGGAGGGCTTCGAGGCCGACGAGATCGAGGGCGAGCTGGCGGCGGCGGCCTCGGGACCGCTGCCGGTCCTGGCCGTCGTCGGCCGGCCCAACGTCGGCAAGTCCACCCTGGTCAACCGCATCCTGGGCCGCCGCGAGGCGGTCGTCGAGGACCGGCCGGGCGTCACCAGGGACCGGGTGACCTACGAGGCCGAGTGGGCCGGCCGCCGCTTCAAGGTGGTGGACACCGGCGGCTGGGAGCAGGACGTGCTCGGCATCCAGGCGTCGGTGGCCGCGCAGGCCGAGTTCGCGATCGAGGCGGCCGACGCCGTGGTGCTGGTCGTGGACGCGACGGTCGGCGCCACCGACACCGACGCCGCCGTCGTCAAGCTGCTGCGCAAGGCCGGCAAGCCGGTGGTGCTGTGCGCCAACAAGGTGGACGGCCCCACCATGGAGGCCGAGGCGGCCTACCTGTGGTCGCTCGGCATGGGCGAGCCGCACGCGGTCTCCGCGCTGCACGGCCGGGGCACCGGCGACATGCTGGACGCCGTGCTGGAGGCGCTGCCCGAGGCGCCCGCGCAGACCTTCGGCGACATCGTGGGCGGCCCCCGCCGGATCGCCCTGATCGGCCGGCCCAACGTCGGCAAGTCCTCGCTGCTCAACAAGGTCGCCAACGAGGACCGGGTGGTGGTGGACGCCACCGCGGGCACCACCAGGGACCCGGTCGACGAGCTGATCGAACTGGCCGGCAGGACCTGGCGGTTCGTGGACACCGCCGGCATCAGGCGCCGCGTCCACCTCCAGGGCGGCGCCGACTACTATGCCTCGCTGCGCACGGCGGCCGCGCTGGAGAAGGCGGAGGCGGCCGTGGTGCTGATCGACGTCACCGAGTCGATCAGCGTGCAGGACACCCGGATCATCACGATGGCCGTGGAGGCCGGCCGGGCGCTGGTCATCGCCTACAACAAGTGGGACACCCTCGACGAGGAGCGCCGCTACTACCTGGAGCGGGAGATCGAGCAGGAGCTGGTCCGGGTCCGCTGGGCGCCGAGGGTCAACATCTCGGCGCGCACCGGGCGGCACCTGGAGAAACTGGTGCCCGCGATCGACACGGCGCTGGCGAGCTGGGAGTACCGGGTGCCGACCGGCCGGCTCAACGGGTTCCTCGGCGAGCTGGTGGCCTCCCACCCGCACCCGGTGCGGGGCGGGAAGCAGCCCAGGATTCTCTTCGGCACCCAGGCCGGCACCAGGCCGCCCCGCTTCGTGCTGTTCGCCTCCGGCTTCCTGGAGGCCAGCTACCGCCGGTTCATCGAGCGGCGGCTGCGCGAGGAGTTCGGCTTCGAGGGAACGCCGATCCAGCTGTCGGTGCGGGTGCGGGAGAAGCGCGGCCGCAAGAAGTAACGGCGTTCCGGCGGGGGCCCTACTCGGACCGCCCGGGCGGCAGCTCCGCCCGGGCCGGCCCGCCGCCCCGGTACTCCAGGTGGCGCCAACTCCCCACGCCCACGCCCCTGATGGTGTTGAAGCCGACGAACCTCAGCTCCTCCTCGCCGCTGCGGTCCCCGGGCAGCGCCCGGAACAGCCGTCGGTACTCCGCGCACAGCGAGTCGTAGATCGGGGTGGCCGAGCCGCCGCCTGACCGTTCGTAGGGGGCGCGCATCCCGGGGATGGCGCCGGTGGCGGGGCGGAGCGAGGGGGAGGTTCGTTGCGGTTCGTAAGGGTGCACGTTCAACCAACGACCGGGCCCGGCACCGGATGCGGCTCTGGCCCGCAGTGTACTCGATCGTCTCAGCAGGCGTCTCAGCCGGATCGTTCCGCCCGTTCCGCCCGCCCGGCCGCGCCCCCGACGCGGGGGAACGGCCGCGCGAGGGGGGAACGGCCGGCGGCGGGTCGGCTCAGGTGCCGGCCAGCGGCATCGCGGCGGCCACCAGCAGCCCGCCGGCCGCCGCCTTCTCCAGCGCCTCCCGCAGCAGGTCCTCCCTCGGCTGCTGGCCGATGGTGCCGGCCGGCGCCGCGTAGACCAGCACGGTGTGCCGCTGGTTGGCGGTGGCCCGCCAGCCGTCGGTGACCGACAGCGGCTCGTGCGCCTGCCACCAGGCGCTGGCGTCGCCGCCGGCCGGGTCGTTCTGGAGCACCGCGTGCAGCTTGCCCATCGCCAGCAGCACCGACCAGCCGGCGATCGGGCTGGGCGGCGTGGCGACGTCGCTGACCGGAACGAAGCCGGCCTCGATCAGCAGCGGCAGGAAGTCGTCCCCCGGGCCCTGGGAGCCGGGGCGCACGATCGGCGCGGTGGGCTCCACGACGATCGCGGGGAACAGCTCGTCCTCGATCAGGATCTGGCCGCAGGTGACGCCGAGCACCGCCTGGTTCTGGGCGGCCGGCTCGGCGGGCTGGGCCGTCGGCTGGCTCTGGCCGGTGATGGAACGCACCGCCCCGCGCAGCTGCTCCTCGGAGACGGAGACCACCTGGGAGGGGATGCAGGAGGCGTGCGCGAAGGCCAGCACGGCGGTCTCCCCGCCGACGAAGAGCACGGTGCTGGTGCGCTCCTGGGCGGTGTTGCCGGGGGTGCGGCAGGAGGTGCAGTCGTAGGCGCCCGGGGCGTTCTCGCCGGCGAGCAGCCGTTCGGCTTCTTCGTCGCCGATCTCGGCGCGTACGTCGTCGCTGACGTCGAGCAAGGGGGACACGGTCGCTCCTCGGTTCGGGTTCTGCCCGCCCTTCACGGCGGGTGCCCCGTGCACAACGCCGGGAGACGGGCCCGGGTCACGCTGCGCCGCCCGTGGGGGACGGGGCGGGCGGCGCGGGGCGACCGGTGAAGTTCCGGGAAACGGGCGGCCACCCGCCCGTCGCCGGGTGGCCGCGTGACCGACAGTCCGCCTAAACCGTCCGTTCACCGAGGTGGTGAGGAAACGTGAACCTCCCCCCACGGCAAGCGCGGCGATCGCCCCGCGAAATCCGCCGGAAAAACGTGCGGAAAACCGCCCGTCGGGTCGTCGGAAAAGCCGAGAAGAAACGTCGAGGTCCACGGCGCCCGGGCACGGCCATTACAAAACGCGCACCTTCCCCTGAAGGAAGGACCGGGGACGCGGTTGTGACACAAGCGTGACCGTTTCCCGATCCCGGCCGGCCTTCCGGGCCCCGGGAGGCAGGTCGTACGGTGAGGCCATGCCACCGTTGCCGAAGCCCCCCAGGTCCCCCGACGACAACCCCGACGCCTATGTCGGCATGGCCGCCGAGCTGGCCGAGGAGCGGGCCAGGGGCCGGGGCTGGCGCACCGTGCGCCAGCTGGCCCCCGACGCGATCGTGACCATGGAGTTCATGCCGGGCCGCATCAACTTCGCGGTGCGGGACGGCGCCGTGGTGCGCTGCTGGCGCGGCTGAGTCCCGCCGTGGCGGTTCGGGAGGCGGGCCGGCCGCTCAGCGCCGGCTCGCCGGGCCGACCGGCTGCTCCGGGTGCGTGGGGTGGGGCCGGGTGCTGCCCGCCGGGCGCACCGCCACCGTGGCCAGCCGCCCGGCAGGGCGGGCGGCCGCCGCGACGGCGGGCTGCGCGTGCGGGCGCGGCTCCTCCTCGGGGCGCGGCGCGACCGGCAGCTCCGGGTGGCGCGGCCCGCCGCCGGTGCCGAGCGGCTCGGCCGGCTCGACCGGCTCGGAGGGCGCGCGGCGCAGCCGGTTCCAGTGCCGCAGCAGGGTGTCGTTGAGCCGGGTGATCAACGGCTCGCACCAGGGCAGCGCCAGCAGGATCAGCAGCCCGGCCGCCCAGCCGAGGAGCACGTCGCTCACCCAGTGGGTGCCCAGGTAGACCGTGGTGGCGCCGACGCCGAGGGCGAAGACCGAGGCGATCACCGAGAGCGTCCTGCGGGCGGTGGGGGTGGTGGCCAGATAGGCCAGAATGCCCCAGGTCACCACGGCGTTGGCGGTGTGGCCCGAGGGAAATATATCCCCGGTCAGCCACATCTCGTTCGAGCCGACGGTCGTCGCGTAGTGCGGCCCCTCGCGGCCCATGCCCAGCTTGGCGGCGCCGACCGAGAGGTTCAGCAGCAGCAGCGCGCAGGCCATCACCAGCAGGGGGCGCAGCGTCCGCTGGCGCCAGCAGCGCCAGCCGAGCCAGGCGGCGATCAGCACGGCCGTCGGCCCGCGCTGCCCCAGGACCACGAAGTAGTCGAGGAACGCGTGCAGTTCGGGCCACTGCTTGTAGGGCCGGAAGAGCATCACCTGCCAGTCCAGCCGGACCAGCCAGGACGTGAGGCAGACCGCCGCCACGATGGCCGCGTAGATGCCCGCCGTGAGCCACAGCAGCCCCAGGCGGGTGCGGCTCATCTCAGGAGTCGGCACGTCGGGCGGCCGTGGCTCCTGTTCGAGGCGGGCGAAGAATCGGTCGATGCGCACTCTCGCAAGATTACCGGTCGCGATACGTGGCTTCCTCCCGAGGCCCGCGTTCGTAATGGCGATGTGATGTGCGCGGGTCCGTCGGGGAATCCGTGATTCGCCGGGCTTCACGAATTCCGGCCCCGCCGGATAAGCCTCCCAGTATCTTTTCCGCTATTCCCTCGGGCCCCTCGTTCATCTGCTTTTCCCCGGAGCGCCGCTCGGTGAACGGAACGGGTGCCCGAAGGCGTCCTGTGGCCGCTGCCGTAGGGTGTCTCACCGTCTGCCCTCCCACCTCGCCCGCGCCCGCGCAGCGCGGGGTTCCCCCGGGGCGGCGAGGGGCACCGCGCGCGGAGGAGAGGTGCGGAGATGCCCGGGTCCACCCACCCCGGAGCACGCACCAGGGACCGGAACCGCTGGACGGTCCTGGTCGTGCTGTGCGTCAGCCTGTTCCTGGTCGCCGTCGACGCCACCGTGCTCCATGTCGCGGTCCCCGCGCTCAGCGAGGACCTGCGGCCGAGCGGGATCGAGCTGCTGTGGATCGTCGACGCGTATCCGCTGGTCTGCGCCTCGCTGTTGATCCTCTTCGGCAGCCTCGGCGACCGGATCGGCCGCCGCCGGGTGCTGCTGCTCGGCTACGCCTGCTTCGGCGCGGCCTCCGCCCTGGCGGCGCTGTCCACCGGGCCGCTGCCGCTGATCCTGGCCCGCGCGCTGCTGGGCGCCGGCGGCGCGATGATCATGCCGGCGACGCTCTCCATCCTGCGGCAGGTCTTCCCCGACCGCCGCGAGCGCGCCCTGGCCATCGGCGTCTGGAGCGCCGTCGCCGCCGTGGGCGCCGCGATCGGGCCGCTGGTCGGCGGTGCGCTGCTGGAGCACTTCTGGTGGGGCGCGGTTTTCCTGGTCAACGTCCCGCTGATGGCGCTGTGCCTGCCCGTCGCCCGGCTGCTGGTGCCGGAGTCCAGCGGGCCCGGCGAGGGGCCGTTCGACGTGACGGGCGCGCTGTGCGCGGCGGGCGGCCTGTTCGCGACCATCCTCGCGGTCAAGCGCGCCGGGGGCGGCGACCTGGCGACGCCCGGCACCCTGCTCGCCGCCGGGCTCGGGGCGCTGCTGCTGGTCGCCTTCGTCCGCCGGCAACGGGCCGCCGAACGACCCCTGTTGGATCTGTCGGCCTTCGCCAGGCCGGCGTTCGGCGCCTCCGCCGGCTGCGTCGTGCTGACCGTGCTGGCCCTCGTCGGGCTCGCCCTGGTCGCCGCCCAGTACCTCCAACTGGTGCTCGGCCTCTCGCCGTTGGAGACCGGGCTGCGCCTGCTGCCGCTGAGCGTGGCGGCCGTCGCCGCCGGGCTGCTCGGCTCCCGGCTGCTGCCGTGGCTGGGCCCGCGCCGCATGGTCGGCGGCGGCTTCGCGTTGACCGTGCTCGCCGTGCTGCTGCTCACCGGCCTCGACGCCGTGGACCGGCCGCTGCTGCTCTGCGTCGGCTTCGTGCTGCTCGGCTTCGGGCTGGAGACCACCCTGTTCGGCGCCTACGAGTCGCTGCTCAGCGACGCCCCGGCCGGGCAGGCCGGCGGGGCGGCGGCGGTGGGGGAGACCGCCTACCAGTTCGGCGCCGGCATCGGGATAGCGCTGCTCGGCAGCGTGATGAACGCGCTCTACGGGCCCGCCGTCCGCGCGGCCGACGGCGTTCCCCGCGCCGAGGCCGGCGCCGCCTCGCACTCGCTGGGCGAGGCGCTCACCGTGGCCGACCGGCTGGGCGGCCCCGCCGGCGAGGCGCTGCGCGCCGCCGCCAGGGACGCGTTCGTGCACGGGATGCGGCTGACGCTGCTGGCCAGCGCCGCGCTGCTGGTGCTCGGCGCGCTGGTCGCCCTCCGGCTGCCGACCTCGCTCGGCCGGAACGAGGCCGGCGCGCCGGCCAACCCGCCGGCGCGCCCGCTCTTGCCCAGCCGGGTTACCCGACCGTAACGTCGGCCGCGCCCCGCCCGTCCGCGTTGAGCTGAGTTGAGAGGCCACCCCGCCATGCCCGAAGCCATCGATCCCGCCGACCCGCTGGGCCTGGACGAACTGCTGACGCCCGAGGACCGCGCGGTGCGCGCCACCGTCCGCGACTGGGCGGCCAGGCGGGTGCTGCCGGACATCGTCGACTGGTACGAGCGCGGCGCCGTCGACGACCCGCGCGGCCTGGCACGGGAGTTGGGCGGGCTGGGCGCGCTGGGGATGTCGTTGGAGGGCTACGGCTGCGCCGGCACGTCCGCCGTCCAGTACGGGCTGGTCTGCCTGGAGTTGGAGGCGGTGGACTCCGGCATCCGCTCGCTGGTCTCGGTGCAGGGCTCGTTGGCCATGTACGCGATCCACCGCTTCGGCTCCGAGGAGCAGCGGCAACGCTGGCTGCCGCCGATGGCGGCCGGGGAGACCATCGGCTGCTTCGCGCTGACCGAGCCGGACCACGGCTCCGACCCGGCGGGGATGCGCAGCAGGGCCCAACGGGTCGGCGACGACTGGGTGTTGACCGGCCGCAAGACGTGGATCACCAACGGCTCGCTGGCCGATGTCGCGGTGGTCTGGGCCAGGGCCGAGGACGGCGTGCGGGGCTTCCTCGTCGAGCAGGGGGCGCCCGGCTTCACCGCCACCGACATCCGCCACAAGGGCTCACTGCGCGCCTCGGTCACCAGCGAACTCGTCCTGAACGGGGTGCGGCTGCCCGCCGAGGCGGCGCTGCCCGGGGCGCGGGGGCTGCGCGGACCGTTGAGCTGCCTGGCGCACGCCCGTTACGGCATCATCTGGGGCGCGCTGGGCGCGGCCCGCACCTGCCTGGAGACGGCCCTCGACTACGCCCGCACCCGCGAGCAGTTCGGCCGGCCCATCGGCGGCTTCCAACTCACCCAGGCCAAGCTCGCCGACATGACCCTGGAACTCCACAAGGGCCTGCTGCTGGCCCACCACCTGGGCCGCCGGATGGACGCCGGCACCCTGCTGCCGGAACAGGTCAGCTTCGGCAAGCTCAACAACGTCCGCGAGGCGCTGGCGATCTGCCGGACCGCCAGGACGATCCTGGGCGCGAACGGGATCTCCCACGAGTACCCCGTGCTGCGGCACATGGCGAACCTGGAGTCGGTGCTCACCTACGAGGGCACCAGCGAGATGCACCAACTGGTGCTGGGCAAGGCGCTGACGGGCCTCGACGCGTTTCGCTAGCCGCCGTTCGCTAGGCCGCTGGGCTTCTTGGACGGGCCTCGCCGGTTCCGCCGCGCCTGGGGCGCGGCGGAACCGGCTGGCCCGGGGGCCGGAACGCCGGCCCGCTCGGCTCCACGACGGCCGCCGGGTCGGGCAGGCGAACGCCCTGGTCCGTCCCGGGACTCCCGGTGTCGCCGCGCGGCGCGCGAGCTGCCGCCGGGTCGACCGGTTCCGGCCGGAGTCGCGACGAGGACAACCGGTCCGGCCTCGCGGCCGGCGTCGCCCGCGCGGCGCGTGCCGGCCGCTAGGCCCTCCAACGCCTCCGGCATGAGGTTCCGTGCGGCAACGCGGACAACCCGGGCCGACTCCGCTCTCACCCGATGGCTCGGGCCGGGGCCCGATGCGGCGCCATGCGACGTGTCCCGCCGCGAGGGGCGCGCGGCACCTCCCCGGCCCCGAGCCCTACCCTGCGGCGCTCGGCCGACCCCGCGACTCCCTGCGTCGCACGCCGTGTTCGCCAAGCCAGCAGCGGGCTGGACCCAGGCCCCCGCGCCTCGGCGTTCCGCCCCGCCGGGACGGTGAGGGTCGCGACGGCCTCCGCTGTGTCCCCGCCAGGTCGTCGGTCCCGCCGGCGGAGAACCTCCCCGCCCCGCCCGAGCGGTCGGGTTCAAGGCCCGAGCTTCGGGGGAGCCGAGGCCCCGCGCAGCCAGCCCGCCTTTCGGCAAGCTGGGCCGCAGGCCCGTGAACTGCCCCACCCCGCCTGGGCGGTGGGGTACAGGGCCCCCGGCCAGCGTCGTTGCTGGCAGGCTCGTGTGCCGTTCCAGGCGGGGTGGGCCCACGGCCCGCTCCGTGGTCCCGAGCGTCGGGGGCCTCAGATTCGAGACTGCCCGGCTACGTCCGGGTGTGGGGGCGAAGGCCGCGCCTCGTCTCCCCGCGCGTCGCGGGTGGCAAGACTCGCGAACTGACTCGCGCTCTTCCTGGGCGTTCGGGCCCCGGGGCCTCGCGCCCTCGGGCATCGAGCTTGGCGCCGCCGCAGCCCCGTGAACTGCCCTGCCTCGGCAACGTCCCGCCCCGCTCGCTCTCCCCGAGTGTCGCGGACCTCCGGCCCGTGAACTGCCCTGCTCGGGCGGGGGCGGTGGGCCCCGGTATCACCCATGAACTGCCTTGCCTCGGCCGGGCGGTGGGCCCCGGGATCACCCC
>NZ_VDLZ02000029.1:0-32910 GCF_006334905.2 Streptomyces sp. 3MP-14
CCAGATGCGCAACGTCGGCGACGCCACCGGCTTCGACTCCCAGACCACCTTCGTGCTGCCGATCCAGGGCACCGAGGCCACCTCCTACCTCTACCTCGGCGACCGGTGGGGCAACGCCTCCGGCGGGCTGGTCAACGACTCCGAGTACGTGTGGCTGCCCATCGAGTTCCCCGACAGCCGCACCATGTCGCTGAGTTGGACCCCGCAGCTCACCATCGACACCAGCGCCGGCACCGTGACCCCGGCACCGTGACGCCCACGCCGTAGCAGCGACGCCCCGCCCGCGCGCCGCCGAGCCCCCGGCCCGCTCCGGGGGCCGGCGGCCGCGCGCCCCCAGGTGCCCCCGACTCGGCGCAGCATCCAAGGAGTTCACCGTGACTGGTCTTCCCCACACCTCGAACAGCGTCCCGGGTCTGACGCGGCGCGGCGCCCTCCGGGGCATCGCGGCCGCCCTGGGCGGCGCCGGGCTGGGCCTGGCGGCGGCCGGGCCCACCCTCGCCGGCCCGCCCCACGCGCCGACGCCCCTGGCCTACGCGACCGTGCGCAACGGCCCGCTCTGGCACGACACGGCGGGCAACGTCATCCAGGCCCACGCCGGACACATCGTCAGACACAACGGCCTCTACTACTGGTACGGCGAGGACAAGGCCCACGACTCCGCGCGCTTCCGCGCGGTGAGCTGCTACTCCTCGACCGACCTCGTCAACTGGACCTTCGTGCGGAACGTCCTGGACACCTCGTCCCACGCGGAGTTGGCCGACGCCAAGATCGAGCGGCCCAAGGTGATCCGCCACGCGGCCAGCGGCACCTTCGTGTTGTGGGGCCACTACGAACGCGGCGCGGACTACGCCCTCGGACGGGTCGCCGTCGCGACCTCCCCGACTCCCACCGGCCCGTTCACCTACCGGGGCAGCTTCCGGCCGCTGGAGCAGGAGTCGCGCGACATGACGGTGTATGTCGACCGCGACGGCACGGGCTATCTGCTGAGCGCGTCCCGACGCACCGGCGGCGCCAACGACACCCTGGTGCTCTTCCGGCTCACCGACGACTACCTGGGCGTCGCCGACGAGGTCACCGAGCTGTGGCCCGGCGCCTACCGGGAGGCGCCGGCCCTCTTCCGGCACGGCGACACCTACTACCTCATCACCTCGGGCGCCTCCGGCTGGATGCCCAACCAGGCCATGTACGCGACCGCGCCCGCCGTCACCGGCCCCTGGAGCGACCTGGCCCCGCTCGGCGATCCGGCCACGTTCGCCTCGCAGAGCGCGTTCGTCCTCACCGTGGGGCTGGACAGCTGGGCGCGTCACATCCTGGTCGCCGACCGCTGGCGCCCCGACGCCCTCGGCCAGTCCCGCACGCTCTGGCTGCCGTTGGACGTGGAGGCCGGCGGGGGACTGCGGCTCGACTGGCGGAGCGGCTTCGGCATCGACGCCGGCGCCGCCCGCGTCGACGCGCCGCCCGTCACCGACATCGCCCGGGGCCGCCCGGCCACCGCCTCCAGCGCGGCCCCGGCCAACCCCGCCGGCCTGGCCGTCGACGGCTCCTACACCACCCGCTGGATCGCGGGCAGTTCGAGCTGGCCCGCCTGGTGGGGGACCGACCTCGGCGGCTCCCGCCACGTCTCGGAGGTCAACATCTCCTGGCCCATGGTCAAGGGCTCCGAGGGCTACTACCGGTACCGCATCCTGCACAGCGACAACGCGAGCGACTGGACGACGATCGACCGCACCGGCAACACGCAGTACGGGTTCACCCACGACGCGGTGGACTTCACCGCCCGCCATGTGCGCGTCGAGCTGGTCGACGCGGTGCTGCACAACAACCCGGGCAACTGGTACACGCCCTCGCTCTTCGCCGTCGACCTGCGCGCCTGACCGGGCGCGGGCGAGTTCGCGCCGGCCGGTCGCCCAGGGGGAACGGGCCGGTCAGCCGGTGATCGACGCCCGGAAGTGGTAGCGGTCGCCCCGGTAGCTGGCGACGGTGAGTTCCAGGGGCTGGGCGTCCTGGTTGAAGGCGAGCTGGGTGGCGACGAGCACCGGCGTGGCGTCCGTGATCTCCAACAGCTCGCGCTCCTCGTCGGTCGGCTGCCTGGCCTCCACCGAGTAGTCGGCGACGCGCGGCAGTTGCGGCGGGTCGGCGCGGCGCAGGGTCGCGTAGAGGGAGTCGCGGGTGAAGTCGGCCTCCGTCAGGCCCGGGCACAGGCCGAGCGGCAGCCGGTTGTGCTCCAGCACGACGACCCGGTCGTCGAGGAACCGGACGCGGCGCATCTCGAACAGGTCGGCGCCGGGGCCGACCCGCAGCCGTTCGGACTCCCGGACGGTGGCCGCCCTGACCCGGGAGTCCAGGACCTCGGCCCGGACGCCGAAGCCGTGCCGTTCCGCGTAGTCGGCGAACCCCTGGACGGTGCGGTTCCCCACCGGCGCGGCGGCGTCGCCCGGTGGGGACAGGACCTGAGCGCTGCCCGCCGCCAGGAACCAGCCGCGCGCGGGCGAGGACTCGATGACGCTGCGCTCCGCCAGCTCGTTGAGCGCGGAGCGCATGGTGACCCGGGAGACCCCGTAACGGTCGGCGAGCGCGCGTTCCGAGGGCAACCGGTCGCCCGGCCGGGCGCCGTTCGCGGCGATGTCGTCGAGCAGACGTCCGGCCACCCGGGTGTAGAGCGGCAGGGCCTCGCTGCCGAGCGGGCCCTGGGGGAGGAGGGAGTCCGAGGAAGACATGCCCGTAGGATGCCAGAGCGAGTGATACCAGTGCAAGACCAGAAAGAGACCATTGACTGCCGTCGGGGAGACCAGTACCGTCCCAGGTGAGTTTTCGTGCAAGGGGCGCGATTCGGTTTTGACGCGCCCTTTCTGGTACTTCCTGGAGCAACGACATGCGCGGTCCCCTGGACGACCTGGTGCGACGCCAGAAGAACGGCGAGCCGAGCGGCATCGCGTCGATCTGCTCGGCCCATCCGCTGGTGATCGAGGCGGCGGTGCGCCAGGCCCTGGAGACCGGGGGCCGCCTGCTGGTGGAGGCGACCTCCAACCAGGTGGACCAGTACGGCGGCTATACCGGTATGCGACCGGACGACTTCCGGGCCCTGGTGCACGCCATCGCCGCCCGGCACGACCTCCCGCAGGACCGGGTCATCCTCGGCGGCGACCACCTCGGCCCCAACCGGTGGCGGGACCGGCCGCCGCACGAGGCGATGGCCGAGGCGGAGAACCTCGTGGCGGCCTATGTCCGGGCCGGCTTCACCAAGATCCACCTGGACTGTAGCTTCTCCTGCGCCGGCGACCCGGCCTCGCTGAGCGACGACGTGGTGGCCGAGCGGGCCGTCCGGCTGGTGCGGGCCGCCGAGGCGGCCGCCGGCCCCGACGCCGACCGGCTCCGCTATGTCATCGGCACCGAGGTCCCGGTGCCCGGCGGCGCCCACGAGACCCTCGACGGGGTCCGGCCCACCACCGCCTCGGCGGCCACCAGGACCCTGGCCCGCCACCGCGCGGCGTTCGCCGCCCACGGCCTGGCCGACGTCTGGCCCCGCGTGACGGCCCTGGTCGTCCAGCCGGGCGTCGAGTTCGACCACGCCCAGGTCGTCGCCTACCGCAGGGAGTTGACCGGGGAGCTGCGGGCCGTGCTGGACGCCGAGCCGGGCATGGTCTTCGAGGCGCACTCCACGGACTACCAGACCCCCGACGCCCTGGCCGCCCTGGTCGAGGACCACTGGGCCGTGCTCAAGGTCGGCCCCGGGCTGACCTTCGCGCTGCGCGAGGCGCTGTACGCGCTCGCCGCCATCGAGGCCGAACTCGTGCCGGCCGAGCGCCGGTCCCGGCTCCCCGAGGTCGTCGACGAGCGGATGCGCGCCGAACCCTCCCGGTGGGACGGCTACTACGAGGGCACCGACGAGGAGCGGCGCCTGGCCCGCACCTACAGCTACAGCGACCGGGTGCGCTACTACTGGCCGGACCCGGCGATCGACGCCGCCGTGACCACGCTGTTCGACAACCTCACCGACTCCGGCATCCCGCTGCCCCTGCTCAGCGCCCACCTGCCCGACCAGTACCGGCGGGTGCGCGGCGGCCAACTCGCCGCTGACCCCAGGGCGTTGACCATCGACCGCGTCCGCGACGTGCTGCGCGACTACGACCACGCCTGCCGCACCACCGACAAGGAACTCGTGTGAACACCACCCCCAGCCCCCTGGCCCAGGACGGCGCCGCCCACACGGTCGCCGAGATCACCCAGCAGCCCCGCCTGTGGCGCGAGGTCGGCCGGAACATCGAGGAGGGGCGGGAGGCGCTGGACGCCTTCCTGCGGCCCCTCCTCGCCCGGCCGGACCTGCGGATCGTCCTCACCGGCGCCGGCACCTCGGCCTTCGCCGGCCGGATCGCCCGCGCCGCGCTGGCCGGCGCCACCGGCCGCCGGGTGGACGCCGTCGCCACCACCGACATCGTCGCCGACCCCGACGGCAGCCTCGACGCGGACGTGCCCACCCTGTTGGTCTCGTTCGCCCGCTCCGGGGACAGCCCGGAGAGCGTGGCCGCGACCGAGTTCGCCGAGGCCCGGCTGACCGACGTGAGCCACCTGGTCATCACCTGCAACGCGGCCGGCCGGCTGGCCCGCGAGCACGGCGGGCGGGACACCTCTCATGTCCTGCTCATGCCGGACGGGTCGAACGACCAGGGCTTCGCGATGACGTCGAGCTTCACCTGCATGGTGCTCGCCGCCCTGCTCGCCTTCCGCGCCGCCGACGCCCCCGCCGCCCTCCCCGCCCTGGCGGCGGCCGCCGACCACCTCACCTCCGGCGGGGCCGACGCCCGCGTCGACGCCCTCCTCGACGGCCGGCCCGAACGCCTGGTGTACCTCGGCAGCGGCGCGCTGAAGGGGCTGGCCGAGGAGTCCGCGCTCAAGCTCCTCGAACTGACCGGCGGCGCGGTCCTCGCGATGGCCGAAACCGCGCTCGGCTTCCGGCACGGCCCCAAGGCCGTGCTCGACGACCGCACGGCCGTCGTGGTCTACATCTCCAACGACCCCTACACCCGGGCCTACGACCTCGACATCCTCGCCGAGCTGCGCGCCGCGCTCCCGGCCGGAACCGTCGTCGCGATCGCCGGCCGCCAGGACGGGCTCCCCGACTCCGACGACACCTGGCTCCTGCCCGGCCTCGCGGACGCCCCCGACGCGGCCCTCGCGCTGCCGGCCGTGGTATGCGCCCAGCTCATCGCCCTGCGCTCCTCCCTCGCCCGGGGCCTGCGGCCCGACAACCCGTTCCCGTCCGGCGAGGTCAACCGCGTCGTCCAGGGCGTGACCGTGCACGAGCTTCCGGAGCGCGGCGACCGCGCCTGAGCGCGTTCCCGGAAGATGCGGAGAGGAGAAACAACGATGTTTCTGGGAGTGGACGGCGGAGGCACCAAGACCGCCTTCTGCCTGGTCGACGCCGCCGGAACGGTGCGCGCCCGGGCCGTGGGGGACAGCACCTACTACTTCGCCGACAACGGCACCGGCGGCGTCGAGCACGTCGTGCGCGTGCTGGAGAAGGGCGTGGCCGCCCTGTGCGCGCGGGCGGGCATCGCGCCGGCCGACATCGACCACACCTTCCTCGGCCTGCCCGGCTACGGCGAGGCCCCGGGCGACGTGGCCGCGCTGGACGCCGCGCCGCGCGCGGTGTTGGGCAACGACCGCTACGCCTGCGACAACGACATGATCTGCGGCTGGGCCGGCTCGCTCGGCGCCGCCGACGGCATCAACGTCATCAGCGGCACCGGCTCCATGGTCTACGGCGAGCGGCGGGGGCGCGGCGTCCGGGTCGGCGGCTGGGGCGAACTGTTCAGCGACGAGGGCTCGGCGTACTGGATCGCCACCCGCGCGCTCAACGCGTTCTCCCGGATGGGCGACGGCCGGCTCCCCGAGGGGCCGCTCGCCGACCTGCTGCGCCGGCGGCTGGGGCTGACCGAGGACCTGGAGATCATCGACGTCGTCCTCAACCGGCTGAAGGGCCGCCGCTCCGACATCGCGGCGCTCAGCGTCCGGGTCGTCGAGGCCGCCGAGGCGGGCGACCGCCAGGCCGCCGCCATCCTCGCCGAGGCGGGCCGGGAACTGGCCGAGCTGGTCGACACCGCGCGCCACCGCCTCGGCTTCGCGCCGGGCGAGACCGTGCCCGTCTCCTACTCCGGCGGCGTCTTCCGCTCGGCCGCCGTGCGGGGGGCGTTCCGCGCCGAACTGGGCCGCCGCGCGGCCGAGTACGACCTGCGCACGCCGCTCCTCCCGCCGGTCGTCGGCGCCGCGCTCTACGCGGCCAAGCTGGCCGGCACCCCCCTGGGCCCCGAGGCCCTGGCCACGCTGCGCGCCGCCGATGAGGCGGAGACGGCAGCGGCAACCGAAGCGGGCACGGGACCCGACCTCGCGGAGAACCAACCTCACGGAGAACAGTCATGACAGTCCGTAACAACCGAAGCTGGATAGTCTACGCAGGGCTGCTCGTGCTGTTCTGGGGGGTCTGGGGCGCGACGTCGAGCCAGCCCGTCGAGCGGTACGGCTACCCGGACGAGATGATCTACATCATCTGGGCCTTCACCATGCTGGTCCCGGCGGCCGTCGCGCTGCGCCGGCAGCGGTTCGACCGCCGCCCGGTGGCCGCCGTCTACGGCCTCCTCGCCGGGCTCACCGGCGCTGGCGGCCAACTCGTCCTCTTCCAGGCCCTGGCCGACGGCCCCGCGTACCTGATCTTCCCGATCGTGTCGCTCTCGCCGGTCATCACCGTGCTCATGGCCGTCGTCCTGCTGCGGGAACGGATCGTGCCGCTCGCCGTCGTCGGCGTGTTCACCGCGCTGGTCGCGATCCTGCTGCTCAGCATCCCGTCGGGGGACGGCGGCGACGTGGACACCGGCTCCTGGCTGGTGCTCGCCGTGCTGATCTGCGCGGCCTGGGGCGCGCAGGCGTTCTTCATGCGCAAGGCGGCGCTCGCCGGCGTCAACGACGCGACCACCTTCGGCTGGATGACGATCACGGGCCTGGCCCTGGTGCCGGTCGCCTACCTGATGATGGGCGGGATGCCGTCCGCGCCCTGGCAGGCGCCGGCGATCACCGCCGGCACCCAGGTGTTGAACGCCGTGGGCGCGCTGTTCCTGGTCATGGCGCTGAGCCGGGGCAAGGCCAGCGTGGTGGCGCCCATCACCAACGCGCTGGCGCCGGTCCTGACGGTCGTCCTGTCCCTGGCCATCTACCAGACGGTGCCCTCCGTCTGGTCGTCGATCGGCATCGTGCTGGCCCTCGCCGGCTCGACGCTCATGGTCTACACCGACGAGAAGCGGGACGAGGACGTCGTCGCCCCCGGCGCCGCCGACCCCGTCGTCCGCTGACGCCGCCGCCGCGCCCGTCGTGCCACCGCCACCACCCCGAGGAAACACCGCCATGCCGCTGGTCCCCACCGCAGAACTGGTCGCCCGGGCCGCCGACGACCAAGGGTGCGTCGCCGCCTTCAACGTCATCACGCTCGAACACGCCGAGGCCGTCGCGCGCGGTGCCGAGGAGGCCGGCCGGCCGGCCATCCTCCAGATCAGCGAGAACGCCGTGCGCTACCACGGGGGAAGGGTCGGCCCCCTCGCGGCGGCGAGCGCGGCCGTGGCCGCCGCGAGCGACGCCGCACTCTCCCTCCACCTCGACCATGTCACCGACCCCGAGCTGCTGCGGCAGGCCGCCGACGCCGGCTTCTCCTCGGCGATGTTCGACGCGGGCGCGCTGCCCTACGCGGAGAACGTCGAGGCCACCGCTGCGGCCGCGCGCTGGGCGCACGGCGCCGGGCTGTGGCTGGAGGCCGAACTCGGCTATGTGGGCGGCAAACCGGACGCCCCCGCGAGCGCGCACGCCGCCGGCGTGCGCACCGACCCCGACGAGGCCGTCGCGTTCGTCGACCGCACCGGCGTCGACGCGCTCGCGGTCGCCGTCGGCAGCAGCCACGCCATGACCCGACGCACCGCCACCCTGGACCACGGTCTCATCGCCCGGCTGCGCGCGGCCGTGCCCGTCCCGCTGGTGCTGCACGGCTCGTCCGGCGTCCCCGACGAGGAGCTGCGCGCCGCGATCCGCGCCGGCATGGTGAAGATCAACTTCGGCACGGTGCTCAACAAGGCGTTCACCCACGCCCTCCGCCCGATCGTGGCAAGCGAGCCCTTCCCCGTCGACCCCCGCACCTACCTGTCCCCGGCCCGCGCGGCGGTGGCCGCCACGGTGCGGGACCTGCTCACCACCCTGGCCGACTGAGACCTCACACCGGGGCTTGCCTCAACGCGCCGGCGGGCAGGGGGTTTTCGCGCCCGCCGCCCGGGCAGCTACCGGCGGGCGACGGTCGAGATGTTGCGCGTTCCGAAAACATGCGGAACGCGCATCTTTCTGTAGGGTGGGGCGCGCGCCGAGCTTCGGACGGCGGCGCCCCGCCGCCCACCCCCGGGGGCGTTTCGCCGATGGCGGATGTGCGGGTCCGGACGTGTCGGACGGACCCGCACATCGGGGTCTGACGCCCCGTCGGCCCCGCCGCCCGCTCCGGACGCTCCATCAACTTCCTTCTCATACATCTCACTTGGGCGATCCCTCGACCGCCAGGGAGCATCCGTTGCGCGCCCCGTAAATTTGCGCGGCAGGCAATTTTGGGTACAGTGGGCCCATGCCAACTGGACCGAGCGTCCCCCGCAGGGCAGGCGTGGCGCACCAGCTGGTCCCGTCCTGAGCCGCAGGCTGCGGGGAGCCGGACCGGGGCGCGTGCAATCCCCGTGAAGTCCTCATGGAACTTCGCGCTGCCACGGCGCGTGGCCACGGACATCGGCACCGGACGGTCGGTGCCCGAGAGGTGGGAGTCGGATGAATGAGATGCCGAACACAACGATGCGCGCCGTGCGTTACGACCGCTACGGTCCGCCCGAGGTGTTGAAGGTCGCCCACGTCCCCATGCCCAAGCCCGGGCCCGGGCAGGTGCTGGTGAAGGTGCACGCCTCCAGCGTCAACCCCATCGAGGCCCAGGTGCGCGCCGGCAAGATGCGCCCCATGAGCGGCCTGCGTCCCCCCAAGGGCATCGGCCAGGACTTCGCGGGCGAGGTCGTCGCCGCCGGCCCCAAGGTCGACGACGGGCTGGTCGGCAGGCGCGTCTGGGGCACCACCTTCGCCCTCGGCGCGGCCAACACCGCCGAGTACATCACCGTCAAGGAGCCGCTGGTCGCGCCCGTTCCCCCCGGCCTCGAACTGGTCAACGCCGCCGCCCTGCCCACCGTCGGGCTCACCGCCCTGGTGGCCCTCGGCGCGGCCAACGTCCAGCGCGGGCAGCGGCTGCTGATCGTGGGCGCCGCCGGCGGCATCGGCAGCGCGCTCATCCAGATCGCCCACGCCAGGGGCGTCGAGGTCGCCACCGTCAGCAGCGGCGACAACCTCTCCTTCTGCTCCGACCTGGGCGCCAAGGAGACCTACGACTACGCCTCGCTGGCCGCCCTGGAACAGGCCGACGCCTTTCACGCCGTCGTCGACCTCTACGGCGCCAACCTCGGCACCTACCGCTCCCGCCTCCGGTCCGGCGGACGGATCGTCACCCTCGCCGCCAAGGGCATGGGATACGCGATGCTCTCCCTGCTGCTGCCCGGCCCCCGCGTCCGGCTGGCGCGCGCCAAGCCCAGGAAGGAACTCCTCGTCGAACTGGCCCAGTTGGTCGAGAGCGGCGACCTGCGGCCCGTCGTCGAGAAGGTCTACCCGCTGGAGGAGATCGGCGAGGCGCACCGCTCGGTGGAGAGCGGACACAGCCGGGGCAAGCGCGTCATCCAGGTCGTGGGCGACGTCGAGAGCTGACCTTCGACGGGCAGGATCGAAACCGACGGTTCGGCGGGCGCCCCGCCGAACCGTCGGTTTCGATCTCGCCGCCCGCGCCCGGCGGAAGCGGTTTGCCGAGCGTCGACCATCCCTCGGGCAGCATTTCGGGGGCGCTGCTCAACCCGGAGAGCGGATTCCCGATCAACACCACGGCGACGGCGCCGATCCCCAGCCCCGGATTGCCGAACGCGGCGCGCAGCCCCAGGATCATCCAGGCCGTCGCCGCCAGGCTGAGCGCCGCGGCGCCGCTGATCAGGACGTAGTTGCCGTCGTCCCGGGCAGGCATCCCGAACTCGCACCGAAGCGGCATGTCGCGCAACTCGGCGTGGGCCTCATCGCGCCGGTTCCGCCCGTTCCCGCCGGCGCGCGGCCCCGAACGGCTGTGGCGCCACCGCCCCCCTGCCGTCCGGCGCTTCGCGAGGGCGGAATGAGACGGGGACGACGGCTCCTCGCACCCCGGGCCGGGACGCCGGCCGTCACGGGTTGATCAGCGCGCCGTACGCGTCGCGGATGTCGTCGGTCGACATGAAGACATAGTCGTTCGCCGGCGGGCCGGGGTCCTCGCCGTAGTACGTGTAGGTCAGGAGGCTGGGGCAGTTGCCGCCGATCTCGATGGTGGAGGTGTCCAGGCGCTGACCGGTGCGCACCTCGTAGGCCCGGACGGAAAGCTCCATGGTGTGGAAGGTGACGCTGGCGTACCCGCCGGGGCTGGTGTCGAACTCGTAGTCACAGGTCTCGACGACGGAGCCGTACCGGGGCTCGCCGACGCAGATGATGAGCACCGCGTCGGCGGCCTCTTCGGCGAGCCAGCCGCCGGGGAGTTCCTCCGCCTGGTCGAGCTGGCCGTCGAGTTCGGTCTGGCCGAAGATCAGGGCGGGATGCGGGCCGCCGCCACGGTAGGGGGCCGCACCACGGTAGGGCGCCGGGTCGTCGCAGTAGGCGGGTTCGTCGCCGTCGTAGTCGGTCTGGACGAGTTCGCGCAGCCGCTCGAACTCGATGGCCGTCTCGGCCTCGTCGATGCCCCGCTCCGCATCGGCGACCAGGGCGTGGTCGGGGTACTCGTCGAGCAGTTGCTCGTACTGCTCGCGTGCCCGGTCCCAGTCCTCGTCGCCCAGGGCGTCGTCGCCGCATCCGACGATCGCGGCCGGCTCGACCTCCGGCACGACGTCAGCGGCCCGGTCCAGCGCCTCGCCCCGGCTCGGCATTCCGCCGAGCCAGGTGGTGATCCGCAGGGCGGTGCAGGGGTTTCCCGAGGGCAGTGCGTCGAGGAAGTCGTTCATCACCTCGCCGACCTCGTCCTCCCGACCGGGGAACTCCGCCAGGACCGCCGCGAGGTGGTCGAAACTGGTGGACACGGCCGGGATGTCGCCGTCGAGGGCGCTGTCGAGTTCGTCGCCGGCCTCCGCGAGGAGGAGGTCGGCCCTCCGGTCCGGCGCCCCCTCCCACAGGGCAGCGGGATGTTCCTCGTAGGTCAGCAGCGTCCGCTCGGCGCGTAGCCGGTTGGTGCGGGCCTGTCGCCCGGCCTCCTCCAGCAGTTCGCACGCCTCGGCGCTGTCGTCGGCGCGGGCGACCAGCCGCCCGTCGGCCACCCGGTGGCCGGCCCCCAGGCCGTCCAGGATCGACAGCGCCCGCGCGCAGTCGCCGTCGCGGTGCGCCGATGCCGCGTCCCGCTCCATCCCGGAGGCGTCGGCCCTGAGGGCGGCGAACGTCAGCAGCACCGTGCCCGCGAGACCGAGGGCGAGGAGTCGCCGCGACCACACCCGGCCCGCCCCGGCCCCCCGGGGGAACGCTTCCCAGCCGGACCGCCGGGGCCACCCGCCCGCCAGCCACCAGCCGTGCGCGGTGACGCCACCCCACCACAGGAGCACCGCGACCCGGAACCACGCGGGCCGCTCGCCCGACGCGAGGACGGCGACGAGGACGACCGTGACCACCAGGTTCACGGCGGCGAGCCGCCACCGCCCGAGGAGGAGGTAACCGGCGCCGAGGAGGCAGGCGTTGCCCAGCCCGGCGGCGACCGGGTCACGGGGCCGGGGAACGGGCGCGGCCCCGGCCTGTTCCGGCCGTGGTGCCGGGCGATCAGGACTCTCTGGTGCCGGTTCCGTCGGGTCCATCGCACTTCCCCTCCCTGGACCAACCACCGCTGGCACCTGCCGATGCTAGGAGCACGGCCGGGGAGGGGTCCCGGGCCCCGACCGGCCGTCGCGGAACGGCACCCGGCGCCCACGACGGCCATGCTCGCCACGTCACGCGATCACCCCGGCGCACAGGGGTGTCGCACCACAGCCCTTCGGGGCCGCTCCGTCCAGCAACTGACCACATTGGCCAGTTGAACGCCGCCGGATTGTTTGCCGCCGGATTACCGTTCGGGTGGGAAGGGCTCATGTTCGGGACGGTTGCATCGAGTTGATGGACGTGCCTAGCATGACGCAGGTAATCCAAGAGCACCGGCGACACAACTGCCGCATGTATTCCGGACGTTACCGGGCACAAACTGGTGGGGAGCCAGGGAATGCCCGGGCAAAGATCGCTGATGACCGTTGGGGTGAGATGTGCTCGTGGACGCGACAAGCACTTATTCGCGCATCTTGAGCGGAGAACGAGATCGCGTTGAGTCGGCCACCTGGGGCCAGATCGCCATGGACAGGTGCATGGAGAGGGCAAAAGGTTCGCCGAGCTTCTTCAACGTGGGGGAACTGTTCCCGCTGGGGCGCGACTGTTCCGTGAGCGACGTTGTCGAGTCTCTTGCGCGATGGGGGTCGGAATTCGAAATTCTGCGGACCCGGTTCGTGGGTGCCGGGCGAGACCTCAGGCAAGTGGTGTCGAAAGACACGCACATGGACGTCATCAGCGCACGATCCGACGGGCTGCCCCCGGAAGACCACGCGCTGGCGGTGCACGGACAGAACATGACGGAAGTGTTCGCGCAGGACAGTGACGCACAGTGGCGTGCTCGACTGGCCGAATGCCGCGACGGCAGCTTGTACCTCTCCGTCTCCATGAACCACATGCTCGCGGACTACTTCGGTTGGGTCATCCTGCAAGCGGCTCTGGAGGACAGCCTCAAACGACGTCCGGTCGCCCAGCCCGCGTGGACGGCGATCGACCAGGCCAGGTTCGAGAATTCTCCACCGGGTCAGAAAGTGAACGACAACGCGCTGCGGCGCATAAGGTCGATCTATACCGGCGCGGCGGACTACTCCGTCGCAAGGGTGGAAGGTGCCGCTCCGCGCTATCACGCGGCGACTCTCACCTCGGCCGCACTGCCTTCACTGGTCGCCGGTCTCGCATCGTCTCTCGGCGTCTCCGAAAGCGCCGTCCTTCTTTCCGCGTATCTCGCCGCACTGCGGGACACACTGGATTCTGACGAGATCGTTGTGCAGCTCCTGTGCAGCAACCGGGCCAGCCGGAGGACGGCCGGACTGATAGCCAATCTCGCATGGGACACTCCTGCGCTCTTCCGGATCTCCGAAGATTTTCGGGAGACCGCCAGAGGCGCCATGAACCGCTCGATCAGCGCGTACCGTCACGCCCTCTACCACCCACTCGACGCGGACGACCTCGTGTCCGAAGTGCTGCGTCACAGCGCGTCGCCCGACCTGTTGCGCGGAGTGCACTTCAACGACGCGCGGCAGCGACCCGAGACCCCGGGGGATGCGCCCCGCGAACCGGCGCGACACCTTCGCGGCTCGGTGGAGTTTGCGAGCCCACAAGAATTTGTCGACGCGTCCATATATCTGCACGTACGGGATGCTCAGCAGGCTGAGGGGTGCGTACTCGAGTTGGTGTGCGACACCACGGTCGTACCCCGGAGCGGAATCCCCGCAGTTCTCGAAAAGATGGAAGAGGAAATCCTTGTGGAGCACTCGAAGCGGGTGCTGAACTAAACGGGAGGTAGGCATGGTCAGTTCCCGCAGAATGCTCTTCGTCATCAACGATGTCCTGGGGCCGATCATCGGCGGCGGCAGGCAGCGCTGCTGGGAGATCATCAGGCGGGCTTGCCAGAAATGGGAAGTCGACGTCGTCGTCGTGGCGCCGCCGGAGGACGTGATCCGATATCAGGGCGAGCTGGTCGACCTGCCCAACGGGAGGTTGCTGGTCTTTCCGGACGAATCCACCGGGAGCGTCGATCTGACGCGCAGCTCGCGCGAGGCCCGGGCGGCCATCGAAAGAATGGATCGCGAAGCGGGCGGCTACGCGGTCGTGCACGTGGAAACGTTCTATGTGCTGCCGGTCGTTCCCGAGCATCTCCTGTCCCGGACGGTGCTGGCGGAGCAGAACATCGAATCGGTGCTCGTCGGACAGGCGGAGGGGCTGCGCTCCGCGAAGCCCGGTAGTGGCGGAGGGCACGCCGAGGGCGCGACCTCTCCGCAGGTGCGCCGGGCCGAAGAGTACTGGTGGCGTCGGGTCGGCGGAGTTGTCGCGCTCTGCCCGGAGGACCACCGGCACATCGCCCAACGATTCCCGGACGTCTCGCCGGTCCTCGTTCCGAACGGCTGGGACCACCTGGAGACACCGGCGAGTTCCCGAAACCACAGGGATGTTCCGCTCACGGCTCCCCGCCTGCTGTTCTACGGCGACTACGACTATCCCCCGAACCGGGACGCGGTGGCCTGGCTCACCGAGGAGGTCGTTCCGCTGGTCCTCGCCGAACTCCCTGACGCCAGATTCAGAATCGGCGGCATCAATGCCGACGCCGAACTCCTCGACGCCCTGACGTCGCATACCGGCGTCGAATGGGTCGGGTACATCGACGACCTGCCGGGCGAACTGGACCGAGCCGACATGATGCTGTGCCCCATTCGCATCGGTGGCGGGGTCAGGGTGAAGGTGACCGAGGCGATTCACCGGGGCTGCCTCATGGTCTCGACCCGCGTCGGGGGCGTCGAGTGGATACCCGAGTCCGTGCGAGGCGGCATGTCGTTCGCCGATTCACCCACGGAATTCGCCAAGGAGATCATCCATCTCGCCGGAGACCCGCAGGAGAGGCGCCTTCGCCACCACATGCTGGAGCAGGGGCGAGCTGCCCTGCCGACCTGGGACGGGACCGTGTCGAAGCTGATGGACGTCTGGGAATCGGTGGCCGCACCAGCGGGTCCCCCTGGTGAGTGAAGCGAGGACGGCACACGGCCGTCGGTAGCGGCCCGCCCGGCGGGCGGTGGCGGTGGTGTGGCTGACCTGGAACGCACCAACCGCGCGTGGCACCAACGTCCCGAGACGGAACACCTGGCTAGGGCATGTCCGGGGTGATCACCACCGTCACCGTGCGGTTGAGGGCCGGGGTGGCGAAGGGTGCCTCGCGTTGGTCGGCGCTGACGGTGGTGAAGTCGGTGAGCGGGCGGTCGCTGGCGGCGCTCAGCTCGCCGACGGCGACCAGCGCTCGCCAGAGGGCGAGGACCGAGCCGCCGCTGTCGGGGGCGCCGGGGACGGCCGCCGCGTGGCCGCGGACCTCGACGCGGCCCGGGTGGCCGGCGAGGCTCGCGCCGAGGGCGGCGAGCCGCTCGGCGCCGGTCGGGGTCAGCTCGTCGCCCTCGACGAAGACCACCTCGGTGAACGCGACCTCGACGGCCTCCCCCACGACGGTCACCCGCAGTCCGGGGCCGGCCAGTTCGCCGGCCAGGGCCTCGGCCGCCTCCCGTTCGGCGGCCGCGCGTTCGCCGGCCTCCCGCTCCGCGATCCTGGCCTGCTCCGCCCGGTGTTCGGCCTCGACGCGCTCGGCCAGCTCGCTCTGGTCGGGCTGGGCCGTGCCCGCCACCGTCGAGCGCTCGTCATCGGAGCCGCCCCCGGCGCCGGGGACGAGCGCGGCGCCCACGGCGAGCGCGGCGGCCACCGTGGAGAGGGCGGCGACGGCGGCCGTGCGGGCGCGGTGCCGGCCGATGGCGGCGCGCGGTCCCGGGCGGTTGAGGCGATCGAGGCGGGCCAGGCCGGCCCGGGCGGCCGGGTCGTCGGGGCGCTGCCGCTGGACCCGCCGCCAGCAGTCGGCGGCGCGGTCCAACTCGCCGCGCTGGGCGTGCAGTCGGGCACGCAGGTCGAGCACGTCCGGATGCTCGGCCACCGCCGGGTCCTCGGCCTCGTCCAGCAGGCGGAGGGCGCCTTCGTGGTCGCCGGCGCGGGCCGCCTGGCGGGCGCGGGAGACCCGCAGGGCGACGAGCAGCGCGTGGCCCGTCGGTGGCGCCGCTGCCCGGCGCTGCGGGGTGGGTGAGGTCATTTCGACTCCTCAGGGAAGCACATCAGATGATTCCGCCGGGCTTGTGCTCGATCTGCCCGCCGGCGCCGGGCGGGAGGAGGCGGCGCAGCCGCTCGTTGACGCCGGCCAGGGCCCTGCGGTTGCCCGAGGCGATGGCCTGGCGGCCCTCCAGGATCGCGGCGTCGGCCTGGGAGCGGGAGGACATCTGGTCGCGCATGGACTCCAGGGAGCTGAAGACGAGAAAGTCCCACTGGTCGGTGCGGCGCAGCAGCTCGACCTGGAACTCGCTGGCGCGCTCGATGAGTCGACGCAGGTCGGCGGGGGTGGCGTCGTCGCCGAGGGTGCTGGCGCGGTCCCTGAGGGTCTGCAACTCGGCGCGGTCGGAGTGGCCGCCACCGGTCTGCTCGATGATGTCCTGGCAGACGCCGAGCAACTCCCACAGCTCGCGTTGCAGCCCCGGGACCTCGATGGACTCCTCGATGTCGTCGAGTTGGGCCTCCAGGTCGCGGATGCGGCGGTCGCTGGTGACGGCAGCGCCGGTGTCGACGGCGGCGGCGTCCACCTCCTTCCGCAGCTGCGGCACGGCGCGCTGCTCGCCGAGGTCCTCCAGGGCGCGCTGGGCCTGCTCGGCGTGGACGTCGTCCGCCTGGTCGCGCAGGACGCCGACGCGGGCTTCCAGGTCGTGGAGCCGGTCGACCAGCTCGTCGTGCTCGGGCGCCAGCAGGTCGGAGCGGTTGATCGTCGCCTCGAACTGCTGCTGGACCAGCGGGATGTCGGCGGTGACCAGGACCTCCCGGCTGCTGGCCTGGATCTCGAAGGTCACCTCGACCTCGCTCTGCGCCGGCAGCTCGATCCGCACGTCGCGGGGGCGGATCTCCAGCAGCCCGACGCGGGTGTTGCGGTCGGCGCGGCGGCGTTCGCCCTCCAGCAGGGGGATCTTGATGACGGCGTCGGGCTCGGAGCGGCGCAGCGCGATGGTGGTGCGGTAGGTCTTGGTGACCATGGTGGGCAGCGAGGTGCCCTTGCGCAGCAGCGGGTCGAACCGGCCGTCGGCCTTGCCGATGCCCAGGGTGCCGGTCAGGACGGCGTCGCCGGGGACGACGGCGGTGTGGGTGATGGAGAAGGTGTCGCCCGTCAGCTTCTGCCGGGTGCCGGCGGCGTCGGTCAGCTCGACGACGAAGCGCGACTTGGCGTTGGCGTCGATGCTGACCTCGGTGTAGAAGGCGCCGTCCGCGGTCAGCTCGATGCGCGGCCCCCAGAACGGGGGCTGGCCCTCCGGATTGGCGAGGGTGACCGCGTACCGGGACCAGTCGACGTCGCTGCCGCTGGTCACCTTGCCGGAGACGGGGACGCCCGTGGTGTCCACGGTCTGCGGGGGGTAGGTCAGCTCGACGGCGAACTCGCCGACGGCGGCCCGGTGCGGCTTGCGCGGCAGCCTGACGCTGCTGGCGAACACGGCGGCGCCGCGCGCCACCACGGTGGTCGGGTCCTGGCTGTGGTCCAGGGCGATGCCGAGCCCCTCCTTGGGGTCGGCGAGCAGCTCGCGCAGGCCGGGGCTGAGCGTGGCGCCGCCGACCAGCAGCATCCGGTCGATGTGGTCGGGGCGCAGCGCGCTCTCGGCGAGCGCGTCGCGGCAGAGCCGGATGGCGCGGACGTAGAACGGCAGCGCCAGGTCGTCGAGGGCGCCCCGGGTGAGGGTGAACTCGAAGGGCTGCGGGTTGCCCTCGCCGTCGTCGAGGTCGACGAAGAGGTCCACCTCGGGGGTGCGGGAGAGGGCGATCTTGGCGTTCTCGGCCTCCAGCTTGAGCTTGGCGAAGTTCCGTCCCCAGCGCGGGTTCCTGCGGGTGAACTCGGCCAGGCCGAGGTCGCGTTGGACGGCGGGGGCCAGCAGGTCGTCGACGAGGGCCCAGTCGATGAGCTTGCCGCCGAGGTAGGGGTCGCCGGCGTGCTGGATGAGCTGGAGCTCGCCGTCCCGCTTGCTCATCACGGCCGCGTCGAAGGTGCCGCCGCCGAGGTCGAAGACCATCCAGTGGGCGGAGTCCGAGGCGTCCTGCACGCCGTAGGCGATGGCGGCGGCGGTGGGCTCCTGCACCAGTGGGCAGTGCTCGCCGAGGCCGGCGAGGGCGGCGGCCTCGCTGGTGGCGTTGTTCTGGTTGAGGGCGAACGAGGCGGGCACGGTGATCACCGCGGCCTCCGGCTGGTAGCCGCACTCGTGGGCCACGTCCTGCCGCAGCGACTTGAGCACCTCGGCGGACAGCTCCTCCGGGCTCATGGTGATGCCCGCGCGCCGGAAGCGGCGGTGGGCGCCGGCCACGCCCATCTCCTGCTTGAACTCGGCGTAGGCGTCGTCCACGTCGCTCTCGGTGCGCTCCCTGGCACGCCGACCCACGTGGATCACGCCGGGCCTGGGGCTCCAGACGGCGGAAGGGGTGCAGTCCCAGCCGTCGTTGTTCTTGATGATCCGCACCCCGTCGTCGTCCGCGACGGCGATGGCGCTGTTGGTCGTTCCGAGGTCGATGCCGAAGTCGATGGTCTCGCGCACGGGTTCCTCCCCTTGGGGCCTAAGGTCCTCAGGTCGTCGGTCAGTTGTCGGGGGTCGGCTCGGCGGCGGGTCTGCCGACGATGACCTGGCCCATCTGGATGCGTTTGCCACGGAAGTAGACGGAGGGCCGCACCGTCTCCAGCACGACCTCGTGGGTCAGGCCCGGCTCCTCCTGGGAGACCAGGACCTCGAGGGAGAGGCCGGAGGCGAAGCGCTGCCCGTCGTGGTCCTGGATCTCCAGGCCGTCGTCGACGAGGGCCTGGCGGCTGGCGTTGACCTGGCGGCGCACCTGCCGCAGGTCGGCGCCGGAGAGCGGGCCGCCGCCGTCCTGGTCGAGCTTCCGCTCGGCGCGCCAGAGGCCGATGGCGGCGCGGAGCAACGCGTCGGTGCCGGCCGCCGCGCCGGCGCTCCCGTCCTCGGCGGCGGTGTCGGCCGGGCGCTCGGCGTGCTCGGCGATGGCCCGCTCCGCGAGGGCCCGGGCGGCGGCGATCTCCTCCATCAGGACCGTGGCCCAGGCGGCCTGGTCGGGATCGAGGAGGGGCGGCGGCACCCGGAACTCGCGCGGGTGCCGCAACTGGCCGAACAGCGAACGGAGTCGGCGGGCGGACGAGGCGGCCATCAGGTGTTCCTCTCCTTGCCGGTGTTGCCGAGGATGGCGACCAGGCCGAAGAGCGTCGCCGCGCCGGAGGCGGTGAGCATCGCCGGCACGAAGCCGCCGTTGACGCCGACGACGACGGCGCCGACGATGCCGGCCAGGGCGATCAGGACCAGCAGGCAGCCACGGGGCTTGACGTCCACCACCTTCCCGTCGGGTTGGACCTTGGCGCGCCTGAGGTTGGCCGCGTGGTGCTGGCGGATCAGCCGCAGGTTCTCCACGATGTCGTCCCGGTCCCTGCCCGGGGCGATCCGCACCGCCAACTCGGCCAACTCGACCAGGGAGACGGACTGTTCGACGCTCGCCGGCCGGCGCGTGTGGTAGAGGAACAGGGCGACCGCCAGGTTGTTCATGCCGAGGGCGACGAGGTGCGACAGGTCCTCGCGGCGCCAGTCGGAGATGAAGGGCCAGTAGGTGCGCAGCTCCTCGTAGGTGGGGTGGACGCGCTCCCGCAGCTTCTTCAGGGCGTCCGCGTAGCGACCGGCCCGCTTGTCCTTCTCGGCGGCGAGCAGCGCGGCGTTGATCTCCTCGAAGCCCTCGTCGACGATCCGCTCGAAGCCCTCGGCGACCAGCGGGGCGAAGACCTCGTGCCGGCTGAAGTGGGGACAGATCCGGGCGAGTTCGGCTCGGGTCCCGGGGTCGGCCGCCAGCTCGCCGAACGGGGAGACCAGCAGGCGTGGCAGCTCGTTCAGGATGTCGTCGGGGGTGAGGGCGGCGACCCTGCGGTCCTCGGCGAGGGCCTCGGTCCTGCGCGCGATGTGGCCGCGGAACGAGGGGTCGGCCAGCGTCGCGGCCCAGCCGTTCCCCGCGCCGCGCCACAGCGCCCGCGCCTCCTCGGCGGGGACCGGGGAGCGGCCGGTGGCCGCCTCCAACGCACGGGCGTGGGCGAGCACGGCACGGTCGTGCGCGAGGTGCGACTCGGCGGGGCAGTCGCAGCCCAGGTCGGTGTCGCCCCAGCGCCACAGCAGCTCGTCGACGATCCGCCGGCGGGCGTCCTGGAACTGCTCGAACGCGGCGCGCACCTCCTCCCAGCGGTAGTCGCCGGCCAGCGGGGAGTCGGCGTCTCCCGGCCAGGTCTCCTGCACCGCCAGCCGCGCCTCAAGGCGTTGGCGCTGCTGGCGCACGGCGCGACCGGTCGCGTTCATCGGCAGTCCGGTGGCGGCGAAGGCGTTGCCCCGGTAGATGCGGGTGCCGGCCAGCTCCTCGAAGCGGTCGAGGGCGGTCGTTCGGTTCCGTGGTTCGTCCATGCTCGTCCTCGTCCTCGCTGCTCCGTTGCCTGGGGCCCGCCCGCCGGGCGTCGGTCCGTTCACATGACCACCCCCCGGCGCCAGGTGGTCAGGCGCGCCCGATGCCGGTCTCCGAGGTCGGGGTGCTCGCTGATGAGCCCCGCCAACCGGTCGGCGGCGTCGGCGAGTCGGCCCGGCTCGCGGGAGAGCGCGACCAGGTCCCGCACCCGCGCGTCCACGTCCTCCCCGCTCGGGGGCGGCGGCGGCTCGGGTGGTGACGGCCGCGCCGGTGTCGACGGCGGCGGCCCGGGGCGCGCGCCGGCCGGCTCGGCCGGTGTCCCCAGGGCGGCGGCGCGCCGGGCGACCTCGCGGGCGGTGGCCGGCCGGTCGTCGGGGTCGACGCACAGCATGTCGCCGACGAGCCGGTCGAGTTCGGGGTCGACGTCGTCGTTGAACGCGCTGGGGGGCAGCAGCGCGCGGCGGAACCGCTCCAGGGAGAAGGACCGCACCGGGTCGCCGCCGTCGTAGGGGAAGTGGTTGGTGAGCAGGAAGTAGACGATGGTGCCCAGCGCCCACACGTCTCCGGCGCAGGAGTAGCCCCGGCCGTGCCGCAGCACCTCGGGCGGCATGTAGGCGACGGTGCCCTGGGCGCTGGCCGCCATGGTCAGCGGGTCGGTCTCCTTGGCCAGGCCGAAGTCGCTGACCTTCGCCCGCAGTCCTGACTCGTCGTAGGTGACCAGCACGTTGGCCAGCGACAGGTCCCGGTGGACGATGGGGTGGGACCGCTCGTGGGCCACCGCGAGCCCCTCGGCCGCCTGGTGCAGCACGGCCACGGCCTTGCCGACGGGCACCGCCCCCTCGTGTGCCTCGACCAGCCGCTCCAGGCTCCCGCCCGGCACGTACTCCATGGTGATGAAGCCGCGCCTGCCGGCCGAGGTCTGGACGGTGCCCGCGTCAAAGACCCGGATGATGTTCGGATGGCCGAGGGTGGAGAGGATGCGGGCCTCGTCCATCATCCCCGAGGCGGCCTCGCGGGAGGCCAGGTTCCGGAAGAGCTTCAGCGCCTGCCATCCCAGGATGTGGTGCCGCACCCGGTAGACCTGGGCGAAGGCGCCCTCCCCGAGACCCCGGTCGACCACGAGCGCCTCGTTGATCCGCTGCCCCCGGGTCAGCAGGTCCCTGCCGGTGTCCCGCCCGCCCCTCGTCATCGGCTGCCCCCTCGACTTCCCCGCCCTGAAGCGTCGTTCACTCAGCTCGGTGCGCACGGTCCGTCCCCGATGACGCGGGCTTCACGGCCCTTGGCGCGGGGCCCTGGTGCACGTACAGCCGGTAGCCGATGGTGGGAACCGTCTCCAGAATGCGGGGGTCGCCCGGGTCCGGCTCGATGCGGAGGCGCACCGCGCGCACCACGCCGGCCAGGTCCGTCCGGTCGTAGCCGCGGCCCGGCTGCCACTCCTCGGGCGGACGCCAGAGGGCGGCGATCAGCTCGTCGTGCTCGCAGGTGACCGCCTCGACGCCCGGCAGCCCCGTGCCCCGGGCCACCATGTGCCGTAACAGCTGGTGCCCCTTGGGCCGCAGGCCCTCGACGAGGATCTCCTTCTCACCCTCCGTCCGGTAGACGCGGCTGCCCACCACGTCGTAGCGGATGCCGGGGCGGGACGCCTCCCCCTCCGGGGCGTCCCGCCGGCGGGGCGCGGGGCGGGTCGCGTGCGCGTCCACATAGGTCAGCCGCCAGTAGAGCAGCTCCTCGTCGCCCACCATGTCCCCCAACACCAGCAGGGTGTCGCCGTGGCGCAGCAGCTCCCGGCCGCGCAGCGGGCGGATCTCGCCGCCCGGGGCGCCAGGTTGGAGCAGGGTGCCGTTCCTGGCGTGGTCGGTGACCCACCACTGGCCGTGCTCCAGGTCGAGGATGCAGTGCAGGCGGCTGATCCAGCCCTGCGGGTCGGGTGCGAGCACGATGTCGGGCTCGTGGTGGGGCGCGGCGCGGCCGACGGTGCACTGCTCGCCCGCCAGCAGGTGAACGCTGGACTTCCCCGTGGGCGAGGCCACCTTCAACTGGGCCCTTCGCATCGTGCCCGCCCCCTTCCGATGCCGATGCCGATGCCGATGCCGCCGCTGTCGTTCGACCGTTCGCACCCCTGAAGTCTTCCGACCATGTCCGTGCCGGGCCATGGGAGGGAGTTGGAATCCAGCTGATCGCGCGGCCCGACCTGCCGCACCCGACCTCCGCACTTCCTCAACCGACAGACATCCCTCGGATGACCAGGGGAATCCACCCGCCCATCCGGGGGGCGGGGCCCGCTTGGGCCCGTCGGTGACGGTAGCGCCCCGCCCCGGGAGGGGTCACGAAGTCGCCTTCGGCGTCGGCGCGTTGACCCGGCGACGTGCGGGGAAACGGGCTCGATCCAGCGAGGTCGGTCGCTCGCTCGGTGGCGGCCGCGGGAAGCGGAGGGCTTCGTCCGACGGGGCCGGGAGCGGTTCGCGCGGAAGCCTGCGGAACTGGCCGCCCGAGAGCTGCTGAGGGAGACCACCGGCTGCGACCGCACCGTGTCCGAGGTGCTGTCCTTGTTCGACTGTTCCGCCGGCGGTCCGGAGTCGGTGCAGCAGGTGGTCGAGGTAGGTGGGGCCTGTCGATCAGCCGCACGGTGAAGCGGTGGCCGGAGGAGAACCGGCGGGGAGTTCGGCCCGTTCGCGGGGCCGGAAGTCCGGCGGAGCGGTGGCCCGGTCGGGCGGGTTGTCCGCGGTGCGGGACGCCTCGATGCCGCTGGTCAGCCGGACGCCCGTCGTGGGAGCATCGGGCCAGCTGACGGAAGACGGCCAGGGAACGGCGTCCCCGGTGGTCAACCTTGTCCTTCGGCTCAACGAGGTAGGGCCTCACACCGCGCCGGCGACCACCAAAAAGCAAGAGGTGCTGGCCGAGTCCCGGCCAGCACCATCCGTGGGCGTACTGCTCGTGTCCGAGGGGGAGCCGAACCATAACCCTGCGGACGTTGAGAGTTACCGCTGCACTGTCACTCGATGGCCAGGGAGACTGAGCTGTGGTGCAACCCGGGTTAATCAACATGGGCGACTTGGGCCAGTCAAGACACGGTGATCCGCCGACACTCGATGGATCGTCGGTAGTCGGTGTCCCGCAAATGCTCTGGGGTATACGGATAGACCTTCTCCGACCTACCGCCTCGGCTGCCCCGACGCAGTCGGTGTCCGCGCTGTTTGGTGGGGATGGGGATCACTGCCCAGATACCGCGCTTGCGCAGGCGCTCGCGAATGGCGTGTGATGACTACGCCTCGTTAGCCAGGCCGTTGTCTGGCCTGGAGCGCGGCCGTCCGCGTCGGCAGGGAACGCACAAACTGGCGATCACGCGCGAGAGCAGGCACGTCACGCGGTTTGTCCGCCGGTGAGTGTGAAATAGACGTGAAACTTACCGATCTGCGGCGTCAGGGCACCCGCGAATCACCCCCCTTGCAGGACCCCTCTGCCTACGCCGATTCCCTAACATAGTGACAGGAACCGCCATCCCGCACGATGGTCAAATTAGCCGCTGACCTGCTAGAGACCCCTCTCAATCGCGGCAGCAAGAGCGCGAAGGCGCTTCGCTGCCGGTCGTACGTCACCAATCCGATAAGTCGCATAACGCGGATCTGGCGCATCCTCGATACTCCGCACGATATCGGAGTCAAAGTGATCGAACAGCCGGAATGTCTCGAGCAGCTCATCGATATTTGGCGCCAATTGCGATCCGCGCTCAATCAGTGAAATATCACGAGCTGAAACAGCTTCCTCCGTTTCTGACTCAAACTTGAGTCGAGAAATCACGAGAGTCAAGATGTCAAGCTCCCTCTGCCGTGCTTCGATTAGGCCAGCTAGTCTGGACAATCCATCTGGCACCTCGAACAGAATTCCGACATCTGCTGGCCTCAGGCCAAGCGCTTCGGATGAGCTGACGACTTGGCTCAATTCGTCGGCAGTGATGAGTGCCCACTGCTTCTTCTGGGCAATATTTTTGATTGTGTTGCCGCTGAAGGTGGGGGCCACGATTGCTACATATTCCGCGGAACGTTTTTCCTTGTGCATGTCGATCGCTACATCGCTCACATTGCTGTGTGAGACCCGGCCAGAGGACGTGGACTTTCCATCTACAATTGCAGTCCGCAATGATCCACTGCTATCAGACCATTGCACGAAGATGTCGGTGTCACCGGGACCGCTAATTCGCTGTGTACGAAAACCCATATACCTGAATGCGTCCTCAATGCATCCTTCAAACGCCGTACCCGGCGATCCATTACCGGCAGACGGGTCGACGGATGTGCGAATCAACGATTCCATAATGAGAGAGACTTCGTCCGGTTCGCTTGATTCCTGTGCCGTCAATTCGGGCGCTGACTCAAGCTCCGTGGTGACCTCCGGTGTGCGCGGTTCAGCGAGAGGGAGCGTCTCGATAAGGCTCAGGCCAGTCGCCGTGGCTTGCACCGAAGACCAGGATGTCTCTACGATCAAGCCCGACTCGATCATGAAAGCCGTGAGCCAACGTACTTTTTCCTTGTTCAAGCCATACTTGATTCCTTCTCGATACACATCGCTCCGTGGCGCGGTAATCTTTACGGTGCGAACTAGTTCGCCGACAAATTTCATATTCGCGTGAAGGATGCGAATAAAATCGATATCTGATCCTGACTCCAACCATGCCTTGGCTGCTGGCGTCGCGGAGAATACTCCGCGACGGACTTCTTGTAGCAGTCCAGCGGCTCGCATGAATGGCAACATGGAATCAGCGCTGCTGCGCTTCAAACCGAACCGTTCTGCAATGAATTTCAGTAGTGCATCCTTTTCGATCTGATCCGCTGCTGCCGCAATGCACGTTCGCAAATTCTCGATTTTATTAGGGTCCTCCTTTGGGCTTGGAACCCAGATGTTGTAGGTTTTTCTGGCCTCATGGGCACCTTTATTCGTGGCCAGCTGTTCAAGGAGGGCGGCAATCTCCTCTGGGGCTTTAGGGATGTCAATCACTTCGCCTGATTCATGAACGACCAGAGCTGAAGGCGTCACGATATCGCAGGTGGAATATAGTTTACGCCCATCAGGAGTCGCACTCTGCTTCCGTTCTCCAAGCCATTCAACCATCCCCAACACTTCAAGCCACGTCATCCGAAGTCGTGTATTGTTCACGGTTTTCCAGTCGAGGTTATATGACTCGACCAATGCGGCGTTGACCTCCTCGACCGTCATTGGCTCTCGCGTGAGGAGTCCGAGTACCTCCGCGAATAGTCGAATTCGGTCAGCCATCAAAGAGGCGAGACGTGATGGCGACTCGTCTGCGAGTAGTTCGGAGCCATCGGAGGTCAGTCGGAGTACGCCCCTTCGATTCTGAATCAACCCCATTTGCCCGAGGGCGTATGAGTACTGCCGCCAGGTCCTGGACGACTCTCCGCTCGATAGGATCGGGTGCGCGTCGAGATCAACAGCTTCACCGTTGCCAATCATCCGAATGAGTTCAAGCGTGTGCGGGAACATATCATCTTTCCCGCAGACGAGATTCGGCGCAGATGAAGCCTGACACATCCACTTGTTTCGCTGGATTGCGAGTGAGGTCACGTCGGAAGTGGTGACCTGTCGACTGCTAGCTGCTCTGATATGGTCTGGCTTCATCATCCTTTTCCTGCTCCATGCCTATCGACTCCAGTATTCATTCAACCCTCATGCTGCTTCCTGTCGCAGGAGCAGAAGCATCTTCATAGAGCATGCCGGGGGTATCATCACGTCCGGTACGACACCCACCCTTCGTCACTGATTTCGGACGGATAACTCGGTCGCGTATACGGCCAGACCCTGGGATTCACGCACTGGTGAGCGAGTTAATCATTCTTATGTAACACAGTGCATCGCGGAAGCTGCGAAGCCTCTGCCGACAAGACTTGCGCTGTCGGGTCCTTGCTGCTCCTTCAGGGGGGACGGCGTCAGACCCACTCGCTGCCAAAGATGCCATGAAGGGGTTCGGCACCGGGCTTCCGTTGGTCGAACAGCGCCGGAAGGGACGTAGACCGATCAGTACGACCCATGCCGCTCAGACTGGTCCGGCAGGCCGCCCCGGCGGACAGCTCCCATTGTGCTCGTTGGCGCAGCGAGTGCACCAGTTTCCACTCCGGTGTCCCGTGCGGGTTTCTCGCGGAGTCGTGGGAAAGGAGGCAGCGGGCCACAGCAATCCTTGTGGGTTCCGGAGATCAGCGGGCCGATCGACCCGGCCAACGAAGCCCACGATCTGATCATGTCGTGTTCTCCGGCGTGTCCAAGGGCGAGCGGAACCGGGTCAGGACGCGGGTGCGGACCGCGATGGCCGCCCAGGCGAAGCTGGCTGGCCGGTTCCTCGGCGACAGGCCCCCGTACGGCTACGCATTGATCGACCTCGGCCCTCACCTCCACCCCGCCAGGGCCACCGAGGGCAAACGCCTGCGCGGGCTCGCCCCCGATCCGAAGACCGCCTGGGTGGTGGTGCGGATCTTCACCGAATTCATCCGGCCTCGGGATCTTCAAGATCGCCGAGGGCTGACCCGCGACGGCATCCTGAGCCCGTCCGCCTATGACCGCAAGCGCAACTCCCACCGCACCGAAGCCGCCTGGTCCAAGGGCGCGGTCCGCACGATTCTGTGCAACCTCCGCTACACCGGGTCCCAAGTCTGGAACAAGCAGCGCAGGACCGAGGTCCTGATTGATATCGATGACGTCAGCCTCGGTCACGTCACCGCCTAGAGGTGGAATCCCGCCGGGGAGTGGATCCGCTCGGATCAGCCGTCCCACGAAGCGATCATCGACGCCGCGACGTTCGAGACCGCCCAGGTGATCATGGCCGGGCGTGGCAAGGTCCGCACCGAGCGGAATGAGCCCCCGGGGGAAGCGGCCGTACCAGTTTTGGGGGCGGCTGCGCTGCGGGGTCTGCCGGCGGAAGAGGCAGGGCCAGTGGATTCACGACCAGTCCTACTACCGGTGCCGCTCCCCGGAAGAATACGCGCTGGCTGAGCACGTCGCCACCCGCGCAACGTCTACCTCGCCGAGGCGGCGTTCCGGCCCGCCCTGGACGGCTGGCTCGCAACCGCCTTCGCCCCGCACCGCCTCAAGAGCACCGTTGCCGCCCTCGCCCAGGCCGCCGGGAACCAGGCCGAGCAGCCACACCATCAACAGGCGCGGCAGACGGTCACCGAGTGTGACCGGAAGCTCGATGCCCACCGCCAGGCACTGGAGGCCGGGGCCGACCCGGTGGTGGGCACACAGTGGATCGCCGAGACCCAGCAGGAACGCAAACGCGCCGAACAAATCCTGCGGAACCGACCCGCCGCAGTGGCCGAAGCTCTCACCGAGGAGCAGATCACGGCCCTGGTGGAGGGCTGTCCGACATGGTCGCCGTCATCGGCGACGCCGATCCGGCGCTCACGGCAAAGATCTACGCCGACCTGGGCATAACCGCCACCTACGACCTCGCCAGGAACCGACTGAGGGTCGAGGCGAGCCCCGACCCTCGTAGTCCTATGGTTCGTGTCCGAGGGGGGACTTGAACCCCCACGCCCTTAAACGGGCACTAGCACCTCAAGCTAGCGCGTCTGCCATTCCGCCACCCGGACAAGGTGAGGGCGCGACCCTCGCGGGCGCGCTGACGAGGGCAACCATAGCAAAGGTCAGGGTCACGATGACGCCTCTCCCCGGCGGCCGGGGAGAGGCGGCCGGCCTTGGGATCGCGGCCGGCGGGAGGGAGGATGAGGGGCACGTACCGCAGGAGGAGGCAGTGTGAGCGAGACCACCCCCAACCAGGCCAGCCCCAGCCGGAGCGGAGCCCCGGGCCGCGCCGAGGAGGAGGTCGTCGACCTCTGCCGCGACCTGATCCGGATCGACACCAGCAACTACGGCGACCACTCCGGCCCCGGCGAGCGCGCCGCCGCCGAGTACGTCGCGGAGAAGCTCGCCGAGGTCGGTCTCGAACCGCGGATCTTCGAGTCCCACCCCGGCCGCGCCTCCACCGTCGCGCGGATCGCCGGCGAGGACCCGTCCCGGCCGGCGCTGCTGATCCACGGCCACACCGACGTCGTTCCGGCCAACGCCGAGGACTGGACGCACCACCCGTTCTCCGGCGAGATCGCCGACGGCTGCGTCTGGGGGCGCGGCGCCGTGGACATGAAGGACATGGACGCCATGACCCTGGCCGTGGTCCGCGAGCGGCTGCGCGCGGGGCGCAGGCCGCCCAGGGACGTGGTGCTTGCGTTCCTCGCGGACGAGGAGGCCGGCGGGATCTACGGCGCGCGGCATCTCGTCGACCACCACCCGGAGTTGTTCGAGGGCGTCACCGAGGCGATCGGCGAGGTCGGCGGCTTCTCGTTCACCGTCAACGAGAAGCTGCGGCTCTACCTCGTCGAGACGGCCCAGAAGGGGATGCACTGGATGCGGCTGACCGTGGACGGCACGGCCGGCCACGGCTCGATGACCAACGACGACAACGCGATCACCGAGCTGTGCGAGGCGGTCGGCCGGCTGGGCCGGCACAGGTTCCCGGTGCGGGTCACCAAGACGGTGCGCTCGTTCCTCGACGAGCTGTCCGACGCGCTGGGCACCCCGCTGGACCCGGAGAACATGGAGGAGACCCTCGCCAAGCTCGGCGGCATCGCCAAGATCATCGGGGCCACGCTCCAGAACACGGCGGCCCCCACCCAGCTCGACGCCGGCTACAAGGTGAACGTGATCCCCGGGCAGGCCACGGCGGCCGTGGACGGGCGGTTCCTGCCCGGCTTCGAGGAGGAGTTCCTGGCCGACCTGGACCGGGTGCTCGGCCCCCGGGTGAGGCGCGAGGGCATCCACAGCGACAAGGCGCTGGAGACCAGCTTCGACGGGGCGCTGGTGGACGCGATGCAGTCGGCGCTGGTCGCCGAGGACCCGATCGCGCGGGCCGTTCCGTACATGCTCTCGGGCGGCACGGACGCCAAGTCCTTCGACGACCTCGGCATCAGGGCCTTCGGCTTCGCGCCGCTGAAGCTGCCGCCCGAGCTGGACTTCGCCGGGATGTTCCACGGCGTGGACGAGCGGGTGCCGGTTGACGGGCTCCAGTTCGGCGTACGGGTGCTCGACCGTTTCCTCGATCAGTGCTGAACGCGGCCGATCGGGGCGGTCGTTAATCGTTCTGACGTGCGGAATTCCCCAGGTTAGGTGAATGGGTGCGGCGTTTCGTGCCCTTGTTTTGGCCTTCTCGTTGCAACACATGCAGTCCCCGGCTGGGGTCCGCGTTGTCAACGAGGAGGAAGTAATGATCAAGAAGGTCGTCGCCACTGCGGCAGCCGCCAGCGGCCTGGCGCTGGCCGGTGCCGGGCTCGCGGTCGCGGACTCCGGCGCCGCCGGTGCCGCCGTCGCCTCCCCCGGCGTGATCTCGGGGAACAACATCCAGCTGCCGATCCACATCCCCGTCAACGTGTGTGGCAACACCGTCGACGTCATCGGGCTGCTCAACCCGACGTTCGGCAACGTCTGCATCAACAAGTAGAGCCACCCCCATCTCACTGAGGGCTTGAGCCGGCGGTCCCGGAGCGCGTCGCGCGCACCGGGACCGCCCAGGCTCTACGTCGGGCGCGGGCGCCCTCACCCCCCACCCCGCGACCCATCCCAAGCAAGTCAGGGGAATCAACCATGCGACAGGTCACGCGAAACGGCCTGCTCACCGTGTTCGCCGCCGGCGGCGTGCTGGCCGCGTCCGGCGGCATCGCCTTCGCCGACTCCGAGGCGGAGGGCGGCGCGGCCAACTCTCCCGGGGTGATCTCCGGGAACTCCGTGCAGGCGCCGGTCCACGTGCCGGTCAACGTCTGCGGGAACACCGTCAACGTGGTCGGGCTGCTCAACCCGGCCTTCGGCAACACCTGCGTCAACGAGGGCGACGGCGGGGCCAGCGCCACCGGCGGCGCCAGCGGCTCGCCGGGCTTCATCTCGGGGAACAACGTGCAGGCCCCCGTCGAGGTGCCGGTGAACGCCTGCGGCAACAGCGTCAACGTCGTCGGCCTCGGCAACCCGGCCTCGGGCAACGAGTGCGCCAACGGGACGGCCCCGCACGAGCGGGCGCCGCACCCGGAGGAGGAGCCCGAGGAGCCCAAGCACCCGGGCGAGGAGCCGGAGCACGAGCCCGAGGGCGAGTCCCCGGAGCTGGTTCCCGAGGGGACCACCCCCGTGGAGGCGGAGACCCCGGTCCAGGAGACCGAGACGCAACTCGCCGCCACCGGCGGCAACTTCGCGTTGCTCGCGGCGGTCCCGGTCGGCGCCGGCCTGGTGCTCGGCGGCGCGCTGCTCTACCGCAGGACCCGGACGGTGCGGCAGGGCTGAACCCTCCGCCCAGCCGGCGCACGCCACCAGAACGAGTGGGTCCGAGCCAGGACCCACTCGTTCGACGTGTCCGGCCCCGGTGACCCGCCGCCGTCCGCCCCCGTCCAGCGGCTTTGGCGAGGCGGGTCAACGGGTGGGGCAACGGTGGGGCAACGGGCGGGTGAGCGGGTCACCGGGTGGGGCGGGACGTTCTCACCAGGTGGGGCGCAGCTGGCGGATGATGCGGCGTTTCAGCCGCACCTGACGGCTCCCGTCCGGGTACAGGCGCAGCCTGGCCAACTCCCAGTGCCCGTACTCGGCGTGCTCCGTCAGCAGACGGGTCGTGGCGGCTCGCGAGACCCCACGTGGCACATACACATCGCGAAACTCGTATTCCGGCATCGAATCTATTGTGCGGCCAAGCCCTGGATGCCGATACCGTCTGCACCATGTCTGATGCTGCGCAGCCCACGGCTGCCGAAGTCCGTGCCGCCGCGGAGGCGCTCAAGGAAGCGCTCGACCGGCATCTGGCCGCCATCGAGCGACGTGCGGCGGCCCCCGAGGCGGAGGTCGAGGCGGCCGACGCCGCCGTCTTCGCCGCCTTCAACGAGATGGCGGCGGCGGGCGAGGTGTACGACGAGCTGCTCTACGACGTCTACGACGAGGTCACCCCCTTCGAGGTGCCCGCCTCCGACGGGGCCTCCTACACGGGCCCGGAGGACCCGGAGGTGCTCAGCGTCTTCCTGCGACGCGACTACACCGTCGCCGAGCCCCGGCGGCTGCTCGCCCAGGCGGCGCGGATCGCCGAGCTGGACGCCGAGGGCGGCGAGGCGGAGGGCGGCGGCTCGGCCGAGCCGGCCGCCGGGCGCAGCCTCAAGGCCGCGCTGGGCGTGCTCTTCGGCGAGTTCGACCCCGACGAGATCGCCTCCCGGCACGAGGAGTTCGGCCTCGCGGAGGGCGACGCCACGCTCTGGGTGACCGCGCAGGACGAGCCGGCGGAACCGGGGGAGTGGCTGGCCGCGCCGTTCGACGCGGTGGACGCGGAACGGGTGATCTGCCGCTTCGACATCAGCGACGCCTTCGACGACGAGGCGCTGGACGCGGTGGACGAGGTCCCCCGCTGGTTGGGCGGCTGACGGCTCCGGCCGTCCCGGGCCGGGCTCGCCCGCCGGGCGGGGCCCGGGCTGTTGGCTCCCGCCGGGCGGGGCCCGGGGATGACCTGCGGAGCGGAGCCCGGCCTGGGGCGGTCGGCCGCCGCCGGGCTGATGGCTCCCGCCGGGCGGGGGCTGTTCGCCCGGGCCGTTCCTGGGAGGGCGGCGTGCCCCGCCCGCGCCGGGCGTCGCGGTTCGACGGGTGATGTTCCGACGGCGGTCGGCGGGGCGCCCGCCGGCCGCCGTCGGGGGTGACGGGGACAAGTCGTTCCGCCCGGTGCCGCGTTGGCGTTCGGTGGCCGACGCCGGGGGCGGGGCGCGGGGGCGGGCCCGTTGCGCCGGCCGGTTGGTCGGTCGTCGCCTCCGGAGGCGAGTGCCTCCGCCGCGTCCCCGGGGAGCACCGCCACCACGGCGGGCCAGCGCTGGCCCGCCGGTGGCTGCCCCGTGTCGCGGGGGTCCCATCGCTTCGCGGGCAAGTGGCCCCGGACGATTGGGTGTTGGCGTCTGGCGGTCGTCCGCGTCGGCACTTGGGCGGCCCTCGCGGGCGCGGGCCGCCGGCCCGGCCCCGGCCTGGGCGTGCGGGCAAGTCGCGTTGACCGTCGAGGCGTTGGTGTCCGGTGCCGGGGCTCGTGCCCCGCTGGCCGCCGCTTGCCGCAGGCGGGGTGGGCACCGGGTCGGCCCGTTCCCGCGCGGGGCGCGGGCGGTCACCGCCGCCCGTCAGTGCGCCGCAGGCGGGGGTGGGCGCCGCGTCAAGCTCTCGCGTGGGGGTCAGCTGTCCGTCGTAGGCGCCGGCCGCAGGCCGGCGAAGCTTGTTGCCCCTCACGGTCAAGGCGGAGCCGGCGGGAACCCCCGTACAGCGCCCGGCCGTTACCCGTCGCCGGGTCGCCGGGTCGCCGGGTCGCCGGGTCGCCGGGTCGCCGGGTCGCCGGGTCGCCGGGTCGCCGGGTCGCCGGGTCGCCGGGTCGCCGGGTCGCCGGGTCGCCGGGTCGCCGGGTCGCCG
>NZ_VDLZ02000002.1:0-526989 GCF_006334905.2 Streptomyces sp. 3MP-14
CCGACGTCCAGGCCGAGGAACACGCCCACGTTGTCGATCTCGAACATCGCACCCTTCCAGGGGTGTTGACGGTGCCGGCCTCGGCCTGGGTGTCGTGCTCGCGCAGCCACGTTATGCAGACCTGCCGCCCGCGAGCTGTCCGGCATTGCACCGGACCGGACGGTGGCCGGACCTCTGATCAGCGTCTCCGACGAACACCCCCGGGTCCCGGCGACACCACCCCCCAGGTCATGCCTTCGACAGGGGGCAACAGTCATACCGAGCCCAGAGGCCAGCGGCCCCATTGCAGGACCGCGAAAAAGATAACGGGGGAGGAGATCTCCGCGACGGCGTCCGTTCCCGGTGTCTCGGTGACCGCCGTGGCGACGCCGTTGTCCGTGACGTGGTCGATGGGCGACGGCAGCGAGGTGGTCTGCGAGGGCCCCGGTACGCCGTACCAGGCGCGGGGCGCCCCGGAGCGGTCGTCGCCGGACTGTGGTCACACCTACCGCTCCTCCTCGGCCGACCAGCCCGGCGAGGCGTATCCGGTCTCCGTCGAGGTGAGGTGGACGGTGGCCTGGGCGGGAGCTGGCGAGTCCGGGGAGTTCCCAGGGCTGGCCACCGAGGCGGCCACCTCCTTCCGCGTACTGGAAAGCCACGCGCTCAACTGACCGCCTGACCTCCTTGAACAAGCCTGAGGAAGGGAGTTCTCCATGAGTTCCAGCGCGGTGACGTCCGTTTCGCGCAGCGGCTCCGTACCCGTCGATCCGCCTACGGGCCGGGAGCGGCCGAGGCTGACCGGGGTCGCCCGGCGGCGGCAGGTGCCCTACCTGTTGGTGGGTGTGCTGCTGGTGCTGGGCTGTGGGCTGGGCGGGGTGCTGGTCGCCTCCCAACTCGGGGATCGCGAGGCCGTTCTCGTTCTCGCGCGGCCGGTGACGGTGGGGCAGAAGATCAGCGCCGGAGATCTCAGGGAGGTGAGTCTGGCCCTCGACCCGGGGGTTGAGGTCATCAGGGCCGGCGCGCTGCCGGATGTGGCGGGCCAGCCGGTCGCCTACAGCCTGCCGGCCGGCACGATCCTCAGCCCGGAGGCGCTGGGCGATCCGCTCGTGCCGCCGGCCGGCCGGGCGGTGACCGCCGTGCCGCTGGAACGGGGCCAGTTTCCTCCCGGGCTCCAGCCCGGCAGCACGGTGGACATCGTGGCCGGGCAGGCCGAGGGGACCACGGCCGGAGGTGAGAGCTGGCCCGGCACGTCGTGGACCGCCGTGGTGACCGCGATCGAGGACACCGGGGATGGTCAGAAGGCCGTCGCCACCGTGCAGCTGGACGTCGAGGACGCCCAGGCGATGGCGGCCTGGCCCACCGAGGACCTCCATCTCGTCGTCGTCGCCGGGAGTGCGTCGTGACCGTGGTGGCGTTGTGCAGCCTGAAGGGGGCGCCGGGTGTTACGACCAGCGCGGTGGCGATGGCGGCCGGGTGGCCTGCCGGTGGGCAACCCGTGGTGGTGGAGTGCGACCCGGCCGGTGGCGATCTTATGGCCCGCTACCGGCTGGAACTCAACCCCGGCCTGGTCACCCTCGCCGCCGCCGGGCGCCGGGCGGGCGAAGACGCCGGCCTGATCTGGCAGCACACCCAGCGGCTGTCCGGTGGACTGCCGGTGGTCGCCGGGCCGCCTGCGGCGGGGCAAGCCCGCGCTGCCCTCGGGGAGTTGACGGTCGGACCGCACGGGTCGCTGCTGCGGCGGGCGACCTCCCGCCCCGGTGTGGCGGTCATCGCTGACTGCGGCCGGGTCGATGCCGATTCCCCGGCGTTGGACGTCGTTCGAGAGGCGGACGTGCTGCTGCTGGTGGCCGGCGCCACCGACGAGGCCCTCGCCCACCTCGCGGTCATGGTGCGCCCCGTTGCCGGCTGGTCGCGCCGCCCGAGGCTGGTGCTGGTCGGCCCCGGCTACCCCACCGACGAGATCACCCAGGCGCTGGGCACTGACGAACTCGGGGTGCACGTGGCCGGCCGGATACCGCACGACCCTGCCGGAGCCCGGGCATTCGGCGGACAGCCCGCGCCCCGCTCGGCTCCCGGGCGCTCGCGGCTGGGACGCGCCGCCGCCGAACTCGCGGCCCGCGTTGCCCGGGACGCCCTGGCGGTTGCGGTGCCGACCGGCGACTCCCCGGCGCCCGACCAGCCGGAGGGCGCGAACACCGTCCCGAACGCGACGCATCGGATTCCGCGATGACCGACTTCGCCGATCCCACCTCCGAGCGCCGCCGCGTCCGGCCCGCTGACGGCCTCATCCGCCCGGTGCCACCGGAGTTGCCGCCCCGTCCACCGGCCCTCCCCCTTCCTGAGGCGACCACGAGCGCAGGGTCATGGCTCTCCCAAGACGACGCGGTCGAAGGGCTGCGCCGCTTCCTGCGTCAGGAACTCGCCACGCCGTTGTCTGGCCAGGACCGCGCGGACAGCCGAGACGAGGGACCCCAGCCGTCGGCCGAGGAACGTCGCGCGCAGGCCGAGGACGTTCTACGGGACGCGGCCGAGGAGTACGCCGGCCACTTGCTCAGCCGTGGCCGACGCATCGTCTCGGACCAGGATGAACAAGCAGTCATCGCCTCGGTGTTGGACGAGATCTTCGGGATGGGCGGACTGGAACCGCTGCTGCGCGACCCGGCCATCGAGAACATCAACATCAACGGGGCCGACCGCGTCTTCGTGCGCTACGCCGACGGACGGCGCGAGCAGGTGGCGCCGGTCGCCGGCTCGGACGAGGACCTGGTGCGGTTGGTGCGCGGCCTCGCGAGCCGAGGCGGCGTGGAGGAACGGCACTTCGACCGGGGCAGCCCCGGCGTCTCCTTCCAACTCCCCGGGGGCGAGCGGGCTTTCGCCGTGATGGGTGTCTCCGCGCGTCCGTCCCTGGCGATCCGCCGCCACCGCTACCAGCGGGTCAGCCTGAGCGAGCTGCGCGCGCTCGGCACGATCGACCACCAGCTGGAGTCCCTGCTTGCCGCCATGGTCCGGGCGCGCAAGAACATCCTCGTCACCGGCGGAACCGGGATGGGCAAGACGACGCTGCTGCGCGCGCTGGCCGCCGAGATCCCCCGCGAGGAACGGCTCATCACCATCGAGGACACCTTCGAACTCGGCCTCGACGCCGACCTCCACGCCCACCCGGACGTGGTGGCGCTCCAGGCTCGGGAGGCCAACATCGAGGGCGAGGGCGAGGTTCCGTTGGCCGAACTGGTGCGCTGGGCGCTGCGGATGTCGCCCGACCGGGTCATCGTCGGCGAGGTTCGCGGTGCCGAAGTTGTGCCGATGGCAAACGCCATGTCGCAGGGCAACGACGGCTCGTTGGGCACCATCCATGCCTCCTCCAGCGCGGGAGCGTTCACCAAGCTGGCCGCCTACGCGGCGCAGGCGGGCGAGCGGCTGTCGATCGAGGCCACCAACCTGCTCATCGCCTCGGCGGTCCACTTCGTGGTGCACCTGGATCGCCCGCGCGGTGCCGAGCACCGGCGCGTGGTCTCCTCGGTCCGCGAGGTCATCGGCGCCGACGAACGGCAGATCATCTCGAACGAGATCTTCCGCCCAGGCCCCCATCGGCTCGCGACCGTCGGAGTCCCCATGCGGACGGAGACGCTGGACGAACTGCGTTCGGCGGGCTTCTCCCCGGACCTGGGGGAGAGGTGGCGAGCGTGAACGCCGCAACCGCCCTGCTCGGCCTGTGCGGCGTGGGAGTTGGCCTCGGGGCGCTCCTGGTGACCGTCGTCGGGCGCCAGCCCATGGCCGGCTCCCTCCCCGCGCCACGCCGCAGCCGGCGCCGGCGGCTCCACGCTCGGTCCTGGACGTTGGCCGCCGTCGCTGCCGGGCTCGCCGCCCTGGCGCTGACCCGGTGGCCCGTCGCCGGCCCGCTGGCCGCTGCCGCCGTGTGGAACCTGCCCCGCCTGAACGGTGGTTCGGCCGGAGAGAAGGAGACCGCACTGATCGAGGCCGTAGCCGGCTGGGCCGAGATGCTGCGGGACACCCTCGCGGCCGGCGCCGGCCTGGAACAGACGATCACCGCGACCGCCAGCACGGCCCCGGACACCATCCGGCCCCATGTGCGCGCCCTGGCGGACGAACTCAAAGCCGGAGCCCAACTCGACCTCGCGCTGCGGCGGTTGGCACAGAAGCTGGCCGACCCGACCGCAGACCTGGTCATCAGCGTGCTGATCCTCTCCGCTCGGCACCAGGCCCGCCAGCTCGCCCCCCGCCTCGGCGCGCTGGCCGAGACCGCCCGATCCCAGGTCGAGATGCGCCGTCGGGTGTCCGCCGCCCAGGCCCGCGTGCGCACCACCGTGCGCATCGTCACCGGCACCACGTTCGCCTTCATCGCCGGACTGGTGCTGTTCAACCGGGAGTTCCTCGACCCGTACAACGGCGTCGGCGGGCAGGCCGTGTTGCTGCTGATCGCCGCCATCATCACCATCGCCCTGGTCTGGCTCGTGCGCCTGGGCCGCATCGAGGCGCCCGCCCCCTTCCTCACGGCGACAGCGAGAGGCGGGAGACGTTGACCGACATCCTGCTGCTGTCCGCCGGCGTCGGCCTGGGCCTGTGGGTGCTGGCGGTATGGCTGTGGCCACCCCGTCCCGCGCTGGCCAGTCTGGTGGCGATCGTCCGGGCGGACGGAGGAACGCGTCGGCCCGTCCTCGCCCTCGCCGACGAGCCGGCGGCCGACGGGTGGGCAACACGCCTGGGCCGGCCGGTCATCCCCGTGCTGCGCGCCCTCGGCCTGCCGCGCCCCGGACTCGCCAGCGACCTGGCCATCACCGGCCGTTCCATCGACACCCACCTCGCGGACCAGGCCACTCTCGCCCTGGCCGGGCTGCTGCTCCCGGCCGTCTTCACGAGCCTCGCGGCCCTGGGTGGCACCGAGTCGGGGTGGGTCATGCCCGCCGGGGTCTCGATCGCCCTCGCGGTCGCCGGCTTGCTGCTCCCCGAACTGTCCGTCCGGGCGGAGGCCGCCCGCCGCCGCGCCGCGTTCCGCCACGCCCTGTCCGCCTACCTCGACCTCGTCCACATCCTGTTGGCCGGCGGCTCCGGCGTCCTGGGCGCCCTGCACAACGCCGCAGACCTCAGCGACAGCTGGTCCTTCCGCCAGCTGCGCCGCGCCCTGACCACCGCCGAACTCACCCGCGCCTCCCCCTGGGAGACCCTCGGCCAGCTCGGCGACGAACTGCGGATCGCCGAACTGTCCGAGTTGAGCGCGGCGTTGACGCTCGCCGGGACCGAAGGCGCGAAGGTGCGCGCCTCCCTGGCCGCGAAGGCCGCAGCGTTGCGGGCCCGAGCCACCTCCGAAGCGGAAGCCGCCGCCACCGCCGCCAACGAACGCACCGCGTTCCCCACCTCGCTGATGGCCCTCGCGTTCGTGCTGTTCATCGTCTACGCCGCCATGGCCCACATCAGCGGCTCGCTCTAGCTCCACCACGAGAGGGAGAAACCAGAATGAACGACCACCTGCTCAGGCTGAGAGCCCGCCTCGTCGTCTTCCTCGGCCGCCTCGCGGCGGATGATCGCGGCTACAGCACCGAGGCCGTGATCCTCACCGCCGCCCTGGTCGGCGTCGGCGCCGGCGTCGGCCTGATCTTCAGCGACGAGATCCAGGCGGCGGCCGAGAACATCAACTTCACCAATCCGAGCGCCCCCTGAGCACGCTGTGGCCACCCTTCCCCGACGACCGCCCCGGCACTGGCCGGCGGCGCTACGGTCTGACCGAGGCGCCGCCGCCATCGCCGAGACCGTGGTCGTCTTCCCCGTCCTCATGACGCTGATCCTGCTGGTCGCGAACGTCGCGGTGTGGGGACACGCGGTGCACGCCGCGCAGGCGGCAGCCTCCCAGGGCCTGGCCGCCGCCCGCTCCCACCACGGCACCGCCGCCGACGGGCACCGCGCGGCACGGTCCGTGCTGGACCAGCTGGGCAACGGGCCCCTGCGGAACGCCACCGTCACCGTCGAACGGGGAACCGCCCAGACCGAGGTGTGGGTGGACGGCAACGCCCTGAGCGTCCTCCCGTTCCTCGAACTCCCGGTCCACGCCCAAGCGGCGGGCCCCACCGAGGAGTTCCAGCCCGCACCCGAGGCGACGCCGTGACCTCCCCGGGGCCGGTCGCGTGGCGCCCGCACGTTCATCGGCCGTCCCACCTGAGGGACCGGGGCTCGGCGTCTGCCGAACTGGTGCTGCTCCTGCCCGTGCTGATCCTCGTGCTCTACGTCGTCGTCTACTCCACCCGGGGCGCCGAGAGCAGGATGCGCATCGACGACGCCGCGCACCAGGCCGCCCGATCCGCCAGCCAGGCCCGCACCCCGGCCCACGCCCTGCACAATGCCGAGACCGCCGCGACCGCCGCGCTGGAGAACGCCGGCCTCGCCTGCCAGCACGTCGATGTGGACCTCAACGGCAGCCTGGACGCGGGTTCCACCGTCACCGTGACGCTGACCTGCACCGTCGGCCTCCAGGACCTCGCGTTCCTGCCGCTGCCCGGAAGCACCACCCTCAGCGCGGAGTTCACCGCCCCCGTCGATGTCTACCGTGGCGCCACCGGATGATCAGCATGAAGATCCCCGCCCCGCGCCCCTGGCGACGAGCAGCGCGGGGCGACGCTGGCCGGATCACCGCGTTCGTCCTCCCGCTGATGGTCGCTCTGATGTCCTTCGGCGGACTCGCCCTGGACGGCGGCCTGGCCCTGGCCGCGAAGAACCGCTGCCTGGGCGAGGCGCAGGAGGCAGCACGGGCCGGCGCCCAGGCCCTGGACCTGGCCGCCTACCGTGCGGACGGCACCATCCGCCTCGACCCCGCCCAGGCCCGCCAACTCGCCCAGGACTACCTGACCGACATCGGAACGGACGGCACCGTGAACGCGACGGAGGACACCGTCACCGTCACGGTCACCACCGCTCAGGACACCCAGCTGCTCCACCTCCTGGGCATTGACGAACTGACCGTCACGGCCGTCGGCACCGCCCAGCCTCAGCCGGGTATCAGCACCCCGGAATAGAAGGACGCCTCCACCATGCCCGGAACCGCGCACCGAGAAGCACGTCAGCCCCTCCGAACGCGGCCAACTCCGCGCGCGCTCCGGCCGCTGCGCCTCGCCGCGCGCCTTCTCCGCTCCGCCCTGGCCGCCGTCGCCCTCGCGGTGCTGCTCGCCGGCGTCCCCTGGGGCCTGGCCCACTTCATCGGCTGGCCCCTCCCCACACGCATCCCCAGCCGCGAGGAACTCACCACCGTCCTCACCACCCCGCTCTCGACCCGCGACATCCTGCGGATCCTGGCGTGTGTGCTGTGGCCGGTATGGGGCCTGTTCACGCTCGACGTCGCCCGCAGCGCGCGCGACGCTGCCTCCACGGTGCCGCGCCCACGGCTACACCGTTCCCCGACGCACGCGTTGGCCGCCGCGCTCATCGGGATGCTCACCCTCGGGCCCTTGGCGCCGGCGCCCCGGCCAGCCCCGGCCACGCCTGCGGTCCTCGTCACCCAGCCCGACCCCACGGGCACCGAGGGCCGAAACGCCCCCGCCGTCTCGACGGTCGCCACCTCGTTCCTCGTGCGCGACACCGCGTCGGCCACTGCTCAGCTCGACGAACCCGGCACCGTAACCGTGCTTCCCCCACGGGACGGTGTGCACGACAGCCTCTGGCGCATCGCCGACCGCGCCCTCGGCGATGGCGCCCGCTGGCCGGAGATCTTCACCCTCAACGAGAACCGGCGCCAGGCCGACGGGCGTTCCCTCACCCACCCCGACCTCATCCGCCCCGGCTGGGTGTTGAACCTGCCGCCGGACGCGGACCCTCCCACCCCGGAACACCCCGAGAACGAGGCCGGAGACGACCGCGAGCGCGACCAGGCCAACGAGCAGGCGCCGCCGGCCGACCCTGAGGAACCGTCGGACGAGGCCGACGCGTTCCCCACGCCGCCCCCGACCACGCCCGCCCAGCCCGCACCAACGGAGCCCGCGATCCCCGACGCCGTCGAACCCGAGGACGACCACGGAGTGGTGACGCCCACCGGGGCCTTCGTCGGCCTCGGACTCGCGGCCCTGACCACGGCCGCCTGGTGCACCATCCGCCTGCGCCGCCGCATCCGCTACCGCCCCGGAAGCCCCGGCCAACGGCCCGGCGAAGACCCGGCCATGGCGCCCATCGTGCGCACTCTGCGCCTCGCCCACGAACGCGCGCGCCCCACCTCGCCTGCGGAGGGCGACGACATCGAGCTGCCGCCCACCACGCTCGCCGTTCCGCTCCCTCCGGCCGTCCCCGTTTCCGAAGCCGTGCTGCGGGACCGGGCACGGAACCTCGCCCGAGACGCTGCCATCGACGGCCGGCCAGCCGCCGGGTTTCGCGACGGGCGGGCGTTCGCGCTCGACCTGGCCCGCCTCCGTGGACTCGGCCTCACCGGGCCCGGCACCCGACCTGCCGCCCGCGCGCTCCTGATCTCCCTGCTCGCCGACCACCACCGACCCGACGCAGGCGAAGCACGCCTGCTCGTCCCTGCCGAAGACCTCGCTCTGCTGCTCGGCCCGGACGCCGCCGGTCCGCCACACCCGCCCCGGCTGCATGTCACACGCGACCTGGGAGAGGCCCTCGACGTGCTGGAAAGCGAGCTGCTCACTCGCAGCCGCGACGAGCCCGGCGCGATCCCCGCCGGTGAACTCATCCTGCTGGCCACCCCGAGACAGGACGCGGCACGGCGCACGCAGTCGGTGCTGGAGAACGGCTCCGTCCTCGGCCTGACCGGGGTGCTGCTGGGGCCCTGGCACCCCGGCGCCACCATCCGCGTTCGGGAGGACGGCACCGTGGCCGCCGCCAACCACGCCGTCGCCGAGCCCCTCGCCGCCGACGCCCGACTGTTCACCCTCCCGGAGACCGACGCCCAGCAACTCCTCCAACTGCTCGGGCAACCGACCGCTCCGACGACGGAGCCACCCGCCCCACGCCAACTCGCGCCAGCTGGAGCCGCACCTCCTACCGGCCCAAGTGACGCCGACGAGACCGCAGTTGGCTCCGCGCTCTCGCCGCCACTGCCCTCCCTTGCTCGCCCGGAGGGCGCGCCCAACACCGGCCTCGGTGAGAAGGATCCGTCCGGTCAGCACACCGCTTCCCGCGCTCTGCGGCTCTCCGTCCTCGGCCGCACCCGCATCACCCGACAGCCCGACGGGGCCGGCGCGACCGACATTCCACTGGCCCCGCGCCACCGCGACCTGCTCACCTTCCTGGCCCTCCACCCCGATGGCGTTCACCGGGATGTCCTGTGCGCCGCCCTCTGGCCGGAAGCCCGGCGACCACACAACGCGTTCCACGCCACCGTCAGCCAACTCCGCAAGGCGTTGACCGGTGAAGACGCGTCGCTCGGGAACGTCATTCGCCACCGCGACGGCCACTACAGCCTGGAAACCGACATCGTCGCCGTGGACCTGTGGGACGTCCAGAGGGAACTCGCCGACTTTCGGGCCGAGACGACCGAGGGACAGCAGGCTGCCCTGGGACGCATCGGCGACCTGTACCAAGGCGACCTGGCGGCCGACCTCGCGAGCGACTGGCTCGACGCCCCGAGGGAAGCACTGCGTCGAGACATCCTGAACGCGTACAGCTCTCTCATCCGGTCGCTGCGGTCTGCCGACCCGGAAAGGGCGCTCGATCTCCTGGAGAGGGCCCGCAGACTGGACCCCTACAACGAAAGCCTCTACCGGGAGATTGCCCGCCTTCAGGATCATCTCGACCAGCCCGACAGCATTCCGCGAACCCTGGCGCTTCTCACCACCGCCCTGGCTGAGATCGACGAACAGCCCAGCCCGGAGACGCTCTCGTTCTTCGAGTCCGTGCGGAACTCCCTCCCGCGTCGTGCACACGAACCCCAATAAGAAGGGCACGCGTCCGGGGGCTACCCCCTATCCAGGTGCCGGTCTGCCTTCTGATCTCAATTCCTGTCTGTATGCCTCCCAGGTAGGAAGCCTTGTCGCTGCTCCTTGGTGCAGGTCGAAGGCGTGCAGCCTCTTCCTGCGTGGCACCCGACTTACCCCCGAGGTGTGTGAAAAATAGTTCTGCATGGTGGAGTGCTGCCGCCGCCCCTTTGATTCATCGAGCATTCTCGCGCAATTGATTTTGTCGATTGACGGTCGATGGATTCGATTTTTGGCCTGCGTCTGGCTGGTTATTCCTTTCCGGTGTGGCGTGCTGGAATGTCTCTCATTGTTGTTGCTGTCATCGGTCCAAGTCGTGACCGAAGGATCTCGAATTTCTTGTCGTCGAGGGGTGTTTTTCTCGCACCTGCATATGGTAGAAACGAACTATCGAGGCGTAACGCAAAGTGCGGCGTCGCGAATGAACGGAGTATGACCATGGCTGAGCGGATTTCCGCGACAGCGGGCACAGAACCGGGGCGGGGCTGGGACGCTATCTCTCCCGAAGACATGGCCCGGGTGAACGAGGATGACTTCCGGTCTCTTCAGGACCTGGCACAGCGTTACTGCCGTGTCGTTGATTCCACCCGGTCGCGCAAGCGCATGGACGGCAGCGCCACCGTGGCACCGGGCGGAAGGGCGCGGTACGGCACCGACGATGTCAGCGCCGACGTGACGCAAGACGCGGTGCTGATCTTCGCCAAGCGTCTGGCCAAGATCATCGATACCTGTGAACCCGCCGCGCTCTGGACGGCCACCCGTGCAGTCTCGGCGTGGCAGTACGAGCGAAGGGACGGATGGGTGATCGTGGTCACCCGTACAACCCTTCAGCGCTGGGCTGTTCGCGATGCGGCCGCGCGCAACGGGTACCGGCTGGACGTGGCCCCGGAGGAGATCGACACGATGCCAGGCGCCCAGCTCATGCGGGGAGTTCCCCACGCCGACACCCTGACCTCGCTTGCGGTGACTCCGTATGTGTCAGGGCAGAGCGAGTCGATCTTCCGCGCCGCCTGGGGCGACGGGAGCGAGTACCCGACTCTCGGCGTGATGTTGCGCTTTGCGGGGAATGCGGATGATCTCGGCCGTGCGGGAGTTATCAGCAGAACCGCACAGGAACTCAGGGGTGGCCGTCGAGATTCCCGGTACAAGGTGAGGCGTACCCGTGACGATGCGCGGCGCGAGTGGAAAGAACTGCGTGCCGCCCTTGATTCAGTGCGCGATGACATGATCTACGAGTCGGCGCGCCGACGGTAGTTCCCAGAGCTTCTGTTCCCGGGGGTCGCGCTGTCTCATGCGATCCCCGGGAACACCCATGCCCGAAAAGAAGAAACGGGATTCCATCCGGCTGCACGGCAGCCCTGCTGGCGCCGTTCGCGGCGTTCATTTTCGGGGGTGCCTCCGAACGTGATCGGCGCAGGTGGGAGGAGATCTCGAAGTTTTTTCCTCATCAGATCGACGATCGGTCCGCTCAGGGCCCCGTATTCAAGTAGAGCATCGCATCGAACGTCGCGGACGGCAGGCAAACGAAGCGTGCCGTGCGCAACATGCTGGGAAAGTTCTTCTCGGCCTCGACGATCGAACGCTTCTTGCTGCCGTATTCAAGTAAGGAGCGACGCTGATGTATCTCCGGATGCGGGTCGGGATTGAGTACCTGAGGGAGGATCATGAATATTCGAGGGATATCACTCGGTGACTTCTCCGCGATCACCGAGGAAGTCTCGGACAGAAGCTACGGCGGCAACGTGACCGTCGCAGGAGACGCGCACCCTGTGCGGCAGCGAAACGCGATCGTGGCGCGCCTGCGCGTCTCGGACAGCCGGGGGCAGGGAGCGCGAACGTCGGCGTCCGGACGCCACGGCCCCTACGCCTGCTGGCACGTGGTGCGTGATGTCTTGCGGCAGATGTTCGCCCTGGCCCCGGACGCCACGGTGCGCACCGCGTTGCAGACCTACCGAGGTGAGTCGGGCTTTCTACGCGACTATCCGGGAACGGCGTATCAGAACGTCGGCTCTGGGATGCATCCGGCGCACATGCCGGATCTGTGCGTGACGGCTGGTTGTGGGGATCAGGGCGCGATGTCCCCGAGGGCACCGGAGGAGAACGCGACCCCAACTCAGCTCGACGACAACGATGTTCTAGCGCGCATCGAGCGGGAGTTGCGGTCGGTGGACAGGATGCCGTTGCCGGCGCTGGCCTTTGAAGGCCCAGATTCTCTGCAAGGCGTGCCGGATCTCGCCTACCTCGGGCGTTGAGCGTGATGACGGATAGCAAGGTTGCGCACCTGCACCTGGGCAGCAACATCCCGGGATGCCTCCCGGAGAACGCCCCGGAGTGCTTTGACTCCCTCGACCGGGCGATGGACGCTTTGAGTAGCGAACTCAGGTTCTTGCAGAGCGACTTCCACGAGCGCTGCGATGGCGAGTGCGGCCCGGACCTGAACGGCACCCCGTGCGCGTGGTGCGATGTCGCCGGAGACGTAGACGGAGCGCTGTCCTGTCTCGCTGATGGCGACGCGTCCGATCTCCTGCGACGGACGGGAGAGATCGGCTGGACCTTTCGCCCACCTGAAGGCCCGGACGTTCGTGTGTGGTGCGCCCGCATCGAGCTTGGCGCCGATGCCTGCGAGCTTGCCCGCCACCTGGTCGCGTGACGGGCCTCCGTAGTGCCGCAGGGGCAGGGGAGCAGCGGTGAGGGGCACGAGGACTGCCGCCACACGGGCCACGGTGAAATCCGGTCCGCAAGTCAAGGCGCAGATCAGGGAACCACCTCAGAGGAGGAGAGGAAAATCACCGACACCTATGTTCATGAGGAAAATCCGGGTGAAGAGGAGCGCGAGTACTGGGCGCGACAGGATGGGCCGATCCGTCACACCCTGGAGTTCAGGGACATCGGCGACGCCATCACCATCGCCCTGTGGTCAGAAGTCACTGATCTGGATGCGGCGGAATGGGACTCCCGGGTCGAACTGGCCATCACCCACCGGGACGCCGCGAAGATGAGGGACCGGCTCGCCCGGATCTGCCAGCTCCATGCCGACCACCACCGCTGCGACTTCTGCTTCTCACCGGATCCGCAGTGGGTGTTCTCCGTCCCACGCGACGCCCTCAGCAGCGACGCTTCCCTACGTGGCCTCTGCGGGGACGGTCGGTGGAACGCCTGCTGGGACTGCGAACCGCATGTGGAGAGCCGGGACGTTCCCGCTCTGGTGAGCCGCTTCATCACGACCCTTCGCGAGTCCGCGCACCCCGGCGCCTCCGACGAGCGGGTGCTGGCGGAAGTCTCCCAACGGTACGCCAACCGGTACGAGAGGTTGCTGGCCCTACCGCTCGACAAGCGTCCCTACCGACCGTGAGGGGTCGGGCGCGGCGGAGCCGAGAACCAGTGGGGAATTCCCTCCTCTCGATCGACGATCGGCAGGTTCAGCCGCCCGTATTTGAGTGAACGCCCTTACAGGCACTCATCGTTGCTCACCTTCCGCTTCCGGCACCCTCAACGACCATAACGCGGACAGCGCGCTGTTTCCGTTCTCTTTCCCCGTCATTTATCAGAACCAAGGAGAGGGCAACTCGGCATGTCTCTGGAAACATTGGAATGGTTGAACAAGAACACGTTGATCGGCTTCACGGAGAAGCGGGGCACCGCTTGGCATCACCATCGCGGGATGCAGGGCACCGAGTCCAACCACTACGCCGGCGCGATACCGGTCGAGGACGTCCGACGCAGGCTCTTCGGCTGGGAGTCAGTGCCCAGCGAGGTCTATGTGAAGAGTCCGCTCACCGGATACCCGGAGCGCGACGACGACCGAGTGGCGTTCTCCCGCAGTGACACCGGACGCGTCCTCGGCTACTTCGGTCCCGGCTACGAACCGCACCCGTACGACGAGTGGCTGTTGAACAAGGTCGCCCAGCTGCTCGACGACGACCTTGCGGTTGGTTCAGCGGGTCTGTTGAAGGGGGGCGCCGTGGCCTGGGTCTCGGTGGAGGTACCGGAGAACGTCGTCACGCCAGAAGGCGTGACATTCCGTCCCCACTTGCTGGCCACGACGTCCTTTGACGGCTCGCTGGCCACGACCTACAAGCCCGTCGTGACCAACGTGGTGTGCGACAACACGATGCACGCCGCTCTGAAGGAATCCGGTCAGGTGGTCAAGGTCAAGCACTCGCGGAAGTCGGTGCTGAAGCTCGCCCAGGCCAGGGACGCGCTGAACCTCGTGTACCGGGTCGCCGACTCGTTCACCGACGAGGTCGCGCGCCTGTGTCGGATCGACGTGGACGACCGGCAGTGGCAGGACTTCCTGCACGCGCACGCCGAGCTGCCTGCCAAGCTGGGGCGCGGACGAACGCTGGTGGAGAGGAAGCGCGAGTCCCTGACGCACCTGTGGAAGAACGACGCGCGGGTGGCGCCCTGGCGCGGCACAGCGTTCGGCGTGGTGCAGGCCGTCAACACCTACGCCCACCACGGGCAGGTCGTTCGCGGCGCGACGCGGCCGGAGCGCAACGCTCTGCGTTCCCTGACCGGCGACTTCGACCAGCTGCACCATCGCACGCTGGTGAGCCTTTCCCGGGTGCTGGACGTGCCCGACCTGGCCCCCGCGACCTGATCGACCTCGGCCCGACTCCCCGCCGTCTCCAGCGCGGGCAGGACCCGAGTCGCCTCACGCGATCACCCAAGACGACCGCCCGCCAGAGCCGGCAGGCGGTCGTCTGGCGCGTTCGCGCTCACCGTCGGCAACGGCGACGCACCGCGCCCCGTTCCTCGGCGCGGGCGAGGGCTTCTGCCTGCCCGCAAGCCGTCGATTTCCGTTCCCCGTTCATTCCCGGAGGGAGGAAGCGATGATCCCCATCGACGTATCCGTGCGCAGGCGTGCCCAGTTCGTGCGCAACATCATCGGGGTGTGGCACTCGGCCACCATCGAGCAGGAACACCAGGGGCGCCTGTGGTATCGCACCGCTCACGACCTGGCCGCATCGTTCACGGGTGGGGACGCCCGGGTCGGCGCGGGCGTGATCGCCGCGCTGTCCGCCAACAAGTCATGGGAACATAACGTCGAGTTGGCGCGCACGGCCTGTGGATCGGGTCTGTCCGGCGGACACGTCGCCGACGCGCTGATGAAGGTCTCCGCGATCCTCGCCGGCGCGGATCCGGAGTCCGTCCTGCCCATGGAACGGAAGACCGGCCACTTCTTCCGCCGCATCGCCGACCCGGACGCCGTGGTGATCGACCGGCACGCCCACGACGTCGCCGTCGGCCACACCTACGGCGCGCGCGAGCGGGGCCTGTCCAGCGCCCGCCGCTACGACCTGCTGGCCAACTGCTACCGCAGGGCCGCTCTCCGGTTGGGTGAGCTGCCCAGCACGGTGCAGGCGGTCACCTGGGTCGTCCACACCTCGCGCGTAGCGGGCACCGGCACCCGCCGTCCGGCACCTCTCGCGTGGCGCATGGCCGCTCCCCACCGTGCGGGCATGGCGCCCGCAGCGTGAAGGCACCGGTTCAAGAGCCCGCTCCGACGGGAGCGAACGCCAAGCCGCCAACGGCCGTTCAGCGCACCAAAGCGTTAACTACAAGGAGAGAAGGGGCAGATGAACGCTGCCGACATCCGTGTTCCTACCGGCCTCCTCCAAGTCTCCAGCACAGCACGTGAACTACTGCACCAGCCGACCGCCGAGTCCCGATGAACAGGCCACCCATCCCGATCCGATGCCGGAACCGACCACTGAGCGGCGGCCTCGTGGTGCCGTGGATCACCGTGGAACACGCAGGACGGGTGGTGTTCGGCGCCATCGACGCCGACAGGCGCCGCGCCGCGTTCGTCCACCGACTCTGTCAGATCTGCGGCGAACCACTTGAAGAGCGGATCTACCTGCTCGTGAGGCCGATGGACGTGCGGGCCGGGGTCGCCCCCGAGCCCGCCGTCCACCCCGAGTGCCTCGGGTACGCCCGGCAACACTGCCCGATGCTCAACGGCGACGCGCCCTACTACCGGCGCTCGCCCACGATCGCCGGGCACCCCGCTGGACGCCCGTGCGACGACCCCACCTGCCCCTGCCCCGACGAAAGCACGCCGGCGGACCACGACGCTCGGGCCGGAGCGCCGGCAGACGATTGGGACGCCTGGATGATCAGCCCCGACCACTACAGGCTCCAGACCGGCGCGGACGGCGACATCCTCGGCCTGGACCTGGCCGTCAGGGTCCTGAGGAAGCGGAGCATCCGAAGGACCCCACGCCGCGAACGCGAAGAAGTACTCGGCCTGCTGCGCGCCCTCCTGGCCCCGCCTCCCGACGACGATCAGGTGCCGTAGCTCCCGGGCAGGTGAACACTCCTCGCCGGAGGTTCCCTGTCACGCTCGGGGATGCGGCAGACTGCCGTCGAGCCGAGCGGAGGGAGAGCTGGTGCGGATCGACTTGGACAAGGCCGTGGAGACAGCCGAGGAGCTGCTCGCGGAACTGAAGAAGCTGAACGGCGCGGAGCCGGACGACGCGCCGACCAGGGTGGCGCGCCACCAGCGGAGCGAGATCACGCGGCAGTTGTTGTACCTCGGGCACCTGGGCGAGCGTGTCTCCGTGGAGATCATGGGCGCCTACCACGAGTACAAGGGCCAGGAGATCCGGAGAGGGGGTGGGCCCGCTGCCGACTGACGCCGTGCTGGCGTTGCTCGACGACGTCGTCGGCCGGATGGAGAGCGCCATCCGGGCCAGGGACTGTCCCGCCATCGTGGTCCTGCAAGGCGAACGGAGGCTCGCCCTCTCCGACTACGACTACCTGCGCGATCAGCGAACCGCTGCCGCGTTCGAACGCCGGTCCGCCGATCACGCCCACCGCATTCACGCCAACCGATGGGTCTTCGCCGTTCCCCAGGTATGGCTACACACCTCCGATGGCATCGCCTCCCGGGCGGTCTCCAACCACCCCCTTCGAGAAGGCGAACAGGAGGCCATCACCTGGACCGCCTTCGACCTCAACGACGGCGTGGACTACGGGCTGGTGCCCTACACCCGCCGGCCCGACGGCGAACCGGTCTTCGGCGACCCCGAGGTCTTCACCAGCGAGGTCACACCAGGTGAGCGCGCCCCCGGCTGGACCCTGCTGCGCGCTCTAGCGGAAGACCGAGACGTCCCGCCGCTCGGGGGCTGATGTCACCGACGGAGCGATGAGTGCCCCCGCGTGCATCCGGCAGCTAACGGACGAAAGTCTCTGCTGGAGCGCCTCGGCGGCCTCTGGGCGCGGATTACGATGAGAGCGTGGCTGGCACTGCGGAGATGTTGTACTCGATTCTCGGTGGGAACTATTACGCCTTGCTGATCGCGGTCGCTGGTCAGGACGAGCCGGTGTCGGGGCGGACGTTCGCATCCGAGTTGAAGGTGTCGTCGACGACTGCATTGAGCCGGCTGCGGCGGTTGGAGGCCGTCTGCCTTGTGCGGTCGAGTCGGTTGGGCGGGACAGTTCTGTGGCGCTTGAATACGGACAGCGAACTCGTGCGTGCATGGCGGTCTGAGCGTCGCGGTGCAGAGGGCACGTCGATAGCAGAAGCCGGGGCGAGTCCGGTGTCGACCGGCGGCGGGGGCGTGACGTTTGAGCGAAAGGTCGCAGCCGACTACCTGGCGCGGTTGTTGCTCGGGCACGGGGCGGTCGGGTTGGGCCCGAGTAGGACCGTCGTGTCGGTCGCATTCCAGCAGGCCCCGGAGTTCACCGTGGACGATCTGGTGGTCGGGGCTGCCACGGAGGACGAGGACGAGCCGTCGCTGATCTTGGCGGTGGCGGCGCGGCGCACCCCCAACGTGGTGGACAGCGATGAAAAGTCGCGAGGGTTGTTCAGGGCGTTCGTGAAGCAGCTGTTGAACTCGCCCTCGGATGGACCGGAGTTGCGACTTGGGCTGGCCGTCGCAGGGCCGCAGGACCATGCGGAGCAGCTGAAGACCTTGGCTGACCTAGCAACTAACCAATCAGGTGCAGATGGGTTCTTCGGGTTGGTTCGGACACCGAAGAAGTTTGAACAGCCAGTGCGTGAGCGCTTGAGGCAGGTCGAGAAGCTGGTTCGGCGGGCACTGGTTGATCTTGGGGTTCCGGAACCGCCGGCGCGTGTTGTTGAGCAGCAGGCGTGGGAACTGCTGTCCCGACTGGTGGTGCTGATGCCACGAGTGGAGAGTGCGAACGATTCGGAGTGGTCGGCGCTGGCGGATTCGCTGACCCCGGTGTCACGTCGTAGGGACCGTCCCGGGGGGACATCACTGCGGGATCGGCTGCTGGTGCTGGCGGACCATTGGGCCCCCTCGGCAGCCTCGGTGAACCTGTCGATGTTGCGGCGGATGGTCCACGACTTGGTGGATCCGGCAGTTCGCCGTCATCGCACGGGATGGCGGGCGCTTGAATTGTTGGAGAAGCAGGCGCGATCAGCGGTCAGTGACGAGATCGTCTCCGAGGACGGCGCGCGGCGCGTTCGCCTGGACCGGGACGATGTGGCGGTGGCGCTGGTGGCTGCGGTTGGGGCAGCGAGCGGCGTGGTCCTGCATGGTGAGTCAGGTGTTGGGAAGTCGGCGGTAGCGCTCCGCTCGCTGACAGCGATGAGCACGGCAGGCGCGGAGGAAGAATCGAGGTCTGCCGATCACAAGGTGGACGTCGCCGTTGCGGGCGGGGCGGCTGGGACGACGCAGATCGTGTGTATGAACCTGCGGCACCTGCCAAGTACTCCGCTGGAATTCGAGGGAGTGTTGGGGATTCCGCTGCGGGATCTGCTGGCGGAGATGTCCGCGCCGACCCGGGCTCTGGTCGTGGATGGCGCGGACGCGATCACCGAGGGCGCCCAGACTCTGCTGACATACGTCGTGGATGCAGCGGCCACGGTCGGTGTGACGGTGGTAGCGGTTACGGCGAGTGATGCGAAGCAGCTGGTCACGGATGCCATGTCCGGACGCCTTGGCCAGGAACTGGTCGAGGTAGCGGTGTCGCCGCTGACGGACTCGCAGATCGACCTGGTTGTGGCGGAGTTCAAGGAACTGGAGGCGATGGCGGCCAATCCACGGTCGCGGGAATTGCTGCGGCGACCAGTGGTCGTGGATCTGCTGGTGCGCGGCGGTGTGCACGGAGTTCCAGTCAGCGATTTTGACGCGATGCGACAGGTCTGGGCCGGCCTTGTCCGACGGAACGGTTCGAAGGACCATGGCATTCTCGATGCGCGTGAAGTCGCCATGCTCCTGCTTTCGCGCCACGCTCTGCAGGGTGGCGATCAACTTGCTGTTGCCGCGTCGATTGACCCGGACGCGCTGGCCGGGCTGCGCAAGGACGGGTTGCTGCGCACATCTCTGGACAACCCGTTTCGTCCGCTGCCGGAGTTCGCGCACGACGAAGTGCGCCGGTATGCGGTGGCGTGGCTACTGCTCGCCGAGGGCGACCCGATGCGAGTGTTGGTCGATGCCGGAGTGCCGAGATGGGCGTTGGGCGCGGCCCGGTTGGCATGTCAAGCTGTGCTCGTTGCACCAGCCAGTAACTCGAACCCGGTGGCCGGGCGGTTCGTACGATGGCAGTGCAAGTTCGACGAGTTGGTTGCTGCCGGGCATGGGGAGCGGTGGACCGACGTGCCGGGGGAGGCGCTTCTGACCCTCGCAGACCCGCGGCCGGTGTTGCGGGAGGCATGGCCGCAACTCCAAGGGGAAGGCCGTGCTGGGGTGCGACGGTTGATCCGATTGGTGGATCAACGACTGCGTGATCAGCACGCGTTCGTACGGGTCGCAGCGGTAGAGCCTCTGGTGGAGCTGCTGCTGGATGACGAGACACCGTGGCGAACCGGCGACGAGGTACGGACCCTGCTGGCCGACTGGCTGCGCTCGCTCGTCCACTCCGAGGTACCAGGGGGACACCCGCTGAGGGAGCAGTTGCGGGTCCGGCTGTTGCGCTTTTGCGCGGCTGCTGATCAACGGCTTCGCGACAGGGAAGAAGAACGAGCACGGACGAGCGTTGCGATCACCGATGAACAGCGCGCTATGCAGCAGTTCTTCGGGCAGATCGGTTATCCGCGCCTCCAGCGACGTCGTCAGCGGCCGGCGATCTCGCAGGAGATCACCGACGAGACAGTGGTTGAGCTGCTCGCGCTGCTTGGTCCCGACTTGGGCGAGGATGGCGAAGCGGTGCTGCGACGTATCGCGGACGCTGCGCCCGAGTATCTGGCTTCGGCCTTGGAAGGAGTTTGCTGTGGGCGGGCATTGGCGGCCTACAAGCGGGGCTTCCTCGCTGACATGGTGCTGGCCTACTACCTGGATGAGGAAGACGACGGAAGCTACGGACATGGCCGTGATGAGGGTGTGCGCGACCACAAGTGGGTCGGTCCCGCTATGCCGCTGGCCGCCTGGTGCCGGGGCCCGTTCATGGTTCTGTTCCAAACCGACTTTCGCAACGGCGTATCAGTCCTGAACCGAATTCTGAACCACGCCGCGACCGTGCGAGTCCGGATTCTGACCGGAGTTGATGAGCACTCGCAGTCGGTGATCAGCGATGTTGACCAGTACCGTGCCGAACTGGACATCACGGGCGCACCCCACACGTATGTCGGGGACTCCGGGACATGGAACTCGTATCGCGGCACGGGCGACGGGCCTTATCCGTGCATGAGCGCGCTGCAGGCGTTGGAGCGGGTCTGCGACGAGATCTTTGAGTTGGGCGTGCCGCTTGAAAACGTGATCCATATATTGCTGGATGGCTGCAACAACGTCGCCATGCTTGCTCTCGTCGTCGGTATTCTCGTGCGGCACTTGAGCAAGGCCCAGACGCTGATCGACCGGTTCCTGGCCGAACCCGACGTCTGGCACTTCGAGTGTGCGCGGGTCGCGCATGAAATCGGCGGTCTGAGCGCCTCCTCGGAGGGCGTGGTGGCTGCGGACCGACGGGGATGGTCTCCACGCAGGGTAGCCGCGACACTAGTGCTTGGTGCGGGACCCGAGCGAGCAGAAGAGTTGCGGCTCGTCGGGTTGAGACTCGTGGAGAAGGTTCGCCGTCGCTTGGAGTACCTCGGAGACGAAGTGCCCAGGGCGGCCGGGGAACTGGAGTTGAGCACGGCGCGCTTGGGCTGCTGATTTGGACCGCTCGACATACACGGTGCAAGTGACCGATGACGGGTTCGTGGCCGAAAGTCATCCGCCGGCGGAGGTCGTCGCGGTCCTAACTGACGGGATGCGCGGAGTCCTGCGGAGTCAAGAGGCGATGCGGTTGATGGCCCGCTATCGCCTGAGACAGGAGGACGCCAGGACCGAACCAATCACGATTGAGGACATGGTCGCCGACCTGAATTCGGCGGTCGCTCTGCTCGATGACGCGGCAGAGACCGACCCGATGGCCTGGAATGCGCCCGCCGCAGTTGCGGTCTACGTGCTCGTCCAGCGTCTAGTGCACAAGTTGCCGCTATCCGACGATACCGTCAAGAGTGCCGCTGACATCGTGCTGCGAATCGGTGAAGGCGACATGCCAGAACGAGACCACGATACTGAGAAGGCCTACTTCTCCCACGGTGCGGACCGCAGCGCAGCTCGTTCCCTGCCGCTGCTCCTTACGCCCGCTGCCATCGGCATACGTCGCGCCCTCGACGGTGCTGACGGAGCCAGGGCTCTCGCGAGGGTTGAAGCGGCCGTGACAGGTCTCGCTCGAGCAAAAGTGCTTCAGACCAGGCTCTTCCTCGCCCGGGGATTTGACAGCGTGTGGACATCTCCGTGCGTCCACGACGTCACATGTCCGCACGGTGTCGCGTTGCGTATCACGATCGACATGATGCGAGACTGCGCGCTCGGCGCCTGGGACATGGAGCTTCAGAGATACCCCATCGCGGCGCTCGATGACCCGATTGTCGACACTCTGCCTGCCGTGGCCGACGACAAGATCTACGTACCTAGACTTGACGCGGCGATCCGGGCGCTCGGGCCAGCTGCCGTTGCGGGGAACTGCGTGTCCGACGAGGCCCGCACCCTGCTCGATGTGCTGCTCGACGCGCAGCGGCGTGGGCTGCTGGCGCACGAACGCGGCATAGACCATCGCGGCACGCACTCGTTGGCCGCTGCCCGTGCTCTGCTCGTCCTCAATGACGACACTGCCATCCTCAGGCACATTGGCGCCTACGTCGACAACTCAATCGTGCTTGATCAGGCACTGCGCGCATTGAGCGCCGCAGCCGAAGAGAGTGAACGGTACGCCGAGACCGCCCGCGGCGTCTGGCCACGCCTTGTCTCACACATCATTGACGCCCACGAGGCCGGGCACTCCCCGTTTGACAATAGAATTCACGGTAGGGGCTACACTGTCGCCGCCCTTCTACCCACACCAGCAAGTGACGGCACCTACCTGCACTCGGAGAGGACCGGCAAGCCCATCGTCTGGTGGGATCCGATCGCCTGGGAAGCCACGGTCCACCGATGGCTCGACGTCGCGGCTGGCAAGCCCACCTGCGTTGACGCCCTCGTCCGATTCCTTGCGTCATCGCTCCCGGCTCCCGAGCAGGCCTGCGTCGGTGTGCCCTGGGTTGCGCAAGCAGTGCTCGCAGACCCCGGAGCGGTCGCTGACCGCTGCTACTACCTGACCGACTGGCTCGTACGGATCAGAACAGCCGCCGAGGGAGCCGGGCTGTTGAGCGACTGGCAGCGCACCGTCGACGCACTCGTCGTAGCCGGTGATACCCGCCTCGCTCCCTACTCCGAGTATCTCCTCTCTCCTTTGGCCTCCTGCGGGCCGCACGGAGAAGCGGTGAGGTTGAACCGATACCGGCCGCCGCTTCCCAACAGGTGGTCGGCGATAAACGACAATTGCCGGGGGCCGACCGGTTGGCCTGCCGGCAAGCTTTGACCCGAGCCTATTGAGGCCGGGCGGGGAACCTATGCAGGAGAGGCGGAGGGCCGAGTCGCTCCCGCGAAGTCGTCTCCCGCGTAGCGGTACGGGGCGATCTGGATCAGTTCTCCGGTTCTTGGGGCGTGGATCATCTGGTCGGCTCCGATGTAGAGGCCGACGTGGTGGATTTCGTCCGGGGTGCCGTAGAAGACGAGGTCGCCTGGCTGGAGTTGGTCTTCGGGGATGTGGGGGCCGGCGTTGTACTGGTCCTGGGCGACGCGGGGGAGGGTGATGTCGGCGGCTTCGTAGGCGGCGCGGGTGAGGCCGGAGCAGTCGAAGCCGTCTTCGCCGGCGGTGGGGCCGTCGCCGCCCCAGAGGTAGGGCAGACCGAGTTGTCCCTGGGCGTAGTTGATGGCCTGGAGGGCGGCGGGGGTGGTGTCGTTGTCGCCGCCGATGGTGGTGGTGCTCTGGTACTGCGCGGCCTGGGTGAGGACGTCGGCGACGTACCAGTCCGCGTGGTTGTACGCGAAGAGGGCGCCGGGGAGGTCTTCGCCGGTTCGGGCGCCGGAGTCGCACAGGTAGGCGGCTGCGGCGTACGTCGCGTCGTGGAGGTTGTAGGGGGAGGGAGGTTGGGCCCCGCCGGGGGGTGGAGGGTGTTCGGTGGTGACCTCGTCGAAGGTGGGCTGGAGGAACTGCATCGGTCCACGGGCGCCGGCCGGGTTGGTGCCGCTGGTGACGCCGTCGAGGGGCGAGCGGCCGTGGTCGCTCTCGACCTTCCCGATGGCGGCGAGGACGGTCCAGTCGAGGCCCGGGCAGGTCCCTGCCGCTGCGGTGTAGAGGGCGTAGTTCTCCGGCGGGATGTCCTGCATGGCGGTGCGGCTGGGTGAGCTGGTGCCCTGGCCGGTGAGGGTGGGGAGTGTGCCGGCTGCTCCGGCGGCGCCGAGGGCGACCAGGAGTAGGAGGCCGGTGAGGAACGCGGCGGTGATCTTGAACGTGGTGGTTCACCACCCTTCCGAAGTCGCAGCAAGCGAAGGTCGGTTGGGCGGCATGGGCGGGGGCGGCCGGAGGCCGGAGCCGGGGGTGGCGGTGTTCTGCGCGGACGTGGGGGAGACCGGGGGGAGGTGGGGCCAGGCGCGGGTGAGGCCGGCCAGAGGGAGGCGTCCGCTCTGGCTGCCGGGGAGGGGGAGCCAGCGGGGTGCGGCGGGGTCGCCGTTGTTCGGGGGCGCGGCGTTGGTGTGGGTGGTGGCGACGGGGACGAGGGTGGGGTCGTCGAGCGACTGGTGCGCGGCGGCGAGGGCGGTGCGGGCGCCGCTTTCCCGTGCGGCGGACGGGAGCCAGAAGAGCACGGGGGTGGTGATGGCGGAGGCGCGGGCGAGTTGGTGGTACCGGCCGAGCTTTCCCGCCAGTTTGGTGAGCGGCTCCGTGCCACGGTCGTACTCCAGGAACCACTCGGTGGTTCCGGCCTGCTGGTCGTGCCAGCGGCCGTAGGCGTCGGGGCGGACGATGTCGCCGAAGATTGACGTGCAGCGGGTTTCGGACCACCACGCGGTCAGGCGTTCCTGGGCGGCAGGGTGACGGGCGCGGGCGATGAGGGTGGTGAACAGCCCGTTGGTGCCGGTGGTGTGGGCGAGCTGCCGGGAGTGGGCGATGCCGATGGCGGTGTGGTGTCGGTAGGCGAGTTTGCGGGGGTCGAGGCCGTCTTCGGCGGCGAGGATGGCGGCGCCGGCGGTGTCGAGGACGTAGTGCATGGGGGCGGAGCCGCTGACGGTGAACGGCTGGAAGCGGTCGAGGATGCGCCACCGGTACAGCTGGAGCAGGCGCAGGTTGGCGGAACGGACGGAGGGCCAGCCGATCTGCGCGATCTGGTGGGTGGTCAGGACCTTGTGCTCGTGCACCATCCGGGCCAGCCACCGGTCGCGGGCGGTGAGGCGTCCGGCGAGCAGGGCCAGGTGCGCGCCGTTGACGGCCAGCCGGGAGGTGAGGCGACGTGGCTGGTGGCTGCGCAGGGGACGGCGGAAGGGGTATTCGTCGGTCACGGAGGAACCTCTCGTTGCGGGGGCGGAGTTGTCGGGGGAGCGGCCCGGGTCATGGTGTGCGGCGGGGGTCCGAGGCGGCCGGTCGGGCTTGGGCCTGGAGCGCGGTGGGCCGGGTGCGGGTGGAGCGGGCGGCGGTGGCGCGGATGGTCCTGGCGCGGCCGGGGATGCGGGGTGGAAGCTTCTCGGTGACGGCGGTGAACGCGCCGGTCTCGGCGCCTCGCAGCACCGGGCGGACGGCGATGGTGTAGGCGCCGAGGTGGGAGAGGTCCTGCTCGGCGAGGCGTGGAGCGGTGTGGCGGGCCAGGACCCGGGCGTCCTCTGGCGAGGCGTTGAAGTAGACCTTCGTGCGGGCGTTGGCCGAGATGCCCTCCTCCAACTCCCTCGGGAGCTGGCGCAGGTACTGGTGGGCGAGGGTGATGGACAGCCGGTAGCCGCGTGCCTCGGCGAGCATGTCCTCCAACGGGTACGGCAGGTTGAGGAAGTTGTGCGCCTCGTCGAGGTAGAGGCTGGCGTCGGGGCGCTGGTGCTGGCCCAGGTGGGAGCGGGCGGTGGCGGCCTGCCAGGTGCGGGCCACGATCAGCGAGCCGAACAGCCGGGACGTCTCCAGCCCGAGGGCGTCTCGGGCGATGCGCACCAGGCAGATGCCGCCTTCGTTGAGGACGCGGTCGATGGCAACGGTGGAGGGCCCGCCGGCCAGGGCGTTGCGGACGAACGGCCGCAGCAGCAGCCCTCGGAGCTTGTTCATCAGCGGGGCGGTGATCTGCGCGGCGGCGGGGTCGGAGAGCTTCCCGTACCAGGTCCAGAAGCCCTTCAGCAGGTCGTCGTCGAGCTGGTTGACCGCGCGCTGGCGGGCGGCGGGGTCGGTGAGCAGGGTGGGCAGGTCGGTCAGCAGCGGCGCCTCGTCGCCGGGGCGGGCTCGCAGCGTCAGCAGGCCGGCGCGCAGGATGTCGTCCGTCCTCGGGCCCCAGGAGGAGGCGTAGACCCGGGAGAAGATGCTCATGAGGTTGTCGACGATGCGGGCGGTATCCGGACCTTCGAGGGGGTTGAGGACGGGAGGGCGGGCGGAGCTGTCGGCGTCGAAGAGCACGACCCGTTCGCCGAGTTCCTCGGGTAGCCGGGCCAGCACGTCCTGGATCAGGTCGCCCTTGGGGTCCACGGCGACGACCCCTCGGCCGGCCTCGGCGTCGTCGAGGATGAGGCGGGCCATCAGCTCGGACTTCCCCGAGCCGGTTGCCCCGAGGATGTGCAGGTGGTGGCGGGAGTCGGCGACGTGCAGACCCACGGGGCGGGGCCGGCCGCTGTCGGTGCGCCCGAGCGGCTTGACGCCGGGGCCGGGCGCCGGGATGCCGGGGGGTGGGGCGACGGCGCGTGCTCCGGCCCGATCCAGCTGCGGGATGTCCGCGTCCCAGGGGAGGTGAGCGAGCACGGCGACTTCATCGACGGACATCAGATCGCCCCGGCCCAGGCGCCGTTCGGTCAGTCGAGCGAGGGCGCGTCGGTCGCTGAGCCGGGTGCGGCGGTAGTAGTTGTGCTCGCTGAACGTCGCGAAGGCGGCTGCCAACGCGTGGACGCGGCCGGTCAACCGGTCGCGCACGGCGACCCGTTCGATGCTGTCGGACGGGTGGGGCAGGGTGCTGGAGACCGCGAAGCGGACCAGCGTCTCGTAGTGGGCGCCGCGCGCCTTGTTCACGATCGCCCGGTCCTCGGCCGCCGTCTCCAACACCGTGTGGCGGTCCTGGAGTTGGCCCGCGCGCGTCGGGCGACGCGGGGTGGGCCCGGGCAGTAGGAACGTCTCCAGCAGGCGGCTGATCGTATGGGGCGAGCGCCCGGAGCGCAGTCGGCGGGCAGCGCGCCGGGCGGCGCCCACCCGGCGCCCGGCCACCGGGCGGGCCAGGATCTGCACGACGGCGCGTTCGCCGGGGCCCAGTCCGACCGGGGCGCCGAGCAGAGCCCGGATGGGGTCGGTGGCGAAGCCGGTGCGGATCGGCAGCGCCTCGCTGCGGGCCAGCCGCAACTGGCCCGCCACCAACTCGATTTCCCCGCCCCCGTCCTTTGACAGCCGGCCGGGGAGTGGGCTGGCGGCCGGAGTCGTGCGGGTGTGCGCCCCGGGCCAGGCCGCCTCAACGGCTCGCTCCACCAGCCCCGGTGGCACGACGCCGGGCACCCACAGCTGGAGGGAGAGCGTCTCCCGGTCGGTGACGTACTCGAAGACGACATGCGGTTGACCGGCCAGGCGCCTGATCGCCGGTCGCAGCAGCCCGACCAGGTTGGCCCACAGGGCGGCGCCGCCGCTCGCATCCACCTCCGGTGGGGGGAGGATGCGTACGATCCTGGCGTTGGCGGAGATCCGCGCGCGGCAGTGCCGTCGCCACCACAGCCACATGAGGCCCAGCCCCGCGAGGGCGAGCACGGCGACGATGCCGGTCAGCAGTCCCCACTCGGCGGCCCACGCCAGGACGTCGTCCAACAGACCGTCGAGTGCTCCGGAGGGATCGCGCAGGTAGTCGTGCACCGGGGAGTTCGACCGCACTTCGGGACGACCGGCAGGCGGAGAGGACGAGACGAAGGAACGGTTCACGGTCGCTCCTGTGGAGTCCAGGGGAAGGGGAGGGCAAGGCCCGGGTGGCGGCTACGCGGCCCGGTCGTCGCGTGCGGCGGCGGACGGCGCCCCGGACCGCGAGGCGTCACCGCGAGCATGACCACCGGGCAGGAGCCGCAGATGGCCGCGTCGTGTGGTGCGGGAACTACGTTCGGCCCGTTCGGCCTCGACTTCGGCCTGCCAGGCGCGGAAGGTCCGGCCGTTCAGGCGCTTGACGAGGTGGGGGATGCGGTTGGCGGGGACGCCGACGAGTTGCGGTCCGAGCACGGCGAGGAGGTCGTTTGCCTGCTGCGAGTTCCAGCCGGCCTCGCGGATGGCTGCCTCGTCGGGGAAGACATCCGCGACCCGGTCCCGCTCAACGTTCAGGGCGGAGTCCTGGATACCGCCGTAGCTGTAGACCCACAACAGGTTCTCCGGCGGGTCGGGCTCGACGAGCGCCCGGAACCTCGCGACCTCCTTGGTGTAGGCGTAGAAGGTCACGTCGGGGCGGGCACGCGCCACGCGGAGCCAGGCCAGGGTGTAGGCGTCGGAGAAGAAGTCGCCGGAGTCGTGAATTCTCACCCAGGTACCACGGAACCGGCGCGCGCCCAGCTCGGTGACCATGGCGCGTTCCCAGCCGGCGAGGTCGTCGAGCACGAAGCGGAGGTTCGCCTGGTGCTTGGCCAGGACCTGGGGCCAGGTGTAGGTGCCGTGGCGGGCGTAGCAGACCGAGCTGCATATCCCTGCGGAAGGGCAGGTGTTGTAGGTGCGGCCGTCGGGGAAGCGGCCGGCCCAGGCGGGCAGGGTCCAGGTCCAGATCCCCATCGAACGCAGTCGGCGGTTCTGGGTGAGGAGTCGTTTGGGGCGCTCGACGGTGTTGGGCGGATGCGGCAAGGGGGAGTTCACCTCCGGGGTCGGGAGGGGCATCTCGGAAGCGGGCCGGGCGGTCAGGCGGCCAGGTGGTCGTGGCTCGGCGGGTCGAGGTCGATGAACGGGGCCCGTTCCTGTTCCGTCGTGTCGGGTTCGTTGTCGTAGGTGGCGAGTTCGGCGGGGTTGGTCGTGACCAGCCGGTGCTCCGCCGCTGAGGCGGTGGCCTCGAAGGCGACGCGCTGCGTACCGGCCGAGAGGAGGCCCTGGCCGCGCTCGGCGGAGAGGAGGAACTGTCGCTCGCCGTCGGAGAGGTTGAAGACGGTGCTGATCTCGTCGATGGCCTGGGATGCCTGGCGCAGCAGGATCTGGGTGGCGGCGTTGGCGACGACGGCCTTGCCCAGCTCGGTGGCCAGCACGTCGGCGGTGTCCTGCGTGGCGACGGTGAGGCCGGCCCACTGCTTTCGGCTGGCCTTGGCCATGCGGAAGAGGAAGTCCGCGCCGGCCGGGTCACGCATCAGCAGCCATGCCTCGTCGACCACCACCAGGCGGGGGCGGCGGATGGCCGGGTTGGACACCCGGCGCCACACGGCATCGAGGGTCAGCAGGGTGCCGATGGCCTTGAGTTCGTCGGGCAGGTCGCGCAGGGAGAAGACGACGAGGTGGCCGTCGGGCCGGCTGCTCGTGGGTCCGTTGAACAGACCGGCGAACGCGCCGTGGACATAGGGATGGAGGCGGGCGGCGAGGTCGGCGGCCTCGGTGTCGTCGGAGCGTTCGAGGCTGTGGGCGAGGTCGGCCAGCAGCGGGGCCGGGCGGGGCCAGGTGCGCGGGTCGCCGGTGATCCCGGCCTGCTGGTAGGTGGTGGTGATGGCGCGGTCGAGGCTGGCGCGTTCGCCGGGGGTGAGCTGGGCGCCGAGGAGCACGCCGATGACGGTGTGAAGGAACAACGACCGCCGCACCAGCGCGTCGCGGGGCGCGGTGCGCCGGCCGTCTCGGAGGCCCTGATCGGGTCGCAAGGGCAGATCGTGGCGGAGTTCTTCGACTCCGGACAGTCCCGGTCCATCCCCTGGGCGCGGAGGCCACGTGCCGCCGCGCTGCTGGACGCCCTCAGAGACCCCCACCGAGGCTTCGACGCCGTGGTGATCGGCGAGCCGCAACGTGCCTTCTACGGCAACCAGTTCGGCCTGACGTTCCCTCTCTTCACCCACTACGGGGTACCCCTGTGGGTGCCGGAGGTCGGCGGCCCGATCGACCCCGAATCCGAAGCCCACGACATGGTGATGTCCGTCTTCGGCGGGATGAGCAAGGGCGAACGTACCCGGATCAAGATCCGGGTACGCACCGCCATGTCCGCGCAGACGAAACTCGAAGGCCGCTTCCTCGGCGGACGCCCCCCGTACGGGTACCGACTCGCGGACGCCGGACCACACCCCAACCCCACCAAGGCCGCCGACGGGCGTCGCCTGCACCGCCTTGAACCCGATCCGGACACCGCCTGGGTCGTCCAACGGATCTACCTTCACTACAGCGCCGGACGCGGGCTGTATGCCATCGCCGAAGCCCTCACCCGGGCCGGCATCCCCTGCCCCTCGGCCCACGACCGGGCCCGCAACCGCCACCGCAGCGGCGTCGCCTGGTCCAAGGGAGCGGTGCGCGTGATCCTGACCAACCCCCGCTACACCGGCCACCAGGTGTGGAACAAGCAGCGCAAGGACGAAGTCCTCCTCGACGTCAACAACGTCGCCCTGGGCCATGAGACGAAGCTGCGCTGGAACGACAAGGACACCTGGGTGTGGTCCGCCAACGTCGTCCACGAACCGTTGATCGACATGGAGACCTTCCAAGCGGTCCAGCAGATGCTCGCCGGCAAGGGAGCCAGCCGTAAGCACCGCGAACGCCAGACCACCCGGCACCCCTACGTGTTCCGGGGACTACTCCACTGCGGCATCTGCAACCGACGGATGCAGGGCCAGCAGAGCAAACAGCGCCTGTACTACCGCTGTCGCTTCCCCAACGAGTACTCCCTGGCCAACACCATCGACCACCCGCGCAACGTCTACCTCAACGAGGCCGATCTCCTGCCACGGCTCGACGCCTGGCTCGCCGGCGCCTTCGCCCCCGACCGCTTGGCCGACACCATCGAACGGATGCAGGCCGCCCAGCCCGACATCACCCCGGCCGCCGGTGCCGAGGACCACGCCCAGGTGATCGCCGAGTGTGACGCCAAGCTCGCTCGCTACCGAGAAGCCCTCGAAGCCGGCACCGACCCCAAGCTCGTCGCCGCCTGGACCGCCGAGGTCCAGGCCCGCCGGGCCGAAGCCGCCGCGCGGAGTCGCAAGGTCTCCGCACAGCGCAGGATGACCAGGGAGGAGATCCACAGCATGATCAAACCGCTCGGATCGATCAGCGAGACCCTCGCCACTGCGGACCCGGAGGCGAAGGCCGACGTCTACCGGAGCCTGGGACTGACCCTGACCTACCAGCCCGAGAAACAACTCGTGCGGGCCGAGGCTTGCCTCGACCCGCACGAGTTGGGGATAAAGTCCGTGTCCGAGGGGGGACTTGAACCCCCACGCCCTTAAACGGGCACTAGCACCTCAAGCTAGCGCGTCTGCCATTCCGCCACCCGGACATCAGGTGTGCGCGGCGCTTCGGCCGCGGCGACGGGTCAACCATACCAAGCTTCCGAGCCCACCGTTCCCGCCGGCGGAGCCCGGCGACCACCGCCGCCCCGGCCCGCGGAAGCCGCCCGGCCCGCCCCGGGAGGGGGAGGGCGTGGCCGGGCGGCGGAGCGGGAAGCGCGGGGCTAGTTGGCGCGGGAGGTCACCGCGCCCGAGGTGGAGCCGAGGGCCTTCAGCCAGGACGGCCCGCTGAGCAGTTCCAGGAGTAACAGCAGCCGGCTCAACGGCTCCCACTGCGGCGTCGCTGCCCCGCCGTCCCTCGGCTCGTCGACGGCCAGCAGCGCCCAGACCGCCTTGCCGTGCCGATCGGGCGTGGTCCAGCCCCAGTTCTTCGCGAGGGCGTCCAGCACCTTCAGCCCGCGTCCCGACTCCTGGTACGGCTCGGGGGTCCGCGCCAGCGGCACGTCCTGGCCGGGGTCGAAGACCGCGCAGAGCACCGAGCGTTCGCAGTGCACCAGGCTCAACAGCAGCGGCTGGTCCTCGCTGGCCGGCGGCAGCGGGCTGGGGCGGGAGCCGGCCGGCAGGCCGTACCTGAGGGCGTTGGTCACCAACTCGGAGACCACCACCGTGGTGTCCCCGACCAGTTCGTCGAGGTCCCAGTCGGTGAGGGTGGCCCGGGTCAGGGAGCGCGCCGATCTCGCCGCGCCCGGCTCTCCCGGCAGGGGGAACGTCGCGAAGCCCGCCACGTCCGCCGACGGGGTCCGCCGCCCGGCAGCGGCGAGCGTCGCCATCGAGGCGTAGGGGAGAGCTGACATGACCGACCTCCGCGGGTGTCCGACATGACCCAGGCGGTGACTCCGCAGAGTCTATCCTGGGGGACTCAGAGTATCGCTGCAAGTACATCTGAAAGAACGAACGCAAGAACAGATGCAAGCCACGGATGCAAGAACGGATGCAAGAACGCCGGGAGTTGGGGCAGTATCAGGGAGGCCGCACGCCACCCCACGGCGTGCGGATGCAGGCACGACCCAACCCGAGGAGTGCGAATGCCGGATTTCGTCAACGGAGTGTCGGCCACTCGGATCACCGGCGTGAGCTGGCGGAAGAGTGCGCGCAGCAACCCGAACGGAAACTGCGTCGAGGTGGCCGCCCTGCCCGACGGAGGCGTCGCGGTGCGGAACTCGCGGGACCCCGAGGGCCCCGCGCTCGTCTACACCAGGGCGGAGATGACCGCTTTCGTGCAAGGAGCCAGGGACGGGGACTTCGACGACCTGGTCGACTGACCGCGTTGACCGACGGGTTGATCGACGAGTCGACCCACGGGTTGACCGTGCCGGGTTGACCCACGGCGTGGTCGGCGGTCCGGCGCGGCCGGCTCGGACCGCCGACCCGACCGAACGTCCCCCCACCCCCGAGCGGCGCGCGTTGCCCGAGGTGGCGCCCCCGGGGTGTCACCCTGGGTGCGGCCGAGGCGACTGTACGCCTCGTCCGAACAGTGCAACACTTGAGCGCTAATTCAACAGCTCAGGGGAACTCACATGACGTCAGCTCACCTTGGCCCGACCCCTACGGTGAGGGACCTGCTCACTCATCCGAGGGGCGGGCCGACGGTTCTGCGGATCGTGCTCGGCACGCATCTGCGCCGGCTCCGTGAGGGCTGTGGGATCAGTCGGGAGGCGGCGGGGGACGCCATCCGAGGTTCGCACGCCAAGATAAGTCGGCTGGAACTGGGCCGCGTCGCCGCCAAGGAGCGGGACATCGCCGACCTGCTGACCCTCTACGGGGTGACCGACGAGGAGCAGCGCGGACAGTTCCTGGCCCTGGCCCGGCAGGCCAGCACCCCCGGTTGGTGGCAGAAGTACGGGGATGTGCTGCCCAGTTGGTTCGAGACGATGATCGGCCTGGAGGAGGCCGCCTCACTGATCCGCACCTACGAGGTCCAGTTCGTGCCCGGCCTGTTGCAGACCGCCGACTACGCGCGGGCCTGCATCCGGCTCGGCAACCCGAGGGCCACCGACCGGCAGGTCGACCGCCGCGTCGAACTCCGTCTGGAACGCCAGAAGTTGCTTATGCGGGACGGCGCGCCCCGGCTCTGGGCGGTCGTCGACGAGGCCGCGTTGACCCGGCCGATGGGCGGGCCCGAGGCGATGCGGCAGCAGATCCGCCACCTGCGGGAGATGGCCGAACGCCCCAACATCACCCTCCAGATCGCGCCGTTCCGCCTCGGCGGGCTGGCCGCCGCCGGCGGCCCGGTGACCATCCTGCGCTTCCTGGAGCCCGACCTGCCCGACATCGTCTACCTGGAGCAGCTCAACAGCGCGCTCTACCTGGACAAGCGGGAGGACGTCGAGGACTACCTCGCCGTGATGGACAGCCTCTGCGCCACCGCCGAGCCGCACGGCCGGACGCCGGCGACGCTGGAGCAGGTCCTCGCCGAACACGAGCGCGCGGCCGACGAGGCATAGCCGCACCGGCGCGGCGGCGCGGCGCGTCGACAGCCAACGAAACGGCGGGCCGGGGGAGTTGAACCCCCGGCCCGCCGTCGCGCCGTGCGCGGTGTGTGCCGTGCGCCGTCGCGCCGTCGCGCGGTCCTCAGAGCTTGCGGGCCACGCCGCCGAACTCGATCCACTCCTCGGTCTTCTGCTTCGGCCCCAGGTCGCTGTCCGGGCGCCAGGTGCTGATCTCGACCAGGCCCGGCTCCAGGATCTCCAGACCCTCGAAGTACCGCCGGACGTCGGCCTGTTCGCGCACCCGGCCCCAGCGGCCGCCGGTCGACTCGTTCATGAACGTGGTGATGGAGGAGCGCAACTCCGAGTCGTCGCTGACCAGTTGGTTGATCACCAGGAAGCTGCCCGGGGCCAGCCGCTCGGTCACCCGGCGGACCAGCCCGGTCGGGTCGTCCTCGTCGGGGATGCAGTGCAGCACCGACACGAACAGCGCGGCCACCGGCTCGTCGAAGTCGATCAGCCGCTCGACGTCCGGGTGCCCGAAGATGCCCTCGGTGTCGCGGAAGTCGGCCTGGATCACCGCCGTGTTGGCGTTCTCCTCCAGCAGGGCGCGGCCGTGCGCCAGCACGATCGGGTCGTTGTCGATGTAGACCACCCGCGCCTCGGGGTCCATCCGCTGGGCGATCTGGTGCACGTTGTCCTGGGTCGGCAGCCCGGAGCCGTGGTCCACGAACTGCCGGATGCCGTACTCCTCGGAGAGGATGCGCACCGCCCGCTGGAGGAAGCGGCGGTTGTTGATGGCCAACGGGCGGGTGCTGGGCGCGGTGCGCTCCAGCATGTCGAACGCCTCGCGGTCCACCGCGTAGTTGTCCTTGCCCCCCAGGGCGTAGTCATATATGCGCGCGACGCTGGGCACGTTGACGTCCACCTCGCGGGTGGTGACGTCCTCGGCTCCGGCCATGACGACCTCTTCTCTGGAAACTCTCCGTGGAACCTGCACAACGGGGACGTATCCTCGCACGACGCACGGTAGTTGACTGTTCATCATGCCGCGACGGGCAGACAACTGTCCGAATGTCGACGGTGGTTACGCCGTGCGGGCCTCAGCGGTGCTCGTCGAGCCAGGTCAGCAGGTCGGCCTGGACCTCGGCGCGGTTGGTCTCGTTGAGGATCTCGTGCCGGGCGTCCGGGTAGGCGCGCCAGCTCAGCTCCCGGGTGCCGTGGTAGCGGAAGTCCTCCAGCAGTTCGTAGACCAGGGTCATCCCGACATGGCAGGGGTCCTTCTCGCCGACCGCCACATGCACCGGCAACTCCCGTGGAACGCGGGCCTGTTGCTCCGGGTCGTTGATCTTGCGCACGCCCAGCACCCAGTCCAGCGAGAGCCCGGCGCCGAACGCGAAGCCGCACCGCTCGTCCGCCACATAGGCGTCCACCTCGGCCGGGTCCCGGCTCAGCCACTCGAAGCCGGTGCGGTGCGGATAGGGGTCGTTGAACGAGGAGAAGAGGTCGGGCACGAACGTCGAGGGCGCGTCCCGGCCGCCGGCCTCGATCTCCTCCTGGAGGCCGGCGATCGCGCCGCTCGGCTCGCAGCCCGGCAGCGAGCGGAAGGTGCCGCTGAGGACCAGCCCGTGCAGCGTCCCGCCGTACTCCTGCGCGAAGTCCCGCGCCAGCTGGGAGCCCATGCTGTGGCCCAGCATCACCAGCGGCACCCCCGGATGGGTCTCGCGGGCGCGGTCGCCGACCAGCCGCAGGTCTTCGACCGTGGCCCGCCAGCCGGATGCGCCCACCGCGCCGAAGCCCCCGGTGTGCGCGGCGGTCGCGCCGTGCCCCCGGTGGTCGGAGGCGACCACGGCGTAGCCGTGCGCGGCCAGCTCCCTGGCGAACCGGTCGTAGCGCAGGGCGTGTTCGGCCGCGCCGTGCACGATCTGCACCACGGCGTGCGGCCGGCCGCCGTGTTCGGGCGGCCAGCTGTAGGTGGCGATCGGCACCCCGTCCCTGGCGGTGCTGAAGTCGGCGCGTGGGGTCGTGTGCGTTGCCTGGTCCACCGTTCACTCCTCTGTGCCGGCCGGTGCCGGCCTGTGCCGGGTCTCCGCTGTGTGCTGCCGGTCCGTCCGCCGCGCGTGCCCGTGCGGGCGTTCGCGCGGCGGCGTTCCACGAAGCGATCGCTTCCCTGCGCGGGGCCGGCTCATGGCACCCGATCGTGCCCCGCCGACCGGGTGCCCACGCCCGTCGCTCGCCGCTCGCCGCGCCGGGCGGCCCGTCGCCCGCCGCCCGTTGCTCGCCGGCCACCGGCTGTCGGCCACCGCCCACCGCCCACCGTCCGTCGCGCCGGGCCGGGCCGCCCGTCGAGCCCGTCCGCCGGGTGCCCACGCCAGCCGCGTACCGGGTGGCCCGCCGGCCGGCCATCGACCGCCTACCGACCGCCGACCGGGCCATCGACCGACTACCGGCCGACTACCGGCCATCGACCGCCCACCGGCCGACTACCGGCCATCGACCGACTACCGGCCACCGACCGGGCTACCGACCGACTACCGGCCGACTACCGGCCACCGACCGGCCCGCCGCGTCAGCCGGCGCGTGCATCCCCACGCGGCGCGGCGGCGCGGCGGCGCGGCCGCGCGGCGATGTGGAGCGGCGTGGCCGGCGTCCCGCCGTCTCCCGGCACGGCGCCGGTCCGGCCGGCGCCGGAGACGCCTTCGCGCGCGCTGAGCGAGCGTCAGTTCCCTTAGCCAAGCGGAGCGTTCCGCGGCACGCCGGTCAACGCGCGTCATTGACATGGGCATGGCTTGGGCTGAAGGCTGGGGTCGCGCCACGCGCCCGACCCCGGGGCGCGGGCATCCCGCGACCGCGAAACGGAGAAGCGTGTTCAGACGATCTGCCCCACACAGACGGCACGGCACCCTGGCGCTGGCGGGCGTGACCCTCGCCGGCCTGCTCGCCGCCGCCCAGCCGGCGATGGCCGACCCGGCCGAGGCGGCCGACCCGATCAACGCCGCGTTCGCCGACGCCGCCGACGCCTACCAGGTCCCCCGCGACCTGCTGGTTGCCGTCGGCTACGGCGAGACCCGACTCAATGACCACGACGGCGCCCCCAGCCACGCCCGTGGCTACGGCGTGATGCACCTGGTGGACAACCCGACCCACCGCACCCTGGACGCCGCCGCCGAGGCCACCGGCCTCGACGCCGCCGAACTCCGGTCCGACACGACGGCCAACATCGAGGGCGGCGCGGCCGTTCTACGCGCGTATGCCGACGAGTTGGGCCTCACCGCCGAGGAGCGGGCCGACCTCGACGCCTGGTACCCCGTCGTCGCCCTGTACGGCGGCGCCGAGCAGGACGCCACCGCACGGCTCTATGCCGATACCGTCTACGACCTGCTCGGCGACGGCCTCAGCGCGGTCGTGGACGGCGGCGAGACGGTCGCCGTCGATCCCGTGACGGTCAACCCCGAACGCGGCGACTACGCCTCGGCCGACGTCGGCGTGCTCAGCGAGGACTACCCGCCGGCCCTGTGGGCGCCCGCCCACTCGGCCAACTACTCGGCGGGCAGGACGCAGGACATCGACACCGTGGTCATCCATGTGACCCAGGGCTCCTACGCCGGCTCGATCTCCTGGTTCCAGAACCCGGCGTCCCAGGTCAGTGCCCACTACACCATCCGTTCCTCGGACGGCGAGGTCACCCAGTCCGTCCGCGACCGGGACACCGCCTGGCACGCCAGGGGCGGCAACGCCTACAGCATCGGCATCGAGCACGAGGGGTGGGTCGACGAGCCGTCCTGGTTCACCGACGCGATGTACCGCTCCTCGGCCGCGCTCACCCGGCACCTCGCCGCCGAGCACGGCATCCCGCTGGACCGGCAGCACATCGTCGGCCATGTCGAGGTGCCGGGCAACGACCACACCGACCCGGGACCGCACTGGGACTGGGACTACTACATGGAACTGGTCGGCGGCGACCCGGGCGAACCCGGCCCGCCCGCCCTGGACTTCCCCACCTACCAGACCCTGCGGGACGGCTCCACCGGGCCGCAGGTGACCGCGCTCCAGTACCTGCTCAACCAGAACGGGCAGAACGCGGGCACCGTGGACGGGCAGTTCGGGCCTGCCACGGGCGCGGCCGTGCGGGGCTTCCAGACCGCCAAGGGGTTGACCGCCGACGGCGTCGTCGGCCCCCGCACCTGGACCGCGCTGCTGTCGGCCGGCTCGACGCCCACGCTCAGCCAGGGCAGCTCGGGCGAGGCGGTCTCCCGCCTCCAGCGGGCGCTGACCGCAGCGCTGGGCGAAACGCTCGCCATCGACGGCCAGTTCGGCCCGAACACGGCGGCCGCCGTGCGCGAGTACCAGAGCAGTCGCGGCCTCGGCGCCGACTCCATCGTCGGCCCCCAGACCTGGGCGGCGCTCCAGGCCGGCCGCTGACGGTCCGAGACACCGGCGCGCGGGCCGAGGCGCAACCCGGCGCGCGCGCCGGGCCAACGTTCAACCCGGCGCGCACGCCGGCACGCGGAGCGTCGCGCACCACGGGTCCCCGGGGCACGCCCCCGGGGGCCCGTTCGCGCGCCGGCGTCCGCGCGCCGGCGCGAGCGGCCGCCGCCGCTCAGTCGTGGTGCATCACGTCGAAGTAGTGCAGCGCCGCCTGCGCATACGCCAGCCGGGAGTCCAGCAGCCGGGGGTCGTGGTGGTAGTCGGTCCGCAGATGGCCGAACGACAACGCCCGCCCGGCGCCCCGCCGCCGCCACACCACGCTGCGCGGATAGCCCCAGACCACCATCTCGGCCACCTGCCCGAAGGTCAGCAGGGTCAGCAGCAGGCAGCCGAGGAAGATCACCAGCCAGAGCGGGAACGCCAGCGCGAACACCAGCCAACCGCCGACCGAGCCCCGGCGCCCGACCACGGGCGGGCTCCCGTCCGCCGGGTCGATCACCCAGGTGCAGCGGCGCCCGAACCGCGCCGGCTCGTGGGTGATCTCACCCAGCGGCCGGTCCCGCTCGTCCACGACCCGGAAGTGCCGTGGCCAGGGCACCCGTTCCTCCGGGTGAACGGTCGCGAGCGCCGCGCCGTCCGGGCCGGTCAGCGCCAGCACCGGGTGCGGCTGCCCGCCGCCCCGCAGCCGCAGCCGTTCCTCGACCTCGGCCACCGTCACCGGGCGCGAGGCCAGCGCGCTCGCCGGCCCCGCCGCCGTCTCGTGGCCCTCGGGCGCCAACAGCCGCACGCGGGCGGCCGGTTCGGCGTCCTCGCCACGCTGGTTCGGCCGGATCAGAAACTCCTCGCCGACCGTCCACTCGGCGGTGCGCATCCCGTCCGCGCCGGCTATGTCCACGGTGAAGCCCGTCGCCACGCCACTCCTTCGGTAGGGCCGGCCGCCACCGGCCGCGCCGTCAACGCCACTGCCGCGCGCCCACGGTACCCAGGCCGGGGCCGGCCCGCCGCGACCTTGGCCACACGCCCAACGGGTTGACGCCCGCCGCGCCCTGACCCTCCCGCAGGTCAGGACCCGGTCAACGGCCGGTCAACAGCGGGTCAACGGTGAGCCGGCCGAGCAGGTCGAAGCCGGCCCGGTCCACGGAGCGGGCGTTGGCGCTGAGGACCACCACGGCCGCCTGCCGGGCCGGCGCCACCGCCAGCAGCGCGTGGTAGCCGCCGGTCCTGCCGTTGGCGAAGAGCACCGCGTGCCGGCCGAGCGAGGCCGGCAGATGGGTGCCGTACCAGCCGGGACGCATGGTGTGCGCCCGGTAGATCCGCTGCTCGGTCTCGTGGGTCAACGCCACCGCCCTGCCCAACTCGCCGCTGACATCGCCCAGTTCGGCCAGGGCCAGCTTCAGCAGGTCCGCCGGCGTGGCGTGCAGCCCGCCGGCGCCGGCCAGGTCGGCGAGGTGCCAGCGCGGGCGTGGCCTCCCGGTGCGGGAGTGGCCCCGCGCCAGCCGGGCCGCGCGCTCCTCGTCCAGCTCGACCCGGGTGTCCGCCATGCCCAGCGGCGCGGCGATCTCCTCCCGGATCAGCGCGTCGTAGGACCGCCCGGTGTGCCGGGCCAGCGCCAGCCCGAGCAGGCCGGAGCCGAAGCTGGAGTAGCGGAACTTCCGGCCGGGCGTGGAGCGGAGCCGGGTCGCGGCGAGTTCGGCCAGCAGCGCGTCGGCCGTGCAGCGCACATACGGGTCGAGCGCCCCGCGCCGCCCGCGCGGCATCAGCCGCTGCGGCAGCCGGGGCAGCCCCGAGGTGTGCAGGGCGAGTTGGCCCAATGTGACGGGCCGGCCCCCGCGCTCCGGCACCCGCACCTCGGGCAGCAGCGCGGCCAGCGGCGTCTCCCAGTCGACCGTGCCGCGTACGACGAGCCGGGCCAGGGCCAGCGCGGTGAACGTCTTGCTGACCGAGCCGATCTCGAAGAGTGTGTCGGGCGGCGCGCCGTGCAGCGCGGTCTCCTCGCCGAGCACCGCCCCCACGGTGACCGCCCCTGGCCGGTCGGCCCCGACCGTTCGCGCCGTCTCCTCGACCAGCTCCGCCAGCGCGTTCGCGGTCAGGTTCATCTCAGGAACTCCCCCCGGGAGCAGTCGGGTTGGCGTGTTGGTGACGGTCAGTCGGAACGGCCCAGCAGGCGGCGCCCGCCGTGCTTCTTGTGCACCGCCTGGCGGCTGACCCCCAGGGCCTCGGCGATCGCGGCCCAGCTGGCGCCGTCGTTGCGGGCGCGGCGCACCAGCACCGCCTCCGCCCGCTCCAGGTCGGAGCGCGCCCGTCGGGACAGCCGCAGTCCCGCCAACGGGTCGGACGCCCCGGTGACGGGGGAGAGGTCCACCTCGGTCATGCGTCAACCATGGTTGACGGCGCGGGATTCGTCAACCCCGGTTGACGGAGGGGCGTCCGCCGCCCCTCACTTGCCCGCCCCGCCGTCCGCACCCCAGGATGGGCCGACAGGATGGGCCGACGCCGGGCCCGATGGACGGGCCGGCCGGGAGGAGCGTGGCACGTGACAGCTCGGGTCGCCGTGGTGGGCGAGGCCCTGGTGGATCTGCTCTGGCCGACCGGTTCTCGCGAGGCCCGCGCCGTCCCCGGCGGCAGCCCCGCCAACGTCGCCGTCGGCCTGCACCGCCTCCGGCGCCCCGTCACCCTCCTCACCAGCTGGGGCGACGACCCGCCCGGCGCCCTGGTCGGCGAGCACCTCGCCGCGATCGGCGTCGACGTCGTCCGGCTGCCCACCGAGGGACCGGCCAGGACCACCGTCGCCCTGGCCTACCTGGCCGAGAACGGCTCCGCCCACTACGACTTCCTGACCTCCTGGACCCCCGCCGCGCTGCCGCTGCCCGAGGACACTGCCGTGGTCCACACCGGCTCGCTCGCCGTCGCCGTCGAACCCGGCGCCTCCCGGGTCCTCGAACTGGCCCGCCAGCAGCGCGCGTTGGGCCGGATGGTCGTCGCCGACCTCAACGTCCGACCCGCCGTCCGCCCCGACCGCGCCGCCTACCGCGCCCTCGCCGAACGGCTGGCCGCCGAGGTGCGGGTGCTCAAGGCCAGCGACGAGGACCTGAGCTGGCTCTACCCCGAACAGGACACGGAGGAGGCCGCCGAGACGCTGCGCGCGCTCGGCCCCGAACTGGTCGTCGTCACCCGGGGCGCGCAGGGCGCGTTCGGGCTCACGCCGGCGCACCGGATCGCGGTACCGGCGCCCGAGGTGCGGGTGGTGGACACCGTCGGCGCGGGCGACGCCTTCCAGGCCGCGCTCCTCGACGCCCTCGCGACGCGCGGCGCCGTCCCCACCGAGCCCGAGGAACTGCGTCGCGTGCTGACCCGCTGCGCCCGTTGCGCCGCCCTCACCTGCGCCCGCGAGGGCGCCGACCCACCCACCCGCGCCCAGCTCGACGGAACCGGGGCCCGTTAGGCCCCGACGACCGTCGGAGCCCGACGGTCGTCGGGGCCGGCGGTCAGGAGCCCCGGGCCACCGGCCTAGTCGCCCGTGTCCTCCAGCCGGAACCCGACCTTCAGCCCCACCTGGTAGTGGGCCAGCCGCCCGTCCTCGATGTGGCCGCGCACCTGCACCACCTCGAACCAGTCGAGCTGCCGCAGGGTGCGCGAGGCCCGCTCGATCGCGTTGCGGATCGCCGCGTCCACGCCGTCCGGCGAGGAACCGACGATCTCCGTCACCCGGTAGATGTGCTCGGACACGCTGACCTCCCGTGGCTGGACCGCCGGACCCTCTCCACCGTGCCCCAGCCACCCCGAACCCGCACCCGGAGCGGGCCGGAGCGGGCCCGGCCACGGGAGCGTGGGACCCCGCCCGACCTTCGGCGACGAGGGTGCGCGGTGCTAGTCTCGCCTCGGGCCGTGACTGGCGCGTTCGGATGGGCGAAACCATCGGGGAGCGGCCCCAGCGATGCGATGTGAAGCCGTGCGCCTGGGCCGTCGCGACGTCTGTCTAGGAGGCCCGAAGTGACCACCGATAACCCGTCCCGCACGCCCGAGTCCGCCGCCTTCCGCACGGCGATCGACGTGGTGCGCGGCGTCGAACCCAGGATCGCCGACGCCATCGGCGCCGAGCTGGAGGACCAGCGCGCCTCGCTCAAGCTGATCGCCAGCGAGAACTACGCCTCACCGGCCGTCCTGCTCGCCATGGGGAACTGGTTCAGCGACAAGTACGCCGAGGGCACCATCGGCCGCCGCTTCTACGCCGGCTGCCGCAACGTCGACACCGTCGAGGCCATCGCCGCCGAGCACGCCCGCGAGCTGTTCGGCGCCCAACACGCCTACGTTCAGCCGCACTCGGGGATCGACGCCAACCTCGTCGCGTTCTGGGCCGTGCTCGCCCAGCGCGTCGAACTGCCCGCGCTGGAGCAGGCCGGCGTGCGCCAGGTCAACGACCTCGGCGAGGAGGACTGGGAGCGGCTGCGCAAGGCGCTGGGCGACCAGCGGATGCTGGGCATGTCGCTGGACGCCGGCGGCCACCTCACCCACGGCTTCCGCCCCAACATCTCCGGCAAGATGTTCCACCAGCGCTCCTACGGCACCGACCCCGAGACCGGCCTGCTGGACTACGACGCGGTACGCGCCGCCGCCCGCGAGTTCCGCCCGCTGATCCTGATCGCCGGCTACTCCGCCTACCCGCGCCGGGTCAACTTCCGCATCATGCGGGAGATCGCCGACGAGGTCGGCGCCACGCTCATGGTCGACATGGCGCACTTCGCCGGGCTCGTCGCCGGCAAGGTCCTCACCGGCGACTTCGATCCGGTGCCGCACGCCCAGATCGTGACCACCACCACCCACAAGTCGCTGCGCGGCCCGCGCGGCGGCATGGTGCTGTGCGACGACTCGCTCGCCGACCAGGTGGACCGGGGCTGTCCCATGGTGCTCGGCGGCCCGCTGCCGCACGTGATGGCCGCCAAGGCCGTCGCCCTGGCCGAGGCCCGGCAGCCCGCGTTCCAGGACTACGCCCAGCGCGTGGTGGACAACGCCCAGTCCCTCGCCGAGGGGCTGACCCGGCGCGGCGCCCGGCTGGTCACCGGCGGCACCGACAACCACCTGGTGCTGCTGGACGTCTCCGGCTACGGCCTCACCGGCCGCCAGGCCGAGGGCGCCCTGCTCGACGCCGGCATCGTCACCAACCGGAACGCGATCCCCCGCGACCCCAACGGCGCCTGGTACACCTCCGGCATCCGCCTGGGCACCCCCGCGCTCACCACCCGGGGGCTGACCGCCGACGGCTTCGACGAGGTCGCCGAGCTGATCGACACCGTGCTCAGCCGCACCACCCCCGGCACCGCGAAGAGCGGCAAGCCGTCCAAGGCCACGTATGTCCTCGCCGAGGGCGTGGCCAAGGAGGTCGCCGACCGCTCCGCCGACCTGCTCGCCAAGCACCCGCTCTACCCCCAGGTCGACCTCGGCTGAGCGAACGGGCGGTGGCGGCCCGGCGGGGGCGCTGCGCGCCCCCGCCGGGCCGCGCGGCCCCGCCGGGCCGGCCCCGGGCCGGCCCGGCGTCCGTCAGGCGGACCGCAGGAACGCGTTCAGTGCCGCGTCCACATCCGCGTCCCCGTTGTACAGGTGGAACGCGAACCGCAGCCGCCCGCCCCTGCGGGTCACCCGCACTCCGGCCGCGTCCAGCGCGGCCAGCGCCTCCCCGCTCTCCGGCACCGAGACGATCGGCGAGCCGCCCGGCCCGGGCGGCAAGCCCAACTCGGCGAGCCCGGCCCGGAACCGGTCGGCCAGCCGCAGGTCGTGCGCCCCGATCGTCTCCGGCCCCAGCTCGCGCACCAGCGCGAGCGCCGGCGCGGCCGCCACATACGTGTGGAGCGCGGGGCTGGTGTCGAACCGCCGCCCGCCGGTGGCCAGTTCGGTCACCGGCCCGTAGACGCTGCCCGCCGGATCGGCCGCCGCCGCCCAGCCGGCGGCGAGCGGCGCCAGACCCCCGCCGTCCGCCGGCACCGTCAGGAACGACGTGCCGCGCGGGCAGAGCAGCCACTTGAACGCCCCGCACACCGTGAAGTCGAACGCGTCGGCGGAGAGCGGCAGCCAGCCGGTGGACTGGGTGGTGTCCACCAGGGTCAACGCCCCGTGGGCGCGGGCCGCCTCCGTCACCGCCGCCAGGTCGGCGCGGGACCCGTCGGACGACTGCACCGAGGAGACCGCGACCAGCACCGTCCCAGGACCGACCGCCTCGGCCAGCCCGGCCAGCGCCGCCTCCCGCAGCCGCACCCCGGCGCGCAGCGCGAACGGCGTCACCAGCGAGCTGAACTCGCCCCGCGCGCACAGCACTTCACCGCCCTCGGGGAGCGCGGCCGCGACCAGCCCGACATGGGCGGACACCGAGCTGCCGACCGCCACCCGCTCCGGGCCCAGCCCGACCAGCGCGGCGAACGAGGCTCTGGCCTCCTCCACCGCGCGGAAGGCCGCCGCCTGGTCGGGCCGGCCCTCGGCCGCCAGGCGCACCGCCCGTTCCAGCGCCGCCACGGAACGGGCCGGCGGCCGCCCCAGGGAGGCGGTGTCGAGGTAGCCGGGGGCCGGGGAGAACTCGTCGTGCGCGTCGATCAGCATGATCCGCAGTCTTCCCACCGGCGCACGCCGGCGCACTTCACCGGCGCACGGGTGCAACCTCAATTCCCCCTTTCACCCCGATGTCACCCGATGCGCGCGAACACTCCCGGTGCCCGCCGGGGCACGCTAAGGTGCGTTGCGGAACGGTCCCAGGGGAGGGGAACGGGGGAGGCAACGGTGCTACGACGGAGGGCGGGTCAGGGCGCGAGCGGTTCCGCGCCGCACCGCCGACGACCGGGGAAGAGCCGCCAAGAGCCGGACGCCATGGGGGAGTTGACACCATGCGGGAGTTGACGCCCGCCGATCCCCGTCGCGTCGGGAGCCATCTGTTGCTGCGTCGGCTCGGCGAGGGCCGCAGCGGCGTGGTCTACCTCGCCTGTTCGCTGCGCGGCGAGCCGGCGGCGCTCAAGCTGATCCGACCCGCCTATGCCTTCGACCCCGCCTTCCGCGCCCGCTTCGCGGCCGATGTCGCCTCCGCCCGCCATGTGCGGGCCCGCCGGCTGGTCACCGTGGCCGCCGCCGACACCGCCGGCGGCACGGTCTGGGCGGCCTACCCCTATGTCGCCGGCCCCACCCTGGAGGAGGCCGTCGCCGGCCACGGTCCGCTGCCGCCGCGCACCGTCGGCGCGCTGGGCGCGCTGCTGGCCGAGGCGCTGGCCGCCGTGCACGCCGGCGGCCTCTGCCACCGGGACGTCCGGCCAGGACATGTGCAACTCACCCTGGACGGGCCGAGGTTGACCGGCTTCGGGGGCTCGGGCACCCGGATCGGGCCGCCGGGGTTCCTCTCGCCCGAACAGGCCGTCGGCGGCGCCATCCCGGTGGGGCCGCCCAGCGACGTCTTCGCCCTGGGCTGCCTGCTGGCCTATGCCGCCACCGGCCGTGGCCCGTTCGGCGACGGCACCCCGCGCGAGCTGTTACGCCGGGCCGCCTTCGAGCCGCCCGAGCTGGCCGACGTGCCGCGCGGACTGCTGGAGGTGGTCGGCGCCTGCCTGCACCGGGACCCGCTGCTGCGGCCCTCGGCCCGGGACCTGGCCCGGGAGTTGGCGCCGCCGGTGGGCACCGGCTGGCTGCCGGGGCCGCTGGCCCGCGAGGTCGCCGCCCGCTACGCGGCGCCGCTGCCGAGGCCCGCGTCCCACGAGCCGACCGGCGCCGACCAGGGGCCGGGCGGCGGGCCCGGCGGACCCGGAGGTCCGGGCGGCCCCGCCGGTCCCGCGCTCGAACCGGCCGGCGGCGCCCGGGCGTTGGGCCCGCCGGCCGGGGGAGGGGCGGGCAGGGGGGAGTTATCCGGCGGGCGGCACCGGGAGTCCCGGGAGCACCGGGACTCCCGGGAGCACCGGGACTCCCGGGAGGAGCCGGGCGCGACCGCCCCGGCGCACGCGTCCGAGAACGCGCCAGGAACACACCCCCGCACCACCTCCGCCCACTCCCAGGGCGTCCCCGCACACCCCGCGCCCCCCGTACGCCCCGGGCGCCGGCGCGCGCTCCGCCTGCTGGGCGGCGCCGGCGCGCTGGCCCTCGCCGGTGCGGGCGCCGGCCTGCTGACCCGCGCCCGCCCCGGCGCCGAGGCCCCGGCCGGCGCCGGCCGCCGCGTCTGCGCCATCGGCCTGCACGCCGACCTCAGCGGACCCCACGCCACCGCCGGCAACGGCCAACAGCGCGGCCTCAACATGGCCGTCGACGAGCTGAACCGGCTGGGCAACCTCCCCTTCGACCTCGCTGTCCGCTCCCTCGACGACGCCGGCGACCGGACCCTGGCCGCCGACGCCGCCCGCGCCCTGGCCGCCGACCCCGAGGTGATGGCCGTCCTCGGCCCCACCGACGACGCGGTGCTGCCGGTCGTCGGCGAGACCTACGGCCGCGCCGAACTCCCGCTGCTCGCCCTCTCGGTGACCGGCACCGCCGACGGCGGGCAGCACCCGTCCCTGCTGCTTGCCCGCCCGCCCGCCACCCTCGCCGGCATCGCAGCCGGCGAGGTGCTCGCCGCCCACGCGGCCCGCCGCGTCGTCGTGCTCGACGACCGCGCCGCCGGAGAGGACGGCGGACGCATCGCCCGCGCCGTCAACGGCTCCCTGGACCGCGAGCGGTTCGCCCCGCGGACCAGGGAACTCGACAGCGCCGACGTCGACTTCACCGCCCTGGCCGCCGAACTCACCGGCGACGGCACCGAGGCCGTGGTCTGGTGCGGCCACGCCGAGGGCGCGGGCCGGCTCTCCCGCGCGCTGCGCACCACCGGCTTCGCCGGCCTCGGCCTGGGCACCGAACGCGCCATCGGCCCCGAGTACTTCCTGCGCAGCGGCCAGCCGCCCGAGGACTGGTACTTCCTGGCCGCCTACACCGACCCGCGCAGCGACCCCAGGGCGCGCACCTTCGGCCAGGCCCACCGCGAACGCTTCGGCTGGGACCCCGAGCCCTACGCGGCCGAGGCCTATGACGCCACCCATCTGCTGGTCACCGCGATGCGCGAGACCGTCGAACACCGGGGCGGCCTCACCAGGGGCGTGCTGCTGGACCGGCTGCGCACCAGCGAGTACCGGGGCGTGGCCAGGGAGTTGGCCTTCGACGACACCGGCGCCTACGCGGGCGCCGGCCCGCTGGCCTACCTCTACCGCGCCCACCACGGCCAACTCCGCTTCGAGGGCCCGGTCTCCGTCTGACCCCGCCCGTTCACCTCGCCAACGCCGTCGACCGAACGCCCGCCGCCAACCCCCGTTGACCGCAAGCGCTTTCCCGGAACCACGGAATCGGTTCCGGAACCGGACGCCGGCCGTTGACCCGCCCCCGCCGCTGCGCTGTGATCACGCCCGGTGGCTGTTCAGCCCCATCGCCGCGACACCAACGCGGCGTGGACGGTCGCCCCACACCGGAGGACACCCATGCCTGACACGCCCCGCCCGCCCCAGCGGCCCGACGACCCCACCGAGCCGCCCGCCCACGGCCGCCGGCTGTCCCGCCGCACCCTGCTCACCGGGATCGCGGTCGCGACCGGAGCCGCCGGCGTCGGCGTCGCCGCCACCACGGCCGCCGGCGCGGGACCCGCCGCCCGGCCGCCGGCCGGCACCTCGCTCCGCCCGCTGGCCGACCCCGACCTCGGCCCCAACGTCCACATCTTCGGACCGGAGACCCCCTCCGCCGACATCCAGGCCGTCCTCGACGGCATCTTCGACGCCATGGAGACCGACCAGTTCGGCACCGGCCGTCACGCCGTGCTCTTCAAGCCGGGCTCCTACGCCGTCAACGCCAACGTCGGCTACTACACCCAGATCGCCGGCCTCGGCCTCTCCCCGGACGACGTGGCCATCGACGGCACGGTCCATGTCGAGGCCGACTGGTTCGACGGCAACGCCACCCACAACTTCTGGCGCTGCGCGGAGAACCTCTCCGTCTCCCCGCCCGACGGCTTCGACCGCTGGGCGGTCTCCCAGGCCGCCCCCTACCGCCGGATGCATGTCAACGGCGACCTGGTGCTGGACGACGGCGGCTGGTCCAGCGGCGGCTTCATGGCCGACTGCCGGGTCGAGGGCGACGTCAACTCCGGCTCCCAGCAGCAGTGGCTCTCCCGGGACAGCGAGTTCGGCTCCTGGACCGGCGCCAACTGGAACATGGTCTTCGTCGGAGTGGAGAACGCCCCGGCCGGCCAGTTCCCCGAACCGCCCTACACCGTCGTCGACTCCACCCCGCTGATCCGCGAGAAGCCGTTCCTCCACGTGGACGACGCCGGAGCCTGGCACGTCTTCGTCCCGGCCCTGCGCACCGACACCTCCGGCACCACCTGGCACCAGGCCACCCCCGAGGGCGAGTCCATCCCCGTCGAGCAGTTCCTGGTCGCCGACCCCGACACCCCCGTCCCCGAGATCAACGCGGCGCTCGCCGAGGGCCGCCACCTCCTGCTGACCCCCGGCATCTACTGGCTCGACGCGCCGATCGAGGTCGGCCACGCCGACACCGTGGTGCTCGGCCTCGGCCTGGCCACCCTGGTCCCCGCCCCCGGCCAGCCCGCCGTCACCGTCGCCGACGTGGACGGCGTCAAGGTCGCCGGCATCCTCATCGACGCCAACGAACAGAACTCGCCGCTGATGATGCTCGTCGGCGAGGAGGGCGCCGACGCCGACCACTCCGCCAACCCCACCTCGCTGCACGACGTCTTCTTCCGCATCGGCGGGATGCACGCCGGCAACGCGGACGTCAGCCTCGCCATCAACAGCAACCACGTCATCTGCGACCACACCTGGCTGTGGCGCGGCGACCACGGCACCGGCATCGGCTGGAACACCAACCCCGCGCTCTACGGCCTGATCGTCAACGGCGACGACGTCACCGCCTACGGCCTCTTCGTCGAGCACTACCAGGACTACCAGGTCTTCTGGAACGGCGAGCGCGGCCGCACGTACTTCTACCAGAGCGAAATGCCCTACGACCCGCCCAACCAGGAGTCCTGGATGAACGGTTCGACCCGGGGCTTCGCCTCCTACAAGGTCAACGACGCCGTCACCGACCACCGCGCCTGGGGCCTGGGCGTGTACTGCTTCTTCAACGCCAACCCCAGCGTCGTCAGCGAACGCGGCATCGAGGTGCCACAGGCCCCGGGCGTCGCCCTGGAACACCTGCTGGCGGTCTCCCTCGGCGGCGGCACCGGCACCATCGAGCACGTCGTCAACGACACCGGCGGCCCGGCGGGTCCTGGCTCCGTCGAGTCCTACGTCGTCTCCTACCCGTAGCGGGACCGGGCGTCGGCCGAGCCCCGACCCGGCCGCCGGAGGGCGGCCGGGCCGGGACACGGCGTGGAGACCTCAGCGCACCTCGGCCTCGATCAGGTCGGCCGCCCGCGCCGTGCCGCCCTCGGCGGCGGCCGCCGCCCGCAGCTCGGCCGAACGCCGGGCCACCGCCGGGTCGTTGACCAGCTCCAGCAGCGCCGCGCGCAGCCGCTCGGCCGTCGCCTCCTCGGTGTCCAGCCGCCGCGCCACGCCCAGCTCCACCAGCCGGTCCGCGTTGGCGAACTGGTCGACGGCCTGCGGCACCGCGATCATCGGCGTGCCCGTCGCCAGGCCCTCCGAGCAGCCGCCCATCCCGGCGTGGGTGACGAACGCGTCGGCCTGTTCCAACACCGACAGCTGCGGCAGCCAGGAGTGCACCTCGACGTTCTCCGGCACCTCGCCCAGCTCCGCCGGGTCGGTGTGCCGGCCGATGCCCAGCACCACATGCCAGCCATCCAGCCCGCCGAAGGCCTCGACGCAGCGTCGGTAGAACGCGGCCTGCCGGGTGTAGGCCGAGCCCAGCGAGATCAGCAGCACCCGCCGCGCCCCGGCCGGCCGTTGCCACTCCTGCCGGCCCAGCCGGTCCCCGAAGCAGGGACCGACGAAGGTCACGGTCGTGGTGTCCACGTCGTCGAGACGCGGTTGCATGGCCCGGGGCACCAGCGCCAGACAGCGCTCGGGCCGACCGGAGAACCTCTCCATGTCGAGCGTGGTCGCCCCGGAGGAGGCCAGCCAGGCGGAGAACCTCTCCCGATAGGCGTCGGCCCCCGGCAGCTGCCACAGCGGGGCGGCGACCTCCTCCTCATAGCCCCGCCACGCCACATAGGCGGGGGAGAGCTGCACCAGCGGCCGGCCCTGCGCCTCGGCGACGACCCGGGCGGCATAGGACGCGATGTCATAGAGGTAGACGTCCGCCGGATCGGCGTCATAGTGCGCGCGAAGCCCCGGCAGCGCCCGGATCGCGTCGTCCAGGAAGAGGCCCATCGCGGCGATCGGGTCCTCGGGCCAGTCGTTGTCCACGACCGGCAGCCGGGACGTGAACGGAACGAACTCGGCGCCGGTGGCCGTGATCCGCTCCGCCATCAACGGGTCGTTGGCATAGCTGACCCGGTGACCACGGGCGACCAGCTCCCGGATGATCTCCAGGCTCGGCAGCACATGGCTGACCGCCGGGATGCCGAACATGGCCACATGGGCTGGTCGCTCGGTGGTGCGCGGCGAGAGCGGCGAACGGGCCGGCGAGGACACACCGGAGGGCGTAGCAGAGGACGTCGTGGAAGAAGGCACAGCAGAAGACATGGGTGATCACCATCTCAGATCGGGCAGACAGGGGGACCGCGCGGCGGCGCGTCAGCACACCGTCGCCGAGGACGGGCGCGCGCAGCGGAAACGCGGGAGCGGACGCGGGGGACGTGCCCCGCCGGGGCCGTCAGCCGTAGATCTGGAGCTGGATCATGCCCACCACCCTAGACGCCCCCACCACCGGCCGTCACCCCCGTTACCGCCCCCCGCCCCCGGCGTGCGCCCCCCGCGCCGCCCCGGGAAACGTTTCCCGGCCCGGGCGAAGAAACCGTTGTCCTCCGGCCCGCGCCCGGCTCGCAGCCCCGCCCCGGTTCCGGGAAAGTTCCGGACCCTTCCCGCCGTTCACCGAGCATTGACACGTTCTCATCATCAACGTAACACTGCGGATGGGAGAGCGCTCTCCCGTTACCAAGCGACTTCGGAGGTCCGCATGGTACGTAGAACAGCCCTGTTGTCCGGCACGTTGGCGGCGGCCGCGCTCTCGCTCGTCGCCGCCGGGCTGGGCACCATGGGCGCCGTCGCCGCACCCAGCGGTGAACAGGCCGCCGTCTCCTCGACGGAGGCCGACCACTCCACGCACCAGATGTTGATGGCACCCCCGCCTGGCGAGTGGATTCCGGTGGACGAGCCGGTCGAGGGCATCGAGCCCAACCCCGACGCGCCCTTCGCGGAGCACCGCGAGTTCCAGGCCAACTGCTCGGTCAGTCACACCGGCGACGACGACCCCATCGTCTACCCGGGGATGCCGGGCGAGTCGCACAACCACACGTTCATGGGCAACGACACCACCGACGCCTACACCGACGAGGCGTCGCTGGACGCCGGCGAGACCAGCTGCGTGGTGCCGGGTGACCGGTCCGCGTACTGGATGCCGACGATGTACAACGGTGACGAGGAGGTCCGTCCGATCGGGCCCCAGGTCATCTACTACAAGTCCGGCATCAGGGACCAGGAGTCGGTGCGGCCCTTCCCCACCGGCCTGCGCTACGTGGTCGGCAACCCGATGCAGACCGAGGAGGAGTTCGCCAACCACCCCGGCTACGTCAAGGGTTGGGAGTGCGGGGACGACTACGAGAACACCACGTTCCCGACCAACTGCCCCGAGGGCTCCCAGATGAACGTGCGCTTCCAGGCGCCGAGTTGCTGGGACGGCCAACACCTGGACTCGCCGAACCACCAGGACCACATGGCCTACCCGGTGGTGGAGAACAACCAGAACGTCTGCCCGGACTCGCACCCGGTGGCCGTTCCCATGATCGAGTTCAAGATGGCCTTCCCGGTCGACGGTGACACCTCACAGGTGCGCCTGGCCAGCGGCCCCGCGTACTCGTTCCACTACGACTTCTTCAACAGCTGGGACGAGGCCACGCTCGCCGCGCTGGTGGAGCACTGCATCAACGGTGGTCTCCAGTGCGACACCCGGGGCTACGACCAGTTCCACCCCGACGAGGGCGCCGTCCTCGACGAGAACCACGAACTCCCCTGAGGCGACCGGGCCCTGACCGGCCCGCCGCCTCCCACGGCGGTCGGCCCCGCGGGTAGCGGGCCGGCCGCCCCCACCCCCACCGTAGAGCGCTCTCCCCGTTCGTCCCCGTCATCTTCTGACCCCCACCCTCCCCGGCCTGCGACGGTCGGGTCGACCTAGGAGATCCCGTGCCCACCCCCCAGTCCCCCGACGCCCCCAAGCACCGCCGCCCCAACGGGGTGACCCGACGGGCCACCCTGGCCGGTCTGGCCGCCGCCGTGGTGTCCTCCGCCGCCGCCACCCACGCCCTGGCCAACGGCTCCTCCTCGTCCCAGGGCCCGGCCCGGCGCCCGGCGCAGCTGGCCTCCGGCACCCCGATCACCCAGGCCGACCCGGTCCTGGGCCCCAACGTCACCGTCTTCGACCCGTCGATGCCCATCGGCGACATCCAGGCCACCCTCAACGCGGCCTTCCAGCAGCAGGAGACCGCGCAGTTCGGCCTGGGCCGGTTCGCGTTCCTCTTCAAGCCGGGCAACTACCAGGACCTCGACGTCAACATCGGCTACTACACCCACATCGCGGGGCTCGGGCAGTCGCCCGACGACGTCAACATCACCGGCTGGGTGCGGGTCGAGGCCGACTGGTTCGACGGCAACGCCACCCAGAACTTCTGGCGCGCCTCGGAGAACCTCTCCGTTACGCCCTGGGACGGCTACAACCGCTACGCCGTCTCCCAGGCCGCGCCGATCCGCCGCCTGCACGTCAGGGGCGAGATGCCGCTGTGGAACGGCTACGACGGCTGGGCCAGCGGCGGCTTCCTCGCCGACAGCAAGGTCGACCGGGTGGTCTCCGGCTCCCAGCAGCAGTGGCTGACCCGCAACAGCGAACTGGGCGAGTGGGCCGGCTCGGTGTGGAACATGGTCTTCGTCGGCGTCGACGGCGCCCCGCCGCACCACTTCCCCAACCCGTCCCACACCGTCGTCGACTCCACCCCGTGGGTGAAGGAGAAGCCCTACCTCTACCTCGACGGGGACGACTACGCCGTCTTCGTGCCCGACCCGCGCCAGGACTCCCGTGGCATCACCTGGGCCAACGGCCCGACGCCCGGCACCTCCATCCCGCTCAGCGAGTTCCACGTGGCGCACGAGGGCGACGACGCCGCCTCCATGAACGCCGCGCTGGCCGAGGGCAAGCACCTGCTGATCACCCCCGGCGTCTACCGGATCGACCAGACCATCGAGATCAGCAACCCCAACACCATCGTGCTGGGCCTGGGGTTGGCCACCCTGATCCCCGAGGGCGGGGTCAACGCCATCAAGGTCGCCGACGTGGACGGCGTGCAGCTCGCCGGCATCCTGGTCGACGCGGGCGAGGGCGGCTCGGAGGTGCTGATCGAGGTCGGCGACGAGGGCTCATCGACCCGCCACCAGGAGAACCCGATCCACCTGCACGACGTCTTCTGCCGGATCGGCGGCGCCCACGCCGGCTCCGCCGACGTCAGCCTGCTGGTGCACGCCCACGACACCGTCATCGACCACATCTGGCTCTGGCGCGGCGACCACGGCGACGGCATCGGCTGGGACGTCAACCCCGCCACCAACGGCCTGATCGTCAACGGCGAGGACGTCACCGGCTACGGCCTCTTCGTCGAGCACTACCAGGGCCACCAGGTGATCTGGAACGGCAACAACGGCCGCACGTACTTCTACCAGTGCGAGCTGCCCTACGACCCGCCCAACCAGGCCGCCTGGATGAACGGCGACGAGCTGGGCTGGACCGCCTACGTGGTCTCCGAGGGCGTCACCAACCACACCGCCTACGGCCTCGGCGTCTACAGCCTGATGCTGGAGGACGCCAACATCACCACCGAGCGGGCCATCGCCACCCCGGCCGGGGACGGCATCGACTTCACCAGCATGGTGATCGTCTCGCTGGGCCAACTCGGCATCATCAACCACGTCATCAACGACCTGGGTGGCCCGGCGGGCCCTGGGATGAACGACGGCATCTTCTATCTGGAGAGCAACTGAGCCCAGCGCGGGCGCGGCAGCCGCGCGGGTCCGGTTGGCCGGTGCGGCGTGGGGCCGCGCCGGCGGGGGAACGGGGCCCGGTTCCGGTGCCGGGCCCCCGCCGTTCGCCGACGCGCGCCTGGGCGGGCCCGCGTCGGCGGCGGCACCACGGTCCCGACGCCCACCCGAGCCACGGCCAGCCGGCGTGGCTCGGGTAGGGTGGACGCCGGTCCCTTCGGACCAGCGATGTTCGAAACGGGTGCGATGGCACCCCCGGGGGAACGGGGAGGTGAGCCCGATCACCGTATGGTCGGCACGGGCACTCCGGCCCCGGCACGGGGCGCAGGACCCGGCGCGCTAGCGGACGCGGAGGCGCTCGCCGCGCCGAGGCCAGGGAGGGCCCGGCACGTTGAGAGGCTCTCATGTCGGTAACACCCCCTTCTCCCGTTCCCGCCTTCTCCCCGGATACGGTCCTGGCGTCCGTCGTTGACCGACTCCGGGCGGCCGGCTGTGTCTTCGCCGAGGACGAGGCCGCCCTGCTGCTCGCCGAGTTCGGCGCGGACCCCGAGGCCCTGGCGGCCCCGGTGACCCGCAGGGCCGCCGGCGAACCCCTCGAACACGTCCTGGGCTGGGCCGAGTTCGCCGGCCAACGCCTGCGCGTCGGGCCCGGCGTGTTCGTGCCCAGGCGGCGCACGGAGTTCCTGGCGGAGTGCGCCGCGCGGCTCGCGCCCTCACCCGCCGTGGCCGTCGACCTGTGCTGCGGCGCGGGCGCCGTGGGCGCGGCCCTGCTGGCCGCGCTGGACCGCGTCGAGGTGCACGCCTCCGACCTCGACCCGCGCGCCGTCGCCTACGCCCGCCGCAACCTGGGCGCGGCGGCCGGGGTCTACGAGGGCGACCTCTACGCCCCGCTGCCGGCGCGGCTGCGCGGCCAGGTGGACGTGCTGGTCGCCAACGCGCCCTACGTTCCCTCCGACGCCGTCGCCCTGCTGCCCACCGAGGCCCGGGTGCACGAGCCGACGCTCGCGCTGGACGGCGGGGCCGACGGCCTCGGCGTGCTCCGCCGGGTCGCCGCCGGCGCGGGGGAGTGGCTCGCGCCGGGCGGCAGCCTGCTGGTCGAGTCGAGCGAACGTCAACGCGCGTCGCTGCTCGCCGAGTTGACCGCCGTGGGGCTCGTGCCACGGGTGGCCAGCTGCCCGGAGCGCGAGGCCACGGTCCTCATCGCGGAACGCCGGCCCGCCTGACGACGAGCCGGCGCCCGCGTTCCGTGCGGGTTCCGCCCGGGGCGGCGGGCGGCCCCGCGCGGGGCGGTCAGCGACGCCAGAACAGGTGGTGCGTCACGCCGCTCGGGCTCGGCACCACGTCCCGGTGGAACCGGTCGAGCAGGTCGTCCGGGGAGTCCCAGAGCCGCAGCCCGGACCCGATCGTCACCGGCGCGACCGCCACCTGAAGGGTGTCGACGAGGTCGGCGTCCAGGAACTCCCTGATGGTGCTCACCCCGCCGCCGAGCCGGACATCCCTGCCCTGCGCGGCCTCCTTCGCCTGCTCCAGCACCGAGGCCGGGTCGCCGTCGACGAAGTGGAAGGTCGTGTCGGAGAGGGTGAACGAGGGGCGCGGGTGGTGCGTCAGCACGAACACCGGCGTGTGGAACGGCGGTTCGTCGCCCCACCAGCCGCGCCAGTTGTGGTCCTCCCACGGGCCGCGCTGCGGCGAGAACTTGTTGCGGCCCATGATCTCGGCGCCGATGTTGTGGGAGAAGTCCCGGGTGAAGTAGTCGTCGAGGCCCCGGCTTCCGCCGGGCTCGGTGCGGCCGGGCCAGCTGGCGGTGTGGAAGGCCCAGGTGAACAGCCGCCCCGGATCGACGGCCCGCCCGAAGGGATGCTCCAGACTCTGTTCCTCCCCGGCGGCGACCCCGTCGGCGGAGACGGTGAAGTTCTGGACCTTCAGCAGCTGAGACATGCGCTTCTCCTCAGAGTGGACAACGGAGAGGTGACTTCCGGGACCACGAGAACTCATCGCCGCACCCGGGAACGACGCGCGGAACGCCCCACCGGCCGGCGCCGATCCGGGGCCGGAGGCCCGGGGCCCGGCGAAGGCGTGCGCCGCGCGCGGCCGTTCTCCCGCGCTATCCCTCGTCGAGCACCGTGGGCCGGACCGCCGCCCAGCGGAGGGAGTCCCGGATGCCCTCGGCCAGCGACAGCTCCGGCCGCCAGCCGAGCAGGCGCAGCGCCCGGTCGCCCCGGCTGCACGCGCCCGCCGAGTCGCCGGGGCGGCGGCCGGCCTCGACGGCCTCGACCGGCCGGTCGCTCACCTCGTTAAAGGTGGCGAGCAGTTCACGCACGGTGGTGCCCGTTCCGGTCCCCAGGTTGATCGCCAACGACCGGGTGCCGTCGGCGAAGAGCCCGTCGAACGCGTCCAGCGCGGCGAGATGGGCGGCGGCCAGGTCCCAGACGTGGATGTAGTCCCGCAGCCCCGAGCCGTCCCTGGTCGGGTAGTCGGTGCCGGTGATCCGGAACGGGACGCCCTCCTCGGCGGCCAGGATCATCCGCCCCAACGCGTGACTGGGGCGGGGGAGTTGCAGCCCGGTGCGCAACCGCGGGTCGGCGCCGACCGGGTTGAAGTAGCGCAGGGAGAGCACCCGCAGCGGGGTGCCCGCCGCGATGTCGGCGAACATCTCCTCGCAGACCGCTTTGGTCCGCGCGTACGGGCTCAGCGGGGCCAGCGGCGACTCCTCGTCCACGGTCAGGTCGGCCCCGGCCCGGTAGATCGAGGCGGAGGAGCTGAACACCAGCCGGTGGCAGCCGTTGCGCAGCAGATGGCCGACGAACTCCAGGCTCGCGGCCACGTTGGCCCGGTAGTAGCCGATCGGGTCGGCCACCGAGTCGGGGACCACGATCAGGGCGGCGCAGTGGACCACCGCCCCGATGTCGGGGTGCTCGGCGAAGATCCGGTCCACCAGCGGGCCGTCCGCGATGTCGCCCTCGTAGAGCGTCCGGCCCTCGGTGAACTCCCGCCGCCCGGTGACGCCCTTGTCCAGCAGCACGGGCGTGACGCCCCGGTCCAGGCAGGCCGAGGCCACGGTGCTGCCGATGTATCCGGCGCCGCCGGCGATCAGGACCTTCACGAGGCACCCACTCCCTCCGCGCGCGGACCGTTCCGCCCGCAACGTTTGTTTGTGTTCGATTCAGTTTGGATTTTATCGTTTGGCGCGCCGTTCGCCAAGAAGCCAGGAGCGGAATCGAAACGGAGAACGGCCCCGGCCTTGGGAGGCCGGGGCCGTTCGGGGAGGTGGATGCGCGGGCGTGCTACCTCGGGTGGCTGTCAGGAGGTGTAGACGCCGAACTCGTAGAGCGAGTAGCCCCATCCGGTGCCGCGCTCGGTGCCCAGCACCCGGACGTACCGCCCGGAGCCGTTCACCTCGGCGGTCTCGACCCCGCCCGCGCCGTCGGTCACGGTGTGGATCGAGGTCCAGTTCGCACCGTCATCGGAGACCTGCACCTCGTAGGCCCTGGCGTAGGAGGTCTCCCAGAACAGCTGCACCGTGTCGATCGCGGTGCTGGCGCCCAGGTCCACCTGGAGCCACTGCGGGTCGGCCCACTCGCTGGCCCAACGGGTCGCGTTGTCGCCGTCGGTGGCGTGCTCCGGCAGGAACGGCGCGCCGTCGCCCTGCTCCTGGAAGGTGGACGCGGTGGTCTCGGCGCCCAGCGCGACATTGGTCCCGTCGACCGGCGGCGGCACCACGTTGACGGAGGTGGTCTCGATGCCCAGGTTGCCCTGGCCGTCCCGCGCCGCCAGATAGACCTTCCAGGGGCCCGGGCGGTTGGGCGCGGTCACCGAGAAGGAGCCGTCGCCGTTGTCGGTGAACTCGGCCGGCACCAGGGCGCCGCCCTCGTCGATGTACTTGCTGTTGACCAGCACCTCGTACGCGATCGCGTCCCCGTCCGGGTCCGAGACCGAGGCGCTGAGGTCGAACGTGGAGCCGGCCGGCACCGCCGTGCGGTCGCCGCCGACGGCCAGGTCGGTGATCACCGGCGGGGTGTTGGTGGGCGCCTCGCCGCCGAAGATCTCCGAGACCGCGTAGTACGACAGCCGCTTCTCGCCGCCGGGCAGCAGGTTGAACCAGACGCCGCCGAAGTCGTTCTCCAGGCCGTAGTGGAACAGCGTGCCGCCCAGCGCCACGCCCTCGTGGGCCATCAGGCAGTCCCAGGCGGCCTGGTAGCCCTCGGCCTTGGCGACGTCGGTCGGCTCCTCGGGGATGCCGTTGACGTCGTCGTCGACCTCCCACTCGCCGGCCGGGCCGCCCTCGGTGAGGATGTACGGCCGGTCGTAGCCGCCGTCGATCCACGCCTGCTGGATGCCGCAGACCGCGTCGTAGGAGTTGACCTGGAACAGGTCCAGGTCGGGCGAGTTGGCCTCGTAGTACTCCCAGGCGCCGACCCAGGCGTCGGTCGAGGTGACCGGGTGGTTCGGGTCGAGCGCCTTGATCTCCAGGGCCGCGTCGTTGACGAACTGGGTGTAGGCGACCCGCTGGGCCTCCAACTCCTCGCCCTCGTAGCAGTTCTGGAGGCCGAGGACCGACTCGTTGCCGACGCTCCACATGAGGACGCCCGGGTGGTCCTTGTACTCGTTCACCCAGGTGTTCATGGCGGCGAGCTGCTCGCCCTTGTAGTCGTAGTCGTTGACGTAGTCCACGCAGCCGCCGCTGCCGGGGCCGCCGCCGGGCTGGAGCCAGAAGCCGGCGATGACGCGGATGCCGTTCTCGGCGGCCGCGTCCAGCAGGGGCCTGCTGGTGGCGTCGGTGCCCCAGGTGCGGGTGGTGTTGGCGCCCATCGAGGCCAGGTCGGGCATGTACTCGGCGGCCTGGTCCGCCGGCGGGCCCCAGGTGAGGCCCTCGACGACATAGGGTTCGCCGTCCACGGTCAGCTGCCAGTTGCCGTCGCCGCCGGTCACCTCGACGACGCTGGCCGCCGTGAGGCCCACGTCCGAGCCGGCCGCCTCGGCCGTGGAGGCGTCGCCCGGCGAGGCGGACGCGGTCTGGTTCGCCACCGTGAAGACACCGCCCAGCAGCGCCAACACGGCACCGACGACGGCGACGGGCCGTCCGCGACGTGACCTTGACGTCGACTGTGACGTCTCTTTCCTGGTAAGCACACCTTCTCCTTAACGCGGGGGGAGGCCGTCGCACTCGTCCGGGTGCGGGAAACGACCGAAAGGGAGAGCGCTCTCCCGGGAAAGACTGGCCCTCCGGGCATGGCGTGTCAACGGGCGTGCGCGTTTCCGGATCGCCGGAAACGTTCGACCGGCCGGACGCCCGGGACCGCCTCCGGGCCGGGAGCGGGGATCAGGCGGACTGCCGCTGGACCAGCGTGGGTTCGAAGATCACCGAGGTCAGCCTGCGGTCCGGCTGGTCGATGCGGTCCAGCAGCAGCCGGGTCATCTCGGCCGCCATCTCCTCGATCGGCTGGCGCACCGTGGTCAGCGGGGGACGGGCCGAGGTGGCGGCGCTGCTGTCGTCGAAGCCGACCACGGCCACGTCCTCGGGCACCCTGCGGCCCGCCTCCCGCAGCACATGGAGGGCGCCCTGGGCCATCAGGTCGTTCGCCACGAACAGGCCGTCGACCTCGGGGTGTTGGGCCAGCAGCGCGGCCATGGCCCGCTCGCCGCTCTCCAGGGTGAAGTTCCCCTCCTCGCAGGGAACGTACGGGTGCCCGTGCCGGGCGAGGGCGTCCCGGAAGCCGGCGAGCCGGTCCTGGCTGGCCAGCACGTCGAGCGGGCCGCTGATGGTGGCGATGTGCTGGCAGCCGCGCTCCACCAGGTGGTCGGCGGCGAGCCGGCCGCCGTCCCGGTGGGCGACGTCCACATAGCTGATCGGCACCGGCTGCGGCGGCCTGGCGAACAGCACGCAGGGCAGCCCCGCGCCCACCAGCATCTCGGGCAGCGGGTCGCGGGCGTGGATGGAGACCAGCAGCGCGCCGTCGGCGTGACCCTGCCTCAGATAGCTGACGACCTGTTTCCTGGCGTCCGTCGAGTCGGCCAGCATCAGCAGCGGGTGCATCCCGCGCTGGCGCAGGAAGCCGACCACCCCGCTGCTGATCCGGCCGAAGAACGGGTCGGCCAACACCTGGCCGCGGAACGGGGCTTCGGGCCCGTCGCCGTCGTCCTCGCCCGCGCCGGAGACCACCAGCGCGACGGAGCCGGCCCGCCGGGTGACCAGCGAGCGCGCGGCCCGGTTGGGAACGTAACCGGTGGCGGCGATCGCCCGGCGCACCACGTCCTGGATCGAGGGGTCGACGTTCCGAATGCCGTTGATCACGCGGGAGACGGTGGCCCGGGAGACACCCGCCTCCCGGGCCACGTCCTCCAGCGTCGGGGACCCCTTGGCCGCACGATCGCTCATGGTGGCCTTTATAACACACTCAGAGAGCGCTCTCCCAGCGCTCTCCCAGCGTCGTCCCCCGGGGCCGCCGCCCGGCGGCGCCTCCCGGGCCCCTCGCGCCCCACGGATTCCGGGGCCGGCGGCGCCGACCCCGACCCGCCGGGCGCGCCGCTCGGGGGCGCCCTGCGGGCCGACGTCCCGTCGGCGTGGCGGTCAACTCCTTTCAGCCGCCCCGGTGTTGGGCCAGCAGCTCGGCGAACCTGCGCCCGCTGTCCTTGACCGTGCGGCGCTGGGTGGCGTAGTCCACGTGGACCAGGCCGAACCGCTTGTCGTAGCCGTAGGCCCACTCGAAGTTGTCCAGCAGCGACCAGGCGAAGTAGCCCGCCAGCGGCACCCCCTCCTCGACGGCCCGGGCACAGGCCGCCAGGTGCTGCTCCAGGTAGCGGACCCGCTCCGGGTCGTGGACCTGGCCGTCGGCGTCGACCGTGTCCGGGTAGGCGGAGCCGTTCTCCGTGACATAGATCCGCCGTGCTCCGTAGTCCTCCGTCATCCGGCGCAGGGTCCTGACCAGCCCCTGGGGGTACACCTCCCAGCCCATGTGGGTGGTGTGCGCGCCCGGGAGTTCGGGCTGGGTGATGTGCGGCACCGGGCCGGCCGGGTCGTCGGCCGCGACGTTGCGGAAGTAGTAGTTGAGGCCAAGCCAGTCCAGCGGAGCGGAGATGGTCTCCAGATCGCCCGGCCGCTCGGGCACGTCCACGCCGTAGACGTCGATCATGTCCTGCGGGTAGCCCCGGCCGTGGATCGGGTCCATCCACCAGCGGTTGGTGTGGCCGTCGGCCCGCCGGGCGGCGGCCACGTCGGCCTCGCGCTCGCTGTACGGCTCGCAGTGGGTGAGGTTGTTGACGATCCCGACCTGGGCGTCGGGGATCGCGGCCCGCAGCGCGCGCACCGCCAGGCCGTGGCCCAGGTGCAGGTGGTAGGAGGCGGGCACGGCGGCCGCGATGTCGGTCAGCCCGGGGGCCATCCGGCCCTCCAGGTGCCCGATCCAGGCGGAGCACAGCGGCTCGTTGAGGGTGGCCCAGTGGGTGATCCGGTCGCCCAGCCGCTCGGCGACCACCGCCGCGTAGTCGGCGAAGTGCTCGGCGGTCTCCCGCGCCGGCCAGCCGCCGGCGTCCTGGAGCGCCTGCGGCAGGTCCCAGTGGTAGAGGGTGGGGAACGGCGTGATCCCCGCCTCCAACAGGGCGTCGGTCAGCCGGTCGTAGAACGCCAGCCCCTTCTCGTTGACCTGGCCCCGGCCCTCGGGCAGCACGCGCGGCCAGGCGATCGAGAAGCGGTAGGCGTCCACGCCCAGGGTCTTCATCAGGCCCAGGTCCTCGGGCCAGCGGTGGTAGTGGTCGCACGCCACGTCGCCGGTGTCGCCGTTCGCCACCCGGCCCGGGGTGTGGGAGAAGGTGTCCCAGATGGAGGGGCCGCGACCGCCCTCGGTCGCCGCGCCCTCGATCTGGTACGCGGCGGTGGCCACGCCCCAGACGAAGTCCTCGGGCAGGGAGCTGAGTTCGGTCACGGGTGGTTCGTCCCTTCGGGAGTCGTGCGGGGGCCCCGGGCGCGCGATCGGCGGGTGGAGCCGGTCACTTGACGGAGCCGGCGGTGAGGCCGGTGACGAGGAACCGCTGGAGCAGCAGGAAGCCGGCGACCACCGGCACGCTGACCACCAGCGACGCGGCCATGACCTGGTTCCAGTAGACCTCGGTCTGGGTGGAGTAGCCCTGGAGCCCGACGGCCAGCGTCCTGGTCTCGCTGTTGGTCATGACCGAGGCGAAGAGCACCTCGCCCCAGGCGGTCATGAACGCGTAGACGGCGACGGCCACGATGCCCGGCACGGCGGCCGGCACCACGACCCGGAACAGCGCGCCGATCGGCCCGCAGCCGTCGACCCGGGCCGCCTCGTCCAGGCCGCGCGGGATGGAGTCGAAGTAGCCGACCAGCATCCAGATCGAGAACGGCAGCGAGAACGTCAGATAGGTCAGGATCAGCCCGCCGCGCGAGCCGGAGAGCGGTATCCCGGTGGCGTCGCCGATGTTGGCGAAGATCAGGAACAGCGGCAGCAGGAACAGGATGCCGGGGAACATCTGCGTGGAGAGCACGCTGATGGTGAAGACCCGCTTGCCCCGGAAGTTGTACCGGCTCACCGCGTAGGCGGCGAAGATCGCCACCGTCACCGACAGGATGGTCGCGGCGCCGGCCACGATCACCGAGTTCCAGAAGTACCGGGCGAGCGGGATGGTGTCCCAGATGTCGATATAGGGACGGATCGTCAACTCGCTCGGTATCCAGCGGAACTCGCCGGTGACGTCCTCCAGCGGCTTGAGGGAGCTGCTGAGCATCACATAGATCGGCGTGGCCGCGAAGAGCGACAGCAGCGTCAGCACGATCCGCCGCGTCCACACGAACGAACGCGGCGCCGCGGTGGGGGAGCGGTGCGGGCGCTTGGCCACGAGGGTCTCAGACATGCTCGCCCTTCCTTCCGCGCGAGGTGAACAGCAGGTAGCAGGCCGTCACCAGCAGCAGGAAGAGCAGCAGCAGCACGGACATCGCCGAGCCGAAGCCGAAGTTCCAGGTGCCGAAGGACGACTGGTAGATGTGCAGCGAGATCAGGTTGGCCGACTCGGGTGCCGCCTTGCCGAAGAGCAGGTAGGGCACGTTGAAGTCGTTGAAGGTCCACAGGAAGAGGACGAGCACCAGCACCTGGTTGACCGGCCGCACCGAGGGCAGCGTGATCCGTCGGATCTGCTGCCAGATGCCGGCGCCGTCGAGCTGCGCCGCCTCGTACTGCTCCTGCGGGATGTTCTGCATCGCGGCCATCAGGATCAGGAACGCGAACGGCCAGTTGCGCCAGACGGCGACCAGGACCAGCGAGACGAAGCTGTTGTCGCCGATCAGCCAGAACGTCGGGTCGCTGGTGAGCCCCAACTGGTCGTGGATGACGTGGTTGAGCATCCCGTTGTCGCGCTGGAGGATGAACGCCCAGGTGATCACGGCCGCGTAGATCGGCAGCGCGTAGGGCGTGAGGAAGAGCGCGCGCAGCAGGCCGCGCCCCCGGAAGGTCTCCTGCATCAGGATCGCCGCCGTGGTGCCCAGCAGCCACGACAGGCTGACGGCGACCACGGTGAACAGGCAGGTCACCACGAACGAGTCGAGCAGCGCGGCGCCGATCGGGGCGTCGAAGTCGATCGCGACCTCGTAGTTGGAGAGCGCCGTCCAGGGCGCCTGGCTCCAGTCGCGGAGATAGAACTGGGTCAGCTCCTTGAAGCTCATCACCACGCCGACGACCATCGGCACGAGGTGGATCAGCAGCTCGAAGAGCAGGGCCGGCAGCAGCAGGAGGTAGGGCAGCCCGCCCTGGCGCACCCGGTCGGGCAGCCGGAGCCGGAACCGGCGGCGGCCCGGCCTGGGGCCGCCGCCGGCCGCGCCGTCATCGACGGCGCGGGGCGGCGTGAGGTCCGTCGTGGTCAACGCGGTCACCCTTGCATCTGCTGCTGGGCGGCGGTGAGGCGGTCGCGGACGGCGTCCTCGGTGATCTCCTGGCCGCCGGCCGCGTCGGCGAAGAGCTGGGCCATCGCGGTGCCGACCAGCGTCTCGAACTGGCTCTCCTCGGGCACCTGCGGCATCGGCGCCGCGCTCTGCGCGAGGGTCTCGCGCAGCACGGTCAGCTCCTCGGTCGCGAACTCCTCCGACTCCTGCGCGGCGGCCACCGGCGGGATGGACCCGTACTCGGCGTTGAGCGCCCGCTGGGTCTCGTCGCTGGTCATGAACTCAACGAAGTCCAGGGCGCCGTCGCGGTTGTCGGTGTTCTCGAAGACGGCGATGTTGATGCCGGCGACCATCGAGTTGATCGCCTCGCCGCCGGCCGGCGGCTCGGCCTGGAACGGGACGGGCGCGACGCCGTAGTCGTCGGGCGTCATGCCCTGGTTCTCCAGCGAGGTGCCGGCGGCCTGCCACAGCAGCATCGCGGCCTTGCCGGTGGCGAAGTCCGAGACCGACTGGTTCTGCGCGTACTCGGCGTTGCCCGGGGCGACGATCCCGTCGGCGGCCAGGAAGTCGACGTACTGCTTGATGGCGGCCACGGCCTCCGGGGTGTCGAACGTCGGGTTGCCCTCGGCGTCGAAGAAGTCCGCGCCGTGCTGCTGGCCGAAGACGAACGCGTGGTGCACGTTCTCCGGGATGGACGCCCCCTCCACGGCCAGCCCGTAGGTGTCGCCGTCGGTCAGCTGCTCGCCGACCTCGACCAGTTCCTCCCAGGTGGCGGGCGGCTCCTCGATGCCCGCCTCGGCGAAGAGCTGCTTGTTGTAGTAGAGGCCGTAGGCCAGCGAGTACAGCGGCACGGCCGTCGGGTCCTGGCCCTCGGCGCCGGTGGCGGCGAGCGCGGAGGGCACGAACCGGTCGGAGCCGCCGATCGCCTCGAAGGTCTCCTCGTCGAACGGCAGCAGCGCGCCGGTGGCCTGGAGCGAGGCGGACCAGGTGTTGCCGATGTTGAGGACGTCCGGGCCGTCGCCCGAGGTGGTGGCGGTCAGGATGCGGTCCAGCAGGCTGTCCCAGGGGACGACCTCCAGGTTGACCTCGATGCCGGTCTCCTCGGTGAACCGCTCCAACTGGGGCCGCAGCACCTCCTCGTCGTGCTCGATGCTGGTGCCCTGGTTGCTGGCCCAGTAGGTCAGCTCCTCGGGGTTGTCGTTGCTGCCGCCGCTGGTGCTCCCTCCGCCGCAGCCGGTGGCGGTGAGCGCCGTCAGCACCGCCGTCACGGCTGCGGCGCGGGCTATGCGAGTTCTACGCATGGTCGTTGGACCCTTCTTCGGGTGTGCGGCTGCTTGCCCCGGCCTCGGACTGGGGCTTAAATTTTGACGTAAGTTAAGTCCGGAGGTAAGTGCGCGTCAACCCCGTCCGCACCGGTAGGTTGATCTCCGCGGAGGGAACACATGGCTGAGGCGAAGAGACAGACGGTGCGGGACCTGCGGCGCGCCAATCGGGCGGCGCTGCTGCGGCGGCTCTATTTCCACGGGCCGCTGAGCCGGCACGAGCTGGGACAGGCCACCGGCCTCAGCTCCGGCACGGTCTCCAACGTGACCGGCGGACTGCTCGCCGACGGACTGCTGATCGAGGCGGGCTCGGTGGAGTCCGACGGCGGGCGCCCGCGCACCCTGCTGCGCGTCGCGCCCGACTGCGGCCGGCTGATCGGCGTGGACGTCGGCGAGACCAGGGTGCGCGTCGAGCTGTTCGACATCGCCCTGTCCGAGCTGGCCAGGGCGGAGTACCCGCTCACCGACGAGGGCCACGACGCGCGGTCCGTCGTGCGCCACATCGGCGCCGGCGTCGCCGCCGTGCTGCGGACCGCCAAGGTCGCCCAGGACGAACTGCTCGGCGTCGGCGTCGGCGTGCCCGGCATCGTGGAGCGCGTGCCCGGCACCGGCGCCGTGGTGCACGGCGCCACCGTCGGCTGGGACGCCGTGCCCCTGGAGTCACTGCTGCGCGCCGAGGTCGATCTGCCGCCCGGCATCCCGCTGTTGGTGGCCAACGGCGCCCGCACCTTCGGCCAGGCCGAGATGTGGTATGGCGCCGGCCGGGGCAGCGGGGACGCGGTGATAGTGCTCTGGGGCTCGGGCGTCGGCGCCTGCATCGTCACCGGCGGCGCGCCCTACGGCGGCACCGAGTCCGCCGCCGGCGAGTTCGGCCACACCACGCTGCGACTCGGCGGCCGCCGCTGCCGCTGCGGCGCCGTCGGCTGCCTTGAGGCGTATGTGGGCGCGCGCGGCCTGCTGGAACGCTGGGCCGAGGCCGGCGGACCGCCCGGCACCGCCGACCAGGAGCTGGGGCTGACCGCGCTGCTGGCGGCGGCCGACGCCAACGACGCCCGCGCGCTCGAACTGCTCGCCGAGACCGCCGAGTTCCTCGGCGCCGGGATCTCCGACCTGATCAACCTCTTCAACCCCGAGCGGATCGTGGTCGGCGGCTGGGCCGGCCTGGCGCTCGGCCCCCGGCTGCTGCCCGAGGTCCGCCGGGCCGCCGACGCCTACGCCCTGCCGCACCCGGCCGGCCGCAGCACCATCGACCTCGGGCGGCTCGGCCCGGACGCGGTCACGGTCGGCGCGGCGACGCTGCCGCTGGCGGACTTCCTCGCCAGGGGCGGCGCGACGGAACGGGTCCTGACCTCGGGGTAGTTCGCCCGGGCGGGGGCGCTCACCGGATCGGCGGGCGCCGGCGCGCGGGAACCGGCGGGCGCCGGGGGACACGCACCGGGCGCCATGGGCCGTCGCCGCGCGCTCCTCCAGGCCGGTCAGGTCAGCCCAGCGGCTCGTCGCCGCGCACCAGAACCCAGACCGCCTTGCCCTCGGCGCCCGCCTCGAACCCCAGGTCGTCGGCCATCTCCCGCAGCAGCCACAGGCCACGGCCCGCCTCGGCCGTCCAGTCCGGCAGCGTGATGGTGGGCAGCGTCGCCGAGCGGTCGTGCACCGTGACCCGCACCCCGTCCCCGTCCCCGCCCCAGGTCAGCTCCAACCGACAGCGCGGGTCGGGGACATGGCGCGCCACGTTGGACAGCAGCTCGGTGACCCCGTGCAACACCACCTCGGTCACCCGAGGCGACTGCTGCCACTCCCGCATCGCCGCCGAGGCCAGCCGCCGGAAGCGCGCCAGATCCTCCCTGCGGGCCGTCAACAGCCAGCTCTGGCCGCGCCGCCGGGCGCCGGTCTCCTCGCTGGTGAGCCTGGTTGGCATCGTGAACCCTCCGGTCTTGCCACGGGAGTCGGGGACGACTGCGCTGCGTCGTGTCTCGCACCCTGCCCCTCACGCGTGGCAGTCCGCAAAGAATTCAGCTGCACGTGTGCCGTTCATATCACTCGATGGAGTGGCCGAGTTGACGAACCCTCAGCTCTTCGGTCGGGGCCTGCGCTGGTGGCCGGCGTCGGGAGAACCCGTGGTGGTGACCGACGAGTTCCGGTCGTTCCCGAGCGCCGCGTGGAGCAGAGCGTAGTGCGACTCGCCGACGCGCTCCAGGGAACGCGCGGTGCCGTCCCCTTCCCGGCTCCACCGCTCGGTCGCCACCAGGCTGGCCGAGGCGAACGCCCCCGCCAGCAGCGCGGGTCGTGGATCGTCCGGCGGCAGGCCCCGGTGGGCCCGCACGACCTCGGCGATCTCCGACTGCTGCTCGGCGTACAGCCGCAGGCACAGCGCGCGGGCCCGCTCGTCCCTGCCCACCACCCGCAGTGCCCGCAGGCCCAGTTGACGTTGCGGCTCCGGCGCGGAGCGCAGCGCGGCCACCATGGCCCGACGCAGGCTCAGCAGCGGTCCCTCGCTCGTCGGCCGGCGGTCCACCTCGTCGCGGAAGAAGCCGTGCAGCCGGCGCAGCGGCTCCAGGACCACGTCCTCCTTGCTGGGCAGATGGCGGAAGAAGGTGCGCTCGGACACCTCGGCGCCGCGCGCTATGCCCTGCACCGTGGTCGCCTCGTAGCCGTGGGCGAGGAACAACTCAAGCCCGGTGTCGAGGAGTCGCTCGTGGACCCGCCGCCACCGGCGCTCCCTCAGGCCGTCGGGCTCCACCGGGCCGTCGGGCTCCCCTAAGCCGATGGGAGACCGCTCTCCCGCTCCGTCCGCTGTCATGTTCGCATCGTAGGCGGCGCGCCTGTCGGGGCGACTGTCGGTGCCTCCTGCCAGAATGCACAGCGCGGCGCAGGGCGCGCCGGGAAAGCGGAGCGAGATAGTGAACGAGCCTGTCGCAGGCCGGTCCGTCGAGGGCCGGATCGCCGAGGAGCTGGGCGTCCGGGAGGGGCAGGTGAGCGCGGCGGTCGAGCTGCTGGACGGCGGCTCGACGGTGCCGTTCATCGCGCGCTACCGCAAGGAGGCCACCGGCGCGCTGGACGACACCCAGCTGCGCACCCTGGAGGAACGGCTGCGCTACCTGCGGGAGTTGGCCGAGCGGCGCGAGGCGATCCTGGAGTCGATCAGCTCCCAGGGCAAGCTCGACGACGCCCTCGCCGCCCGCATCCGGGCCGCCGACACCAAGGCCAGGCTGGAGGACATCTACCTCCCGTACAAGCCCAAGCGGCGCACCAAGGCCCAGATCGCCAGGGAGGCCGGCCTGGAGCCGCTGGCCGAAGGGCTGCTCGGCGACCCCACGGTGGCGCCGGCCGCTGCGGCCGCCGCCTTCGTCGACGCCGAGCGCGGCGTGCCGGACGCCGAAGCGGCCCTCGCCGGCGCCCGCGCCATCCTCACCGAGCGCTTCGGCGAGGACGCCGACCTCCTCGGCGAGCTGCGCGAACGGATGTGGAACGGCGGCCGGTTGGTCTCGAAGGTCAGGGAGGGCAAGGAGGCGGCCGGCGCCAAGTTCGCCGACTACTTCGACTTCGCCGAGCCGTTCACCGAGCTGCCCTCCCACCGGGTGCTGGCGATGTTCCGGGGCGAGAAGGAGGAGATCCTGGAGCTGACCCTGGAGCCCGAGCCGGCCGCCGACGAGGCGCCCGAGGGGCCCACCGGCTTCGAGCGGGCCATCGCCCACCGCTTCGGCATCGTCGACCGGGGCCGCCCCGCCGACACCTGGCTGGCCGAGACCGTCCGCTGGTCCTGGCGCACCCGCATCCTGGTGCACCTGGGCATCGACCTGCGCTCCCGGCTGCGCACCCGCGCCGAGGACGAGGCGGTCGCCGTCTTCGCCGCCAACCTCCGCGACCTGCTCCTGGCCGCCCCCGCCGGCACCCGGCCCACCATGGGCCTCGACCCGGGGCTGCGCACCGGCGTCAAGGTCGCCGTCGTCGACGCCACCGGCAAGGTCGCCGCTACCGAGACGATCTACCCCCATGTCCCGCACCGCCGTTGGGCCGAGTCGCTCGACACCCTGGCCGCCCTGGTCAGGGCGCACGGCGTGGAGCTGATCGCCATCGGCAACGGCACGGCATCCCGGGAGACGGACAAGCTCGCCGGCGAGCTGATCGCCCGGCTGGGCGACGCCAAGCTCATCTCCATGGTGGTCTCCGAGGCCGGCGCCTCGGTCTACTCGGCCTCCGCCTACGCCGCCAGGGAGCTGCCCGAGCTGGACGTCTCGCTGCGCGGCGCGGTCTCCATCGCCCGCCGACTCCAGGACCCACTGGCCGAGTTGGTCAAGATCGACCCGAAGTCCATCGGCGTCGGCCAGTACCAGCACGACCTCTCCGAGGTGAAGCTCTCCCGCTCGCTGGACGCCGTGGTCGAGGACTGCGTCAACGGCGTGGGCGTGGACGTCAACACGGCCTCCGTGCCGCTGCTGGCCCGGGTCTCCGGCATCGGCACCACCCTCGCGGAGAACATCGTGGCCCACCGCGACGGCAACGGCCCGTTCACCGGCCGCGCCGCGCTGCGCCAGGTGCCCCGGCTGGGTCCCAAGGCGTTCGAGCAGTGCGCCGGCTTCCTGCGGATCAGGGACGGCGAGGACCCGCTGGACGCCTCAGCCGTGCACCCCGAGGCGTACCCGGTGGTGCGCCGCATGGTGAAGGCCACGGGCGGCGGCGTCGCCTCCCTGGTGGGGAACGGCTCGGCCCTGCGGGCGCTGCGCCCGGCCGACTTCGTGGACGACACCTTCGGGCTGCCCACGGTGACCGACATCATCAAAGAGCTGGAGAAGCCGGGCCGCGACCCACGGCCCGCCTTCCGCACCGCCCGGTTCAGGGAGGGCGTCGAGTCCCTGGGCGACCTGGAGCCGGGGATGACCCTGGAGGGCGTGGTCTCCAACGTCGCGGCGTTCGGTGCCTTCGTGGACGTCGGCGTCCACCAGGACGGGCTGGTCCATGTCTCCGCGATGTCGCGGAAGTTCGTCTCCGACCCGCGCGAGGTCGTCAAGCCGGGCGACATCGTGACCGTCAAGGTGCTGGACGTGGACGTCCCCCGCAAGCGCATCTCGTTGACGCTGCGGCTGGACGACGAGCCGGCGCCCAGGGGCGCGGAGCGCGCGGAGCGCGGCGGCGCGCCCCGGCAGCGGGACCGCAGGGGCGGCGGCGCGCCCCGGGGGAGCGGCGGCAACGGCGGGCGGCGCGGCGGTGGCGGCGGGCAGCGGGCCGGCGGCCCCCCGCCGGCGAACAGCGCGATGGCCGACGCCCTGCGTCGCGCCGGCCTGGTGCGCCCCGAACGCAAGGGTCGCTGACAACGACCGTGCCCCGCGCGTCCGTTGACGCCACACGAGACGGCCAGGGCCATCGGGCCCTGGCCGTCCTCGTTGTGAGTTGCCCCGCAGATCCTTGCCAGACCGGCGAGTAACAACTTACGGTACCGTAACCTACGGTGTCGTAAGTACTCCCGGATACAGCAGGAGATCATGTGACCCTCGACCCAGCCCACCCCACCGGCAGATCAGGCGACTGGACGGATGCCAAGCTGATCTACGCGTTGGAGGAGGTCGTCGAGACCGAGTTGAACCGCCATCTCAAGGCGGCCAAGGACTGGATGCCCCACGAGTACGTGCCCTGGAGCCAGGGGCGCGACTTCGACGGCCCGCTGGGTGGGGAGCCCTGGTCCATCGAGCAGTCCCAGGTGACCGACGTGGGCCGGACCGCCCTGGTGGTCAACCTGCTCACCGAGGACAACCTCCCCAGCTACCACCACGAGATCGCCAGCATCTTCGGCCGCGAGGGCGCCTGGGGGACCTGGGTGCACCGCTGGACCGCCGAGGAGGGCCGGCACGGCATAGTGCTGCGCGACTACCTGCTGACCACCCGCGCCGTGGACCCGGTCCAGCTGGAGAACTTCCGGATGGCCCACATGTCCGAGGGCTTCGAGTCGGACAACCAGCACTCCATGCTGCACTCCGTCGCCTATGTCGCGTTCCAGGAACTGGCGACGCGTATATCGCACCGGAACACCGGCCGGGAGTCCGGCGACCCGATCTGCGACAGGCTGCTCGCCCGGATCGCCACCGACGAGAACCTGCACATGGTCTTCTACCGCAACCTGCTCCGCGCGGCCTTCGAGATCGCGCCGGACCAGACGATGCGGGCCGTGCGGGACGTGGTGGTCGACTTCCGGATGCCGGGACACGGCATCCCCGGCTTCGAGCGCGCCGCCGCCCGGATGGCCGTCGGCGGCATCTACAACCTCCGCATCCACCTGGACGACGTGCTCCAGCCGGTGCTGCGCTACCTCGGCGTCATGGAGATCGGCGGGCTGAGCCCCGAAGGGCTCAAGGCGCAGGAGGAGTTGGGCACGTTCCTCGGTGGCCTCGACTCCGAGGCGCGGATCTTCGACGAGCGGCTCGCCGCCCGCAAGGCGAGGCTGCTGGCGCGCAAGGCGCAGCAGAGCTGAGACCCGGCCGGCCGGGCCCACCGGCGCGGCCGGCCGCGCTTCGAGGGGACGGGCCGGGGCGGTTTCACGGCTTGCCCCGGCCCGACAGCGCTCGTTACACTCGCCCACGTATCTGCTGTCGAGGTCGGGAGATCCGTTGTTCAGCTGAGGTCATGACACCGCGAGCCCGGTTGGCTCGTGCCCTCGGCCGTCCCGTTCGCGGACGGCGGCACGAACGCCCCGCTCCACGCGGTTGACCTCGGAGGTCCTCGGGATTCTCTTCCGTTCCCTCGGCAGATTTCTTTCTTTGACAGATTCTGTCTCTCTGGCCTTCCTCCGTCACTCGGTGTCCCTTCGGGCCCGGTGTCACTTCGCGTTCCGCTGATCACTTCTGGCAGCCGCCGCCGTGCGGCGCTGCCCGGCACGCATCTGGAGGGCCCTCATGTCTACCGGCACCACCCATGTCTCCGTCCAGCGGTTGGTCTTCGACTGGCCCGACGGCACCCGCGTCTTCGACGGCCTCGACCTGGCGATCGGGCCCGGCCGCACCGGGCTGATCGGGCTGAACGGCAGCGGGAAGTCCACCCTGCTCAGGCTGATCGCCGGCGAGCTGACCCCGACCGCCGGCACCGTCCGGGTCGCCGGCGAGGTCGGCGTCCTGGCGCAGAGCGTCACCCTGGACACCACGCAGCCCGTCGACCGGCTGCTCGGCATCGCCGAGGCCCGCGCGGCGCTGCACGCCATCGAGGCGGGCGACGCCTCCGAGGCACACTTCGCCGCCGTCGGCGACGACTGGGACGTCGAGGGCCGCACCCGCGCGGTCCTCGACCAACTCGGCCTGTCCCACATCGGGTTGGACACCACCGTGGGCCGGGTCTCCGGCGGCGAGACGGTGCTGCTGCGGCTGGCCGCGCTGCTGCTGCGCCGGCCCGACGTGCTGCTGTTGGACGAGCCGACCAACAACCTGGACCTGCGGGCCAGGGAGCGGCTGTACGCGGCGGTGGCCGCCTGGCGCGGGGTGCTGGTCGTGGTCAGCCACGACCGGGAACTCCTGGAGCGCGTCGACCAGATCGCCGACCCGCGCGAGGGGCGCGTGGTCCGCTTCGGCGGCCCGCTCTCCGCCTACCAGGAGGCGCTCGCCGTCGAACAGGAGGCGGCGGTGCGGACCGCGCGCTCCGCCGAGGCGGACGTGCGCCGGCAGAAGCGGGACCTGGTCGAGGCGCACGACAAGCTGGCCGGCCGCGCCAGGGCCGGCCGGCGGGCCGCCGAGACCGCCGGGCTGCCGAAGATCGTCGCCGGCGCCCGCAAGCGGGCCGCCGAGGTCTCGGCCGGCAAGCACCGCATCCTCCACGAGGAGCGGCTGGCCGAGGCGAGGGAACGCCTCACCGAGGCCGAGGCGGCGGTGCGGGACGACGACGAGATCCGCGTCGACCTCCCGCACACCGCCGTGCCCAACCGCCGACAGGTGCTCACCCTGCGGAAGTTGGCGCTGCGCAACGGTGCCACGGCCCACCTCCAGGTGCTCGGCCCGGAGCGGATCGGCCTGATCGGGCCCAACGGCGCGGGCAAGACCACGCTGCTGAACACGATCGCCGGCCGGCTGGCGCCGGCCTCGGGGGAGGCGGAGGTCCACGTTCCGCTGCGCTATCTGCCGCAGCGGCTGGACATCCTGGACGGTGGCCTCTCCATCGCGCGGAACGTGGCGGCGCTGGCGCCCACCGCGCACCCGCAGCGGGTGCGGGCCCAGCTGGCGCGATTCCTCTTCCGCAAGGAGCTGCCGGACCAGCGGGTGGACACGCTCTCCGGCGGGGAGCGGTTCCGCGCCACGCTGGCCGCGCTGATGCTGGCCGAGCCCGCCCCGCAGCTGCTGCTGCTGGACGAGCCGACCAACAACCTGGACCTGGCCAGCGTGCGGCAGCTCACCTCGGCGCTGGCGTCCTACCGGGGCGCGCTGCTGGTGGCCAGCCACGACCTGCCGTTCCTGCGGGAGTTGGGGCTGACCCGCTGGCTGGCCCTCACGGAAGGGGAGGTGACCGAGACCGCGCCGGGCGGGGCCGATCCCGGCCCGGCCGAGGCCGGCTGAGCCCGACGGGGCCGGACCCGGCTGAGCACCGGGCCCGGCCCCCGCCGAGCGGGTCAGGTGATCTGGCCCGCCTGGAGCCGGGAGTAGGCCCCGCCGCGCCGCAGCAGCTCGGCGTGGGTGCCGACCTCCGAGATCCGGCCGTGCTCCATCACCACGATCCGGTCGGCGTTGCGGACGGTGGACAGGCGGTGCGCCACCACGAACACGGTGCGCCCGCGCATCAGCCGGTCCATCGCCTCCTGCACCAGCGCCTCGGAGCGGGTGTCCAGCGCGGAGGTGGCCTCGTCGAGCACCAGGATGCGCGGGTCGCGGATCAACGCCCGGGCGATGGCGATCCGTTGGCGCTGCCCGCCGGAGAGCCGGGCGCCGCGCTCGCCCACCACGGTCTCCAGCCCCTCGGGCAGCCGGTCCACGAACTCCAGGGCGTTGGCGTCCCGCAGTGCGGCGCGCACGGTGGCGGCGTCCACGTCGGGCATTCCGTAGCCGACGTTCTCCCTGATGGTGCCCTCGAAGAGCACCGACTCCTGGGGCACCACCGACAGGAAGCGGCGGTAGCTGCGCAGGTCCAGGGTGCTCATGTCGACGCCGTCGAGCAGGATGCGCCCCGAGACCGGCCGGATGAAGCCGATCAGCAGGTTGAGCACGGTGGACTTGCCGGCGCCCGAGGCGCCCACCAGGGCGATGGTCTCGCCGGGCGGCACGGTCAGGTCGAAGTCGACGACGGCCGCCGGCCCCTCCCCGTCGTACCGGTAGGTGACGCGCTCGAACTTCAGCCGGCCCTTGACCTCGCTCACCTGGGTCTTGCCGGTGTTCTCCTCCAGGTCGGGCGCCTGGAGGACCTCGCCGGCCGAACGCACCGACTCCAGGCCCTTGGTGATGATCGGCGCCAGGCCCATCAGCATGGTCATGGACCCGGTGAGCGTGGTGAAGAACGTGCTGAGCATCACCACGTCGCCGGCGGTGATCGGCAGCCAGGCGTAGTAGGAGATCATCGCGGCACCGGCCAGGAAGCCGATGCCGATGGCGTTGAGCAGAATCCAGGCCAGCGCCCCGAAGTGCCCGTTCAGCAGGTCGAGCCGTATGCCGGCGCGGAGCACCTGGCTGAGCGAGCCCTCCACCCGGCCGATGGCCGTGCGCTCCAGGCCGTGCGCCCGGGTGACGGGGATCAGGCTGGTCATCTCGCCGACGCGGGTGGAGAGTTGCTCGACCTGCCGGCGGTACTGCTCGTTCTTGCTGCGCAGCCGGGTGCGCAGCCGGCGGACCAGCAGCGCGGCGGCGGGCACGATGATGATGAACGCGGGCAGCGCGGTCGGCACCCGGAAGGCGATCACGGCCAGGCCGCCGGTCAGCGTGATGATGGCGGCCAGTCCGGTGTCGGCGCTCTGCTGGGCGGAGACCTCGATGTTCTCCACGTCCCTGATCACCTTGGTCTGGAGGGCGCTGGCGCTGACCCGGGAGTGGTATCCGATCGAAAGCTCCTGCATCCGCCGGCACAGCGCCGAGCGCAGCCCGGTGCCGACCCGGCGCACGCTGCCGTGCATACAGCGGACATAGAGCAGGTGGGTGGGGTAGTTGAGCATCAGAACGATCAGCAACACCATGGTGTTGCTGCCGAGTTCCCCGATCGGTCGGCGCTCGACGACGATGTCGATGATGTTGGCCGTGACCAGGGGCAACAGCCACACCGGGCTGTGCTTGACCACGAACGCTAAGACGGCGACCAGGAGCCGGAGGCGGTCGTCCCGGAAGAGGTAGGCGAGGGTCCGCACCGGATGTTCCCCCTGGTAGCGATGCTCCAGAGGACCTTGCGGAAGAGCCATGACAGCAGCACTCCAACGGCCAGGGATAACGAGTCGGGATGACCTTGCCCCTGAAGCGACTCGAACACTCACCGAAATGGCGCCTGGAAGTGGGCTCTGCCCTTTTCCTTATGGTTCGGGGTAATTCATATACATCGTGATAGTAGGCATGTATGGGAGTGCCTGTACCGAAAGGTACCAGGTGGTCGCCCCCTGGTAGTCCGATTTCTCAACTTCCGTATATTCGCGACACGGTGGCGCCCTCGCACCGGCGCTCGCGCCGGTGCGTCGATCCTCTGGTCGTTCACTACCGTGCGCCCGTCCGGACGGGTGAGTGCCGCGCGGCCCCACCGAACGTGTGCTCGCCCGGCGCGCAGGGGTGAGCCACCCCGGAGCGAAACGTTGCGCCCGGGGTGAACGGTCGCTTCATTGCTCAACTCGATCGTGAACGAAGCGAGTTGGTCTGATCTCGTCCGCTTTCTCATGAGTTTCGCGCACTCGGTCATGTTGCGCTGGCACATGCCAAGACTCGACACAGCGGGTGACCCGACGGCGACGCCGCGCGGGCCCCGCCGAGTCGGAGCGCCGCAGCGTGTGTGAAGCGAGTGGACCCAGCGAAACTAAGGAGAAAGGCCCGTGGCGAACATCATGGACAGATCGTCGGAAGCCCCCCCGAGCCCGAACGCGACCGGGCGCCCCCCGGCGCCCGGCTGGCAGGGCACCTGGCGGTTCACCCTCGCCCCCGAGGAGCGGTCGGTGCCCCAGGCCCGGCACGCGGTGCGCGACCTGCTGCGCCGCCGGGCGGCGCCGCTGACCGCCGACCGCCTCCACGGCCTGCTGTTGATCCTGACCGAACTGGTCACCAACGCGGTCCGGCACGCCGCCCTCCTCACGCCGACGATCGGCGTCGAGGTCGCCGTGGACGCCCACTGGGTGTGGGTGCGGGTCGAGGACGGCCACCCCTACCGGCCGCACGCCCTGGCCGCCAGCCCGGAGCGGCAGCGCACCGGCGGGCGCGGGCTGCTGCTGGTGCAGGCCACCGCCCACGAGTCCGGCGGCTCCTGCGGGGTGCGGGCCACCGCCGACGGCGGCAAGGTCATCTGGGCCGTGCTGCCGCTGGACCGGATCGCCGGCGGCCCGCCGCCGCTGCCCCCGTCGTGACCGCCGCTGTGACGGCCGCCGCCGCCCGGGGCGCGCCGACGGCGCCTTCCGCCGCTTCGCCGGTGGCGGAGCTAGTGACAGAGCCCCGCCTCGTGGGCGGCGTGCCCCGAGGGCTCCAACTGGAAGGTGCAGTGCGCCACTTCGAAGTGGTCGCCCAGGCAGTGCTGCAACTCGTGGAGGGTCTGCTCGTGCCCCACCGCGTCGAGACGCTCGGGGCTGACCACCACATGCGCCGAGAGCACCGGCATCCCCGAGGTGATGGTCCACACATGGAGGTCGTGCACGCCCTCGACGCCCGGCATCCGCAGGATGTGGTCCCGCACCTCGGCCACCGCCACGTCCCGCGGCGCCGACTCCAGCAGCACCTCCAGCGCCTCCCTGGCCAGCTTGACCGTGCGCGGCACGATCATCAGCGCGATCAGCAACGAGGCCACCGGGTCGGCGCGCTGCCAGCCGGTGAGCAGGATGACCAGCGCCGCCACGATCACCGCCACCGAGCCCAGCGCGTCGGCCAGCACCTCCAGGAAGGCGCCGCGCACGTTCAGGTTCTCCCGCTGGCCGCGCATCAGCAGTGCCAACGAGAGGCAGTTCAGCGCGAGCCCCACGACGCCGAAGATCACCGTGGTGCCGCCCGGCACCTCCGTCGGCTCGCGCAGCCTGCTGATGGACTCCAGCAGGATGTAGCCGCCAACGCCCAGCAGGAGCAGGCAGTTGACCAGGGCCGCCAGGATCTCCATCCGGGCCAGGCCGAAGGTCTGGCGCTCGCGGTTCGCCGGCCGGTTGGCGAAGTGGATCGCGACCAGGGCCATCCCGATGCCCACCGCGTCCGTCGCCACATGGCCGGCGTCCGCCAGCAGCGCCAGCGAGTCGGTCACCAGCGCGCCCACCAACTGGGCCACCAGCAGCAGCAGCGCGATGCCCAGCGCCACCCACAGCCGCCCCCGGTACGCCGCACCCCTGGTGCCGGGGGCCCCGCTCCCGTGGCCCGCCCCGTGCCCGCCGTGCTGATGTCCCGCGCCCATGCGCGCCGCCCCCTCTTCGTAGGCTCCCCACACAGTGAACTACGGGCGGGGGGTATCAGGCAACGCGGCACTGAACACCGTTGTCATGTGCTCTGACCTGCGCGTTCCCGGTCGGCGCCGAGGCGTGCGCCACAGCCACCCCGACCGGCGGCGATGGCCGGAAGGCACAGCGCCGAAGTCAGCCGGCGGCCGGGTCGGCGGACCGGAGCAGCCACCCCTCCCAGGCCGAGGAGACCATCTCGCCCAGGCCGCGTCGCGCGGTGAAGCCGAGCCGCTCGGCGGCCAGCGCGGCCGAGGCCACCACCCGCGCCGGGTCGCCCGGGCGCCGCCCCTCGACCACCGGCGGCGACGACCAGCCGGTGGCCGCACCGACCGCCGCCGCCAACTCCCGCACCGAGACGCCGACACCGGTGCCCACGTTCACCGTCAGGTCCCCGGCCGGCGCCCCGGCATCGGCCCTGGCCAGCTCCCTGGCCGCCGCCAGATGCGCGTCCGCCAGGTCCGCGACATGGATGTAGTCCCGCACACAGGTGCCGTCCGGTGTCGGGTAGTCGTCGCCGAAGATCACCGGCGGCAGCCCCGCCTCGATCCGCTCGAAGAACAGCGGGATCACGTTGGCCGCGCCCCGGTCGGCCAGCTCCGGGCTCGCGGCGCCCGCCACGTTGAAGTACCGCAGGCACACCGAACGCACCCCGTGCGCCCGGCCCACCGCGCGCACCAGCCACTCGCCGGCCAACTTGGTCTCGCCGTACGGGTTGATCGGCCGGCACGGCGTCTCCTCGGTGACCAGTGGCACGTCGGGGGAGCCGTAGACGGCGGCCGAGGACGAGAAGACCAGCCGCCGCACGCCGGCCGCCACCATCGCGTCCAGCAGCGTGGCCAGCCCGCCGACGTTCTCCCGGTAGTAGAGGGTCGGCCGGGCCACCGACTCGGGCACCCGCTTCTGCGCCGCGAGATGAACGACCCCCGTCACTCCGTGCTCGCGCAGCGCCCGCTCGGCCACCGCCCCGTCCGCCACCGAGCCGCGCACCAGCGGCACCCCGGCCGGCAGCCGCTCCGCCACCCCCGTGGACAGGTCGTCCAGCACCGCCACCCGCTCCCCGGCGGCGAGCATCGCCCGCACCACATGGGCCCCGATGTAACCGGCACCGCCGGTGATCAGCCAACTCATGGCCCGCAGCTTAGGCCCTGGCCCTCTCGACCAGGGCGAGCGACCGAGCGGGACGGCCTCAGCGGCCCCGGCGGCAGCACGACTTCGCTCGGTGTCAGTGGCATCGCGTAGGGTCACCTTCGGTGTTCGTCGGACACCGGAAGTGAACCGTGGGTTTCCCCACCCCAACGCCGTTCTTGCCGCGCGGTGGTCATCAGATAATCTCTGCCGACATGCCGCCGCAGAGCGCGGAGTTGTCGCAAGGAGTGAGTCAGCTGTCCAGCGCCATCCTCACCGGACCGCCCGATCCCGGGTCCTCGATCGAGGACGAGCTGAGAGCACTCGGGTTCCACGTCTCCGTGGTCCGGCGGCCGGCCGAGCTGGCCGAGGCCGTGGCGGCCGTTCCCGCCGGCGAGCGGGTCGCGCTCGTCGACCCGCGCTTCGTCGGCCACCGGCACAGCCTGCGCCTCGCCCTGACCGACCCCCGCTTCGCCACAGCCGCCGTCCCCGGCGCCCTGACCGCAGCGCCCGCCGGCCGGGCGGCCCTGGCCGCTGCCCTCGCGGCGCTCGCCGACGCCGGCCGCACCGGCGCGGCCGCCGGCGGCCCGCTGGCCGCCCCGCCCGAGGCCGCGCCCACGGTGGACCGGCTGGCCACGCTGCTCGCCGAGGCCGGAGCGCCGCCGCACCGCCCGGAGTTGGGCACCCTCGTCGCCGAGGTGCCGCTCGACGAGCCGGCCAGGGCAGAGGCCGCCGCGCGGGTCGCCGCCGTGGACGAGGAGGCCGTCCGGCTGCGCTCGGCCGTCAAGTCCCGCGACGGCTTCACCACCACGCACCTGGTCAGCCCCTACTCCCGCTACCTCGCCCGCTGGTGCGCCCGCCGGGGCTACACGCCCAACCAGGTCACCACCGCCTCGCTGCTCACCGCCCTGGTCGCCGCCGGCTGCGCCGCCACCGGCGAGCGCTGGGGCTTCGTCACCGCCGGCGTGCTGCTGCTGGCCTCGTTCGTACTGGACTGCGCCGACGGCCAGTTGGCCCGCTACGCGCTGAAGTACTCCACGCTGGGCGCCTGGCTGGACGCCACCTTCGACCGCGCCAAGGAGTACGCGTTCTACGCCGGCCTCGCCCTGGGCGCCGCCCGCTCCGACGACGACGTCTGGGCCCTGGCGCTGGGCGCCATGGTCCTGGGCACCTGCCGGCACATCGTGGACTTCGCGTTCAACGAGGCGCACCCGCCCAGCCCGTCGGGCGGCGGCGCCAACGCCATATCGGGCCGGCTCGACCGCATCGGCTGGACCGTCTGGGCCCGCCGCATGATCGTGCTGCCCATCGGCGAACGCTGGCTGCTGATCGCCGTGTTGACCGCGCTGACCACCCCCAGGACCACCCTGGTGGTGCTGCTGGTCGCCGCCGGCTTCGCCGGCTGCTACACCACGGCCGGCCGGCTGCTGCGCTCGCTCCGCTCGCGCGGCACCGCGCCCGGCGCCCCCGAGGCGCTGGCCGGCCTCGCCGACAGCGGCCCGCTCGCGCTGGCCGCCGCCCGCCTGCCGCTGCCCGGCGGCGCCCGGGTGCCGGCGCCCGGCTGGGCGGCCCTGGGCGTGCTGGTGCTGCTGGCCACCCTGCCCCCGGTGCTGGCCGAGGGCAGCTGGTTCGCCGTGCTCGGCGCCCTCGGCTACGGGATCGCCGCCGGCCAGGCCGTCGCCCGCCCGCTGCGGGGTCGCCTCGACTGGCTGCTCCCGCCGCTGTTCCGGGCCGGCGAGTACCTCACCATCCTGCTGCTCGCCGCCCACAGCGAGGTGAACGGTGCGTTGCCGGCGGCTTTCTGCCTGGTGGCCGCGAGCGCCTACCATCACTACGACACGGTGTACCGCCTTCGGGGCGGCGCCGGGGCGCCTCCCCGCTGGCTGGTCACGGCCACCGGCGGACACGAGGGCCGTGCCCTGGCGGTCACGGTCGCCGCCGCCCTGTGGTCCGGCGGCCAGGGCTTCACCATCGCGCTCGCGGTCCTCGCCGGGGCCGTGGCGCTCCTGGTGCTGGGGGAGAGCATCCGCTTCTGGATCTCCTCCCAGGCGCCAGCCGTACACGACGAAACAGGAGAACCCGCATGATCGGCCTCGTGCTGGCCGCCGGCGCCGGACGGCGTCTTCGCCCCTACACCGACACCCTGCCCAAGGCACTGGTCCCGGTGGTCGACCTGGAGGGCGAGGACAGCAGGACCGTGCTCGACCTCACCCTGGCGAACTTCGCCGAGGTCGGCCTGTCCGAGGCCGCCATCGTGGTCGGCTACCGCAAGGAGGCCGTTCACGAGCGCCGCGCCGACCTGGAGCGCCGCTACGGCGTCAAGCTCACCCTGATCGAGAACGACAAGGCCGAGGAGTGGAACAACGCCTACTCCCTGTGGTGCGCCCGCGAGGCCATCGCCGAGGGCGTGATCCTGGCCAACGGCGACACGGTCCACCCGCCGTCCGTCGAGCGCACCCTGCTCGCCGCCCGGGGCGAGGGCCGCCGGATCATCCTGGCGCTGGACACCGTCAAGGTGCTGGCCGACGAGGAGATGAAGGTCGTCGCCGACCCGGAGAAGGGCGTCCGCCGGATCACCAAGCTGATGGAGCCCGCCGAGGCCACCGGCGAGTACATCGGCGTCACGCTGATCGAGCCCGAGGCCGCCGCCGAGCTGGCCGACGCGCTGCGCACCACCTACGAGCGCGACCCGCAGCTCTACTACGAGGACGGCTACCAGGAGCTGGTCCACCGGGGCTTCCGCATCGACACCGCCCCCATCGGCGAGGTCAGCTGGGTCGAGATCGACAACCACGACGACCTCGCCCGGGGCAGGGAGATCGCGTGCCGGTACTGACCCGCCTCATCCCGTCCCCCGTCTCGGTCGACATCGCCGCCGGGGCCCTGGACAACCTGGCGGGGCTGCTGGCCGACCAACGGATCTCCTCCTCCGGCCGGTTGGCCGTCGCCATCAGCAAGGGCTCGGGCGCCGCGCTCCGCGAGCGCCTGACCCCGGCCCTGCCGGGCGCCGACTGGTACGAGGTCGCCGGCGGCACCATCGACGCCGCCGTCCAGCTGGCCGACGCGATGCGCTCGGGCCACTATGACGCGGTGGTCGGCCTCGGCGGCGGCAAGATCATCGACGCCGCCAAGTACGCCTCGGCCCGCGTCGGCCTGCCCATGGTGGCGGTCGCCACCAACCTCGCCCACGACGGCATCTGTTCGCCCGTCTCCACCCTGGACAACGACGCCGGGCGCGGCTCCTACGGCGTGCCGGCGCCGATCGCGCTGGTGGTCGACCTCCAGGTGATCAGGGACGCCCCGATCCGCTATGTCCGCTCCGGCATCGGCGACGCGGTCTCCAACATCTCCGCCATCGCCGACTGGGAGCTGTCCCACCGGGAGACCGGCGAGCAGATCGACGGCCTCGCCGCCGCCATCGCGCGCCAGGCGGGCGAGGCGGTGCTGCGGCACCCGGGGGACTGCGGGGACGACCAGTTCCTGACGGTGCTGGCCGAGGCGCTGGTGCTGGGCGGCATCGCCATGTCGATCGCCGGGCACACCCGCCCCTCCTCCGGCGCCTGCCACGAGATCTCCCACGCGCTGGACATCCTTTACCCCCGCCGTTCGGCGCCGCACGGCGAACAGGTCGGCCTCGGCGCCGCGTTCGCCATGCACCTGCGCGGGGACCCGGAGGCGTGCGGCCTGTTCGCCTCGGTGCTGCGGCGGCACGGGCTGCCCGTGCGCTCGGAGGAGATCGGCTTCTCCACCGAGGAGTTCGTCACCGCCGTCGCCTTCGCCCCGCAGACCAGGCCCGGGCGCTACACCATCCTCGAACACCTCGACCTGACCACCGACGAAATCAGGGACGCGTACGCGGACTATGTCAAAGCCATCGGTAGCTGAACTCCGCCCCGTGGTGCACCCCGCTGGCGTCAAGGACCGCCGCAGCGGGGAGCACTGGGCCGGTCGCCTGTACATGCGGGAGATCTCCCTGCGCTGGACCAGGCACCTGGTCAACACCCGGGTCACGCCCAACCAGCTCACCTATCTGATGGTTCTCGCCGGGGTGGCCGCCGGCGCCGCCCTGCTGATCCCGGGGCTGGTCGGCGCGGTGCTGGCCGCCCTGCTGATCCAGCTCTACCTCCTGCTGGACTGCGTGGACGGCGAGGTCGCCCGCTGGCGCGGCCAGACCTCCATCACCGGCGTCTACCTGGACCGGATCGGCCACTACCTCTCCGAGGCGGCGTTGCTGGTCGGCTTCGGGATGCGGGCGGCCGACCTCTTCGGGCAGCACGAGGAGTCGGCCAACTGGCTGTGGGCCTTCCTCGGCACCCTGGCCGCGCTCGGCGCGATCCTGATCAAGGCCGAGACCGACCTGGTCGACGTGGCCCGCGCCCGCAGCGGGCTGCCGGCGGTCAGGGACGAGGCGGCGACGCCCCGTTCCTCCGGGCTCGCGGTGGCCCGCAGGGCGGCGGCCGCGCTGAAGTTCCACCGGCTGGTCGGCGGCGTCGAGGCCTCGCTGCTGATCCTGGTGGTGGCCGTGCTGGACGCGATCGGCGGCGAGCTGTTCTTCACCCGGCTCGGGGTGGCCCTGCTCGCGGCGGTCGCGCTGCTCCAGACCCTGCTGCACCTGGTCTCCATCCTCGCCTCCAGCAGGCTGCGGTGAGCGGGCGGGACCCGGCGCCCGAGGCGGCCTCGGACGCGGCGAAGCTGACCGTCGGCGCCGTCGTGCTCACCATGGGCGACCGCCCCGTCGAGCTGCGCGCCCTGCTGGACTCGGTCGCCGCCCAGGAGGGCGAGCCCGTCGAGGTCGTGGTGGTGGGCAACGGCGCCGAGCTGCCGCCGCTGCCCGAGGGCGCGCGCGGCGTCGAACTCCCCGAGAACCTGGGCATTCCCGGTGGTCGGAACGTCGGCATCGAGTCCTTCGGCCCGGCCGGCTCCGACGTCGACGTACTGCTGTTTTTGGACGACGACGGTCTGCTTCCGGACAAAGAAACGGTCCGGCTGGTTCGGGAGGCGTTCGCCGCCGACCCCGGGCTCGGCATCATCAGCTTCCGGATCGCCGACCCCGACACCGGCGTCACCCAGCGCCGCCACGTTCCCCGGCTGCGCGCCTCCGACCCGATGCGTTCCTCCCGGGTCACCACCTTCCTCGGCGGCGCCAACGCGGTGCGCACCGCCGTCTTCCGGGATGTCGGCGGCCTCCCGGAGAACTTCTTCTACGCCCACGAGGAGACCGACCTCGCCTGGCGGGCGCTGGACGCCGGCTGGGCCATCGACTACCGGGCGGATCTGCTGCTCCACCACCCGGCCACCGCCCCCTCGCGGCACGCGATGTACCACCGGATGGTCGCGAGGAACCGGGTCTGGCTGGCCCGGCGGAACCTCCCGATCCCGCTGGTCCCCGTCTATCTCGGGGTCTGGCTGTTGCTCACCCTGGTCAGGCGCCCGTCCTGGCCGGCACTGCGGGCCTGGTTCGGCGGCTTCGCCGAGGGCTGGCGCACCCCGTGTGGTCAACGCAGGGCGATGCGTTGGCGTACGGTATGGCGCCTGACCCGGCTGGGACGACCTCCTGTTATCTGACAAGCTCGGGTCTGAGACCATCCTGGGGCCGAAGCGTTCGCGCGGCCCCTACCGCCCTGTGCCCTGCGAGGACGAAAGTTTCCCAAGGTGAGTGAGACCACGCACGAGAGTGCGTCCCCCCGCGAAGTGCCACTAGCAGAACTCGCGGCCCGTCATGGTCTGTCCGTCAGCGGCGCTCGACCTTCGCTGCCGCAGTACGTGCGGCAGCTCTGGGGTCGTCGTTACTTCATCCTCGCCTTCTCGCAGGCGAAGCTCATGGCCCAGTACAGCCAGGCGAAACTCGGCCAGCTGTGGCAGGTCTTCACCCCGCTCCTCAACGCCTTCGTCTACTTCCTGATCTTCGGCCTGCTGCTGGGCGGCAAGGGCGGGATGTCCAACCGCGAGTACATCCCGTTCCTGGTCACCGGCGTCTTCGTCTTCACCTTCACCCAGCAGTCGGTGCTCTCCGGCGTCAAGTCGATCTCCGGCAACCTGGGCCTGGTCCGCGCCCTGCACTTCCCCCGGGCCTCGCTGCCGATCTCGTTCTCGCTCCAGCAACTCCAGCAACTGCTCTACTCCATGATCGTGTTGGTCCTCATCGTGATCGGCTCCGGTCACTTCGCGGGGTGGACCTGGTTCCTGGTGCTCCCGGCGCTGGCGCTCCAACTGGTCTTCAACGTCGGCCTCGCGCTGATCATGGCGCGGCTGGGCTCCGCCACCCCCGACCTGGTGCAGCTGATGCCCTTCGTGCTGCGGACCTGGATGTATGCCTCGGGCGTGATGTTCCCGCTCCGCTACATGGTGGAGAACACCGCCAAGTGGCCGTCCTGGGTCGCCACCGTGCTGGAGGCCAACCCGGCGGCCGTCTACATGGACCTCATGCGCTACGCCCTGATCGACGGCCCGTACCATGACAGCGTTCCGATGACCACCTGGTGGTGGGCGCTGGGCTGGGCCGTGGTGGTCGGCATCGGCGGCTTCGTGTACTTCTGGAAGGCGGAGGAGCGGTACGGCCGTGGCTGACTGGAACATCCCCGCCCCGATGAAGGTCGTCGACGACGGCCGGGTCCCCACCGTGATCGCCGACGATTTGCACATCGTCTACCGCGTCAACGGCGCCGCCAAGCGCGGCAACGCCACCGCCGCGCTGCGCCGGATCATCCGCCGCGAGCCCAACGCCCGGGTCCGCGAGGTGCACGCCGTGCGCGGCGTCAGCTTCGTCGCCTACCGGGGCGAGGCGATCGGCCTGATCGGCTCCAACGGCTCAGGAAAGTCGACCCTGTTGCGCGCCATCGCCGGCCTCCTCCCGCCGGAGACCGGCAAGGTCTACACCGACGGCCAGCCCTCCCTGCTCGGCGTCAACGCCGCCCTGATGAACGATCTGACGGGCGAGCGGAACGTGATCCTCGGCGGCCTGGCCATGGGCATGACGCGGGATCAGATCCGCGAACGCTACGAGGAGATCGTCGAGTTCTCGGGGATCAACGACAAGGGCGACTTCATAAGCCTGCCCATGCGCACCTACTCCTCCGGGATGCAGGCCAGGCTGCGGTTCTCCATCGCCGCCGCCAAGGAACACGACGTGCTGATGATCGACGAGGCGCTGGCCACCGGCGACAAGAAGTTCCGCCGCCGCTCCGAGGAACGCATCCGCGAGATGCGCGCCGAGGCCGGCACCGTCTTCCTCGTCAGCCACAACAACAAGACGATCAGGGACACCTGCGACCGGGTGCTCTGGCTGGAACGCGGCGTGCTGATGATGGACGGCCCCACCGAGCAGGTGCTGAAGGCCTACGAGGAGGAGACCAACAAGTAGGCGCGGGACGGCCGGCGTCGCCCGGCCACCGCCCGCCGGACGCCGGCGGCCGGGGCCGGTTCCCCGGCCGGCCGGGGTAGCGTGTCCGGACATGGAGGCTTCGCGACCCAAGGTAGAAATACGAGCATGACGGCAACGGTGAGGACGGGGCCCGCGTGGTGACCGCCACGAGCGACCCGTCGGCGGCGACGCTGGCCAAGGCCGCCCACGAGAACTTCCCGGTGGCCCCGCGCTTTCTCCCCCGCGCCTGGCGGGACGACCTGATGGCCGTCTACGGCTTCGCCCGCCTGGTCGACGACATCGGCGACGGCGACCTTCCGCCCGGCGGCGCGGACGCCACCCTGCTGGGCGTGGACCGCGAGCGCTCCGACGACCGGCTGGCCCTGCTCGACGCCCTGGCCGCCGACCTCGACCGGGCCTTCGCCCCCGGCGGCGCCCCCCGCCACCCGCTGCTGCTGGCCCTCGTCCCCACCGTCCGCCGCGCCGGCCTGACCCCCGAGCCTTTCCGCGACCTCGTCGAGGCCAACCGCCTCGACCAGCGGGTCCGCCGCTACGAGACCCAGAGCCAACTCCTGCGCTACTGCGAGCTGTCGGCCAACCCCGTCGGCCGCCTCGTGCTGGCCGTCACCGGCACCGCCACCCCCGAGCGGGTCCGCCGCTCCGACGCCATATGCACCGCACTCCAACTGGTCGAACACCTCCAGGACGTCTCCGAGGACCTCGCCAGGGGACGGGTCTACCTGCCGGCCACCGCGATGCTCAGGTTCCGCGTGACCGAACGCGACCTGGCCCGGCCGACCGCCAACGCCTCCGTTCGGACCCTGGTCGCGTACCAGACCGAAAGGGCACGTAGGCTGCTCGACGAGGGCGCCCCCCTGGTGGGCAGCGTCCACGGGCGGCTGCGGCTGCTGCTCGCCGGGTTCCTCGGCGGCGGCTACGCGGCGGCCCACGCCATCGCCCAGGCCGGGTACGACGTGCTGGCCGGCCCCCCGCGCGCGAGCCGGGGCCGCCTGGTGTACGCGGCGGCCACCGCACTGCGACGACGAGGAACGTGAGGCTCAAGCCCGTGACCAAGAGCCCCGCACCGCCCGCCCCCGTGCTCGCCGCCTACCAGTACTGCGAGGCGGTCACCGGCCACCAGGCCAAGAACTTCGCCTACGGCATCCGGCTGCTGACCGCGCCCCGCCGCCGCGCCCTCTCCGCGCTCTACGCCTTCTCCCGCCGCGTCGACGACATCGGCGACGGCGCGCTGCCCGCCGCCGAGAAGGAGGAACGTCTCGGCGCCACCCGCGAGCTGCTCCAGCGGGTGCGGACCGAGCAGGTTGCCGAGGACGATACCGACCCCGTCGCCGTCGCGCTGGCCGACACCGCGCGCCGCTACCCGGTCCCGCTGGACGCCCTCGACGAGCTGATCGACGGCGTGCTGATGGACGTCCACGGCCGCCACTACGAGACCTGGGACGAACTCCGCTCCTACTGCCGCTGCGTCGCCGGCGCGGTGGGCCGCCTCTCGCTGGGCGTCTTCGGTACCGTGCCGGGCGTCCGGGGCGCCGACCGCGCCCCCGAGTACGCCGACACCCTGGGACTGGCCCTGCAACTCACCAACATCCTGCGCGACATCAGGGAGGACGCCGGCCACGGCCGCAGCTACCTCCCCGAGGAGGAACTGCGCAAGTTCGGCCTCACCGACGGCGCGCACCACGACCCGCCGCACCACGGCGCCGACTTCGCCGGCCTGGTCCGCTTCCAGGTCCGGCGCGCCCGCGAGCTGTTCGCCGACGGCTTCCGCCTGCTGCCCATGCTCGACCGCCGCTCCGGCGCCTGCGTCGCCGCCATGGCCGGCATCTACCACCGGCTGCTGGACCGCATCGCGGCCGACCCGCACGCCGTGCTGCGCGGCCGCGTCGCCCTGCCCACCGCGCAGAAGGCGCTGGTCGCCGTCCGGGGCCTGGCCGGGCTCGACGCCCGCAGGGCCGCGCTCCGGGAGCGCGCGTGACCGGCGAACGCCGCCGCGCCCTGGTGGTCGGCGGCGGACTGGCCGGCATCACCGCCGCGCTGGCGCTGGCCGCGCGCGGCCAGCGCGTCACCCTGGTCGAGACCCGACCCCGGCTCGGCGGGCTGGCGTTCTCCTTCCGCCGCGAGTCGGCCGTCGGCGAGCTGACCGTCGACAACGGGCAGCACGTCTACCTGCGCTGCTGCACCGCCTACCGGGGCCTGCTGGAACGCATCGGCGGCGCCCGGCTGGCACCCGTGCAGCGCCGCCTCGACGTGCCGGTGCTGGACGCCGAACGCGGCACGCTGGGCCGGATCACCCGCGCCGCGCTGCCCGTTCCGCTGCACCTGGCCGGCGGGCTGGCCCGCTACCCCCACCTCGGGCTCGCCGAGCGGGCCAGGGTCGCGCGCGCCGCGCTGGCGCTGCGCCGGCTCGACCCGGCCGACCCCGCGCTGGACGACCGTTCGTTCGCCGACTGGCTGCGCGCCCACGGCCAGAGCCCGACGGCCGTCGCCGCGCTCTGGGACCTGGTCGGCGTGGCCACGCTCAACGCCAGGGCCGAGGACGTCTCGCTGGCGCTCGCCGCCAAGGTCTTCCGCACCGGGCTGCTCAGCAGCCCCGGCGCCGCCGACATCGGCCTGCCCCAGGTGCCGCTCGGCACCCTCCACGACGAGCTGGCGCGCGCCGCGCTGGCCCGCGCCGGCGTGCGGGTGCTGCTCGCGACCCGCGCCAGGTCGCTGCGCGCCGCGCCAGGCGGCGGCTGGCGGCTCGGCATCAGCAGCCGCCCGGGCCAGGGCCACCGGCCCGACCAAGAGCTGGCCGGCGAGACCGTGGTGCTGGCCGTCCCGCAGCAGGCGGCGCACCGGCTGCTGCCGCCCGGCGCGCTGCCCGACGCCGACCGGCTGCTCGCCATCGACAGTTCGCCCATCCTCAACGTCCACGTGATCTACGACCGCCCGGTGCTGCGGCGCCCGTTCTTCGCCGCCGTCAACAGCCCCGTCCAGTGGGTCTTCGACCGCACCGGCCCCTCGGGACTCGACGCGTTGCCGGCGGCCAGGGGCGGCCAGTACCTCGCGCTGTCCCAGTCGGCGGCCGACGAGGAGATCCAGCAGCCCGCCGAGGTGCTGCGCAAGCGCTACGTTCCCGAGCTGGAACGGCTGCTGCCGAGGGCGGCCGAGGCCAGGCTGCTCGACTTCTTCGTCACCCGCGAGCGCACCGCCACCTTCGCGCCGACGCCGGGCGTGGGCCGACTCCGCCCCGGTCCCGTGACCTGCGCCGACGGCCTCTACCTCGCCGGGGCATGGACCGCCACCGGCTGGCCAGCGACCATGGAGAGCGCGGTGCGCAGCGGCCTCGCGGCGGCGCGCGCGGCGGTCCAGGGAGAGCCCACCCCCCAACGACCGGCTAAGGAGACCGCGTGAACCCGGCCGCCCCCCGACCCGAAGCCCCCGACGCGCCCGAGCCGCCCGGCCCGGCGCCGCACGCCGTCGTCGAACTGCTGGAGCGCAGCCGGGCGTTGACCACACCCGCGCTGCGCGCCGCCGTGGGCCGGCTGGCCCCGCCGATGGACACCGTGGCCGCCTACCACTTCGGCTGGATCGACGCCGAGGGCCGCCCCACCGACGCCGACAGTGGCAAGGCGGTCCGCCCGGCGCTGGCGCTGCTCTCCGCCGAGGCCGCCGGCGCCGCCCCCGAGGTGGGCGTGCCGGGCGCGGTCGCCGTGGAACTGGTGCACAACTTCTCGCTGCTCCACGACGACCTGATGGACGGCGACGAGCAGCGCCGCCACCGGGACACCGTCTGGAAGGTGCACGGCCCGGCCCAGGCCATCCTCGTCGGCGACGCGCTCTTCGCGCTGGCCAGCGAGATCATCCTGGACCGCGACGACGCGCAGGCCGCGCGCGCGGCCCGCCGGCTGGCCACCGCCAGCCGGCAGTTGATAGACGGACAGGCCCAGGACATCGCCTTCGAGCACCGGGAACGGGTCACGGTCGCCGAGTGCCTGGCCATGGAGGGCAACAAGACCGGCGCGCTGCTGGCCTTCGCCGCCTCCATCGGTGCGGTGCTGGGCGGCGCCGACGACGCGCTGGCCGACGCGTTGGACGCCTACGGGCGCCATCTGGGGCTGGCGTTCCAGGCCGTCGACGACCTGCTGGGCATCTGGGGCGACCCCCGTTCCACCGGCAAGCTCACCTGGAGCGACCTCAGACAGCGGAAGAAGTCGCTGCCGGTGGTCGCCGCCATGGCCGCCGAGGGGCCGGCCGCCGCGCGGCTCACGGCGCTGCTGACCGCCGACGTGAAGAAGAGCCGCGAGGAGTTCGAGGACTTCGACGAGGCGGAGTTCGCCGCGCGGGCCGAGCTGATCGACGAGGCAGGTGGTCGGCGGTGGACCGCCGACGAGGCCAGGCGCCAGTACGACATCGCGATCAACGCGCTGGAGTCGGTGGCCCTGCCGGCGGCGACGAGGCGACGGCTGACGGAGCTGGCGGACTTCGTGGTGGTGCGCAGCAAGTAGTTCTCTTTCGGGGAGCGGCCACGGCCGCCGGCCGGGCACGGTGCCCGGCCGACGAGACCGGGTGGCCGCCCGCCCCTGCGGGGCGCGGGGCGCGGGGCGCCCCTCCCGGGGCGGCGGTTCGGCCCTGCGGGGCCGGACCCGTTTTCCGGTCGGAGGATCTGCCCTTCGGGCGGAGAGTGCGTCCGGCCCGACCAGGGCCTGTGCCCGGTGGCCGGGCCTGTGGGCCCGGTCGGAGGATCTGTTGCCCTTCGGGCGGCGGACGTGCCCGGCGTTGCCGGGGGTTCTGCGGGGCCGGGCCCGTGGCCCCGGCCGGGGAACTGTGCGCTGGGGGCGCAGGGTTGGCCCCTCGGCAGAGAGCCGTGACCTCGGGTTCGGGGGTGAGGCCCGCGTGCCGGATCATGGGCCCGTTTGGACGGAGTGGGTCCGGCCCGACCAGGGCCCGTGCCCGGCCGGCGAGACCGGGTGGCCGCCCGCCCCTGCGGGGCGCGGGGCGCGGGGCGCCCCTCCCGGGGCGGCGGTTCGGCCCTGCGGGCCGGGAGGTGGGCCCTTCGGGGGTGGACCGCCGTGCCCGGCTGGGGGGTTGGGCTTCCGGGCCCCCAGGGCCCGGGAGCCTCCGGTCACTCCAGCAGCGTTGACCGCAGTCGGTCCCTGGCCGGTGGGGTCAGGCCCAGGCCGTGGGTGAGATAGCGCTCGGTGCCGCCCCAGTGGGTGTCGATCGTGTCGAAGGCCGCCGTCAGATACTCGATCCGGGCGTCGAACATCGGCGCGAGCAGCCGTTGGACCTCCAGGTCCAGCGCCGTGGCCCCCGGCCGGGCGGCCGGCTCGTCCCTGCGCACCAGATAGCGGCTCTGCGGGGCGTTGGACCTGAGGTAGTCCTCGGCTATGACCTCCCGTTCCACGCCCAGCGCCAGCAGCACCACCGCCACCGTCAGTCCCGCGCGGTCCTTGCCGGCCGCGCAGTGCAGCAGCGCCGGGACGTCGCCCTCGGCCAACGCGGCCAGCACCCGCCCCTGTTCGGCGGCCTTGCCGAGCACGATCGACCGGTAGGTCGCCTTCATCTGCTCCTCACCGCGCCCCGCCGCCAGCTGCTGCCGCAGCCGGTCGACGTCGCCCCGGCGCACCAGGTCCCAGAACGCGGCGCCGTCGGCCGGGTCGTTGAGCGGTATGTTCACGTTCCGCACCCCGGGCAGCGCCACGTCGTGCCCGTCCAGTTCCAGGTCGGCGGCATTGCGGAAGTCGAAGACCGCCCGCAGGCCCAGCGAGCCGAGGAACGCCGCGTCCTCGGCGGTCGCGTGCGCCAGGTGCCCGCTGCGGAAGAGACGCCCCCGGCGCACCGTGCGCCCGCCCCGCGCGGGGAGCCCGCCCAGGTCGCGGAAGTTCCGCACCGCCGTCAACAGGGGCTCCGTCGGCACCTCGGTCATCCTGACTCCTCCCGCCCGACCCCGCCCGGGGTCCTCGGGCCCCGCCCTGGGTCCCGAACCGCAAGCGACCCTACGGCACCGGCCGAGCCGGCCGGAATGTCAGACCCGGCCAGCATCATGGGCCCCATGAGCCGACGCCCCACCCCCGACCGGCACCCCGCCGCCCGGCCCGACCTCCCCGATCTCTTTCCCCGCCCGCCGCAGACCGTCGCCCCCGGCGCCGTCCACCTCCCCGACTGGCTCGGGGAGGACCGTCAGCGCGAGCTGCTGGCCGCCTGCCGCGCCTGGGCGCAGCCGCCCGCCGGGCTGCGCGAGGTCCGCACCCGCACCGGCACGATGTCGGCGCGGCAGCTGAGCCTCGGCTGGCACTGGTACCCGTACGGCTACGCCCGCACCGTGGTCGACGGGGACGGCGCCCCGGTCAAGCCGTTCCCCGACTGGCTGGGGGAGTGGGCGCTGGCGGCGGTGGCCGCCGCGCTGCCCGGGGAGCCGGCCTCGGCGGAGCCCTATGACGTCGCCCTGGTCAACCACTACGCGGCCGGCGCCCGGATGGGGATGCACCGGGACAGCGACGAGCGCTCCCGGGCGCCCGTGGTCTCGTTCAGCCTGGGCGACTCGTGCGTCTTCCGGTTCGGGAACGTCGAGGGCCGGGGCCGCCCGTGGACGGATGTGACGCTGCGCTCGGGGGACGCGTTCGTCTTCGGCGGGCCAGCCCGGCTCGCCTACCACGGGGTGCCGCGCACATCTCCCGGCAGCGGCCCGCCCGCGCTGGGCGTGCGCGGTCGGCTGAACGTCACGGTCCGCGCGTCGGGGCTGACGGACGGCTGAACCCCGGCCGGCCCTGGCCGGTCAAGTCGCTTCGCCGAATTCACCCGATGGGAGGTGGCGGGGGGTGGCGAATGTCAGAACTATGCCTGTTCGCCTGCCTGTTGGCGCCTAGCGTTGCTTCGGCAGATCTGACCGGCACGATAAGGACACCCATGCCAGTACCCCTCCGCCAGGTGGCCCGCACCGCTCGCCATGGCCGGCCGACCGGCCGGGGCTCGGTGCTCCGCGAGCCGGGGTTCCGGCGCCGACTGCTGGCGCTGGCGGTGCTGCCGGCGGCGGTCGTGGCGCTGCTCGCCGCGCTGGCGGTCGGCTATGTGTTACAGAGTCGCCCCGCCGTCGACGGCCAGGGCTCCGACGGGGCGCTGTGGGCCGTGCTCACCGGCGGCACCCTGCTGACCGGGGCCGTGCTGGCGCTCGCCGCGACCTTCGCCGGCGCCGAGGCGGCTGGCCAGGCCGGCCGGCTGCACGCCCTGCGCCGCCAGGCGGCCAGGGGCCGCGTCGAACTCCAGGCGCTGCTCGACCAGGTCGAGCGCGGCGAACGCATCAGACCGCCCGAGAGCCCGGCGCCCACCGAGCCGGGCGACCAGCCGCTGGACCAGCTGCGCCACGAGATCGCCGTCAGCCGGCACGCCGCCCAGGCCGCCGTCGCCCAGGCCGTGGCGCTCGCCGACGAACGCACCGGCACCGACGAGCGCGTCGAGGTCTTCGTCAACCTGGCCCGGCGGGTGCAGTCCTTCGTGCACCAACAGATCGAGTACCTCGACGAGTTGGAGCACGACGTCGAGGACCCGGAACTGCTCAAGGGCCTCTTCCACCTCGACCACCTGGCCACCCGCATCCGCCGCCACGCGGAGAACCTGGCGGTGCTCGGCGGCGCCATCTCGCGGCGCCAGTGGAGCCGCCCGGTGCGGATGTCCGAGGTGCTGCGGTCCTGCATCGCCGAGGTCGAACAGTACTCCCGGGTCAAGCTGGTGCCGCCCGTCGAGGGCACCGTGCGCGGGCACGCGGTCGCCGACGTGGTGCACCTGCTGGCCGAACTGGTCGAGAACGCCACGGAGTTCTCCGCCCCCGGCACCCAGGTGCTGCTGCGCGTCGAGCCGGTCACCGCCGGGCTCGCGATCGAGGTGGAGGACCGGGGCCTGGGCATGACCCCGGCCGAGCAGAGCCAGCTGAACGCGGTCCTCGCCGGCACCGAACGGCACTCCGTCGCCGCGCTGTTGGAGGACGGCAGGGTCGGCCTGTTCGTGGTGGCCACCCTCGCCCGCCGGCACCGGATCGGCGTCCGGCTCCAGAGCAACATCTACGGCGGCGTCCAGGCCGTGCTGGTGCTGCCCCACGAGCTGTTGGGGGACGAGGCCGAGGGCCACTTCACCCCGGGCCGCACGCTGGGGCCCCCGCTGGCCGCCACCCGTTTCCCCTCCGCGCCCAGCACGGCCGAGGCGGCCACCCCGGTCCCGCTGCCGCCCACCGTCACCGCCCCCGACCTGCCCGTTCCGGCCGCCGGCGCCGGGCCCGACCACCGGCCGCCGCTGCCCAGGCGCCGCCGCCAGCAGCACCTCGTGCCGCAGCTGCGGGACGCCATGCCGCCGCGCCCCGAGCCGGTCGACGAGGCCGCCGAGCCACCCGACCCGGGGTTGATGGCCGCCTTCCGGCGCGGCGCCAGCCTGGCCGAGGAGGCCGAGCCGCGCCACTCCTGACCGCCGCCCGCCCGGCTCGCCCCCGGTCGGCATCCCCATCCCAGGGCCCCGCGCGGGAGCCCCCAGCCGGGCCCGCGACCGGGCCCGCCCGAGGAGACCAGCAACGATGGACAGCGACGACCCAGCGAGTGACCCGGCGAGCGGTCCCGCGAGCGAGCCCCGGAACGACCCCGGGAACGACCCCCCGGCCGATGCCCCGCACCGTTCCGCCACCGAACGCCTGCCAGACTCGTCCGCCGAGCAACGCCCCGACCTCGGCCGGCTGTTGACCGGCCTGGTCGAACGGGTGCCGCACGCCCGCAGCGCGCTGCTGCTCAGCATCGACGGCCTGGTCAGGGCGGCCCACGGCCTCGACCGGGAGACGGCCGAGCAACTGGCCGCGCTCGCCTCCGGGCTGCACGCGCTGGCCAGGGGCGCCGGCGCCCGGTTCGCCGAGGGCGGCCGGGTGCGGCAGGTGGTGGTCGAGTGGGAGTCGGCCCTGCTGACCGTCTGCACGGCGGGCACCGGCGCCTGCCTGGCCGCGCTCGCCGACCGCAGGGCCGATGTCGCCGTGCTGGGCTACGAGATGACCCTCCTGGTCAGAAGCGTGCGCTCGGTGCTGGAGACCCCGCTGCGGCTGCCGGCGGGACGCTGAGGCCCGCCCGTGGAACGACCGCGCGGCGCCTCCCTCGGCGCCTGGCTCGACGACCGGGCCGGGCGCCTGATGCGCCCCTACACCGCGAGCGACGGACGCACCCGCCCGGCGACCCGCCTCGACCTGATGACCCTGGTGCGCGCCACCGGCCGCCCGGCGCGCGGCGCCCCGCCAGGACCCGAGCACGGCCAGGTGCTCGCCCTGACCCGGGCGCCGATCTCGGTCGCCGAACTCGCCGCCCACCTGCGGCTGCCGGCCGCCGTCACCAAGGTCCTGCTGGGCGACCTGCTGGCCTGCGGCGCCGTGACCGTCAACGCGCCGGAGCCCACCGGCGCTTCCCCGACCGACCGAGACCTGCTGGAGGCGGTGCTGCGTGGACTCCGCGAACGGCTCTGAGAAGCGTTCCCCCGGACCGGAGAGGCGTACCGACGCCCCCGAGAAGCGTTCCGACGCCCCGACCGGGGGAGAACCGGGCGCGCCCGACCCGTTCCCCACCACGGCCAAGATCCTGGTCGCCGGCGGCTTCGGGGTCGGCAAGACCACCCTGGTCGGCGCGGTCAGCGAGATCGAGCCGCTGAGCACCGAGGAGCTGCTGACCCAGCTCAGCGCCGACACCGACAGCCTGGAGGGCGTCGAGCGGAAGGCCACCACCACCGTCGCGATGGACTTCGGCCGGATCACGCTGGACAACCAGCATGTGCTCTACCTGTTCGGCACCCCGGGGCAGGAACGGTTCTGGTTCGTCTGGGACGAGCTGTGCCAGGGCGCGCTCGGCGCCGTGGTGTTGGCCGACACCCGCCGGCTCGAACACTGCTTCCCCGCCATCGACTTCTTCGAGCGGCGTGGCCTGGGATTCGTCGTCGCGGTCAACGAGTTCGACCGCGCGGTGCGTTACTCGACCGAGGAGGTGCGGGCCGCGCTCGACCTGGACCCGGGGGTGCCGGTGATCACCTGCGACGCCCGCAAGGCGGCCTCGGCGACCCGGGTGCTGGTCTGCCTGGTCGGCCACCTCATCGAGACCAGGGAGCGCGCGGCGGCCGCCGCCGGCCACCCGTGACCGGGCGGGCGGCGGCCGCCGGCCGACTCACGCCTCCTCGGCGCCGCCGAACCGCTCGCGGTAGGCGTCCAGGTCCTCGTCCGTGAGCTTGGTGAAGAGCACCCCGGGCACGGTGAACGGGGTGCCGGCCGGCACCGCGTCCAGCGCCCGCGCCGCCGCCTCGCTCACCCACCGCTCGCCGAGCCGCCCGGCGACCGCCGGGTCCTCGGGCGCGAACACCCCGCGCAGCGCGGCCGAGGTGAACGGCACGAACGGCTCGGAGACCACCGCGTACAGGTGAATCAGGTTGATCGCCGTCCGCAGCGTCAGCGCCGCCGCCTCCGGGTCCGCCTTGATCTCCTTCCACGGCGCCTTGGACTCCAGATAGACGTTGCCCGCACTCCACAGCGCGCGCAGCGCGAACGCCGCCTTGCGGAACTGGAGCGCCTCCAACTGCCGCTCGTACTCGGCCAGCAGGCCCGCGATCTCCTCGCCCAGCGCGCGCTCCGCCTCGCCCGGCGCGTGCCCGGCCGGCACCGCGTCGCCGAACCGCTTGCGGGAGAAGGACAGCACCCGGTTCACGAAGTTCCCCAGGGTGTCCGCCAGGTCCTTGTTGACCACCGAGGCGAACAGCTCCCAGGAGAACGCCGAGTCGTCCGACTCGGGCGCCGAGGCCATCAGGAAGTACCGCCAGTAGTCGGCGGGCAGCAGTTCGAGCGCCTGGTCGGTGAAGATGCCCCGGTTCTGCGAGGTGGAGAACTTCCCGCCGTAGTACGTCAGCCAGTTGAGCGCCTTGACGAAGTCGACCTGCTTCCACGGCTCCCTGGTGCCCAGCTGGGTGGCCGGGAACATCACCGTGTGGAAGGGCACGTTGTCCTTGGCCATGAACTCCGTGTACCGGACGTCGTCGGCCTCGTACCACCAGGACCGCCAGTCCCGCTCCTCGCCGTCGGGCGCCGCGTCGGCCCACTCCTTGGTGGCGCCGATATAGCCGATGGGCGCGTCGAACCAGACGTAGAACACCTTGCCCTCGGCGGCCAGTTCGGGCCACACGTCGGCCGGCAGCGGCACGCCCCACTCCAGGTCCCGGGTGATGGAGCGGTCGTGCAGCCCCTCGGTCAGCCACTTGCGGGCGATGGAGGAGGCCAGCGTCGGCCACTCAGCGCCCTGCCGCTCGACGAACGCCTCGACCTCGGGCTCCAGCTTGGACTGGAGCAGGAACAGGTGCTTGGTCTCCCGCACCTCCAGGTCGGTGCTGCCGCTGACCGCCGAGCGGGCGTCGAGCAGGTCCGTCGGGTCCAGCACCCGGGTGCAGTTCTCGCACTGGTCGCCTCTGGCGGCCTCGTAGCCGCAGAACGGGCAGGTGCCGACGATGTACCGGTCGGGCAGGAAGCGGTCGTCGGCGATGGAGAACACCTGCCGGGTCGATCGCTCCTCGATGAACCCGTGCTCCGCCAGCTTTCGCGCGAAGTGCTGGGTGACCTCGATGTTCTGCGGCGACGAGGTGCGCCCGAAGTAGTCGAAGGCGAGGCCGAAGCCGTCGTAGACCGCCTTCTGCGCGGCGTGCTGCTCGGCGCAGAACGCGGCGACCGGCAGGCCCGCCGCCTTGGCGGCCAGCTCGGCCGGGGTGCCGTGCTCGTCGGTGGCGCAGATGTAGAGCACGTCGTGGCCGCGCTGCCGCAGGTAGCGGGCGTAGACGTCGGCGGGGAGCATCGAGCCCACCATGTTCCCCAGGTGCTTGATCCCGTTGATATAGGGCAACGCACTGGTGATGAGGTGTCGGGCCATCCTCGGATGCTCCAATGGTGAGAGGAATCAGCGGGCGGCGCGGGCCATCAGGCGTAAACGGAGCGTAACGGAGCACCGCCATGGACACTGTTCATCCTACCGAGCCGGCCCGGGCCGACCGCACCGCGTTTCCCGCCGCCAGACCCTGGCGGGTGGTGGGTCTGCTCAGCGGGACCTCGCACGACGCGGTGGACGCCGCCGTCGCCGAACTCGCCTTCGCGCCCGACCCGGACGAGCCGGACGGGGCGGCGGAGGCGGTGGTGCTGCGCCCGTTGGGCACGGTGAGCGACCCTCTGCCCGACCCGCTCCGCGCCGAGCTGGCCGGGGCGCTGCCGCCGGCGGCCACCACGCTGGAGCGGGTCTGCCGGCTGGACACCGAACTCGGCCGCCTCTTCGGCCGGGTGGCGGCCCGGGCGGTGGCCGAGGTCGCCGGCGGCCGGGCCGACCTGGTCGCCTCGCACGGGCAGACCGTCTTCCACTGGGTCGAGGGACCCCGCGCCCTGGGCACCCTGCAACTCGGCGGCGCCGCCTGGATCGCCGAGGCCACCGGGCTGCCGGTGGTCTCCGACTTCCGCACCCGGGACATCGCCAGGGGCGGGCAGGGCGCGCCGCTCGTTCCGCTGCTGGACGCGCTGCTGCTGCTCGGCGGCCCGGCGGAACGGGTCCCGGCGGCGGCCGGCCGGGGCGTGCTCAACCTGGGCGGCATCGCCAACATCACCGCCAGGGACGCCGAGGGCGGGCTGGTCGCCTACGACCTCGGGCCGGCCAACGCGCTGATCGACGCCGCCGCCGTGGAGACCAGCGGCGGCGCGCTTCGGATGGACCGCGACGGGGCGGCGGCGGCCAGGGGACGCGTGGACCGGGCGCTGCTGGCGCGGCTGCTGGCCGAGCCGTACTACCGGCTGCCGCCGCCGAAGTCCACGGGCAAGGAGCTGTTCCACGCCGGCTATCTGCGCGAGCGGCTGCCGGCCGGCGGCCTGCCGGCGGACGATCTGCTCGCCACCGTCACGGAGTTGACGGCCGAGCTGGTCGCGGCGGCCTGCCGTGCGCTGCGGCTGACCGAGCTGCTGGTCTCCGGCGGCGGGGTGCGCAACCCGACGCTGCTGCGCCGGACGCGGGCCCTCGCCGCGCCGACCGGGGTGCGCCCAACGGACGCCCTGGGGTTGCCGTCGGACGCCAAGGAGGCGCTGCTCTTCGCGCTGTTGGGCTTCCTCACCGCGCACGGCCTGCCCGGCAGCCTGCCGGCCGCGACCGGCGCCCGGGCGGCGGCCGTGCTCGGCTCGCTCACCCCGGGCGCCGGGCCGCTGCGGCTGCCGCCGCCGAGGGCGGCGGCCCCGCTTCGCCTGGTCGTTCGAGCCCTCTGACCCCCTGACCTCCTGAGGGGCCCGCCCGGCTCAGACCGCCTCGGGCAGCCGCTCCGGCGGGCCGGGTCGGGCGTAGAACCAGCCCTGCGCCGAGTCGCAGCCCAGGTCCCGCAGCTGCTCGGCCTGGGTGGAGGTCTCCACGCCCTCGACCGTGACCGACAGCCGCAGCGCGTGGGCCAGCGAGACGATGCCCTCCACGATCTTGAGGTCCACCGGGTCGGCCGGGTTGCGCTGGAGCCCCTGGGTGAAGGAACGGTCCAACTTCAGCGTGTTGGCCGGCAGTCGACGCAGGTTGGCCAGGTTGGAGTAGCCGGTGCCGAAGTCGTCCAGCGCGATGCCCACGCCCAGCTCGGCCAGCTCCCGCAGCGGCCGCAGCTCGTTCTCGTCGGCGCGGATCATCGCCGTCTCGGTCACCTCCAGGCACAGCGCGCTGGGCGGCAGCCCCGCCTCCTCCAGCACCGCGACGGTGTCCTCGACCAGCTCCGGGTGGTGCAGCTGGCGCGGCGAGAGGTTGACGTTCACCCGCAGCGGCCGGGGGCCGCCGATGCCGCGCACCTGCCACTTGCACGCCTGCCGCACCGCCTCCTGGAGCACCCAGCGCCCCAACGGCACGATCAGCCCGGTGTGTTCGGCCAGCGGGATGAACCGGTCGGGGCCCAGCACGCCGTGGCGCGGGTGGCTCCAGCGGACCAGCGCCTCGGCGCCCTCCAGGCTGCCGTCCTCCATCCGCACCAGCGGCTGGTACTCGATGAAGAACTCGCAACCCTTGAGCGCGGCCGGCAGATGGTGGGTGAGGTGGTGCCGGCTGATGGCCCGCGCGTCGGAGTCCGGGTCGGCGAGGGCGTAACGATTGCCCCCCTCCGCCTTGGCCCGGTACATGGTGATGTCGGCGCTGCGCAGCACCTCGGCCGAGGTGAGGTTGCGGGTGGGACCCTCGACGACGCCGATGCTGGCCCGCACCATCAGCTCCCGGTCGCCGACGGTCACCGGGGTGGCCAGCGCGGCCAGCGCCCGGCGGGCCAACTCGGCCACCGAGTCGGCGGTCGGCGGGTCGATGACCAGCGCCACGAACTCGTCGCCGCCGATCCTGGCCAGCATCTGCCCCGGTTCCGAGGCGCAGGACTGGAGGCGTTCGGCGACCGCGATCAGCAACTGGTCGCCGACGGCGTGCCCGAGGCTGTCGTTGACCGCCTTGAACCCGTCGAGGTCGAGGTAGCACAGCCCGACCCGGCTCTGCGGCGAGCCGGCGGCCAGCGCCTGTTCCAGCCGCTCGAAGAACATGGAGCGGTTGGGCAGGTCGGTCAGCGCGTCGTGGGTCGCCTGGTAGCGCAGCCGCAGGTTGAGCAGCCGGCGCTCGGAGACGTCCTCCATCATCGCCAGCATGTAGCGGGGCTCGCCCTCGGCGTCGCGCAGCAGGGAGACCGTGAGGTTGGTCCACAGCACGGTGCCGTCGCTGCGGCTGTAGGGCTTCTCGACCTGGTAGTGCTCGCGCTCGCCGCGCATCAACTCCCGCTGGAGCCGCCACACTTCGGGCGAGTCGTCGGGGTGGGTCCAGTCCAGGACGTTGCGCCGCCTGGTGGGCAGCCCGAGGCCGCCCATCATGCGGGCGAAGGACTCGTTGGTGTCGATGATGTCGCCGTTGATGTCGGCGATCCCGATGCCGAGCGCGGCGTCCCTGAAGACCGCGCGGAACCGGGTCTCGCTCTCGTGGAGTGCGTTGGCGATCTCCGTCTGGGCGGTGAGCGCCGCCACCGACAGCGACTCCTGCTCGCTGCGGGTCCGCTCCTGGAGGGCGCGGGCGAAGCCGGCCGCGATGGCGTGCTGGAGCCGGGCGCAGCGGCTGCGGCCCTCGTCCTGGCCGAGCACGGTCAGGTCGGCGCAGTAGAGCAGCAGATAGGCGTCGATCACGCCGAGCACCCGGGGCAGCGCCTCGGGCGCGGTGCAGTGCGCGGTGACCAGGGCCTCGCCGACGGAGACCCCGGGGCTGGGGTCGAACGGCTGGGCGCGCAGGGCGATCGCGAGCCGCTCGCTGAGGGCGAGCAGCAGGCTTTCGAACTCCCGCTTGGTCATGGAGGTCGCGGTGGCCGGGTAGACCGCGCGGCACCAGATGGTCGCGAACCGCCGCAGTCCGTCGGGCGGGAGGTGATGGGTGGGGGTCTCGTCGGTCACGCCTTGCGTCCCACCCCTGCGATGCCGCTGAACGCCATCGGGTCCTCGTCCTCGATGTGGTCCTCGGGCCGCCAGCGCCCTATGGGCACGAGCCCCGGGTCGACCAGTTCGAACCCCTCGAAGAACCGGGCCACTTCGGGCTCCGAGCGCATCACCAGGTCGCTGCCGCCGGCCCGGTAGATCTCGGAGAGCCGGCTGCCCTGCTCGACGGTGACGGGGCCGTTGTCCACGGAGGCGTGGGTGAGCACCAGCAGGCTGCCGGGGGCCAGCGCGTCGCGCAGGGTGGCCAGCCGCTGGTGGGGCTTCTGTTCGTCGTCGAGGAAGTGCAGCAGCGCCACCAGCAGCAGCACCACGGGCCGTTCGGGGTCCAGCAGCCGGCCGGCCTCGGGGCTGCTCAGGATGGCCTCGGGCTCGCGGAAGTCGGCGGCGGTGATCCCGGCGTTCGGCACGTCCTTCAGCACCGCGCGGCTGTGCGCCACGGCCACCGGGTCGTTGTCCACATAGAGCACCCGGGCCTCGGGGCTGGCCTGTTGGGCCACCTCGTGCACATTGCCGAAGGTGGGTATGCCGGAGCCGATGTCGAGGAACTGGGTGATCCCCTCGTCCACCGCGTAGCGCACCGCGCGGCGCATGAAGGCGCGGTTGGCCTGCATGATCTTGGGAAGTCCCGGAAACGCCTCCATGGCCTTGCGGGCGGTGACCCGGTCCACCTCGAAATTGTGTGAGCCACCGAGGTAATAGTCGTACATGCGCGACACGCTCGGCACCGACAGGTCAATGCCCTGCGGCGCCCAGGTGGGTCGTTCCATCGACGTCTCCAATGTCCCCTGCATATGCGCTCATTGGCCCCGACGGTCGAGACTACTGACCGACTGCCAGTCCAGGGAAGGAAACGGAAGGCCAACCTCCCCCTGCTGGGGGGTTAGTGGAGCATCTGTCCCGATTGGCGGGCGCGACCGTGGGCCTTACTCCCCAGGGATGCCCGGCTGGTTTCCGCCGAATCTCCGGTGACCGGTGGGCGGTTTCGGGTCCCGGCAAACCGTAAGTCCAAGGTCACGAACGTTCAGATCGCGTCCCCGGGAGGCGAGTTCGGCCAACATCCCGGGAGGAACGGGTGTGCGAACCCCGCGCGCCCGATGGTCGGGGGCGGCCGTCGCGCGCTCAGAGGGTGACCCCGTTCTGGCGGAGGTAGGCGACCGGGTCGATGTCCGTGCCGAACGCCTCGCCCGTGCGGACCTCGAAGTGCAGGTGCGGACCCGAGGAGTTGCCGGTGGAACCGGCGCGGCCCAACCGCTGGCCGGCGCTGACCGGTTGGCCCTCGGAGACGGAGATCGCCGAGAGGTGGGCGTACTGGCTGTAGTGGCCGTCGGGGTGGCGGACGATCACCTCGTAGCCGAAGGAGCCGGCCCAGCCGGCGGAGACGACCTGGCCCTCCGTCACGGACTTCACGGTGGTGCCGGTGGAGACGGGGAAGTCGACGCCGGTGTGGTAGCCCAGGGACCAGGAGCCGCCGGTGGCGTGGTAGGCGGTGCCGGTGCCGGCGGCCACGGGGGAGTGGTAGGTGGGCGTCGGCTCGGGCTCGGGCGCCGGCTCCTCGGCGCGCTCGCCCTGGACCTCGTCGGCCTCGGGCTCGGGTTCCGGCTCCGGTTCTGGTTCGGGCTCCGGTTCGGGCTCTGGCTCTGGCTCTGGCTCCGGCTCTGGCTCCGGTTCGGGCTCCGGCTCTGGCTCCGGTTCGGGCTCCTCGGCGGGGGCCTCGTCGCCGGGCCGCAGCGACAGGCGCTGGCCGGGGAAGATCAGGTCCGGATTCCCGCCCACCGTGCGGCGGTTCAGCTCGTAGAGTGACTGCCAGCCGCCGGAGACCCGGTGCTCCTCGGCGATGCCGGAGAGGGTGTCGCCGCTGACCACCTCGTACCGCTCGGGCGCCTCCACGCTCGCCGCCGCGGGACGCGCGTCCGTCGCCGCCTCGGCGGCCGGCCGGGCGTCAAGGGCGGCCTCAGCGGCGGCCGGCTCGGCGTCCGGGGTGATCTCCGGCGCGGCCCCGTCCCTGGTCAGCCCCGCCCGCACCGAGCAGGTGGGCCACGCCTGGGGGCCCTGCCCGCGCAGTACCGCCTCGGCGACCGCGATCTGCTGGTCCTTGGTGGCCTGGTCGGCGCGTGGCGCGTACGCCGTTCCGCCGTAGGCCTCCCAGGTGCTCTGCTGGAACTGTAAGCCGCCGTAGAAACCGTTCCCCGTGTTGATGTCCCAGGTGCCGCCGCTCTCGCATTCGGCGACCAGTTCCCATGTCTCGACGGGCGCCGCCGAGGCGCCGCTGGCGCTCACCAGGGGCAGCGCGAGGCCGGCCCCCGATGCGGTCACGGTCAGCGAGGCGCGGGAGACCGCGCTGGGCCGATAGCGGCGGTGGCGGCCACGTCCGGACATGAGGTGTTCCCCTCCCCGAAGAAAACCCCTTGATCCGCGTCAGTTCCCCACGCGGACAGGGAAGTTGGGCACCACGATATGGCGCGGCAATGCCCTGGGCAAGGGAGCGAAAGCGGACCGTGACGCGGCCGGTCTCTGATCGAAAAACCCCGGGAGAACTGATCGAGAATGATCGCTTTTGCTCTCCCGGGGTTTTTCGCTGGGCTCGCCCGTCCTTCGGACCGTCGGTCAGCCGTCCTTCGGCGCCAGCCGCGCCTCGGGCCCGGCCAGTTCCGTCGCCGCCCGTCCCTCCCGCAGCGCGCCGGGGCCGACGGTGCCGATCTCGGGGACCGCGTCCGGCCCGGTGACCTCCGTGGTGGGCACCGTCGTCGGGGTGCCGTCAGCGCTGCGTCGGCGGCCGCCCGTCGCCTGCGGCGCGGAACGCCGGGGTGGGCGGAGGAAGAAGAGCACCGCGCCCAGGATCGCGCAGGCGACCAGGCCGTCCATCCAGTAGTGGTGCGCGGTCGCGACCACGGCGGTCACCGTGATCAGCGGATGCGCCAGCCACAGCCACCGCCAGCGGCTCCGGGTCGCGACGATCAGCCCGACGGCGATCAGCACCGACCAGCCGACGTGGAGCGAGGGCATGGCCGCGAACTGGTTGGCCATCGAGTCGGGGTCCGGCTTGTCGTAGACGGCCGGCCCGTACACCAGGCCGGTGTCGATCATGCGCAGCGGCCGGAAGAGCCGGGGCGGGGCGAGCGGCACCAGCAGGTGCAGCACCAGCGCGGCCCCCGTCAGCCAGGTGATCACCCAGCGCACCCAGACATAGAACCCGGGCCGGCGCCAGTACATCCAGATCAGGAACGCCACCGTCGCCGGGAAGTGCACGGTGGCGTAGTAGACGTTGATGAAACGGATCAACGCCTCGCTGTGCAACACCAGATCCTGCACGGCCGCCTCGCTGGGAAGCCGGAGCGCGCGTTCCAGGTCCCACACGCGTTCGGCGTTCTCATAGGCGTCGTGAAACTGCCCGTTGGCCGCGCGTCGGCCCAGTTTGTAGGCGAGATAGAGGACGCTGACGAGCAGCAGTTCCCGGATGAGCGGCGGGCGCCGCGACTGCTCGGGGCGCTCGGGTCGCCGCAGGGGACGAATCAGCTGTGACGCTCGGATGAGTGGCATAAGCGGGGTTCCCAAATGGCGTGGGGGTGATCGCGGTACGGAAACGGCGCGCGGGAACCTGCCCCTCCCCTCCTCGATCTTCAGTTCCCCGGAACGAGTTTACGGCTCTCCCCACTTCCGCTGCCCGCTGGGTGAACGGAGCACACCCCCGCGTTCCGCGCGAACGGACGTCCCAGCGCGTTCCGCTCCGGTGCCGGACGCCCGGGGAAACGGGCCCGGTTCGGCGCCCGGTCGGGTGAGAGTCGGACCCGAGGCGGGCGTGCGGCGGACCCGAGGCGGGCGTGCGGGACGGCTGCGCGGGCGCTCGGGGAGCCTCCGGCGGCCGGGAGCGGCGGCGGGGGAGCGGGCACGGTTCGCGCAGGTGGGAGGTCCGCCCGACGAGGCTTTGTCCTCAGCGAGGAAAAAGTTTCAGTGATTCACGCAGAACTTCTTCCCTGCCCGCCTCCTCGCTGCTACATTCCCTCGTCAAGCCCGACACGGATCTCGTGCCGGGGACCGATGCCGACGGTGGCGGGAGGGGCAGCGTGAGGCGCATGACGGCTCGGCCCGCGAACGCGCATCAGGCGCGGCTGCTTCGGCTGCTGCGGGACGCGGGCCCCAGTTCCCGGGCGCAGCTCGGCGACCAGATCGAGCTGTCCCGGTCCAAGCTGGCGGTGGAGATCGACCGCCTTCTCCAGACCGGGCTCGTCGTCGGCGACGGCTTCGCGGCCTCCCGGGGCGGGCGGCGCTCGCACAACGTGCGGCTCGCTCCCGAACTCCGGTTCCTGGGCGTGGACATCGGCGCCACGTCCCTCGACGTGGCGGTCACCGGGCCCGAGTTGGAGATCCTTGGGCACCTCACCGAGCGGATGGACGTCCGCGAGGGGCCGGTGGCGGTCTGCGAACAGGTGCTCTCCATGGCGGAGAAGCTCAGGAACGCGGGCCTGGCTGAGCACTTCGACGGCGCCGGAATCGGCGTCCCTGGACCGGTGCGCTTCCCCGACGGGGTGCCGGTGGCGCCCCCGATCATGCCCGGCTGGGACGGCTTCCCCATCCGCGAGGTGCTCAGCCAGGAGCTGGGCTGCCCGATCATGGTCGACAACGATGTGAACCTGATGGCGCTGGGCGAACAGCACGCCGGAGTCGCCCATTCCGTCCAGGACTTCATCTGCGTCAAGATCGGCACCGGCATCGGCTGCGGCGTGGTCGCCGACGGCAAGGTGCACCGTGGTGCCACCGGCAGCGCCGGCGACATCGGCCACATCCAGGTCGAGGTCGACGGCCGGCAGTGCCCCTGTGGCAACCGGGGCTGCCTGGAGGCGTACTTCGGCGGCGCCGCCCTGGCCAGGGACGCCGAACAGGCGGCCAGGGACGGCCGTTCCGTGGAGCTCGCCTCCCGGCTCAACGCCGCCGGCTCGCTCACCGCGTCCGACGTGGCCGCCGCCGCCTCCGCCGGCGACGTCGCCTCGCTCGACCTCATCCGCCAGGGCGGCGCCCGCGCCGGACAGGTGATCGCCGCGCTGGTCAGCTTCTTCAACCCCGCACTCGTCGTGATCGGCGGCGGCGTGACCGGCCTCGGCCACACGCTGCTCGCCAGCATCCGCACCCAGGTCTACCGGCAGTCCCTGCCGCTGGCCACCGGCAACCTGCCCATCGTCCTCGGCGAACTCGGACCGGTCGCCGGCGTCACCGGCGCCGCGCGCCTGATCAGCGACCACCTCTTCAGCTACACCCCGACCTGAGGCGCCCCGGGCGCCGCACCCGAACTCACCGCCGACGCAAGGGGGCCGACGGGCCCCTCAGGCGGCCATCAGCACCACCAGCACCGCCAACGCCCTACCCCCGCATGTCCGCGCACCGGCCCCCCGTGCGCAGGAGAGCCACAGGAGACCAGTCATGGCAAGCGCGCCACCACCGATCCTCACCCTCTCCGGCATCACCAAGTCCTTTCCCGGGGTCCGCGCCCTGGACGGGGTCGACCTGGAGGTGCTGCCGGGCGAGGTGCACTGCCTGCTGGGCCAGAACGGCGCCGGCAAGTCCACCCTCATCAAGGTGGTCGCCGGAGCCCACCAGCCCGACTCGGGCGAGATCACCTGGCGGGGCGAGCGGGTCACCCTCTCCAACCCGGTCTCCGCGATGCGCCTGGGCATCTCCACCATCTACCAGGAACTCGACCTGGTGCTGCACCTCTCCGTCGCCGAGAACGTGCACCTCGGCCACGAGACGTCGACCGCCGGCTTCGTGCGCCGGGGCGAGGCCAGGGCCCGCACCGCCGAGCTGCTGGCCCGGCTCGGCCACCCGGAGATCCACCCCGACACCATCGTCGGCGACCTCTCCTCCGCCGGCCAACAGGTCGTCAGCATGGCCAGGGCGCTCTCCCACGACACCCAACTCATCGTCATGGACGAGCCGTCCGCCGTCCTCGACCCGGACGAGGTCAACAACCTCTTCCGCATCGTGGAGAACCTCACCGCCGACAACGTCGCCGTCGTCTACATCTCGCACCGGCTGGAGGAGATCCGCCGGATCGGCGACCGGGTCACCGTGCTCAAGGACGGCCGCGCCGTCGCCCGGGGCCTGCCGGCCAAGGAGACCGCGACCAAGGACATCGTCGCCCTGATGACCGGCCGCGACGTCGAGTACGACTTCCCGAAGCGCGCCACCCCGTTCGACGGCTCGGCCGACCAGCCCGTGCTGGTCGCCGAACAGCTCAGCCGCCAGGGCGAGTTCGAGCCGCTCGACCTGGAGATCCGGCCCGGCGAGATCGTCGGCCTGGCCGGCCTCGTCGGCTCGGGACGCTCCGAGATCCTGGAGACCATCTACGGCGCCAGGACCCCCAGCGGCGGCCGGGTGACCGTCGACGGCAAGCGGCTGCGCCCCGGCAGCGTCGTCTCCGCCGTCCGGGCCGGCCTCGGGCTGGCGCCCGAGGAGCGCAAGGCGCAGGCGCTGTTCATGACGGACTCCGTCACCCGCAACGTCTCGATCTCCTCGCTGCCCCGCTTCTCCCGGGGCGGCTGGCTGGACCGCTCCGGCGAACGCTCCGCCGCCCACACCAACATCAGGGACCTGTCGCTGCGGCCGGACAACCCCGACGCCCTGATCCGCACGCTCTCCGGCGGAAACCAGCAGAAGGCCGTGCTGGCCCGCTGGCTGCTGCGCCGATGCAAGGTCCTGCTGCTCGACGAGCCCACCCGAGGGGTGGACGTCGGCGCCCGGGCCGAGTTGTACGCCCTGATCCGCCGCCTGGCCGACGACGGCGTGGCCGTTCTGCTGGTCTCCAGCGAGATACCCGAGGTCCTCGGGCTCGCCGACCGGGTGCTGGTGCTGCGGGAGGGCCAGGTGGTGCACACCGCACCGGCCCGGGAGCTCGACGAGCACCGGGTTCTCGACCTCGTCATGGAAGGGAGCCAGGCGTGACCACTGGCGCCACCTCTGAACCGTCCCCGACCGCCTCGCTCGACAAGCCGGCGCCACCGGGCCCGCCGTCGGGTGTCGTCACCCGGGACCAGGGCCCGCCCAACGGCCCCAGGCTGATCCTGGGCAAGCTCTTCGACCTGCACACCATCTCGCTGCTGGTGGTCCTCGCCATCCTCTGCGTGATCGGCGCGATCACGGCGGGCGATCAGTTCCTCGACACCAACAATCTCCAACTGGTGCTCACCCAGGCGTCCGTGATCGGTGTGGTCACCGTCGGCGTGACCTTCGTGATGATCGGCGGCGGCATCGACCTCTCCGTCGGCGGGATCGTGGCCCTGGCCTCCGTGTGGTGCACCACGGTGGCCACCCAGGAGTACGGGATGGCCGGCATGGTCTTCTGCGCCCTGGCGGTCGGCCTCGGCTGCGGCCTGGTCAACGGCGTGCTGATCGCCTACGGGCCCATGGTGCCCTTCGTCGCCACCATGGCCATGATGGTCTCGGCGCGCGGTCTCTCCCTGGAGATCACCGACGGCTCCACCCAGATGGTCACCGTCGACCCGGTGCTCGACCTCGGCCGCCGCTCCTCCTACGTCTTCGGCATCCCCCCGCTGGTCATCATGTTCGCCGTGATCACCGCGCTGGGCTGGGTGCTGCTCAACCGCACCACCTTCGGCCGCCGCACCGCCGCCATCGGCGGCAACCCCGAGGCGGCCCGCCTCGCCGGCATCGCCGTCAAGCGCCAACGCCTGCTGCTCTACGCCCTGTCGGGCCTGTGCTGCGGCATCGCCGCGTTCATGCTGGTCGTCCTGTCCGGCTCCGGCCAGAACACCAACGGCAACCTCTACGAGCTGAACGCCATCGCCGCCGCCATCATCGGCGGCACCCTGCTCACCGGAGGCCGAGGCACCATCATCGGCTCCGTGCTGGGCGTGTTGGTCTTCACCCTGATCACCAACCTCTTCGTGCTGAACAACCTGGAGAGCGCCTTCCAGCAGATCGCCACCGGCGCCATCATCGTGGCCGCCGTGCTGCTCCAGCGCCGATCCGCCGCCCACACCACCTAGCCGGCCCCCACACCAGCCGAGCACCACCCCGACCACATCTTTCCCATGGAAGGTTCCTCCTCCTCATGAACATTTCTTCAGGACTGGGCCGCAGAGGTCTCCTCTTCGGCGGAGCCGCCGCCGGCGCGGGCGTCTTCCTCGCCGGATGTACCAGCAACGAGAGCAACGACGACGAGAGCGACGGCGGGGAGCGGAACCAGGCCGCCTCGTCCGAGGAGCCGGGACCCGATGTCACCATCGGCTTCGCCGGCCCCCAGGCCGACCACGGCTGGCTCAACGCGATCAACGAGCACGCCAGGAGCCGGGCCGACGAGTACGAGGACGTCACCCTGGAGATCACCGAGGGCTCCAACGACACGGCGCAGCAGATCGGGCAGATAGAGAGCCTGATCAACAGCCAGGTCGACGTGCTGGTGATCCTGCCGGCCGACGGCCGCTCGCTGACCCAGGTCGCGCTCAACGCGATGAACGCCGGCATCCCCGTGATCAACCTCGACCGCGTCTTCGACACGCCCCAGGCCTACCGCTGCTGGGTCGGCGGCGACAACTACGGTATGGGGCTGAACGCGGGACACTACATCGGCGAGCAGCTCAAGGACGTGGAGGGGGCCAGGGTTGTCGAACTCTCCGGCCCGGACAACCTCGAACTCACCCAGCAGCGCACCCAGGGCTTCGACGACGCGCTGGCCAACTACCCCAACATCGAGAAGGTGGCCCGGCAGGCCGCCGAGTTCACCGTCGAGTCGGGCCAGGACGTGATGGCGGGCCTGCTCCAGGCGGTCCCCGAGTTCAACGCCCTGTGGAACCACGACGACGACCAGGGCGTGGGCGCCGAGCGCGCCATCGACCAGGCCGGCCGCGACGAGTTCTTCATGGTGGGCGGCGCCGGCTCGCGCCATGTGATGGAGGCCATCCAGGCCGACAACACGGTGCTCAAGGCGACCGTGCTCTACCCGCCCACGATGGCCGCCTCGGCGATCGACCTGGCCCGCGCGGTGGGCCAGGCCAAGGGCATCGGCGGCCTGGCCGAGTTCGAGATCCCCTCGTTCATCCAGCTCTACTCGGCCGTCGTGACCAAGGACAACGTCGAGCAGTACCTGCCAACCGGCTTCAACTGACAGGGATTTCCATGCCTAACTCCTCCACAAGCCCAACCCTCGGCGTGGGCATGGTCGGCTATGCCTTCATGGGCGCCGCGCACTCCCAGGGTTGGCGCTCCGTCGGGCGGGCCTTCGACCTGCCCCTCTCGCCGGTCATGGCCGCCGTGTGCGGCCGTGACCAGGCGAAGGTCGACGCCGCCGCCGACCGGTTGGGCTGGTCGGCGACCGAGACCGACTGGCGTGCGCTGATCACCAGGGACGACGTCCAGCTCGTCGACATCTGCTCCCCGGGGGACAGCCACGCGGAGATCGCCATCGCCGCGCTGGAGGCCGGCAAGCACGTGCTGTGCGAGAAGCCGCTGGCCAACACGGTGGCCGAGGCCGAGGCCATGGTCGCGGCCGCCGAGGCGGCGCGCGAGCGCGGCCAGATCGCGATGGTCGGCTTCAACTACCGCCGCGTGCCCGCCCTGGCCCTGGCGCGCGAGCTGGTCGCCCGGGGCCGGATCGGCGCGCTGCGCCACGTCCGCGCCGTCTACCTCCAGGACTGGGGCGCCGACCCGGAGCTGAAGCTGGTCTGGCGGCTCCGCAAGGAGCTGGCCGGCTCCGGCGCGCTGGGCGACCTGGGCGCCCACGTCGTCGACCTGGCGCAGCACCTCACCGGCGAGCTGATCACCGGGGTCTCGGCCTACACCGAGACCTTCGTCAAGGAGCGTCCGCTGCCCGACGGCAGCGGCGTGGGCCAGGTCACGGTCGACGACGCGGCCCTGTTCACCGGCCGGCTGGCCTCGGGGGCGCTGGCTTCCTTCGAGGTCAGCCGGTTCGCCACCGGGCGCAAGAACGCGCTGCGGATCGAACTCAACGGCTCCGACGGCTCGTTGGCCTTCGACCTGGAACGACTCAACGAGCTGGAGTTCTACGACAACACCCAGCCGGCGACCGAGGGCGGCTTCCGCCGCATCCTGGTGACCGAGCCCGACCACCCCTTCCTGGAGGGCTGGTGGCCCCCGGGCCACGGGCTCGGCTACGAGCACACCTTCGCCCACCAGGCGAGGGACCTGGTGCACGCGATCGCGGCGGGCACCCAGCCGGCGCCCTCGTTCGCCGACGGCCTCCAGGTCCAGCGGGTGCTGGCCGCCATCGAGGAGAGCGCGGAGAAGAACGCCGTGCACACCCCCGTCCAGGCCGCAGAGTGAGCAGCGCGCAACGGAAGGAAACGCACACCATGTCCCGCAAGTTCACCCTCTTCACCGGCCAGTGGGCCGACCTCCCGCTGGAGGAGGTCTGCCGGCTCGCCCGTGACTTCGGCTACGACGGACTCGAACTGGCCTGCTGGGGCGACCACTTCGAGGTGGACCGCGCGCTCAGGGAGCCCGACTACGTCGCCGGGCGCCGCGCGCTGCTGGAGAAGTACGGCCTGGAGTGTTGGGCCATTTCCAACCACCTCGTCGGCCAGGCGGTCTGCGACCACCCGATCGACGAGCGCCACGAGGGCATCCTGCCGGCCCGCATCTGGGGCGACGGGGAGCCCGAGGGCGTCCGCACCCGGGCCGCGCAGGAGATCAAGGACACCGCCAGGGCGGCCGCCGCCTTCGGCGTGAACACCGTGATCGGCTTCACCGGCTCCTCGATCTGGCACCTGGTCGCGATGTTCCCGCCGGTCCCGCCCGGGATGATCGAGCGCGGCTACGAGGACTTCGCCGCCCGGTGGAACCCCATCCTCGACGTCTTCGACGCCGAAGGTGTCCGTTTCGCGCACGAGGTGCACCCGAGCGAGATCGCCTACGACTACTGGACGACCAAGCGCACCCTGGAGGCGATCGACCACCGGCCGGCCTTCGGGCTGAACTTCGACCCCAGCCACTTCGTCTGGCAGGACCTCGACCCGACCGGCTTCCTCTACGACTTCAGGGACCGGATCTACCACGTCGACTGCAAGGAGGCCCGCCGCCGGCTCGACGGCCGCAACGGCCGCCTCGGCTCCCACCTGCCGTGGGGCGACCCGAGGCGCGGCTGGGACTTCGTCTCCGCCGGGCACGGCGACGTGGCCTGGGAGGACGTCTTCCGGATGCTCCGGTCGATCGACTACCAGGGGCCCATCTCCGTGGAGTGGGAGGACGCCGGCATGGACCGGCTGGCCGGCGCGCCCGAGGCGCTCGCCCGGCTGCGTTCCTATGACTATCCCCCGCCCACCGCCTCGTTCGACGCCGCCTTCGGTGGCGGCGACTGACACGAGGCGCCCGTCCGCCCGCGTGGCGCGCCCCGCTGCACCCGGGACCGCGCCGCGCGGGCGTCAACGTTGTCAGCGGCCCGTGATCTACTCGGGCGATGCACCCCGCGAACCAACCACCCCCGCCCGTCGACTGGTTGGGCCCGCCGACCGACCTGCGGCCCCTGCTCCCCGTCGAGCGCGCCGCGCTCCTCGACCTCCTCGCCCAGCTGAGCCCCGACGAGTGGGAGCTGCCCACCGTCTGCCCCGGCTGGCAGGTGCGCGACATCGTCGCCCACCTGCTGCACGGACAGCTGCGCCGCCTCTCCCACGCCCGCGACGGGCACCCCGCCCCGCCCTTCGCCGAGGGCGAGACGCTGCCCGCCTATCTGGCGCGCGCCAACGGCGAGTTCGTCACCACCGCCCGGCAGCTCAGCCCCCGCCTGCTGATCGACCTCATCGGCCACCTCGGACCCCAGGCCGACGCCTCCTGGTCCGGCCTCGACCTCACGGCGCCCGCCGGCGTCGAGGTCTCCTGGGCCGCGCCCGGCGTCGACCCGCCGCTCTGGCTCCACCTGGCCCGCGAGTACACGGAAGGCTGGACCCACCAGCAGCAGATCAGGGACGCCGCCGACCGGCCCGGCGCGGACGGGCCCGAGCTGCTGCGGCCGGTACTCGACACGTTCCTCCGCGCCCTCCCCACCACCCTCGCGCCGGTCCCGGCCCCCGCCGGCACGACGGTCACCGTCACCGTCCCCGGCCCGGCCGGCGGCCACTGGACGGCGGTGCGCGAACCGGAACGCTGGGCGCTGCGCCCCACCCCCGACGGCCCCCCGACCGCCCAACTCCACATACCGGCCGATGTGTTGTGGCGGCTGGCCAGCCGGATGACCACCCCGGAGGAGGCGGCACGCTCGATCGAGACCGAGGGCGACCCCGCCCTGACGGACGCGGTCCTGCGCCTGGTCTCCATCGTCCGCTGAGCGCCTCCGGCGGTGCCCGGGGGCTCCCCGGCCTTGGCGGCCGGGATGCGCCGGCGGGCCGGTGGCTGGCGCGGGTCAGCCCGACGGGTCGTGGGTGAACGACGAGACGCTGCGGTGTGGTGGGGGTTGTGGCGCGGGCTACGACGCCTGACCTACCTGGTGCGTGTTCGCCAGGTGCGGGCGTGTTGTCGAACGCGGGTCAGCTCTGGCGGTGTGTGCCCTCCGATGCGCGGGGACCACACCGAGTTCGGGGGACGGCCGGTCGGTGGGGGCGTGCGTGGCGCGCACCGGTTTCGCCGGCCTGCCACGGCGCATGGCCCGTCGCGGACATGACCACGCGGCGCAGCCCGCGCCCCGCTGACGCTCACCGGCCACCGGGGCCCGCACCCGAAGGCCCCGGCGCCCGGGGCCCCCGGTGCCCGGCCCGGTCCCGCCTAGGGGCGCAGCCCTCGCACCGCCTCCGCGACCAACTGCTCCGGCCCCGGGGAGACGTCCAGCGAAAGGCCCGTCTCGTCCTCGCCCAGCGGCTCCAACGTCGCCAGCTGGCTGCGCAGCAGCGACGGCGGCATGAAGTGGTCGGTGCGCCGCTCGATCCGCTCGCCCACCAGCTCCGAGGAGCCCGTCAAATGGAGGAAGAACACCTCGCCGTCCGCCTCGGCCCGCAGCAGGTCACGGTAGGACCGCTTCAACGCCGAACAGGTCACCACGCCACCCTCGCCCGACTCGCGGCGCTCCCGCAGCCAGCGGCCTATGGCCTCCAGCCACGGCTCGCGGTCCTCGTCGGTGAGCGGCGTGCCGGCCGACATCTTCGCGATGTTCGCCGGCGAGTGGAAGTCGTCCGCCTCCGCGAACGGCACCCCCAGGCGTTCGGCCAACGGCCGCGCCACCGTGGTCTTCCCCACACCCGACACACCCATCACAACCACGGTGGTAACAGCCATGCCTCAACTATCCGCTGTCCGGCCGGGGAACGGCAAACCCCGTCCGACCAGCGGTCCGCCCGCCCGCGCGGGGGACGGGACGGGGAATGTCGGAGGCACGAACTAGGCTGAGAAACATGCCCGTTCCGGGTACCCGCGCTCCGGAGGTCGCGTTGTCCCCACCACCCTCGTCCGCCACCCCACCCAGCTCCGCCACCCCACCCAGTTCCCGCGCCGGTGCGCTCACGCGCCTGCGCCCGGCCGCCTTCGGCGCCCAGCCCACCGGTGAGCGGCTGGCCCGCATCCGGCGCTCGCCGCAGTACCGGGACGGCGCCTTCCGCAACGACCGCCCGGTGCGGATGGCGGACCTGCGGGCCATGCCGGGGATGCTGCGGCAGCTGGCCCGCCGGGAGGACCGGCTGCGCCGCACCCCGCTCCGCCGGCCGCCGACGGACCGGCCCGCCTGGCTCGCGACCTCCGAGCCGCCGGCCTCCGGGCTGCGGCTGACCTGGCTGGGCCACGCCAGCGTGCTCGCCGAGATCGACGGCCACCGGGTCCTCTTCGACCCGGTCTTCGCCGAGCGCTGCTCCCCGTTCTCCTTCGCCGGCCCCAGGCGGCTCCACCCGCTGCCGATCCTGCCCGCCGAGCTGGGCCCGGTGGACGCCGTGGTGATCTCCCACGACCACTACGACCACCTGGACATGGCGACGGTGCGCACCCTCCTCGCCGGCGACGCGGTCTTCGCCGTGCCGCTGGGCGTGGGCGCGCACCTGGAGCACTGGGGGGTGCCGGCGTCCCGGATCGTGGAGCTGGACTGGCACGAGTCAACGCGCGTCGGCGGGCTGACGCTGACCGCCGAGCCCGGGCAGCACTTCTGCGGTCGGGGGCTCTTCGGCCGCTGGCAGACGCTCTGGGCCTCCTGGGTGGTCGCGGGGGAGGAGCACCGGATCTACCACAGCGGGGACACCGGGTACTTCCCCGGCTTCGCCAAGACCGGCCAGGAGCACGGCCCGTTCGACGCCACCATGATCCAGATAGGTGCCTACAGCGAGGAGTTCTGGCCCGACATCCACATGACGCCCGAGCAGGGCGTGCGGGCCCATCTGGACCTGGCCGCCGGCGGTGCGCCGGGGCTGCTGCTGCCGATCCACTGGGGCACGTTCAACCTGGGGCCGCACGCCTGGGACGAGCCGGTGGAGCTGGCGCTGTCCGCCGCCGGGCGGGAGGGCGTGCCGGTGGCCGTGCCCCGGCCGGGCGGCTCCGTGGAGCCGGCGGCGGCGCCCGAGCCCGACCCGTGGTGGCGGGCGGTGGCCCGCCCGGCGGCAGTGCCCAGGGCGGGCCGGGCACGGCTGGGCGCCCGCCCGGCCGACGGTTGACATACCGCGCGGTGGCCCCGCCCCGAGGGAACCCGCCCACCGGGAACCCGCCGGCCGAGGGCGGGGTCCCGCGCTCGGCCGCCCGCCGCGCGCCCGCGCTCAGCCGGCGCGCAGCGGGTCGTGGCCCAGCGACATCAGCTGGTAGCGCCAGTCGGGCTCCGGCCGCTCCTCGCGCGGGCCGGCCGCCCGTTCGGTCGTGACGGTCTCCACGACCTCGCGCATCAGGTCGATGTCGGCATCGGTGAGATCCATCTGGCGTTTCCGCAGGATCGCGAGGACCCCGCGTCCCCGCTCGGAGCCGGCGCGCTCGGGAAGGCGCTCGGCGTCCTCGCCCGCGCTGCTCACCCGCAGCCAGGCCGCCAACTCCTGCGAGGTCATGTTCACCGCGTTGTGGAAGTCCGCCCACAGCGCGTCCATCTCGAATGCCTCGGCGTCGGTCATCGTCCGCCTCCAGGACCGGTCGTGCTCGGTTCAGGCGCGGGCCAGGTCGGTCACGTCCCTGGCCAACCTCTTGTCCAGGGATACCCGGACCAGGCCCGCTGTCAGCCGGGGAATGTCGGCCCTCCGCACCAGCCCGGACAGCGCCCGGGGCGAACGCGGCAGGCCGACCCGGCTGGCGCCCTCCTTCGCGCGGTTGTCGACATACGGCGCGTACTCGGGCCAGACGGCCTGCACCTCGCGCAGGAAGATGTCCACGCCCATCGGGCCGATCCCCGGATACTCCCGCAGCCGGGTCGGCGCCTCCTCGCGCATCCGCCGCACGTCGCCCCCGTACCGGTCGAGCAACAGCCGGGCGCCGTCGCCGAGTTGGGTGGCGGTCCGCTCGTCGTAGCGGCGGTAGTGGCCCACGCCCAGGGCGTCCACCCGCTGCTGCCAGGTGGCGTCGGCCATGGCGCGCGGGGTGCGCATCCCCGCGTCGAAGAGCGCCCGGGCCGCCGCCACCGCGACATCGGCCTTGATCCGCGCCGACAGCAGATGCGCCAGCACCAGCGTCTGGTACAGCGGCGCCGGGGTGTCCCGCAGCCGGATGCCCGCCTGGGCCGCGTAGGTCTCGCCACAGCGGTCGAGCAGCGCTCGCGCCGTGCGTTCGGTCTGTGCGGTCATGCCGCCTCTCCTCCCGCCCCGCTGGTCGGTCCGGTCAGTCGGTCTCCGGCAACTGCTCGCCGAAGACGGCGCGTTCGGGAACGGAGCCCAGGGCGCGCTCGGCCGCGCGCTCCTCCAGCAGCAGCCGCCACTCCTGGTGGCCGGGCAGCTCGTGAACGGGGTGGGCGGGGTGGGCGGATGCGTCCGCGACCGTCTTGGTCGATTTCGACATGTCTTATCACCTCGACCACGGCGGGTTCCCGGTCACCGACGCCTAAAACGCCCCGAACCATGTCGGAACGATCACAGGATCGCCCCCGGCGCGCTCAGAAACGCAAGGAAAGACCCAACCGGAAGGCAACGCACCGTGACCAACCACCCCAACCACCCCAGCCGTGATCGCTCGGCCCCGGACCGCGCCGGAGGCGTCGTCCCCGGCCTCGGCCCCGTTCCGGCCACCTGCTGGCTGCACCCGGGCGTCGAGGTCGGGAGCTCGCCGATCGAGGGCCGGGGGCTCGTCGCCGGCGTCCCGCTGCCGGCCGGCACCGTGGTCGAACGCCTCGGCGGCCGGCTGATCGACGACGCCACGCTGGCCACCCTCACCCGGCACGACAGCCTCTCGGTGGGCGAGGGCCTGCATCTGCTGCTGACCCCCGACCACCCGGTGCGCTTCGGCAACCACTCCTGCGAGCCGAACCTCTGGCACCGGGACGCCCTCACCATCGAGACCCGGCGGGACGTCGCCGCCGGCGAGGAGCTGACCATCGACTACGCCACCCTCACCGCCGTCGACGACTGGTCGATGAACTGCCGCTGCGGCGCGCCCCGTTGCCGCACGCGGGTCACCGGGCTCGACTGGCGCGACCCCGCGCTCCGCGCCGCCTACGGCCGGCACTGGACCCCGCCGCTGCTGGCCAGGATCGACCGGCTCGACGACGCGTGAGCCCGGCTCCGGTCAGGCCGCGCCGGCCACCCCGAAACGTCAGGCCGCCCCGGTCGCCGCCGGCCCGAAGTCCACGTCCGCCGCGTTCACCGTGCCGCACCGCCGGCCCGGGGCGCTCTGGAACCGCCAGTAGAGGTTGGTGTGGGCTATCACCTGCTCCGGCGGCGGCGCGCCGTGCGCCGACAGGTCCTCCGTGGTGTGCGCGTCCCCGACCAGCGTCACGTCATAGCCGCGGACCAGCCCGCCGTGCAGCGTGGAGCGGACGCAGACATCCGTCTGCGCGCCCGTCACCACCAGCCGGCCGACGCGGCGCTCGGCCAGCCGCTCCTCCAGCTAGGTGGCCTCGAAGGAGTCCCCGTAGAGCTTGTGCACCAGCGGCTCGTCATCCCGCCTGACCAGCTCGGGCACGAAGCGCCAGCCCTCGCTGTCGATCGGCATGTCCGCGTCGGAGTGCTGCACCCAGACCACGGGCACGCCCTCGGCCCTGGCCCGGTCCAGCAGGGCGTTGATCCGGGCGATCACCTCGTCCGCGCGGTGCGCGGCGGCGACCACGTCCCGCTGCATGTCGATGACGAGCAGCGCGGTGTGCGGGCGGTCGGCGAGCGTGGTCAAGGGCTGCTCCGTTCCTCGGCGTTCGGCGAAGATCCTCGAAATCCCGGCCAACCCGGGCGCGTTCACCCTAGACGCCACCACTGACAACGCCGCCCGCACGAGCGACGCGCCGCCCGCTCCCCGGCAGGAGGGGCGGGCGGCGCGCCGGGTTCATCGGCCGGCGGCCTAGCCGGCCATCGGCAGGGTCACCGCGTGCGCGCCCTCGGACACCGGCACCGGCTCGCCGTACCCGTCGGGCCCGGCGAGCACCACCGACCAGCCGCCCGGCGCGCCCTCGGCGGTCACCGTCAGCTCGTCGCCGCTCCGCCGGGTCCGGAAGACGGCCGCCCGCTCCCCGGTGCCCGCCGGCACCCGGGTGACCACCTCGACGCCGTCCTCCGGGGCGTGCACCCGCAGGGTGACGCCCTCGGCCAGGGCGTACTCGGGCCCGTCGTCCCGCGCCCCGAACGGGATCACAGACCCGGGCCGCGCCAGCAGCGGCAGGCTGTCGAAGCCGAACCGCTCCCGCCGCCAGCCGGGCCCGGTAACCCGCTCGCCGGTCAGCAGATGCGTCCACGTCCCGGCCGGCACGTAGTACTCGACCTCGCCGTCCTCGCTGAACACCGGCGCCACCAGCAGGTTCTCCCCCAGCATGTACTGGCGGTCCAGCGGATGGCAGGACGGGTCGTCGGGGAACTCCAGCACCATCGCCCGCATCACCGGCGTGCCCCGGTCCCTGGCCTGCTCGGCGGCCCGCAGCAGATAGGGCGCCAGCCGGTTCTTCAGCCGGGTGAAGACGCGGGTGACCTCGACGGCCTCCTCGTCGTACTCCCACGGCACCCGGTAGGAGCCCGAGCCGTGCAGCCGGCTGTGCGAGGAGAGCAGCCCGAACTGCACCCACCGCTTGAAGACCGCCGGCGTCGGCGTGCCCTCGAAGCCGCCGATGTCGTGGCTCCAGAAGCCGAAGCCGCTGAGCCCCAACGACAGCCCGCCGCGCAGCGACTCCGCCATCGCCTCGAACGTGGACTCGCAGTCCCCGCCCCAGTGCACCGGGAACTGCTGCCCGCCGGCCGTCGCCGAGCGCGCGAACAGCACCGCCTCGCCCTCGCCCCGCTCCTCGGTCAGCACCCGGAAGACCGTCTCGTTGTAGAGCTGGGTGTAGTAGTTGTGCATCCGCTCCGGGTCCGAGCCGTCCGACCAGACCACGTCCGTCGGGACCCGCTCGCCGAAGTCCGTCTTGAAGCCGTCCACGCCCTGCCGCAGCAGCGCCCGCAGCTTGCTCGCGTACCACTCCCTGGCCGCCGGGCTGGTGAAGTCCACCAGCGCCATCCCGGCCTGCCACATGTCCCACTGCCACACGTCGCCCTCGGCGGTGCGCACCAGGTGGCCCAGCCGCGCGCCCTCGTCGAAGAGCGGCGACTTCTGCCCGATGTAGGGGTTGATCCACACCGTGACCCGCAGCCCCTGGTCCTTCAGCCGGCGCACCATCCCCTCCGGGTCGGGGAAGACGTCCGGGTCCCAGGTGAAGTCGCACCACTGGTACGCCCGCATCCAGAAGCAGTCGAAGTGGAAGACGCTCAGCGGGATCTCGCGCTCGGCCATGCCGCGCGTGAAACGGCCGACGGTGTCCTCGTCGTAGTCGGTGGTGAACGACGTGGACAGCCACAGCCCGAACGACCAGGCCGGCGGCAGCGCGGGCCGGCCGGTCAGCGCGGTGTAGCGGTCCAGGATCTCCTTGGGGGTGGGCCCGTAGATCACGTAGTACTCGACCGACTGGTCCTCGACGCTGAACTGGACCTGACCGACCGACTCCGAGGCGATCTCGTAGGAGACCCGCCCGGGGTGGTTGACGAAGACGCCGTAGCCCCGGTTGGTGAGGTAGAACGGCACGTTCTTGTACGCCTGTTCGCTGGCCGTGCCGCCGTCGGCCTGCCAGACCTCGACGGACTGGCCGTTCCTGGTGAACGGGGTGAACCGCTCGCCCAGCCCGTACACCAACCCGCCGACGCCGAGGGAGAGTTGCGAGACGATGTGGTGCTGCCCGTCCAGCGTGGCGAAGCCGGTGCCGCGCTTGCCCGCCGAGGTGAGGAGGCGCCCCTCGGCCAGGAAGTCGAGCCGCCACGGCTCCTCGGTGTCCACCCGCAACGCCAGCGGCCCGCTGGCCAGTTCCAGCACCGAACCGGACGCCCGCGCCTTGCCCGCGTGTCCCTCGTCGGAGCGCAGCGCGAAGTGCGGGCCCCGGTCGCGCGACCCGGCGTGGTGGGTGGAGCGCACCCCGATCACCCCCTCGGCCGGGGAGAAGACCTCCACGGTCAGCAGCGGGCTGTTGAGCGTGCCGCCCCGGCCGCGCTCCCGGCCGGTGGCGCCCCACAGGGTCAGCCGGTCCTCCTCGATCCGCGCGTCCGCGACCCAGGTGGCGAACGAGGCCGCCACCCCTTCGCGCATCAGCCAGTAACCGTCGGTGAACTTCACGGTGTTCGGGTCTCCCTAGTCCTGTCGTTGGTCGGCTGTCCCCGACACGTCCTGCGGCCGCTGGCCGTGGCGCCGCCGGTGGTGGCGGATCAGGCCCTGGTACCAGCGGTAGCTGTCCTTGGGCAGGCGCTCCAGGGTGTCGTAGTCGACGCGCACGATGCCGAAGCGCTTGTCGTAGCCGAAGGCCCACTCGAAGTTGTCCAGCAGCGACCAGACGTAGTACCCGCGCACGTCCACGCCGGCGCGCACCGCCTCGGCCAGCGCCGCCAGGTGGTCCCGCAGATAGGCGACCCGGTCGGCGTCGTGCACCTGCCCGTCGTCGGCCACGGTGTCCGCCTCGGCCGAGCCGTTCTCGGTGATGTACAGCGGCGGCAGGTTCGGGTGCCGCCGGTCGAGGTCGACCAGCAGGTCGGTGAACGACTCGGGCACCACGGGCCAGCCCATGGTGGTGTGCCGCACGTCGTCCCGCCAGGTCTCCTCGACGCCGATGTCGACGGCGGTGCGCCGCGCCGGGTCGGCCTCCCGGTGCGGGGCGGCGGCGATCGTGATCGGGCGGTAGTAGTTGACGCCGACGAAGTCCAACGGGGCGCCGATCAGGTCGAGATCGCCGTCCTCGCGGTAGGAGCCGTCGGCCAGCCCGCCCCAGGTCTCGGCCTCGTGCTCCGGGTAGCGGCCGGCGAAGAGCGGGTCGAACCAGACCGCGTTGTGCAGCGTCTCCGCCCGGCGCACCGCCGCCAGGTCCGCCGCCGAGTCGCTGGCCGGCAGCAGCCGGTCCGGGTTGAGTGTGATCCCCACCTCGCCTTGCCCGGCGGCGCGCAGCGCCCGCACCGCCAGCCCGTGCCCGACCAGCAGGTGGTGCGCGGCGGCCAGCGCGCCCCTGCCCTCGCGCGCGCCCGGCGCGTGCCGGCCGATGGCGTAGCCGACGAACGCCGCGCAGAACGGCTCGTTGAGGGTGATCCAGCGCGGGATGCGGTCGCCCAGCCGGTCGGCGACGATCGCCGCGTACTCGGCGAACCGCTCGGCCGTCTCCCGCACCCGCCAGCCGCCCCTGTCCTCCAGCGCCTGCGGCAGGTCCCAGTGGTAGAGCGTGGCCGCCGGGCGGATACCGGCCGCCAGCAGCTCGTCGAGGAGCCGGTCGTAGAACGCGATCCCCTCGGCGTTGGCCGGCCCCGAGCCGGTCGGCTGGACGCGCGGCCAGGCGATCGAGAACCGGTAGTCGTCGACGCCGAGTTCGCGCAGCAGCGCCACGTCCTCCCGGTAGCGGTGGTAGTGGTCGCAGGCCACGTCCCCGGTGGCGCCGTCGGCGACCTTGCCGGGCGTGCGGCAGTAGGTGTCCCAGATCGACGGGCCGCGCCCGCCGACGTCGTGGGCGCCCTCGATCTGGTAGGCGGCGGTCGCGGCCCCGAAGGCGAAGCCGGGCGGGAACGTGGGGTAGCCGGCCGCGCCGGCGGGATCGGGGGAGTGGGCGAGGTGCGGTGAATCGGCAGTGCTCATCAGTTCTTTCGACCCTTGTCAGGATGGTGGTTCGGTTGGGGCAAGCGCTTGCCCGTCTCGCTGGGCTCGCCTGCCCCGGGTGAGGCCGGCTACGTCGTCCGGTTACTTCAGGGAGCCGCCGGCGATCCCGGCGGCGATGTACTTCTGGGCGACGACCAGCAGTATCGCCGCCGGGATCGCCGACAGCACGGCCGTGGCCATCACCGCTCCCCAGTCACTCACATGGGCCCCGATGAACTGGTAGAGGCCCAGCGTGACCGGCCGAACGTCGTCGGTGGTATTGAGGGTCAACGCGAAGACGAAGTCCGCCCACGCGAAGAGGAACGCGAAGAGCCCGGAGGTGATGAGCGCGTTCCGGCTCATCGGCAGCACGATCCGCACGAACGCCGTGAACCGGTTCGCCCCGTCCACCAGCGCCGCCTCCACCACCTCGCTCGGGATGGAGACCATGAACGCCCGCAGCAGCACGATCGCGAACGGCAGCCCCAGCGAGGCGTCCGCCAGGATCAGCCCCAGATAGGAGTTGACCAGGCCCAACTCGGCGTACGCGCTGTAGAGCGCGTTGGCCACCACGATGCCCGGCACCATCTGGGTGATCAGCGTGCCGAAGACGATGGTCCGCCCGCCGCGCAGCCCGAACTGCGCCAGCCCGTACGCCGCCGGCGCCGCCAGCGCCAGGCAGACCACCACCGCGCCCAGCGCCACCACCAGGCTGGTCACCAGCGAACCGCCCTGACTCTCCAGCGCGGTACGGAAGTTGTCCAGGCTCGGCGAGGTCGGCAGCAGGTCGGCCGAGGCGATCGAGGAGTGCGGCTGGAGCGCCGTGGAGACCATCCAGTAGACCGGGAAGAGCATCACGGCCAGCACCAGCAGCGCGACCGTGGTGCTGCCCCAGCGGGCGGCGCGGGAGGAACCCGTTCGCTGACGCATCGTCATCTACCCTTCCCCGGGCCGAGATCGGCCCGGTTGGCACGCAGATAGAGCACGGCGAAGACCGCGCTGATCAGGATCAGGATGTTGCCCACCACCGCGCCCTGGCCGAAGTCCAGGCGCAGGAACGAGAGTTGGTAGGTGAGTGTGCCCAGGGTCTGGGTGGAGTCGGCCGGCCCGCCGCCGGTCAGCGCCAGCACCAGGTCCAGGATCTTCACCGTGGACATGAAGCCCAGCACCAGCACCACCGTGACCACCGGGCGCAGCATGGGCAGCGTGATCCGCCAGAACGTGCGCCACGGCCCGGCCCCGTCCAGCGCCGCCGCCTCGTACAGCTCCTCGGGTATCTCCGCCAGGCCGCCGTAGAGGATCACCATGTTGAACGGGATGCCGATCCAGATGTTCACCAGGATCACCGAGGCCAGCGCCACGCTCGGGCTGGACAGCCACGGCACCCCGTCGGAGCTGAGGCCCACCAGGTCGAGGAAGCTGTTGAGCACCCCGTGTTCCTCGTCCATGATCCGCCGCCAGACCACCGCCGAGACCACCATCGGCACCAGCCAGGGCAGCAGCAGCACGGCGCGGATCGTCCCGGAGAGCCGGAACCGCCGGGAGAAGAACACCGCGAGGGCCAGGCCGATGGTGAACTGCCCGAGCAGCGAGCCCACGGTGAAGACCATCGTCTGCCACAGCGCGTCGCCCAGCAGCGGATCGTCCAGCACCGCCCGCCAGTTCTCCAGGCCGTTGAACGGGGCCTCGCCGGTGAAGTAGGTGCGCGGCGTGAACTCCTGAAAGCTCATCAGGATGTTGCGCACCAGCGGATAGCCGAAGAACGCCAGCAGATAGAGCACGGCCGGCAGCACGAACAGCCAGCGGTAGAGCGCCCGTTGACGGGAACCGGGGGCGCGTCGGCGCGTCGTCGTCGTGCTCACCGCTCCTCACCCGCCTGCCGCTGGGCGGCGCGCAGCGCGTCCTCGGGGGAGGAGCGCCCGGTCAGCACCGACTGGAACGCGCCGGCCAGCGCGTCGCCGACCACCGGCCAGCGGGTGCCGACCCGTTCGGTGCGCGAGCGCGCGGTCCGCACCAGGTCGGCGAACGGCGCCAGCTTCGGGTGCTGCTCGCGGTAGCGCTCGGCGGCCGTCGCCAGCGTCGGCACGTTGTTGACCCGCTCGCCCCAGGCCAGCTGGTTCTCCTCGGAGTTGAGGCAGCTCAGCAGCCGGCCGGCGTTCCGCTCCCGCTCGCGGTCGTCGTTCTTCGGCACGGTCATCACGGTGCCGCCGATGGGCGGCACCGGGTCGCGCCCCGCCTCGGGGACGGGGATCGCGGCAACCGCCCAGTCCACCTCGTCCTGGGCGTCGAGCACCGGCACCTGCCAGGGCCCGTTGATCATCATGGCGGCCCTTCCGGAGAGGAACTGGTCGTTCACGTCCTGCTGGTTCCAGTTGACGACCGAACGGGAGACCGAGCCGGCATCCACCAGCTCCTTCCAGAACGCCAGCGCCGCCGCCCCGCCCTCGCCCTCGGTCAGCCGCGCCTCGTCGCCGCCGGCCGACCAGAAGAACGGCAGGAACTGGTAGACACCGTCCGCGTCCGGGGTGGCCGAGAACGCCATCCCATAGGTGTCGCCCGAGGTCAGCTCGGCGGCCGTCCGCCGCAACTCGTCCCAGGTGGTGGGTGGTTGGAAGCCGGCCTCGGCCAGCAGCTCGGTGTTGTAGATCAGCGCGAGGGAGTTCACCGAGCGGGCCACCCCGTACTGGGTGCCGTCGAAGGAGCCCAGCGCCACCGAGCTGTCCGAGAAGCCCTCGGTCGCCACCCCCACCTCGTCGATCGGCCGCAGCCCGCCGGTCTCCGCAAACTGCGGCAGCTCCGAGCCGTCCAGCTCCAGGATGTCGGTCAGCGAGTCCGAGGACGCCATCCGCAGCGCCTTGGACGCCACCTGGTCGGCCGGCACGCTGATCTGCTCCACCCGCAGGCCCAACGGCTCGGCGCAGCGGTCGAAAAAGTCCTGGTTGGCCTCGTGTTCGGCGGTGTCCGTCGCCGAGTTGAGCACCGTCACCGTGTCGGGGTCCGGCTCGGCGGCACAGCCGGCGAGGCCGGCGGCCAGGGTGACCGCCGTCAGGCCGACGGCCACCGCCGACCGGCGGGTCCTTCCGTTGCTTGCTGGCATGACTCTCTCGTTCGCGCTTCGTTCGGATTCGTCCGGTCCGTCTGGTGCCGCGGCTCCGCGCCCGCTCAGCCGCTCGGGGGCGCGATGGGCGGGCCTCCGGCCACCAGCTCCGGCGCGATCAACTCCCGTGCCGCATAGGGCTGTTCCGGCTTCTCGATCGCCTCGACCACCAGCCGCACCGCCGCCTCGGCCATCCGCCCCACCGGCAGCTCGACGCGCGGCAGCCGCAGCGCGCCCGCCTCGTCCGGGAGGCTCCCGACCAGCACCACCGCCAGGTCCTCGCCGACCCGCAGCCCCAGCGCCGCGATCTCCTCCAGCAGCAGCGGCAACGGGATCAGGTGCTGCACCAGCAGCGCCGTCGGGCGCGGGCGCGCGGTGAGCAGCTCGACGAGCCGGGCGCGCGCCTCGTCCGGCTCCACGGTGGAACGCCGCACCCGCACCTCGACCCCGGTCTCCCGCGCGGCCGCCTCGGCGCCGGCCAGGCCGCGCAGCGCATAGCCGTTCCTGGCCTCGAACTCGTGGTCGGCCGAGGCCCAGAACGCGATCCGCCGGTGCCCGGCGGCCACCGCCTCCCGCACGGCCAGCGCGACCGCAGCCGCCCAGTCCAGGTCCACCCACGGCGGGTCGTCGCCCTCGCTCTCGTCGCCGTGCCCCACCAGCGCGGTGGGGAAGCCGTGCGCGCGCAACGCCTCGATCCTCGGGTCCCGTTCGCGCACCGCCATCAGCACCGCGCCGTCGGCCAGCCCGCTGCGGGCCACCCGGGTCAGCCCGCGCACCCCGTCGGGGTCGGTCATCAGCAGCAGGTCGTAGCCCCGGTCTCTGGCCATGTCGCCGATGTCGATGGCGAACCGGCCGTCCACCGCCCGGTACTTGCCCGGCTCCCTCGGCACGGCCAGCACCAGCACCTCGCTGCGCGCGCGCCGCAGCGTGCGCGCCGAGGCGCGCGGGTGGTAGCCCAGCTCCTCGACGGCGGCGCGGACGGCGGTCCTGGTCTCCTCGGAGATCTTGCGGGAGCCGCTGAGCACATAGGAGACCGTGCTGGGCGCGACGCCGGCGTGCCGGGCCACGTCCTTGATGGTGACCATCCGCTTGGCTCCCTTCCTGGCCGGGCCCCTTTTCACTCCAACTCCGTTGGCGCACAGCGGAGTTGGGCGTCCGAACCGTCGGTCGAACCGTTCGTCGAATCGATTCGACGAACCATCGCCGGAAATCGTAGGCATCCCTCCGGACGCCGCACAAGACATCCCGGAACATTCCGTTCCGCGGAATGTGGTCGGGGCGCGGCGGGGGACGGCGGGACCTCCTGCCCGCCCGCCGGGGAGTTGGCTACCGTGGGAGGGCCGGGCCGGCGGCTCGCGCGGTGGGGGCTGTGGGGCGCTCGCGCGCCCCGTACCACACGAGGGTCGCCGGCCCGGCCCGGTTTGCGGCGGGGACGGGCTGGTTGTCGGGAACGCCGGGCCTGTCGGGGGCTACCGCAGCAGTTCCAGCGGCACCGAGGCGGCCAGCAGGCCGTAGCCCTCGGGCGTCAGATGCAGCCAGTCGCCGTCGTGGATGTCGGGCAGCAGCCGCTCCGGCTGCGCCGGGTCGCGGGTGACCGCGTCGAAGTCGAGCACCGCGTCGAACCGTCCGCTGTCGCGAATCCAGTCGTTGACGCTCTGGCGCGCCAACTCGCGCCAGCCCTCGGGGTCGTCGTACATCTCGTTGTCGCCGAAGGGCAGCAGCGTCGCGCCGAACACCTCGATGCCGTGGGCGTGGGCGCGGGTGACGATCTGGTCGTAGGCGGTGATCAGCTCGTCGGCGACGGCCCGTTGGGCCTCCTCGGTGGCCTCCGCCGTGCCGATGTCGTTGACGCCCTCGAAGAGGATCAGCCGCTCGACGCCGCTCTGCGCGATCACGTCCCGGTCCAGCCGGGCCAACGCGCTGGGGCCGAGTCCTTCGTTGAGGACCCGGTTGCCGCCGGCGCCCTGGTTGAGCAGGGAGACGTGCGCGGTGTCCGGGTCGGCCGCCATCCGGTCGAAGAGCTGGTCGGTCCACCGGTCGTTGCCGTTGGTGGTGGAGCCCCGGCCGTCGGTGAGCGAGTCGCCGAGCACGGCGGTGCCGTGGTGGTCGGCCGGCGACCACGCCTCGACGCCGCTGAGCAGGTACCAGTGGTCGGTGGGCGTGGCGCCCGGCAGGTCGTCGGCGGTCACATGCTCGCCGGCCAGCAGGTGCGAGGTGGTGCGCGAGCCGGGGTGCGAGGTGAGGGACAACGTGGCCTGGCCGGTGGCCAGATAGGTGGTCACGGTGAGGTTGCTGCCCGGCGGGAGGGCGAGGTCCACCGGGTCGCTGACATAGCGCGCGCCGATCGGCACGGTCACCGAACTCCGCCCGCCGCTGAACGTGACCGGCACCGAGCTGCCCGGCTCGACCGCGCTGACGCCGGCCTGCCCGTCCCTGGGCAGCGCGACGGCGACGCTGGTCAACGGCAGCGGCGCGCCGCCGAACTCGTTGGAGAAGGCCAGCCGGAACCGCTCGCCGCCGGTGGTGATCCGCACCGTCTGACGGAGCGTCGTGTCCACCAGGACGGACTCCTCGCCGGTGAACGGGGGCGGCGGCATGTTGTGCGGCTCGGTGAGCTGCGGCATCGCCGTCCAGCTGCCGACCCAGCGCATCTCCCGCCCCGGGCCGGCCCGTTCGGCGCCCGCCCCGGTCGCCTCCGGTGAACGCGCCGCTGCGGCGGGGGAGTTGGCGGGGGAGCCGGCGGAGCCTGCGGCCTGGGCCGCCGTCGGCCCGGCGAGCAGGGCCAGGGGCAGGGCCGCCAGGGCGACGAGCCGGCCGAGAGTGCGGGTTCTCTTCATGCGGTCGGGGGCTCCTTCGGTGGGGGGTGGGGCGGACGGCCGAGCCGTCGGCGCGGTCGTCCCGGGGGCGGTTCCCTGCGGCGCCGTGACACTAGGAAGGGCCACCGGGCCCGTCAAGACTTCCGGTAAGGATCTGAAAATTTTCGGTGATCCCTTCCGGGGTTCGGCCCAACTCGGCCGCCGGGCACGGTCGTCGGGCCCGCGTGCGGCGCGGCCGGAACGGTCGCCCAGCGGGTACCGTGGCCCCCGGTCCGGCCCTCCCACCTGGGCCGTGCGCGGTCGTCGGGCCGCGTGCCCGGTTTCCCCGACGCCCGTCTGCTGCCGTGCGGCGGCGGGCGTGTCACGTTCGGAAGGCGGCACGGCGCCGCCCGTGGAGAGCGAAAGGCACACCCGGCATGGGCTACCCCCTCGACCCCGAACTGGCGGCGGCTGCGGCGATGTTGGCCGAGATCGACATCTCGGACCTGCCCGCAGCCCGCGCCGCCCAGGCGGCCGAGCTGGCGGCGGCGATGGCGGCGGCCGACGAGCGTGGGGTCGCCGTGCGCGAGGTGCTGGCGCCGGGCCGCTCGGCCGGCGACCCCAAGGTGCCGCTGCGGATCTACCGCCCCGAGGGCGCCGCCGGGCCGCTGGCCGCCGTCTACGGCGTGCACGGCGGCGGCTTCGTCCTCGGCTCCTTCGACGTGGATCACGACCTCAACCTGCGGTTCGCCCGCGAACTGCCCGCCGTGGTCGTCGCCGTGGACTACCGGCTGGCGCCCGAACACCCGTATCCGGCGCCGCTGGACGACGTGTACGCCGGCTGGCTCTGGCTGGCGGAACACGCCGAAGTGCTGGGCGTCGACCCGGAACGGCTCGCGCTGTGGGGAGACAGCGCGGGGGCGGGGCTGGCCGCCGGGGCCGCGCTGCTGGCGCGCGACCTCGGCGGGCCGGCGGCCCGCCACCTCCATCTGCACAGCCCCGCCCTCGACGACCGGCTCGCCACCGGGAGCGCGCGCCGCTTCACCGACACCCCGGTGTGGAACCGCCGCAACGCCTCCTTGAGTTGGGCCGCCTACCTGGGGTCGGGCGTGCCGGGCACGACCGGGGTCCCGGCCTATGCCGCACCGGCCAGGGCAACGGAACTCGCCGGCCTGCCACCGACGTTCGTCGCCGCCATGGAGTTCGACCCGCTGCGCGACGAGGCGTTGGCCTTCGCCGAGGCGCTGCACGCGGCCGGCGTGCCGGCCCAACTCCGGCGCTACCCGGGCACGTTCCACGGCTGTGCGGCCGTCGTCCACTCCGGCATCGGGCAGCGGATCAACGACGAGGGGCTCGCGGCACTCGCGGCGGGGTTGAACCGGTGAACGCCCGAGACCTTCCGACGGAGCGTCAACCCGCCTCCGGTTCGACGTCGTTACTCAACCGCCAGCCGTACAGCGCCAGTTGCGCCTTGAACCGGTCGCCGGGCTCGTGCAGCCGCCAGCCCAGCGCCTCCTCGACCACCGCCAGCCGGGCCGCCACCGAGCTGTGGTGGAGATGGAGCGCGGCCGCCGCCTGCCGCAGCGAACCGGTGCGGCAGAACGCCTCCAGCGCCGCCACGCCCAGCGCGCCGCCGTCCCGTTCGGCCAGTTCGGCCAGGGCCCGCACCCCGGCGTCGGCCCGCAGCCTGGCCGCCGGCACCTCGGCCAGCAGCGCCAGCGGGCCCAGCGCGTCGTGGTCCACCACCCCCGCGTCGGGCCCGACCCCGGTGGCGAAGCGCAGCGCGGTACGGGCCCGCGCCCAGGAGTCGGCCGCCCGGCTCGGCGGCACCGCGCCGCCCACCCCGCACCGCACGCCCCGGGACCGTTCGCCGCCCGGCAGCCGTTCCGCGTCCCGCTCCGCGAGCACGGCGCGCAGCGCGTCCGCCGGCGAGCCCTCGCCGCCCTGCGGCTGAACCAGCGCGGCGGCCAGCGGCCCGACGGTCGCGACCCGCACCAGCGCCGGCAGCCCACAGCGGGCCAGCAGGGTCACCGCCGTGACCCCCGCGTCCTGCCCGGCGGCGACGGCGAGCACCCGCAGCGGAACGCCCGGGTGCAGCCCGAGCAGCCGCACGGCGCGGGTCCGGTCCTCGATGCTCTCGCGTTCGGAGAGCACCTGTTCGACCAGGGCGGGGTCGGCCGCCCTGGGCGAGGGGCCGGTCAGCCCGGGACCCACCCGGGCCGCCAGGGCCATCCACTCCAGCACCAGGGCGTCCAACGGCTCGGCCGAGCCGGCCCGTTCGAGCCAGACGCGCCCCGCCGGCCGCAGCTCCACGCTGTCGGAGACCCGCCCGGGCACCCCGGGCAGGGCCACCCCGTCGGGCGCGAACCGCACCCGACGGCCGTCGGCCAGCTCAAGACCGGCCGGGCAGCGCACCAGCCCGGCCGTCGAACGCACCAGGGTCACCGGATCGACCGCCCCGCCGCCCAACAGCGCCTGGTAGTGCGCGATGACGCGGACGGCGGCGGCCGCGTCGGCGTCCAGGGCGTTCAACCGCCGCAACAGACCCTTCACGATCCGCAGTCTAGAAAGGGCGGAAACATGTCCACCAGAGCCGCGACACCCCCCGTCCGCCGCAGCCGGCTCCGCCGGCTCGGCCTCGCCCTGCTGGCCGCCGTACTCCCCACGCTGGCCGCCCTGTTGGTCGCCGCGCCTCCCGCGCAGGCGGCCACCCTCACCGAGATCAGGGACTTCGGCGCCAACCCGAGCAACCTCGGGATGCACCTGTACGTTCCGGACACCGTCCAGGACGAGCCGCCCGTGCTGGTGGCGGTGCACTACTGCACCGGCTCGGGCCCGGCGTTCTATTCGGGCACCCAGTTCGCCTCGCTCGCCGACCAGTACGGCTTCGTCGTCATCTACCCCTCGGCGACCCGCGAGGGGCAGTGCTTCGACGTCTCCTCGCCCCAGGCCCTCACCAGGAACGGGGGCAGCGACCCGGTCGGCATCCGCTCGATGATCAGCTATGTGGAGACCCACCACAACGCCGATCCCGACCGGATCTTCGTCACCGGCGCCTCCTCCGGCGCGATGATGACCAACGTCCTGCTCGGCAACTACCCCGACGTCTTCCAGGCCGGCGCGGCCTTCATGGGCGTGCCCTTCGGCTGCTTCGCGACCACCGACGGCTCGGGCTGGAACAGCCAGTGCGCCAACGGCCAGATCAGCCGCACCCCGCAGGAGTGGGGCGACATCGCGCGCGCCGCCTACCCCGGCTACACCGGGCCCAGGCCCCGGATGCAGCTGTGGCACGGCACCCAGGACGCCATCCTCCACCACAACAACCTGGGGGAGGAGATCAAGCAGTGGACCAACGTCCTGGGCGTCAGCCAGACCCCGGCGCTCACCGACAGCCCGCAGCCCAACTGGACCAGGACCCGCTACGGCAACGCCGGTGAGCAGGCCCCGGTCGAGGCGATCAGCATCAGCGGCATGGGCCACGACCTGCCCGGCAGCGGGATGGCCGAACGGGCCATCGCCTTCTTCGGGTTGGACGAGCCGACCGGCAACCCCGGCCCCGACCCGGACCCCGACCCGGCGGCCTGCGCCGTGACGGCCACCACCAACGCCTGGAACACGGGCCTGACCGCCGAGATCACCGTCAGCAACACCGGTGACACAGCGCTCGACGACTGGCGCCTCACGTTCAGCCTGCCCGCCGGCCAGGCCATCACCGCCGGCTGGAACGCCCACTACTCGGCCGAGAGCGGCGCCGTCACCGCGACGGGCGTGGCGCACAACGCCACCATCCCGCCGGGCGGCAGCGTCACCCTCGGCTACCAGGCCAGCCACGGCGGCACCCCCGCCGCCCCGACGGGCTTCGCGCTCAACGGGACGGCCTGCGCCTGACGTTCGGCCCCGCGCTGCGCAACGGCCGCGCCCGCCACGGGAGTTCCACCGTCCGTGGCGGGCGCGCGTCGTCGCGCCGGACGGCCGACGGCGCGGCCCCGCCGACTCCGGAACGGTCAACGGTGTGGCTGGCCGGGGTGGTTCGGCGGTGCGGCTCCGCGCGGGCGGGTTCAGCGGCGCGGTTCGGCGGCCTCGTCGTTCGGCTTCGCGGCCTCGTCGTGGGGCCCGCCGGTCCTGTCGTGGGGGCCGGCCTCGGGGACGGCGCGGCCGCCGCGTTCCTGCCCCTCGGCCACCGGCGCGCTCCGGCCGGACGGCCGCACCGCCCCGGCCACCGCGCCGGCGACCAGCACCACCGCCAGCACCGCGACCATCGCGTTCCGCAGCCCGAACTCCTCGCCCAGGAAGCCCAGCGCCGGCGGCCCGACCAGGAACGCGAAGTAGCCCGTCGTGGCCACCGCGCTCACCCGCGCCGCCGCGCCCCGTGGGTCGTCGCCGGCCGCCGAGATCGCGACCGGGAAGCCGAGCGAGGCGCCCAGACCCCACAACAGGACGGCCCCTGCGGCGAGTTCGGGCCCCGGCGCGGTGATCACGCCCAGCACCCCGAGGCAGGCCAGCACCGCGCCGCCGCGCATCACCGCGACCCGGCCGAAGCGCGTCAACAGCACCTGCCCGGAGAAGCGGCCCACCGTCATCGCGGCGGCGAAGACGGTGAACACCACCGAGCCGGCCACCTCGTCGAGGTCGAACCCGTCCACCATGATCAACGGCAGCCAGTCGTTGGCCGAACCCTCGGCCAGCGCCATCCCGAGCACGATCAGGCCCAGCAGCACCACCCGGCGCTCCCGCCAGACCGCGAGCCGCTCCCGTGCCCGGCCGGTCCGTTCGCCGTTCTCGCCCGGCTCCTCCCGGCCGGTGCCGCCGGGCACCCGGGTCCGCGCCCACAGCAGCCCGGCCGCCGCCAGGACCGTGACCAGCGCCAGATGCCAGAAGACCGGGAAGTCCAGCGCGGTCAGCCCGATCCCGGCGCCGGCGCCCAGCACCGTTCCGCCGCTGAAGCAGCCGTGCAGCGCCGGCATCACCGGCCGGCCCAACGCCCGTTCCACGGCGGCGCCCTCGACGTTCACCGCTATCTCCTGGAGGCCGGTGCCGCAGCCGAAGAACGCCAGGCCCAGGAAGACCACCGGACCGATGCCGCCGGCCGCGCCGCAGGCCAGCACCGCAAGACCCAGCGTGATCGACGAGCCGCCGAGCACCGCGACCCACCGGCCGCCGTGCCGGGCGACCAGCGCGCCCGACGAGAGCACCCCGATCATCGAGCCGATGGAGAGGCCGAAGAGGATCAGGCCCATGCCGGCGGTCGAGACGTCCACCGCCTCCTTGATCGCCGGGGTCCTGGTCACCCAGGAGGCCAGGGCGAAGCCGGGCGTGAGGAAGAGCATGAAGAGCGCGGCGCGCCAGCGTCGCAGTACGGGGTCGACCACCGCCTTGGGCATGGGTGTGACTCTCTCCGGGGGCTCGGTGCCATGTGTGGAACGTGCGATTTAACGATAAAACAGGGTCGATGGCGCGGAGGCAACCATGCCCCGGCGTCCGGCGTCGGCGGCCTCAGCCGACGGCGGCCAGCGCCCGGTCCAACGACTCGACCAGGCCCTCGAAGGCGGTCGCCGTGTCCCGATCGGCGCCGTGCGGACGGCGGAGCTGGTCGACATAGAGCGTGATCTCGTCCAGATCCCAGCGCAGCCGGTAGAGCCGCAGCGCGGCGGAGGAGACCGGGCCGCCGCCGGCCGCCGCGTAGGCGGCCAGCTCGGCCGGGTCCTCCGTCACCTGCCACAGGTCGCGCCCGGCCGGGGCCAGCCCCACCGTGTCCCAGTCGATCAACGCCGGCCGCCCCTCGGACCAGAGCACATTGCCCGGGTGCGGCTCGCCATGGGTGAGCACCCAGGGCACGCCCTCGGCGCGCACCCGCGCGAGCAGCGCGTCATAGTCCGCCAACGCGGCGCGCAGCGCGGCGGGTTGACGGTCCGTGAGCAATCGGCGGGTCGGCTCGGCGTAGGGGCCGCCGGTCCACGGCGTGTCCAGCGCGTCCAACGCCCGCTCCAGCGCGGGCCGCCCCGCCAACCCCGGATCGCGGCGCGGCGCCTCGGGAACGGCGGGCGCCGCCCGGTGCACGGCCGCCAACAGGCCCAGCAACGCCCGCCGTTGCTCCGCCGAGTGGGGCTGGCCGTGCTCGCCGGAGGCGCCGGCCGCCCACGGGAAGACGGCCACCGCGTAGCGGCGGCCGAGCCGGTGCGTGCTCCGCCCCTCGCCGTCTGTCAACGGGCCGACCACGCCGTCGAGTTGGGCCGCCAGGGTGGCGGCGGTGGCCAGCGCGGCGGCGAGCGTCGACGGATCGGTCGGCCCCGCGTCCAGGTCCCAGGCGGTCACGAACCACCGCCGCCCCGCCGCGTCCGAGGCCCGCCAGTGGTAGCCGCCGAAGCCGACGGGCGCGTGCTCCAGCACGGTCGGCGCGAGGCCCCAACGGTCGCGCAGGAGCGCGCCGAGCGCGCGGGGGTCGAGGTCGGAAGGTGCCTCATGCATCCGCGCATGGTGCCACCGACCCCCTCCCCAACGGGAACGATTTCCCGACGGTGCCCGTAGCCGCCGGCCGCGCCGCGTGCCGCCGGCGCGGGGTGGACATCGGGCGGTCGGTGCGATTCCAGGAGCTTGTCGTCGTCGCTCACGGTCCGGACTGTTTCCCGAGGCGTTTCACGAGGTTCGCCGTTTGTGACGGCACCCCCAGTTGGCGACAGGAACATTTGGCCACAGGAAGGAACCGAACTGGTGCGGCACACGTCTCCGCACCATGATCTCCAGCGAGTACCAAGAACACGTGATGTCCGTCAGGCTGGCCTCGCCACCCGTGGAGGGTGTGGATTCGCCGAGGGTCAACGACTACGACAGCTTCGCCGAGGCGTACACGGCCGTGAATGAATCCAACCTGGTGAACGCCTACTACGAGCGTCCGGCGATGCTGGCCCTCGCTGGAGACGTGGCTGGCCGGCGGGTCCTCGACGCCGGCTGTGGATCGGGGCTCCTGTCTGCCGCGCTGCGCGACCGTGGCGCTGTGGTGAGCGGCTTCGACTCGAGTGCCGGGATGCTGGAGCTGGCCCGGCGGCGGCTCGGCGACGGTGCGGACCTGCGGGTGACGGACCTGGGCGGCCCACTTCCCTACCCTGATGACACGTTCGACGATGTGGTCGCGTCCCTGGTGCTGCACTACCTGGAGGACTGGGGGCCGGCGCTGGCCGAGCTGCGACGCGTGCTCAAGCCCGGTGGGCGACTGATCGCTTCCATCGACCATCCCTTCGCCGTCAATCTCATTCACCGCGAGGTCGGCCGAGAGGCGGAATGCGACTACTTCGACACCACCAGGTGGACCACGGAGTGGACCATAGGCAGCCAGACCGCATTGGTGAGTCGCTGGCACAGGCCGCTGCACGCGACGGTCAGGGCGTTCACCGGGGCAGGTTTCCGGATCACGGTCATCAGCGAGCCGGACCCTGATCCCGCCGCCCGCGAGCTGTTTCCCGAGGCCATGGCTGCCATGCCGCGCTTCCTGTCCTTCCTGTTCTTCGTCCTGGAGGCCGAGTAGCAACCAGAACGACCAGTCCTCGCGGAACGGTCGACTGTCCACGGTGCAGGCCGCTTCCCCCGTAGCCGGGCGCCGGCCGCGCACCCCCGCGCGCTGAGCGCCCTGGCGCTCACGCGCCCCCGCACCCGCGCGGCAGCGCCCCCGCTCACGCCCCGGCGGTCGTCGCAGGCGACCGCCACCGGCCGCCCAGCGGCGGCGCCAGCCAACTCCCGGCCCGCGCGCGGAAGTCCGCCGGGCGCAGCGCGCCCGCCCCCGCCGGCACCGCGCCCAGCAGCGGCGCGCCCGCCGCCACGGGCAGGTCGGCCAGGTTGCAGCGGGCCGCCAGGTCCGGCTCGGCCGGCCAGCTGCCGATCACCACGCCCGCCAGCCCCAGCCCCCGCGCGGCCAGCGCCTCCGCCGTCAGCGCGGTCAGGTTGAGCGTGCCGAGCCCCGCCGCCACCACCACCAGCACCGGCGCGCCCAGCAGCACCGCCGCGTCCGCCAGCGTGCCGCCCGTCTCGTCCAGCCGCACCAGCAGCCCGCCCGCGCCCTCCACCAGCACCAGGTCGTGATCGGCCGTCAACTCCTCGGCCGCCTTGGCCACTTCGGCCGGACCCACCGGCGGCAGCCCACACCGCGCGGCCGCCGTCGCCGGCGCCAGCGGCTCCGGGAACCGGGCCAACTCCCGCGCCGTCAACGGCCCCGCCAGCCGCGCCGCCTCGGCCGCGTCGCCCGGCTCGCCGGGCGCCAGCCCGGTCTGCGCCGGCTTCAGCACCGCGACCCGCCGCCCGGCGGCGAGCGCCACCGCCGCCACGGCGGCCGTCGCCACCGTCTTGCCGATCTCGGTCCCGGTCCCGCTGACCACCAACACCCGCCCGGCCGCCGGCCGTTCACCCTCCGCACGCACGGCGCCTCACCCCGCCCGCGCCGCCGCCACGGCGGCCGCGCAGATCCGCGCCACGTCGGCGTCCTCGGTCACATAGGGCGGCATGGTGTAGATCAGGTCCCGGAACGGCCGCAGCCACACGCCCGCGCGCACCGCCGCCTCGGTGGCGGCCGGCAGGTTCACCGGGTGGTCCAGCTGGATCACCCCGATCGCGCCCAGCACCCGCACCTCCCGCACCCCCGGCAGCTCGGCCGCCGGCGCGAGACCGGCCCGCAGCCCGGCCCCGATCCGCGCCACCTCGCCGGCCCAGTCCCCGGCCAGCAGCAGGTCGACCGAGGCCAACGCGACCGCGCACGCCAACGGGTTGCCCATATACGTCGGCCCGTGCGCCAGCACCGGCACCTCGCCCCGCGAGATGCCCTCCGCCACCCGGGGCGTGCACAGGGTCGCCGCCAGCGTCAGGTAACCACCCGTCAACGCCTTGCCCAGACACAGCACATCGGGCACCACATCCGCGTGCTCGGCGGCGAACAGCCGCCCCGTGCGCCCGAATCCGGTGGCGATCTCGTCGAAGACCAACAGCACCCCGTGCTCGTCGCACGCCTCCCGCAGCACCCGCAGATACCCGGGGGAGTGGAACGCCATCCCGCCGGCGCCCTGCACCACCGGCTCGACCACCACCGCCGCCAACTCCCCTGCGTGCTCGGCGATCAGGGCCCGCAGCCGCTCGACATAGCCGGGGTCGGGCGGCGCGTCGAAGCCGGGCGGCGGGGCATCCGCGAACACCTGACGCGGCAGCGCCCCCGACCACAGCTCGTGCATCCCGCCCTCGGGATCGCACACCGACATCGCGTGCCAGGTGTCGCCGTGATAGCCGCCCCGCCACGTCAACAGCCGTCGCCGCTCCGGCTGTCCGACCGAGACCCAGTACTGGAGGCACATCTTCAGCGCCACCTCGACGGACACCGAACCGGAGTCAGCGAGAAACACGTGCCGCAGCTCGCCGGGCGTCAACTCCACCAGCCGCGCGGCCAGTTCGACGGCCGGACGGTTCGTCAGGCCGCCGAACATCATGTGGCTCATCCGGCCCAGCTGCTCGGCCGCCGCCGCGTCCAGCACCGGATGCCGGTAGCCGTGCACGGCCGACCACCAGGAGGCCATCCCGTCCACCAACTCCCTTTGCCCGAACGCCGGTTCGGCCAGCCGCAGCCGCACCCCACGGGCCGAATCCACCAGCAGCGGACCGTTGGCCGCCGGCATCGGACCGTACGGGTGCCAGACGTGCTCCCGGTCCAGCGCCAACACGTCGGCCGGCCGCCGCACTATCTGACCAGGCGTCAACACAGCGCGCCCCCTCAGGCGTTGGGCGGAAGATCGGTGCCCGCGCCCCGGCGACGCACCGTCACCAGGCCGTCCCGGTGCGCCGGCAGCGTGTCGCTGTCCGCGCCCTCCACCTCGAACCCCGCGTCCGCGATCATCGCCAGATCCTCCCGGCCCGCCTGGCCCTCGCTGGTCAGATAGTCGCCCAGGAAGATCGAGTTCACGATGTGCAGCGCCAACGGCTGGAGCGACCGCAGATGCGTCTCCCGTCCGCCGGCCAGCCGCACCTCCACGTCCGGGCAGACGAACCGCGTCATCGCCAGCACCCGGAGCGCCCGCGCCGGCGTCAGCTCCCACGTTCCCGCCAACGGCGTGCCCTCGAACGGCATCAGGAAGTTCACCGGCACCGAGTCCGGGTCCAGGTCCCGCAGCGCGAACACCACGTCCACCAGGTCCTCGTCGCTCTCGCCCATCCCCGCGATCAGCCCCGAACACGCCGAGAGCCCCGCCGACCTGGCCTCCCGCACCGTGGCGACCCGGTCCTCGTAGCCGTGGGTGGTGCAGATGTCCCCGTAGGTCGCCTCGGAGGTGTTGAGGTTGTGGTTGTAGGCGTCGGCCCCCGCCGCGCGCAGCCGGCCGGCCTGCCCCTCGGACAGCAGGCCGAGGCAGGCGCAGACCTCCACCTCCGGGTGGCGCTCGCGCACCGCCTCGATCGTCTTCGAGACCCGGTCCACGTCCCGGTCGGTCGGTCCCCGGCCGCTGGCCACCAGGCACACCCGCTTCGCGCCCCCGGCCACGCCGGCGCTCGCCGCCTCGGCCGCCTCCTCCGGCTTCAGCCAGGTGTACTTCAACACCTCGGCCTTCGAGCCCAGCCGCTGCGAGCAGTAGAAGCAGTCCTCGGGGCAGCGGCCCGACTTGAGGTTCACCAGGTAGTTCAGCTTCACCCGCCGCCCGAACCAGTGCCGCCGCACCCGGCCGGCGGCCGCCACCACGTCCAGCAGCTCGTCGTCGGAGGTGGCCAGCACGGCCAGCGCCTCCTCGCGGGTGGGCCGCGCGCGGCGCAGCCCCTTGTCCACCAGCCGGTCCAGAAGGTCCATGGCTCCCGATCCTGTCGCACCCGCCCCCCTCAGGTCCAAGGCAGAACCCCACAACAGGAGTCGGCGGCCGTCTGTCCATCCCCGCATGTTGCGCACGCCGGCCGCCCACTAGCTTTATGGGCAGTCAACAAGACGCGGAAGGCGAAACGGGGGAACGGCCGGCATGACGACGCGCCCGCGCCCGACCCCCGCACACGTGCTGGACTGGCTCGACGAGGCCGCCGAACGCCGCGCCAAGGCCGGCCTCACCCGCCGACTGCGCCCCCGCGCCGCTGACTCGACCGCGCTGGACCTGGCCGGAAACGACTACCTCGGCCTGGCCCGCCACCCCGAGGTGGCGGCGGCCGCCGCCGAGGCCGCCCACCGCTGGGGCGCCGGCGCCACCGGCTCCCGCCTGGTCACCGGCAGCACCGGGGCCCACGCCCAACTGGAGGCGGAGCTGGCCGCGTTCTGCGGAACGGAGTCCGCGCTGGTCTTCGCCTCCGGGTACGCCGCCAACCTGGCCGCCCTCACCGCGCTCGCCCCCGCCGGGACCCTCCTCGTCTCCGACGCCGGCAACCACGCCTCGCTCATCGACGGCTGCCGACTGTCCCGCGCCACGACCACCGTGGTCCCGCACGCCCAACCGCCCGCCGTCGCCGCCGCGTTGGCCGCCCACGACGGGCCGGCGCTGGCCGTCAGCGACGCGGTCTTCTCGGTCGACGGGGACGCCGCGCCGCTGCCCGCGCTGGCCGAGGTCTGCCGGGCCCACGGCGCCGCCCTGCTGGTCGACGACGCGCACGGCCTCGGCGTCCTCGGCCCCGGCGGGCGCGGCGCGCTGGCCGAGGCGGGCCTCGCCGGGGCGCCCGACGTGGTGGCGACCGTGACCCTCTCCAAGGCGCTGGGCAGCCAGGGCGGCGCCGTGTTGGGCCCGGAACGCGTCATCCGGCACCTGGTCAACACCGCCCGCACCATGATCTTCGACACCGGCCTGGCGCCGCCGGCCGTGGCCGCCGCGCTGGCCGCGCTGCGCCTGCTGCGCGCCGAACCGGCGCTGGCCGAACGGGCCCGAACGACGGCGGCCACCCTGCACCGACGCCTCACCGCCGCCGGGCTGACCGCCCACCCACCGGCCGCCGCCGTGCTGTCGCTCCGCGCGCCCTCGCCCGAGGCGGCCCTCGCCTGGGCCGAGTCCTGCCGGGACCGGGACCTGCTGGTCGGCTGCTTCCGCCCGCCCTCGGTCCCCGACGGGATCTCCCGCCTCCGCCTGACCGCCCGCGCCGACCTCACCCCGCCCCAACTCGACACCGCCATCACAACGTTGACCACCACGGCCCCCCACTGACGTGGCCTCGCCCACGGCGAGCCCGCGCCCCACCGCCAGCCGGGCCCCGGCCCGGCGGCCCTGGCGGCCAGCGGCGCGCCTGAGTTACGGCCGGCGGCCCCGGCTCTGTCGGTCAACGTCCGGGCCGTGCGGCCCTGTTGCTCACCGCCACCGGTGGATCACCCCGCCCGGAGTCTCGCCCGCCCTCGGCGGCCCATGCCCGTTCCGCACACCGCCGCGCCGACGCCCGCCAGGGCGGGGAGCCTCAGCGGGCGGCACCTGCCGACGAGGCGCGTCGGCCGAGGCCGCCCCCGCCGGCCCGGCGCGCCGACGGCCCCGACGGTCAACGGCCGGCCTGCGCGGCCCCGTTGATCCCCGCCACAGTCAGCCACGAGAAAACGCCGCCGAGCCGGCACCCCGCACCCAAGACCGCCCCGCTGAGCCCCGGCCACGGGGCACCCACGCCGCCTCGCACCCCTCACGGCTCCGGCGCGCGGCCCCGGGAACGCTTCGTTGCGTGCGGGCCTTTGGGTACCGGCCCCGAGTCCATGCCGCCCGCAGGGTGCCCGCGTCGGCTCGTATCCCTCACGGCTTCGGCGCGCGGCCCCGGGAACGCTTCGTTGCGCGCCGGCCTTTGGGTACCGGCCCCGAGTCCATGCCGCCCGCAGGGTGCCCGCGTCGGCTGGCACCGCTCGGCTTCGGCGCGCGGCCCCGGGAACGCTTCGTTGAGCCCGGGCCACGAGGCGTCCCCGCCCCGAGCGCACGCACCAGGCACCGGTGCCCCCCCGGCGCGAGCCACCGCCCCGGCCCCCCGTCCCCGGCGCGGGCGCCCGCGCGCTGCCCCTCGCTCAGGTGCGCCCCGCCCCGCCGCGCGCCCCCGCCCCGCCGGGCGCATCCACAACCCGCCCCCGCCCGTTGACCGCCGCCCGCAGGGCACCCGCGCCGCCCGCAGGGCACCCGCGCCGGCCCCCGCCGGCGCGCACCCGCCCCGCCCGGGGAGCCCCCGGGCTCCCCGGGCCCCGCTTCGCGGGAGCCCCCAGGGCTCCCGCGTCCCGCCCCACCCCCGTCGCATACCATGCACGGGGCTCAGCAATCGCTTACCGCCGCCCCCACCTCGACAGCTCGACCTCGACAGCTCGACCTCGACAGCACCGCCTCGACAGCCCCACCCCGGAGGAAGCACGTGCAGCGCCGACTGCCCCAGGCCGCTCTCGCCATGTTCCCCGACCTCCCGGACCGCCTCTTCACCCAGGCCCAGCTGGCCCGGCTCCGGGAGCTGGCCGATCTGGGAGACGGCTCGGTGCTCACCGAGTTCACCTCGCCGGCCGCCCGCGCCCGGCTCGCCGAGATCGAGGTGCTCGTCACCGGCTGGGGCAGCCCCGTCGTGGACGACGCGGTGCTCGCCACGGCCCCCCGCCTGCGCGCGGTGCTGCACTCCGCCGGCACGGTCAAGGGCCACCTCGCGCCGGCCTGTTGGGAACGCGGCATCCAGGTCTCCACCGCCGCCCAGGCCAACGCCCAGCCCGTCGCCGAGTACACCCTGGCGATGATCCTGCTGACCCTCAAGGGCGTCCCGGCCGCCATGGCCCGGCTGCGCGAGGGCCGTGGCCACGTCGACCTGCTGCGCCAGTTCCCCACCGTCGGGAACCACCGGCGTCGGGTCGGGCTGGTCGGCGCCTCCCGGATCGGCCGGCTGGTCGCGGAGGCGCTGCGCCCCTTCGACCTGGAGGTCGTCATCTCCGACCCCTACCTCGACGCCGAGGGCGCGGCGGCGCTCGGCGCCACCCCGCTGTCGCTGGAGGAGCTGCTGACCACCAGCGACCTGGTGAGCCTGCACGCGCCCGCCATCGCCGAGACCCGCCACATGCTGAACGCCCCCCGCCTCGCCCTGATGCGCGACGGCGCCGTGCTGATCAACACCGCCAGGGGCGCGCTGGTCGACCACGCGGCGCTGGAGCCGGAGTTGGTCAGCGGCCGGCTGACCGCCGTCCTGGACGTGACCGAGCCCGAGCCGCTGCCCGCCGACTCCCCGCTGTGGACGCTGGACAACGTCTGGCTCACCCCGCACGTCGCCGGCGCCCAGGGCACCGAGCTGCACCGGCTGGCCGACGTGGTGCTGGAGGAGTTGGCGCACATCGGCGCGGGCGAGCCGTTGGCCCACCCGGTGCACGCCGCCGACCTGGGCCGCATCGCCTGATCCTGCCCGGGCTCACCGCGAGCGCCCGCGAGCGCCCCGCGCCGCCTGTGGTGAGCCTGGCCCGGCTGGCCCGCCCGGGCGGCTACGTTGGGCGTGGCAGGCCCGACGCACCGCAGACGCACCGCAGGAGAAGCGCCCGTGACAGACGACGCGTCAACCCCCCGTCCCGTGCCGGTGTCCAAGATCGACACCTCCGTGCCGCACTCCGCCAGGATCTGGAACTACTGGCTGGGCGGCAGCGACAACTACGAGGTGGACCGGATCGCCGGGGACCAGTACCGGGAGGCGTTCCCCGGCATCGTGGACGTCGCCCGCTGCTCCCGGCAGTTCCTCGTCCGCTCCATCCGCTACATGGCCCGCGACGCCGGCGTCTGGCAGTTCCTCGACGTCGGCACCGGGCTGCCCACCGTGGACAACACGCACCAGGTCGCCCAGCGGGTCAACCCCGAGGCCAGGGTGGTCTACTTCGACAACGACCCGCTGGTGCTGATGCACGCCAACGCGCTGCTCACCTCGACGCCCGAGGGCCACACCGCCTATGTGGAGGCGGACCTCCAGGAGCCCGAGCGCATCCTCGAAGCGGCCGCCGAGCACCTCGACCTCGACCTGCCGGTCGGCGTGATCCTCAGCGGCATCCTCGGCCATGTCGAGACCTTCGAGGAGGCCCAGTCCATCGTGCGGCGCCTGATGGCCGGGCTGGCCCCCGGCAGCCACCTCTCCATCAACGAGGGCACCGACACCGACGAGGTGTACTGCGCCGCGCAGGCCGCCTACAACGCGTCCGGCGCCATTCCGTACCGGCTCCGCACGATGGACGAGATCCGGGGGTACTTCGACGGCCTCGAACTCGTCGAGCCCGGCGTGGTCACCGTGCCCCGCTGGCGGCCCGACCCGGCGGCCAGCCAGGGCCCCCAGGACGTCGGCCAGGCCGGCGGGGTCGCCCGCAAGTCCTGAACGCCGCGCCCGCCGCCGGTCACTTCTTCTTCCGGGCCCGGCTGGGCTGCACCCGGGTGGGCTCGCCGGCCACCTTGGGGTGGTCGGGCGGGTAGGGCAGGTCGCCCAGGCCGTGCTCCCGCTCGTCCCGCTCGGCCAGCTCCAGCACCGCCTCCAGCCGGCACGGGTGCTCGGCCATCTCCGCGTGCGGGTCGCCCACCTCGGCGAACCGGCCCGGCATGGTGGCCAGGTCGAAGTCCTCCGGGCGGGCGTCGGGGACCTCCTCCCAGGTCAACGGGGCCGAGACCGTCGCCGTCGGGCGCGGCCTGACCGAGTAGGCGCTGGCGATGGTGCGGTCCCTGGCCATCTGGTTGTAGTCCACGAAGATCCGCTCGCCGCGCTCCTCCTTCCACCAGGCCGTGGTGACCCGCTCGGGCGCGCGCCGCTCCAGCTCGCGCCCCACCGCGATCGCCGCCCGCCGCACCTGGGGAAACGTCCACTCGGGAACGATCGGCACGAAGACGTGGATGCCGCGCCCGCCCGAGGTCTTCGGCCAGCCGCGCAGCCCCAACTCCTCCAGCAGCTCCCGCAGTTCCAGCGCGGCCCGGACGGCGTCGGCATAGTCGGTGCCCGGCTGCGGGTCGAGGTCGATCCGCAGCTCGTCCGGGTGCTCGGTGTCGTCGCGGCGCACCGGCCAGGGATGAAACGTCAGACAGCCCAGGTTGGCCGCCCACACCACGGCGGCCGGCTCGTTCGGCGCGAACTCGTCCGCGTGCCGGCCGCTGGGGAACGAGATCCGCCCGGTGGGAATCCAGTCGGGGATGTTCTTCGGCGCGCGCTTCTGGAAGAACGCCTCGCCGGTGACGCCGTCGGGGAAGCGTTGCAGCGTGGTGGGGCGGTCCCGCAGCGCCCGCAGCGCGCCGTCGGCCACGGCCCGGTAGTACTCGACCACGTCCAGCTTGGTGTAGCCGCGCTCCGGAAAGTACACCTTGTTCGGGTTGCTCACCCGCACCTGGCGCCCGCCGACCGTGACCTCCAACGCCTCAGCCATGTTTCCACGGTAGGTCCGGGCGCGCCTCGCCGCAGTCCGAGGCGCCGCCCGTTCACCGCGAGCGCCCCCCGCGCGCACCCGCGCGCCGCCGGTCCTCGGCACGCTTCCGGCCCCCGGCGCGTTCCCAACCCCAGGAAGCCAGCGCGAACAGCGGCAGCGCGATCGCCAGCAGGGCCGCGCTCCCGGTCAGCCCGCCGACCAGGAAGTTGCCGCCCAGGTCCGCCAGCCCGTAGTAGTAGCCCAGCAGCACCACGACCAGCACCGCCCAGCCGCCCAGCACCGTCTCGGCCACCCGCCACACCAGCGCCGCCCGGCCCCGCCGCCCTCCGGGCTCGGCCTGCTGCCGTGCGCCCCGCTCCCGACGGGCCCGCACCAGGCCCAGTGCCAACGTGGCCATCAGCAGGACATAGCCGAGCGCCGTCATGGCCAGCACCAACGCCGTCGGGGGTCGCACCGTCGTCCGCCGCCCTCACTCGACCGGGCCGCGCAGCAGGAAGTGCCAGCCGCGCACGAAGGTGTGCCAGCCGAACCACAGCCACACCGCGAACAGCACCCAACGCCCCACCGGGTAGCGCATCACCGCGTCCATCGCGTCGCTCAGCGTCGGCAGCCCCGCCTCGGGCCGGGCCAGCGTCAGCGCCTCCCAGCCGAAGAGCGCCCCGAAGAGCAGGGCCCACACCAGATAGCCCGCCACCGGATGATCCGCCACGCACGCCTCCCGGCCTCGCGATCCGTCCACCACACGTTCCCGACACCCCAATGTGGCCGACCCGGGCCGTCCGGCCACGGGGGCGCGCCCGGACGGCCGGCACACCACCCCCGACTGTCGGCGCCCCCCGGTACAGTGCCAGGACAGCGACTTCGCACGGTGGGGGGCCAGATATGGCACTGTTCGGCAACGCGCACGCGATCGACCCGGGGCAGGCGCAGCAGGAGTACGGGCGGCTGTTCGGGCAGGGGGAGCGGGTGCAGGCGGCGTTCCTGCTGATCCGGGACACGCTGCTGTTCACCGACCGCCGGCTGATCCTGGTCGACAAGCAGGGCATCACGGGCAAGAAGGTCGAGTACCACTCGATCCCCTACAAGAGCATCACGCACTTCTCGGTCGAGACCGCCGGCCACTTCGACCTGGACGCCGAGTTGAAGATCTGGGTCTCCAGCAACCCGACGCCGCTCCAGAAGACCTTCACCAAGGGCGTCGACATCTACGAGGTGCAGGCGATACTCACCCAGTTCGTCGCCAGGTAACGCGCACGGACGCCCGCCCCGCCCGAACGGCGGCGCGCCGGGGGCGCGGCCGGCGGCCCGCGGGGACAATCCGCAGCATGGAGCTGCCCGTGATGCCCCCCGTCAAGCCCATGCTCGCCAAGCCGGCCGCGCGCATCCCGCCCGGGCTGCACTACGAGGCCAAGTGGGACGGCTTCCGGGCGATCGTCTTCAGGGACGGCCCGGAGATCGAGATCAGCAGCCGCTCCACCAAGCCGCTCACCCGGTACTTCCCCGAGCTGGCCGAGGGCCTCCTCGCGCGGCTGCCGGAGCGCTGCGTGCTCGACGGCGAGATCGTCATCGCCCGCGCCGGGCGGCTGGACTTCGACGCCCTGCTGGAGCGCATCCACCCGGCCGACTCCCGGGTGCGGATGCTCGCCGAGCGGCACCCGTCGGGCTTTGTCGCGTTCGACCTGCTGGCGCTGGGGGAGCGGTCGTTGCTGGCGGAGCCGCTGGCCGAGCGCCGCCGGCTGCTGGTCGAGACGCTGGCCGACGCCGGCCCGCCGCTCTTCCTCGCCCCCGCCACCACCGACCTGGCGCTCGCCCAGGACTGGTACCAGCGCTACGAGGGCGCCGGCCTGGACGGCGTCGTCGCCAAGCGGCCCGACCAGCCCTACACGCCCAACGAGCGCACCATGGTCAAGATCAAGCACGAGCGGACCGCCGACTGCGTGCTCGCCGGCCTGCGCCACCACAAGAGCGGCCCCGTCGTCGGCTCCCTGCTGCTGGGCCTCTACAACGCCGACGGCCGGCTGCAACACGTCGGCGTCGCCGCCTCGTTCACCGCCAGGCGGCGCGAGGAGCTGATGGCCGAGCTGACGCCGCTGCTGATGGACTCCGTCGAGGGCCACCCGTGGGCCGACTGGGCGCGCGAGGAGGCGCACGAGAGGGACCGACTGCCCGGCGGCCCCAGCCGGTGGACCGGCGGCAAGGACCTCAGCTGGCTGCCGCTGCGCCCCGAGCGGGTCTGCGAGGTCGCCTACGACCACATGCAGGGCGACCGCTTCCGGCACACCACCCGGTTCCGCCGCTGGCGCCCCGACCGGCAGCCCGATGAGTGCACCTACGCCCAGCTGGAGGAGCCCGTCGGCTACGACCTCGACGAGGTGCTGACCACCCGCGCCGACTGACGGCGCCGCCCCGGCCCCCTGAGCGCAACGGCGCGCGCGTTCCGGCCGCCTGACGTGCCATCAGTCCTGGACGCTTTATCGACGCATCGATAGAGCGCATCTATGATGCGTTGCTGTTATGAATCTCCGCACGCCGCGGGCCACTTCGTCCGCCACCCTCGACGTTTCCCCGCGCTGTCGACCGGGGTGGGCCCGCTGAGCGAGACGCCGCCGGCGACCGTCCCGGCGGTGCCCACCGCCCGCGCCGTCCCGGCCCACGGGCCAGGTCCGCACGGCGTGCGCCCCGCCACCCCGGCGCCTCCCGCGCCCCACCGTCCGGCCGCTAAGACGTCCCACCCGCACCGCAGCACCATGGCACCATCAGGAGAAACGCGCCGTGACCGAAGACGCGCCCATGATCGACCGGACGGTGCCGCACTCGGCGCGGATCTGGAACTACTGGCTCGGCGGGCGCGACTACTACGCGGTGGACCGGGCGGCCGGTGACGACTACTGCCGGATCTTCCCCGAGGTCCGCCAGGTGGCCCGCGCCTCACGGGAGTTCCTGGGCCGCAGCATCCACTACCTGGCGCGCGAGGCCGGCATCACCCAGTTCGTCGACATCGGCACCGGGCTGCCCACGGCGGAGAACACGCACCAGATCGCCCAACGCGTCCGCCCCGACGCCCGGATCGTCTATGTCGACAACGACCCGCTGGTCATCGCCCACGCCCGCGCCCTGATGGCGAGCGGCCCCAAGGGCGCGACCGACTATGTGCACGCCGATCTGCGGGACCCGGCGGGGGTGTTGGCGGCCGTCGACCAGACCCTGGACCTCGACCGGCCGGTGGGCCTGATCCTCAGCGGCGTCCTCGGCCATGTCGAGGAGTACGGGGAGGCGCGGGGCATCGTCAGCGCGCTGCTGGCGGCGCTGCCCCCGGGCAGCCATCTGTCGGCGAACGACGGCGTCACGGGCCGCCCCGCGTTCGCCGAGGCCCAGGGCCGGTACAACCGGACCGGTGCCGCCCCCTACCTGTTGCGCAGCCGGGCCGAGGTCGCCGGCTTCTTCGACGGGTTGGACCTGGTCGAGCCCGGCGTGGTCTCCTGCCCGCTGTGGCGCCCAACGCCCGGGGCCCGCCCGGCGCGTTCCGACCTGGAGATCGTCGGCGGCGTCGGGCGCAAGCCCTGACCTGGCCCGGGAGAGCGTAGCCTCTCCGAAGATCCCGCTCGCCCGAGGGCATTCGGGGACCGGGGACCGGGCCGCCCGGCGCGGCAGCGGAGACCCGGCGGAACGCCGGCGAAAGACCCAGCGGAACAGAACGAAAGGCGGAGCGACGCTTCGATGGCTTACACCTATGGCCGCACCGTGACGCACTGCCCCTACTGCGGCGCCGGGTACGCCGCCGTGGAGGGCTGGCCCAGGGACTGCCCGCGCTGTGGCGAGACGCTCTGGGCCAACCCCCTGCCGGTGGCCGTCGCCCTGCTGCCCGTGGTGGCGGCGGACGGCAGCCGTGGCCTGGTGGTGGTCCGCCGGGATATCGAGCCCTGCCGTGGTGAACTGGCCCTGCCCGGCGGCTATATGGAGATCGGCGAGGACTGGCGGCAGGCCGCCGCCCGCGAGTTGTGGGAGGAGACCGGCCTGACCGCCTCCACGGAGAGCGTCACGCTCTACGACGTGCGGAGCACCGAGCGCAACCTCAACGTCTTCGCGCTGTTCCCGCCCGTGGACGCGGCCGGCCTGCCGCCGTCCCGGCCGACGTCCGAGGCCACCGAGTGGCTGGTGCTCACCCGCCCCGCCACCTTGGCCTTCCCCACCCACACCGACATGGCGGCGGCCTACCTGGCCGGGGCGAGGGCCGGGGCCGGCTGAGCACCCCCGGGCTCAGGCCACGCCGGCCCGGCGCGTCGACCCCCGGGTCTGGCCGGCCACCGCCGGCCGTTCCCCGGTCACCCAACTCCCCAGCGCCATCTCGGCGGTGATGCCGGGGCCGAAGCCCGCGATCTGCCCCCTGGCGCCTTCCGGCACGCCCCCGGCGGCGAACAGCCGCTCCAGCGCGTCGAAGACCACACAGCTGGCGATGTTCCCCCGCTCGGTCAGCGTGGCCCGGCTGAAGCGGAACATCTCCGGCGGCACGTCCAGGAAGTGGCACAGGTCGTCCAGGATGCGGGGCCCGCCCGCGTGCACGATGTGGAAGTCCAGCCCCGAGACGTCCCACTCGTGTTCGGTCGCCAGGGTGCGCAGCGCGGGCGCCAGCATCTTCATGGTGGTCGGCACCCGCTTGTCCAACTGGAAGTGGAAGCCGGTGGCCCGCACCGCGTAGGAGATCCAGTCCTCCGTGTCCGGCACCAGATGCGAGCCGTTGCGCTCCAGACGCACCCCGCTGCCACCCCGGCCGCGCACCACGGCCGAGGCCACCGCGTCCCCGAAGAGACCGTTGGAGAGCAGCTGCCCGACGCCCAGGTCGGTGGGCTGGTAGCAGAGCGAGCAGAACTCGCACGCCACGATCAGCGCGTTGGTCCCCGGATAGGCCCGGCAGAAGTCGTGCGCCCGGTTGATCGCCGCGCCGCCGGCCGCGCAGCCCAGCTGGGCGATCGGCAGTTGACGCGTCTCCGGCCGGAAACCCAACGTGTTGATCAGCCAGGCGGTCAACGAGGGCATCATGAAGCCCGTGCACGAGACATAGACGATCAGGTCGATGTCCCGAACGGTCAGGTCCGCCTGGTCCAGCGCCCGGTAGACCACCGGCGGCACCCGGCGCTTGGCCTCCGCCTCGTAGACCCGGTTCCGCTCCTCGAAGCCGGGGTGCTCAAGCGTTTCCTCGATCGGGCGCACGATGTGCCGGGTGCGCACCCCGGTGTTCTCGATCAGCCGCAGGGCCAGAGCGAGTTGCGGATGGTCGGCGTGCATGGTGCGTGCCAGCCGGAGGGTCTCCTCCAGGGTGAGCACGTGCTCCGGTACCGCGATCGCTGGTCTGCACAGAATGGCCATGATCCCCTCCCCTTGCCGCGACCGGGGCCCGGGGCGCCCGGCGCGGTATCGACGGCAGTCTCAGTGGTGGTGCCGGTCACCAAGCGACCGGAAGCTCATACGGGTAGCGCCAGATCGACTCGTCGTTCCACCGCACCCGCTCGGCCGGTACCGCGAGCCGCAGCCCGGGGAAGCGGGCGAGCAACGTGCCGATGGCCAGCCGCAGTTCCATCACGGCCAGCGGCGCGCCGATGCAGTGGTGGACCCCCCAGCCGAACGTCATGTGCGGCGCCGGCGACCGGTCCAGGTCCAGCTCGTCCGGGTTCGGGAAGCGTGCCGGGTCCCGGTTGGCCGCCAGATAGGACACGTGCACGGTGTCGCCGGCGCGGATGGTGACGTCGCCGATGCGCACGTCCTCCAGGGCGATCCGGGGAATCCCGACGCCCTTGCGGAACGGGATGAACCGCAGCAGCTCCTCCAGCGCGTCCGGCAGCCGCTCCGGCCTGGCGCGCAGCTTGGCGAGCTGCTCGGGGTGGGTGAGCAGGGTGTAGGTGATGTTGCTCAGCTGGTAGGTGCTGGTGTCGTGGCCCGTCATCATCAGGACCATCGCCATCACGGCCAGCTCGTCGGGCCCCAGCCGCTCCTCGCCGTCCCGCGCGGTGGCCAGGTGGCTGATCAGGTCCTCGCCCGGGCTGGCCCGGCGGACCTGGGTCAACTCCTTGAAGTAGGCGCGCAGTTCGGCCTTGGCCTGGATCGCGGCCTCCTTGGTGGCAGCGCCGGTGGCCATCATGGCCATCGCCCGGCGCCGCAGCTCGGGCCGGTCGTCCTCGGGGATGTCGAGGACCTCGCAGATGGTGGTCAGCGGCAGCCGGGAGGAGAGGTGGGCGACCAGGTCGGCCGGCGGGCCGTGGTCGGCCATCTCGTCCAGCAGGCCGTCCACGATCCGTTGGATCGCCGGCCGCATGGCCTCCACCCTGGGCGCGGTGAACGCCTGCGCCACCAGGCGGCGCAGCCGGCTGCTGGCCGGCGGGTCGAGCAGGTTGATGGACTCGGACTGGACGATGGGCGCGGGGGTCATCCGGGGGAAGTTCCGCCCGGCGACGGCGGCCCTGCTGAACCTGCGGTCGGTGGTGACCAGCCGCACGTCCTCGTAGCGGGTGACCAGCCAGGCCGTGCCCTCGCCGTAGGAGAGGGTGACGCGGGCGACCGGTTCCTCGGTCATCAGGCGTCTGAGCGTGGGGTCGAATTCCAGCCCTTCCGCGAAGTCGAACGGGCAGTGGTGGACGGTGTCGGAGGTGGCCAAGGGAGGCGCTCCAGTTCGTCGGGGATCGCCTGGACGAATCGTTCTGTCCCCGTCCCACGGCGCGGTCATGTGCCGCCCCTGCGGAATTAACCCGTTAGAGGAGAGATACCGCGATATTTCTTCACTTAGGGTGGTGCGTTCCCGTGAGGTCGCCGGGGCGCACGGCGCGCGCTCCCGCGCCCGCCGCAGGTCAGCGGCTCGTCGGCTGCCCGGTGGGCTCCGCGTCGCCCAGGTTGTCCGGCAGGCGCAACCCCTCGCGCAGCGGCACCAGTTCGGACTGGAGCACGAGCGCGGCGGCGCCGATGGCCGGCGCGGTGGCGGCCGAGCGGGAGAGCCGCACGGTGATGGAGTGGGTGGCCCGGGAGAAGAACGCGCGGTCCAACTCGTCCTGCACCACCGGCAGATAGATCGAGCCGGCGATGGCCAGGCTCGGGCCGGTGAGCACCAGCTGCTCCAGGTCCATCACGTTGGCCAGGGTGCGGGCGGCGACCGCCAGGTGCCGCGCCGAGCTCTCCAGCAGCTGCTTGGCGCGGGCGTCGCCGCGCAGCGCGGCCCGGGTGATCGCGGCGAAGTCGGCGAGCCAGCGCGGGCGTTCGGGGGCGTCGGCGAGGCCGGCCGAGCGGGCCAGCGTCGCGTCGGCGCGGGCGGCGCTGACCACGGCGCCGGGACCGGCCAGCATCTCGGTGCAGCCCCGGGCCCCGCACCAGCACGCGGGACCGTTCACATCAAGACAAATATGGCCGATCTCGCCCGCGTTGCCGCTGGCGCCCCGGTAGGTGATCCCGTTGACCACGAGGCCGGCGCCGATCCCGGTGCCCATGTAGATGGCGGCGAACGTGGAGGTGCCGCCCACGTCGCCCGACCAGTGCTCGCCCAGCGCGGCGGCGGTGGCGTCGTTGTCCAGGACCACCGGCAGCCGGGTGGCGGTCTCCAACCCGCTGGCCAGTGGGTAGTCTTCCCAGTGCCGCATCGTCGGCGGGCTCACGCGCATCCCGCTGATCTGGTTCAGGGGGCCGGGGGCGACCAGGCCGAGGCCCAGTATCCTGCTGCGGTCGACACCGGCGCCGTCGATCAGCGCGTCGACCTCCGTCGCCATGCGTTCCATGATGACCGGCGGATCGTCGGTGCCAACGCCCGCCCGGGACATCCGGGCGACCACCGAACCGCCCAGGTTGGTGAGCACATACGTGATGCCGGCATGGTCCAGATGCACACCGACGGCGAACCGGGAGGACTGGTTGAGCTGGAGCAGCACCCGGCGTTTGCCGCCGGTGGACTCCGCCCGGCCGGACTCCAGCACCAGCCCGTCGTCGATGAGGCGACGGACCACGGTGGAGATGGTGGCGCCCGTGAACCCGGTGGCCTTCACAAGCCCGACCCGGCTGATGGTGCCGGCTGCCCGGATCACGTCGAGCACCGCCGCCCTGCTGCTGGCATGGGGGGTCGCTCCGGCAGGTCCGCTCACTGAATCCTCATCCTCCGCACTCCGCGCGAGAGTTCACCGCTTCGGTACGCGTCGCCCGGGTGACACTGCGCGACTCTTAGTTTATTTGGCTGACGAAGCATTTGGCCAGTGTGAACGACGGGACGGGAGACGCACCATGCGACATGGCGCACGGTGGCAGCGCGGGTGCGGGGCGTGTCCGCCCCAAGTGCGGGCGCGTCGTTGTCTGTTCGTGTCATTGGAGGGTTGACTTTGTTAATTCGGCGGCTTAACAATCACATACCCCTGGGTGACTCCGCCCATGCCCCAACGTCGGGGCAGGCTAAGAGAGGAACGAGAATGTCCTTGCACGCAAGGTGGCGGCGCGCGAGAGCGGCGGCGATCGGGACGGTCACGATCGGTCTGCTCGCGACCGCGTGTGGCGGGTCCGGCGGAGGGTCGTCCACCGACCCCGACACGCTGATCGTCTACACCGGGCTCGCCGGCGAGTGGCAGCGCAACTACAACCCCTACTCGCCGGAGGCGATCGAGGGGATCGGCTCCATCTACGAGCCCCTCTTCTTCTTCAACACCGCGCGCCAGGACGAGCCGGCCGGCCGGCTGGGCACCGAGTACGCCTGGAACGAGGACGGCACCGAGCTGAGCATCACGCTGCGCGAGGACGTCACCTGGTCCGACGGTGAGGCGTTCGACGCGGAGGACGTCGCCTTCACCTTCGACCTGATCCGGGACACCCCGGCGTTCAACAGCTTCGGCTTCGACGGCACCACGGAGGTCGTGGACGCCAGCCATGTGACCGTCAGCTTCGAGGACCCGGCGTATATGGACGCGCCCCAGCTGTTGGGCAAGTCGCCGATCGTTCCCGAGCACATCTGGGCCGGCATAGAAGAGCCGGAGACCGACATCATGGCCGAGCCGGTCGGAACCGGCCCGTTCCTGCTCGATGACTTCAAGCCCCAGGCGTTCACCCTGACGTCCAACCCGGACTACTGGGACGGCGAGCCCGAGCTGAAGAACGTTCGCTATGTGGCGCTCTCCGGCAACCAGGCCGGCGCCGACGCGCTGGCCGCCGGCGAGATCGACTGGCAGACCGGCCCGGTGCCGGACATCGCCAACTTCGAGGAGAACCACGAGGGTTACAAGGTCATCACCATCCCCATGAACCAGACGGTGTTGGTGACCTGCGCCAACACCGAGCTGGGCTGCGAGGGGCCGCAGACGGACCCGGCGGTCCGTCAGGCGATCTTCCACGCCATGGACCGCGAGACCCTCAACTCGCTGGCCTTCCAGAACACTTCGAGCGAGATCTCGCCCGGCTTCGCCCTCCCCGAGCGGGACGCGGCCTATGTCTCCGCCGACCTGGAGAACCGCACCGCCAGCATGACCGCCGACGCCGCGCAGGCCGAGGAGATCCTGGAGGCCGCCGGCTATGTCAGGGGCGGCGACGGCATCTACGCCAAGGACGGCGTCAAGCTGGAGATGACGGTCAACGTGGTGACCGGCTGGACCGACTACATCACCGCCGTCAACACCATGGCCGAGCAGCTGAACGAGGTCGGCATCAAGCTGACGGTCAACCAGGCGTCCTGGAACGAGGTCACCGACTCTCGCAACACCGGTAACTTCCAGCTGGCGATCGACTCGCTCTACCCGGGTGCCTCCCCCGACCCGTACTACATCTACTACCAGTTCTTCCACAGCCAGAGCACCAAGCCGGTCGGTGAGAGCGCCAACCCGAACTGGTCGCGCTACGCCAACCCCGAGGTGGACGCGGCGATCGAGGAGCTGGGTCAGCTCAACCCGGAGGACGGCCAGGACGCGCGTCAGCCGTACTACGACACCATCCAGGCCGCCATCGAGCGGGACATGCCCTACATCCCGATCATGGTCGCCGGCACCACCAGCGAGTTCAACGCCGGCAAGTTCTCCGGCTGGCCGACGGACGTGAACCTCTACGCCTTCCCGGCGGTGTGGTCGCGCCCCGACCAGTCGCAGATCTTCCGCAACCTGAAGCCCGCCGGTGAGTGACGCCGCCTGATGAGGTACTACGTCCGGAAGCTGGGGTTCTATCTCGTCGCCCTGTGGGCGGCGTTGACCCTGAACTTCTTCATCCCGCGAATGATGCCGGGCAACCCGGTCGACGCGCTGCTGGGCAAGCTCCAGCAGCGCGGCGGCCAGGTCGGCCCCGAGGTCCGCGAGTCCTTCGAGGCGCTGCTCGGGTCCGACTCGGGCGAGCCCCTGTGGAACCAGTACTTCACCTATCTGGGCAATCTGGCCAGAGGTGATCTCGGTATCGCGACCAGTGCCTTCCCGGCCAAGGTCAGTGACGTCATCGGGCAGTCCCTGCCCTGGACCGTCGGCCTGGTGGGCATCGCCACCCTGCTGTCGTTCGCGCTGGGCGTGGTGCTCGGCGCGGTGGTCGGCTGGAAACGAGGCTCCTGGCTGGACCACCTCGTTCCGGCCACCACCGTGCTCTCGGCGGTGCCGTACTTCTGGCTGGCGTTGATCTTCGTGCTGGTCTTCTCCTCCCAGCTCGGGTGGTTCCCGCTCAACCACGGCTACGACGTGGCGCTGTCCACCGGCTGGAACTGGGAGTTCATCAGCTCGGTGATCGAACACGGCACCCTGCCGGCCCTGACCATCGTGGTCTCCTCGGTGGGCGGCTGGCTGCTGGGAATGCGCAACATGATGGTCTCCACCATCTCCGAGGACTACATCCTCACCGCGCAGGCCAAGGGGCTCCGCGACCGCCGCATCATGAGCCGCTACGCGGCCAGGAACGCGGTGCTGCCCTCGGTGGCGGGCTTCGCCATCTCGCTGGGCTTCGTGGTCTCCGGCTCCATCATCACCGAACAGGTCTTCTCCTACCCGGGCATCGGCTCGCGGCTGCTGTCGGCCGTGCAGAACAGCGACTACGCCCTGATGCAGGGGATCTTCCTGGTCATCACGGTGGCGGTGCTGGGGGCGAACCTGGTCGTCGACCTCCTGTACGGGGCCATCGACCCCCGTACCCGAGTCGAGAACTGAACGGAGCGGCAACGTGACCAATCTCAGTCCGCTCCCCGGCGGCGCCGACGACGGCGCGCCGCCCATCGGGGGCACGACCGACCCGATCGCCACGGCACCGCGCCGGGGCAAGAACGGTCTGCGCGCCCTGCTGCCGAGCTGGTCGCCCAAGCTGGGCATCGGCCTGTTCCTGGTGCTGGGCATCGCGCTCTTCGGCATCGTCGGGCCGCCGTTCTTCCAGAACCCCAACGCGATCGACCCGATCGGCATGACCGAGCCCAGCGGCGAGTACCTGCTGGGCACCACCCAGACCGGCCAGGACGTGCTGGCCCAACTGGCGCACTCCACCAGAGGATCGCTCCAGATCGGCCTGCTGGTCGGCGTGCTCGCCACGCTGCTCTCGGCGCTCTTCGGCATCGTCGGCGGCTATCTCGGCGGCGCGATCGACGAGGGCTTCTCCCTGTTCACCAACATCATGCTGGTCATCCCCGGCCTGCCGCTGGTGATCGTGGTCGCCGGCTTCGTGCCGGCGGAGGACCGTGGCTGGTGGACGGTGGCGCTGGTGCTGGCCGTCACCGGCTGGGCCGCCGCCGCGCGGGTGCTGCGCGCCCAGACCCTCTCGCTGCGCAACCGCGACTATGTCGCGGCGGCGCGGGTGGCGGGGGAGAAGCGGTGGCGGATCGTCTCCGTCGAGATCCTGCCCAACCTGCTGCCGCTGCTGGCCTCGCAGTTCGTCTTCGCCGTCATCGCGGCGATCCTGGCCGAGGCCGGCCTGTCCTTCCTGGGCCTGGGCGCGTCCAACAGCCACACCCTGGGCACCATGCTCTACTTCGCCCAGAACGGCTTCGCGCTCCAGTACGAGGCCTGGTGGTGGTTCGTTCCGCCGGGGCTGCTGATCGCGCTCTTCGGCTGCGGCCTGGCGCTGATCAACTTCAGCATCGACGAGATCATCAACCCCAAGCTGCGGATCACCCGTCAGGTCAAGGCCGTTGGCGACGTCGCCGAGGCGGCCGTCGCCGGGCACGAGGCGGTCACCGAGTCGTCGCCCGCCGAGCGCCGCGACGACCTGGTCCTCACGGTGAGGGGGCTCAACGTCGTCTACCGGAGCGAACGCCCGGTGCACGCCGTCAAGGACGTCTCGCTCACCCTGCGGCGCGGCGAGATCCTGGGCCTGGCCGGCGAGTCCGGCTGTGGCAAGACCACCCTCGCCTACGCGATCAACCGACTCCACCGGCCGCCGGCCGAGGTCACGGAGGGCTCCGTCACCTTCCACGACCGCTCCGGGCAGGACATCGACCTGCTGGCCCTGGAGAACGAGGAGTTGCGGGCGTTCCGCTGGTCCAAGCTGTCGATGGTCTTCCAGGGCGCGATGAACTCGCTCAACCCGGTGATCACCATCCACGAGCAGCTGGACGACGTGCTCACCACCCACGAGCCCGGCATGTCCAAGGAGGAACGGCGGGCGCGGTGCGCCGAGGTGCTGACCCTGGTGGGCGTCGACCCCCAGCGGCTCGACTCCTTCGCGCACGAGCTGTCCGGCGGGATGCGGCAGCGGGTCATGATCGCCATGGCCATGCTGCTCAACCCGCAGGTGATGATCATGGACGAGCCCACCACGGCGCTCGACGTGGTGGTCCAGCGGGGCATCCTGCGGGAGATCATCCGGCTGCGGGACGAGCTGGGCTTCGCGGTCATCTTCATCACCCACGACCTGCCGCTGCTCCTCGAACTCACCGACCGCATCGCGGTGATGAGGGCCGGTGAGATCGTCGAGTACGCGCCGGCCGAGGAGATCTACGCCAGCCCACGGCACGAGTACACCCGCAAGCTGCTGGAGTCCTTCCCCAGCCTGACGGGCGACCGTGGCTCCTTCATCCGCACCGGCGAGTCCGCGTCGCGGACCGAACCGCCGGCGGCGAGCGCGAACGAGAGGGCGCAGCCATGACCACACTGGAGGTCCGCGACCTGGTCAAGGACTACCCGATCCGCTCCGGGCTGCGCCGCTCGACGCTGCGCGCGGTCAACCACGTCTCGTTCACCCTCACCCCGGGCCGCACCGTGGCGCTGGTGGGGGAGTCGGGCTCGGGCAAGTCGACGGTGGCCAAGACCATCGCCCGGCTGGAGAAGCCGACCGGCGGGCGCATCGTGGCGACCAAGGAGGACGGCACCCCGGTCCGCGACCGGGAGTACCGCGACCACGTGCAGATGGTCTTCCAGGACCCGTTCGCCTCGCTCAACCCGTTCCACACCATCGAGCACCACCTGTCCCGGCCGCTGCGGCTGCACGGCCGGGCGCGGAGCGCGGAGGAGACCCGCAGGGGCGTGGAACAGCTGCTGGAGCGGGTCAACCTGACCCCGGCCGAGGACATGGCGCCCCGCCGGCCGCACGAGCTGTCCGGCGGCCAGCGTCAACGGGTCGCCATCGCGCGGGCGTTGGCGCCCGGGGCGCAGGTGGTGATCGCCGACGAGCCGGTCTCGATGCTGGACGTCTCGATCCGGCTGGGCGTGCTCAACCTGCTGGCCAGGCTCCAGCGCGAGGACAACCTCGCGGTGCTCTACATCACCCATGACCTCGCCACGGCGCGGCACTTCTCCGACGACATCCTGGTGATGTACCGGGGGCGGGTGGTGGAACGCGGCCCTGCCGACGAGGTGATCCTCAACCCGCGCCACTCCTACACCCAGTTGCTGGCGAAGGCGGCGCCCAACCCGGACGAGCGGGGCCGCTCGCTGGCCGACTCGCCGGGCGCCATCACCCGCGAGGACCTGGGGCGTGGCTACGACCACACCACGGGCTCCTGGTACGAGTTCGACCGGCCGGTCTCCGTGCCCCTCCAGGGCGCGGGACCCGAGGTCGCCCGCCCCTGATCCGGGAGGCCGGGGCGGGGCTCGTACGGGGTGGGGGCGGCGGTTTCGACCGCCGCCCCCACCCCGTGCCGGGGTGATCCACGGTGATCGTCGTCGAATGCCCTTCGACTCAGAGAGTGTGATCTGGATCACCAGGGCTTCGAACGAGGTTGGCGATATATCCGCAGAAATCCGGCCTTACGGTCCAGGCGAGGGAGGAGGAGAGGGGAGACGCTGTTGACTTACTTAATTCGGCACCATAACAATCTCAACCGGTCTGAGCTCGTCACCACCTGGGAGTAATCACGATGATCCGCCATGCCCTGCACGACGGTTGGCAGCTGACGGCGATCGCCGGTCCGGTACCGGAGAACATCTCCGGGCGCACCGTGCCCGCCCACGTGCCGGGCAGCGCCCACCTGGACCTGCTGAACGCCGGACTGATCAACGACCCCTACCAGAACCGCGTCGAGGAGGAGCTGGTCTGGGCGCACCGCACGGACTGGCGCTACGCCACCACCGTCGACGCCCCGGCGGCCGCCGACGACGAGCGCGTCGACCTGGTCTTCGATGGCCTCGACACCGTCGCCACCGTCGAGCTGGCCGGCCGCACCCTGGGCTCGACCGCGAACATGTTCCGCTCCTACCGCTACGACGTGCGCGAGCTGCTGGACGGCACCCCCGCCGAGCTGGTCGTCACCTTCCGCTCCGCGCTGGCCTACGCCGAGGAGGCCGAGCGCCGCCTCGGCCCGCGCCCGCACGTCTACCCGCACCCGTTCAACGCCGTCCGCAAGATGGCGTGCAGCTTCGGCTGGGACTGGGGCCCCGACCTCCAGACCGCCGGCATCTGGAAGCCCGTCACCCTGGAGCGCTGGCGCGTCGCCCGGCTGGCGAGCGTCCGCCCGCTGGCCAGCGTCACCGAGGACGGCGCCGGCCGGCTCACCGTGCACGCCGACATCGAGCGCTCCGGCCTCGGCGCGGCCGGCGAGCTGACCGTGACCGCCACCGTGGCCGGGCACACCGCCACCGCCACCGTGCCCGCCGACGCCACCAGCGCCACCCTCACCGTCGACGTCCCCGACGCCGAGCTGTGGTGGCCGGTCGGCTACGGCGACCAGCCGCTCTACGACGTGACGGTCGAACTGGCCGCCGGCGCCGACCCGTTGGACACCTTCGAGCGCCGGGTCGGCTTCCGCACCATCACCGTGGACACCACCCCGGACGAGCACGGCACCCCGTTCACCTTCGTGGTCAACGGCCAGCCGATCTTCGCCAAGGGCGCCAACTGGATTCCCGACGACCACTTCCTGACCCGGATCACCCGGGAGCGCCTCGCCCGCCGCATCGACCAGACCGTCGAAGCCAACATGAACATGCTCCGCATCTGGGGCGGCGGGATCTACGAGACCGACGACTTCTACGACCTGTGCGACGAGCGCGGCGTGCTGGTCTGGCAGGACTTCCTGCTGGCCTGCTCCACCTACGCCGAGGAGCCCGAGCTGTGGGCCGAGTTCGAGGCCGAGGCCAGGGAGAACGTCGCCCGCCTCACCCCGCACCCCTCGCTGGCGCTGTGGAACGGCGGCAACGAGAACCTCTGGGGCTACATGGACTGGGGCTGGCAGCGGGACCTGAACGGCGCCACCTGGGGCTACGGCTACTACACCGACCTGTTCCCACGCGTCATCGCCGAGCTGGACCCCGAGCGCCCCTACTCGGCCGGCAGCCCGAACAGCCCCGGTTACCACCCGACCGAGCTGCACCCCAACGACCAGGACCACGGCACCCGCCACGAGTGGGAGGTGTGGAACCGCGTGGACTACACCACCTACCGCGACCACACCCCCAGGTTCTGCTCGGAGTTCGGCTTCCAGGGCCCGCCGACCTGGGCGACCCTCACCGAGGCCATCACCGAGCGGCCGCTGACCGCCACCTCGCCCGCGTTCCTGCTCCACCAGAAGGCCGACGACGGCAACGGCAAGCTGGACCGCGGCATGGCCCCGCACCTGCCCGACACCCACACCTTCGAGGACTGGCACTGGGCGACCCAGCTCAACCAGGCCAGGGCCGTCGTCTTCGGCATCGAGCACTTCCGCTCCTACTGGCCGCGCACCACCGGCTCGCTGGTCTGGCAGCTCAACGACTGCTGGCCGGTGACCTCCTGGGCGGCCATCGACGGCGACGAGCGGCCCAAGCCGCTGTACTACGGCCTCAAGCACGTCTACGCCCCCCGGCTGCTCACCTTCCAGCCCAGGAACGGGCGGACCGCGCTGGTCGCCGTCAACGACACCGGCACCGAGTGGGCCGGCGAACTCCGCCTGGAGCGGGTCACGTTCGACGGCGAGGTGCGCGAGACCGCTACCATCTCCCTCGGCGTGGCGGCCCGCTCGGCCGCCGAACTCGACGTGGCCGACTCGCTGTTGAAGGCGGCCGAAGCGCGACGGGAGGTACTGGTGGCGACGGTGGGCGAGACCCGCTCCTTCCACTACTTCGAGGAGGACCGCGACCTGGCCTACGACCCGGCCGCGCTCACCGCGCGGGTGACCCGGGTGGCCGACGGCTACCGGGTCGAGGTGACCGCCTCGTCCTTCGCCAGGGACGTGGCGCTGCTCGCCGACCGGGCTGCCCCGGACGCCGTCGTGGACGACGCGCTGGTGACCCTGCTCGCCGGCGAGTCGCACACCTTCCAGGTGCGCACCGCCGCCGAGATCGACCCCGCCGAGCTGACCGCGCCGCTGGTGCTGCGCTCCGTCAACTCGCTGCACGCGGCGGCGCGGAGCTGAGGTGGGACGTTCGGAGGCCGTCGGCCTGGTCCTGGCCAGGCCGGCGAGGCTGCTCGGGGTCGAGCCGTTCTTCATGGAGTTCATCGCCGGCATCGAGGAGACGCTGGCGGAGCGCAGTCTGTCCGTGCTGCTCCATGTGGTCGCGACCCACGAGGAGGAGATCGCCACCCACCGCAGGTGGGCCGAGCGCGATCTGGTGGAGGCCGTCATCGTGGTCAACCTGACCGTCGGTGACCGGCGTCCCGATGTGCTCGCCGGTCTCGGGTTGCCCGCCATCATGGTGGGCGCCTGGGACGGCGGCCCCGACGTCCCCGCCGTGGTCACCGACAGCACCGGGCCGGTCCGCGAGGCGCTGGCCCGGCTGCTGGAGCTGGGCCACCGGCGCATCGCCCGGGTCACCGGGCCCAGCGACCTGGTCCACACCCGGGCCAGGACGGCGGCCCTCACGGACGGCTGCCGGGCCGCCGGGATCGAGCCGGTGATCGTCGAGGGCGACTACTCGGCCGAGTCCGGCGCCGAGTTGACCGAGAAGCTGCTGCGCCGCGCCGAGCGACCCACCGCGATCATCTATGACAACGACGTGATGGCGGTGGCCGGCCTCGGGGCGGCCAAGGCGGCCGGCGTCCGGGTGCCGGAGCAGCTGTCGCTGCTGGCCTGGGACGACTCCACGATGTGCCGGCTGGCCTCGCCCGCGCTCTCCACGATGAGCGTGGATGTCCACCAGTTCGGCGTCTCGGTCGCCGAGTCCGTGCTGGAGTTGATCGACGGCCGGCCGGTCACCCCGCGCTGGTCGCCGGCCCCGCGCTTCGTTCCCCGGGGCACGACGGCTCCCGTCACCGGCTGAGGCCCGCGCGCCGGCCCGACTGTCAGAGGCGGATGGCAGAGTGGGCGGCATGACGAGCACCGCCGCCCAGCCAGACCAGCCCGACCGGACCGACGACGCGACGAGGGCCCATCTGCTGCACTACCTGCGGGAGGCGCGGGACGCGTTGGTCTGGAAGCTCGACGGGCTCTCGGAGTACGACCGGCGCCGGCCCCTCACCCCCACCGGCACCAACCTGCTGGGCCTGGTCAAGCACGCCACCCTCGTCGAGCACGACTACTTCGGCGTGGTCTTCGACCAGCCTGTCGAGCCGCTCTCCTGGACCTTCCACGAGGACGAGCCCAACGTCGACATGTGGGCCACCGCCGACCAGTCCAGCCGGGACCTGATCGCCGAGTACCGCAGGGTCGGCGAGCACTCCGACGCGGTGATCCAGAAGCTGCCGCTGGACACGCGCGGCCGGGTGCCCTGGTGGGCCCCGGAGCGCGCCGAGGTCACCCTGCACCGGATCGCCGTCCACACGATCGTCGACCTCCAACGGCACGCCGGGCACGCCGACATCCTGCGGGAGCTCATCGACGGCGCGGTCGGCCTGCGCACCCCGGGGGACAACCTGCCCGCCACGGACGCCGACTGGTGGGCCGACTACCGCCGGCGCCTTGAGGACGTGGCGCGCGGGTTCATAGCCGACTGAACCGGGGGCCGCCCGGGCCGCCCGGGCCGCCCGGGCGCGTCGCTCAGCCGAAGGTGTCGGGGTGCGGCCCGGTGCGCAGGTCGGACTCCAGCGCGGCGATCGTCGCCATGTCGTCCTCGTCCAGCGTGAAGTCGAGGACGTCCAGGTTCTGCCGGATGCGCTCCGGCGTCACGGACTTGGGGATGACGATGTTCCCGAGCTGGAGGTGCCAGCGGAGCACCGCCTGCGCGGGCGTGACGTGGTGCCGCTCGGCGACCCGGCCGAGCGACGCGTCCCGCAGCAGCCCGCCCTTGGCCAGCGGGCTCCACGCCTCGGTGGCGATCCCGTGCTCCCGGTGGAAGGCCCGCAGCTCCACCTGCGGCAGCCCCGGGTGCAGCTCCACCTGGTTGACGGCCGGCACGATCCCCGTCTCGTCCATCAGCCGTTGGAGGTGTGTCACATGGAAGTTGGAGACCCCGATGGCGCGGATCCGGCCGTCCGCGTACAGCCGCTCCAGGGCCCGCCAGGTGTCGACATAGCGATCCTGCTCCGGCGCCGGCCAGTGGATGAGATAGAGGTCGAGCCGGTCGAGCCCGAGCCGCTCCAGCGAGGCGTCGAAGGCGGCGAGCGCCCGGTCGTGGCCCTGGTCGTCGTTCCACAGCTTGGTGGTGACGAACAGCTGGTCACGGGGGATGCCGGAGGCGGCGAGCGCCTGCCCGACGCCGCGCTCGTTGCCGTAGGCGGCGGCGGTGTCGATGCTCCGGTAGCCCGCCTCCAGCGCGGTCCCCACGGCCTGGGCCGTCTCGTCGTCTGGCACCTGGAAGACGCCGAAGCCGAGCTGCGGCATGGTGACGCCGTTGTTCAGGGTGACATCCGGGATCGACGGCATGACGGCTCTCCTCGCTGGTCCTCACCGGTCTTCGGCGCCGTGCGGCACCCCCTGCGCTGACCACGCTAGGGCTCGGGCGCCGGCCCGGCCATTCGGGACGGCGGCCCCTCAGCCCCGGCCCCGTTCCCCGCCGTCGCCCCCGCCGCTGCCATCGCCCTCGCTGCCGCCGCCGGCCCGGTCCGCCGTGCGGCGCGCCCGCGCCCCCGTGGTCAGCGCGCCCAGCAGCAGCACCAGCGCGCCACAGCCGCTGATCACCCACCAGCCAGCCGCCCGCGATCCGGCCGCCAACACCGTGCCCACCACCGCCACGCCCAGCGCCGACCCCACCTGCCGCCCCGTCGAGGCCACCCCGGCCGCGACACCGGCCTGCGCCTTGGGCATCCCGGTCACGGCCGTGTGCGTGATGGGCGCGTTGACCAGCCCGAAGCCCACGCCGAACAGCACATAGCCGGTGAACAGCACCGCAAGCGAGGTGTCCGGGTCCGTGCCGGACAGCCACGCCCCGCTGAACGCGATCGTCACGCCCGCCACCACCAGCGGGCCACGCCCGCCGATCAGCCCGATCAACTGCCCGGACAGCGGCGAGAACACCAGCGTGGTCGCCGCCATCGGCAGCAGATAGAGCCCGGCCTGGAGCGGACTGAGGTGCCGCTCGTCCTGGAGGTAGAGCGTGTTCAGGAACAGGAAGCCGGCCAGCGCCGCGAACGACGCGATCGCGATCACGAACGCCCCGCTGAACGGGACGCTGCGGAAGAAGTCCAGCTCCACCAGCGGCTCCCGCCGCCTCGGCTCGTAGACCAGCAACCCCACCAGCGCCAGCGCCGCCACCCCGACGCCCGCCAGCAGCAGCGGCGAGGTCCAGCCGGCCCGCCCGCCCTCGATGATTCCGAACGTCAGCGCGCCCAACAGCGTGATCACCAGCAGCTGCCCCACCGGGTCCAGCCGCCGGGGCCTCGGCGCCCGCGACTCCGGCACGAAGAGCGTGGTGAGCACGAGCGCGGCCAGCCCGATCGGCAGGTTCAGCCAGAAGATGGCACGCCACCCGAAGGAGTGCACCAGCGCGCCGCCCACGATCGGCCCGATCGCCATCGAGATCCCCACCACCCCGCCCCAGGCGCCGATGGCCCGCGCCAACTCCCGCCGGTCCGTGAAGGTGTTGGTGATGATCGACATCGCCACCGGGTTGAGCATCGAGCCGCCCACCGCCTGCGCGGCCCGGAACGCGATTAGCCAGCCCAGGCTCGGCGCCAGCGCGCACAGCACCGAGCCGGCGGTGAAGATCACCAGGCCCACCCGGAAGACCCGCCGCCGCCCCAGCCGGTCGGCCATCGAGCCCGACAGCATCAGGAACGAGGCCAGCACCACCGTGTAGACGTCGAGGGTCCACTGGAGCCCGGAGACCTCGGCGTCCAGCTCACGGCCCAGGTCGGGCAGGGCGACATTGAGCGCGGTCACGTCCAGGCTCACGATCAGCAGGCTCATGCAGCAGATGGCCAGGATCAGCAGCCGGCGACGGCGGGGCAGGGTCTCGTTCTCGGGCACGGTCACTCAGCGTAGCCCGTGGTGCGGGCGGCGCTCCCCGGCCTGCCACGGGGAATACCGGGTGCGAAGGAGACGTTGCGACCGTCGGACCCACAGGGTGCCGACGCCGCCCACCCGCCATGTCACGCAAGGAGGGCACGTGTCCCCGATCTCACCCGCCACCCATGTCATCGCCTACCGGGCCGCCGAGCAGCTGCTGGACGCCGGCGATCCGCGCGGCGCGCTCAAGCTGCTCGACCCCGTGGTCAGCGCCTACCCGGAGAACACCTCCGCCCGGCTGCTGCGCGCCCGCGCGTTCTTCCTCGGCGCGCAACTGCGCAGCGCCGAGCAGGAGTTCCAGCTGATCGTGGAGCGCGAGCCGGACAACGCCTACGCGCACTTCGCGCTGGCGCGCACGCTCCAGCGCGCGGCGCGCGGCGACGAGGCGCTGCGCCACTTCCGGCTGGCCGCCGCCCTGGACCCCAAGCCGGACTACCTGGCCGCCGCCCGCTTCGGCGAGCCGGGCTGACCGTTGTTCCCGGCCGGCCAAGTCCCCGCGCGAGGCCCCGGGGCCCGTCGTCCGCGACGGGCCCCGGGGGAGTGCACCATGGACCGATGCTGATCGGGGAGGCGCGCGAGGCCGCGCGCGACTGGGTGCGGACGAACGCGGCGGCACAACCCTGGTTCGCCGGGGCCTACTTCGGCGGATCGACGGTGGGGCTCCCCGAAGGAGCCGAGGTGCCGCGCGGCTCCGACATCGACGTCATGGTCGTCACCACCGACCCTCAACCCCCGACGAAGCCCGGCAAGTTCCTCCACCGGGGCGCGCTGGTCGAGATCAGCCTGGTGCCGCACGCCGAGCTGGCCAGCCCCGAGGCGGTGCTCGCCGACTACCACCTGGCCGGCCCGTTCCGCGCCGACCCGCCGCCCGCCGACACCCTGATCGCCGACCCCACCGGCCACCTGACCCGGCTCCGGCGCGCGGTGGCCGGGCGCTTCGCCGAGCCCGCCTGGGTGCGGACCCGGTACGAGCACGCGCTGGCCCGGGCGCGGAACGGGCTGACCCATGTCGCCGAGACCGCCCCCGACCTCGCCCCGCCCTCGCCGGCGGCCGTGCTCGGCTGGCTCTTCCCCACCGGCGTCACCACCCATGTGCTGCTGGTCGCCGGGCTGCGCAACCCCACCGTGCGGCTGCGCTACCTGCGCACCAGGGAGCTGCTGGCCGAACGCGGCCTGCCCGACGCCTACCCGCCGCTGCTGGCGGCGCTCGGCTGCGCCACCCTCACCGCCGAGCGCGCCGAGGCCCATCTGGCCACCCTGGCCGAGGCGTTCGACGCGGCCGCGCCCCTCGCCGCCGCCACCCCGTTCCCGTTCCGCTCGGACGTCCAGGCGCCGGCGCGGCCCGTCGCGATCGACGCCAGCCGCGAGCTGATCCGGGCCGGCCGCCACCGCGAGGTGCTGTTCTGGCTGGTGGCCACCCAGGCCCGCTGCCAGCTGGTGCTGGCCGAGGCCGGGACGGAGGAGCAACGGCGGGCGCACGCCGGCGGGTTCGCCGCCCTTCTGGCCGACCTGGGCCTGGGCACCGCCGCCGACCTGGCCGAACGCGCCCGCCGCACCCTGGGCACGCTGCCAGCCCTGACCGCCACCGCCGAGGAGCTTCTCGCCGGCTCCACGCGCGGCGCCCCGTCAACCGCCGGCTGAGGCCGCCCCGTTCACCGGCTCGGGCCTCACGCGCCGTGGCCGGCGAGGTGGCGCCGCACCGCCGTGGCGATCGCCCCGGCGTCGATGCCGGCCGCCCGCAGCTGCTCGTCCGGCTTGGCCGAACCCGGCAGCGAGTCCACCGCCAGCCGCAGCAGCCGGGGCACCGGGCGGCCGTCGGTGAACGCGTCCAGCACCGCGTCGCCGAGGCCGCCGGCGTGCCGGTGGTCCTCCACGGTCAGCAGGCAGCCCGTCTGCTCGGCCGCCTCCCGCAGCGTCGCCGCGTCCACCGGCTTCACCGAGTACAGGTCGACCACCCGCACCGGCACGCCCTCCTCGCCCAACTCGTCGGCCGCGCGCAGCGCCTCGTGCACCGTCACCCCGGCGGCCACCACCGTCAGCCGGTCGCCGGGCGAGGAGCGCAGCACCTTGCTGCCGCCGACGGGGAAGCGCTCCTCCGGCGGGTAGATCACCGGGTCGGCGCCGCGCGAGGTGCGCAGATAGCGCAGCCCACTCGTCTCCTCGGCCATCTCGGCGACCAGCTGGGCGGCCTGGTTGGCGTCGCACGGGTAGAGCACCGTCGAGTCGTGGAGCGCCCGGAACATGGCCAGGTCCTCCAGGCCCATCTGCGACGGCCCGTCCTCGCCGATCGCCACCCCGGCGTGCGAGCCCGCGAGGCACAGCCCGACCCGGCTCACCGTCGCCATCCGCAGGAAGTCGTGCGCCCTGGTGAAGAACGCGGCGAACGTCGAGGCGAACGGCAGCCAGCCGCGCACCGCCATCCCGACCGCCGTCGCCACCAGCTCCTGCTCGGCGATGTAGCACTCGAAGAACCGGTCCGGGTGCTGCTTGGCGAAGAACTCCGAACGCGTCGAGTCGCTGACCTCGCCGTCCAGTGCCACCACCTCGGGCCGCGCCGCGCCCAGCGCCGCCAGCGCCTCGCCGTAGGCGTTCCGCGTCGCGACCTTCTCGCCCACCGCGTAGCGCGGCAGTTCGGGCTGCGGCCCGCCCGGGGAGCGCGGGACCGTCGTCGCCTCCGGGCGGCGCACCTCGACCCGCAGGTCGCGCGGCCCGCCCAACTCCTCGACGGCCTCCGCCTCGTCGGGCACCGGCTTGCCGTGCATCCCCTCCCGGTCCTGCACCGCAGCGACGCCGCGTCCCTTCATGGTGCGCGCCAGGATCGCGGTCGGCCGGTCGGTGACGCCCGCCGCCTCGGTGTAGGCCGCGTCGATCGCCGCCGGGTCGTGCCCGTCGACCTCGATGGTGTGCCAGTCGAACGCGGCGATCCGCCGCCGGTAGGCGTCCAGGTCCCACTCGTGCCGGGTCGGGCCGCGCTGACCCAGCCGGTTGATGTCGAGGATCGCGGTCAGGCTGGACAGCCGCTCGTAGCCCGCGTGTTCGAACGCCTCCCAGACCGAGCCCTCGGCCAGCTCGCTGTCGCCGCTGAGCACCCACACCCGGGACTCCGCCTCCTGGAGCCGCTGGCCGGCCAGCGCGACGCCGGCCCCGATGGGCAGCCCCTGACCCAGCGAGCCGGTCGCCACGTCCACCCACGGCAGCCGAGGCGTCGGGTGGCCCTCCAGCCGGCTGCCCAGGGTGCGGAACGTCAGCAGCTCCTCGTCGCTGATCGCGCCAGCCGCCTTGAACGCGGCGTACAGCAGCGGCGAGGCATGGCCCTTGGAGAGGATCAGCCGGTCGTTGCCCGGGTGGTCGGGCCAGTCGAAGTCGTAGCGCAGATGCCGCGCCAGCAGCACGGCCATCAGGTCGGCCGCCGACATCGACGAGGTCGCGTGCCCCGAGCCGGCCGTCGAGGTGGCGCGCACCGCGTCCACCCGGAGCTGCTGACCCAACTCGGCCAGGTACTGGTCTGCGGATGTCATCTGCCCTTGCCTCCCGGATGCGCGCGGCCGGCTCTGCGGTTGGTGCCTCGCGGCGGTTGGTTCCTCCCGGCGCGCTCGCGCCGTGTTCGCGCCCTGTTCGCGCTGGGGGCGCCCGGGCCCGCGCGAGCGCCCGGGCGTCCGCGCCCCCGGGTACCCGCGCGCGGCTGGTCCTAACGAGCGGGTCCTGACGAGTGGGTCCTGACGAGACCGTCGCGCGCGGACCCCGGGGGTGACCCGTTGATTCACCCCGGCGTGCGCGGGCCGCCGCCGGGGATGTCGCCGGGCGGCCGGTGCCCGCCGTCGGGCACGCCGTCCCGGTACGACCACCGCAGCACCGCGCCCAGGCCGCCCGCCGGCAGCCCGTCCCGCGCCACGAACGGCGGCTCCTCCGGCACCGGGCCCGCCACCACGACCACCTCCGCGTCGGTGGCCGCCGCCGAGCGCAGCAGCGCGTCGTCGGCGCGCGCCGCCACCGGGTCGGGCTCGCCCAGATACGTCGACTCCGAGCGGCGCGCGGCCAGTTGGTCAGGACCCGCGCCCACCCAGACGTCCCGGGCCAGGTCGGACCCGTCCAGCCGGACCAGCAGCGTGTCGATCCGGTGCTCCCGCGCCGCCTCCAGCAGCGCCGGAACGCCCTCGACCGCCTCGACGCCGCGCTCGTCGGTCTCCACCCGACCGGCCAGGAAACGGTCGTACATCTCGGCCGCGCGCCGCTCCCGCAACCCGGCCCTGACCTCGTCGATCCGCTCGTCCAGCCGGTCCTCCCTGGCGCCGGCCCCGCGACCGCCGAACTCGCTCTCCACGGTCACGGCGCGCAGCGGCTCGGGCAGCCGCTCCGCGACGGCGGCCCGCTCGAACGGGTCGCCAGCCAGCACCAGCAGCTCCGCGCCGGTGTCGGCGGCGTCCTCGGCGAGGTTCTCGGCGATCAGCCGGGCGTTCTCCTCCCAGGTGTTCTCCACGGCCAGCGTGAAGTGCCGCTCGGACCAGTCGGCCCGCCGGGTGCGGTGGATCGGCCAGTCCCGGCCGTCGACCTCGTCCAGCGGACGCGGCCGGCCATGCGTGCCGCGCAGCTGGATGTCGGCGCCCTCCCGGTCCACGAACGCGACCAGGGTGGGCGGCCGCCGCTCCCCGAAGTCCAGCATCGGGCCCAGCCGGGGCAGCGGCGCCCACTCGGTCATCGGCGGCGAGGGCGGCGGCTCGGTCAGCGGGACGTCGAGCACCACCCGGCCCCCGGTGGCGAAGAGCGCGTGCCCGACCTCCTCGCGGCCGAGCCCGGCGCACGCCTCGCGCACCGCCCGACAGGTCGCGGCGTCGGCGCCCTGCGCGGCGAGCTGGTCGCCGGCCGCCCGGGCCTGGAGTTCCAGTTGCTCCTCCGCGTCCGCCGCGATCTGGGAGGTGTTGTAGTACACCGAGGCCCAGGGGCCGGGCTCGTGGAGCAGGGGGGTGAGAAATCCGAGATTCATGACGCCCTCCGGCGCGGTTCTGCGGTGGCTCGGGCGGCGGCCCGGCTCGGGCGGCGGCCCGACTCAGGCGGCGACCCGGCCGAACTCGCGCAGCATCGCCTCGTTGAAGTACGGCAGGTCGTCCGGCCCGCGGCTGGTCACCAGCGGGCCCGGCTCGGCCCGGCAGACCTGGACCGGCTCGTCCACCCAGTGGGCGCCGGCGTTGATCAGGTCGGTCGTCAGGCTCGGCCAGGAGGTCAGGGTCCGGTCGCGGACCACATCGGCCTCGATGAGCGTCCACGGCGCGTGACAGATCGCCGCCACCGGCTTGTCCGCGTCGAAGAACGCCCGTGCGAACGCCACCGCGCGGGGGTCGGTGCGCAGCGCGTCCGGGTTGGCGACGCCGCCCGGCAGCACCAGGGCGTCGAACTCCTCGGGCGAGGTGTCCACCACGGTGCCGTCCACCGGGAAGGTGTCGCCCCGGTCGAGGTGGTTGAACGCCCGCACCTCGCCGGCGCTGGTGGAGATCAGCTGCGGGGTCTCGCCGGTCGCGGCCACCGCACGCCACGGCTCGGTCAGCTCCACCTGCTCGACGCCCTCCGGTGCGGTGAGAAACGCGATTCGCATGGTCTGGTCCACCGTTCCTGTCGCTGGTCTGGCGCGTGGGTCCTGGCGCCCCGCCCGGGGCCGACCCGCGCACCGAGTAACCGGCGCGACGCACCGGAAAACCCCGCCCCGCCGCATTCCTCGCCCGGCCCTTCCGCGGCCCCGCGACGCCCCGCATCGGACACCCACCGCGTCAACCCCACCCACCCCAAGCCCTCCCGAAGGGGTGGTCTCTCGGGCGGAACGGTCTATTCCGGTCGCCGGCTCGGTAGCTTCCCCGCAGCGCGGCGGCGGGCCCCCTCCGCCGCGCCCCGTTCACCGACAGCCGTCGTTCACCCGCGTCCGAGGTCCCGGAGAGCCGATGCCCCCTTCGTCCGAGCCGTCCACCGCCACCACGTCCGAGACAGCCGTGTCCGAGACAGCCACGTCGGCCCGGGTGCCGACCCAGAGCCCGACGCCCGAGGCCGAATCCCTCCCGCTGCGCCAGAGCACCGAGATCCAGGGCGACATCCTGGCCGGCTTCAAGAAGGACCACGTCCACCTGCTGCTGCTGGCCTTCGGCGAGCGGGACCAGGCCAGGGAGTGGCTGGACCGGCTGCGCCACCGGGTGGCCACCACCCGCGAAGTGGCCGATTTCAACCGCCAGTTCAGCCGCGCTCGGCGGGCCCGCGCCGGCGTCGACCCGGAGCGGCACCACGCCATCTGGCGCTCGGTGAGCCTCACCCACGCCGGCCTGACCGAGCTGATCGGCGGCGCCCCCTACACCGACGTGCCGAGGGGCACCACCCAGGAGGCGTTCTTCCAGGGTCCGGCCCGGCGGGCCGAGCGGCTCGGCGACACCGACGCCAGCGCCCCCGAGCACTGGCTCTTCGGCGCCGTGGGGCAGCCCGCCGTGCACGCGGTGCTCACCCTGGCCGCCGACCGGCCCGAGGACCTGGCGCGCGCGCTGGCGGAGGAGCGCGACGAGGCCGGGGACTCGGGGCTGACGGTGGTCTTCGAACAGCCGGCCGGCACCCTCGCCGGCAGCCTGCGCGGCCGGGAGCACTTCGGCTTCAAGGACGGCATCAGCCAGCCGGGCGTGCGGGACTTCGACGAGCCCGACCCGGACGACCCCGAGCACCAGCTGGGCAAGCCGGGCACCCGCATCGTCCCGGCCGGCGAGTTCCTCGTCGGCCACGAGAAGGACCACCGGCTGCCCGACTGGCTGCCCGAGTGGATGCGCGACGGCTCCTTCCACGTGGTGCGCCGCCTCGCCCAGGACGTGCCCGGCTGGTGGGCCCAGATGGCCGACCTGGTCGCCGATTTGAAGCAGCGGAACGCCGTCCCGCCGGGCGCCACCAGCGAGTGGCTGGCCGCCCGGCTGATGGGCCGCTGGCGCTCCGGCGCCCCGCTGACCAAGTACCCCGACGCCGACCCGCACCCGGACCCGGAGACCGAGGCGGACAACGACATCCTCTACGGCGACGACCAGCTCGGCCGCGCCGTCCCGCTCTGCGCCCACCTGCGCAAGACCAACCCGCGCGACGGCCTGCTGGCCCGCGTCACCGACCCCGAACCCGTCCCGCTCAAGGGCGCGTTGGACGGCCGCCGCATCATCCGCAGGGGCGTCCCCTACGGCGAGCGCTTCGACCCGACCGGCGGCGCGGAGAACGGTCCCGACGCGCCGCGCGGCCTGGTCTTCGTCGCCTACCAGGGCGATCTGGTGGCCCAGTTCGAGTTCGTTCAGCGCTCCTGGGTCGACGCCGAGGCGTTCCCCGAGCGCGAGGTCCAGGTCGGCCGGGACGCGGTGATCGGGCGCGGCTCGCAGGCGTCCTTCCCGGTGCACGGCTCGCCGGACGCCCATGTCCCGCTGACGCTGCGGCAGTTCGTGCGCACCGAGGGCGCGCTCTACGCGTTCACGCCCTCGCTGACCGCGCTGCGGCTGCTGGCCGCCGGCGAGATCCCGCCGGGCGGGCCGCCGCCCGAGGACCGGGTGCTGGCCGCGCCCATGGTGCTGCGCAGGGGCGAGGTGATCAGCTCGGGGAAGGCCAGGCTGCGCTTCGAGGACGACGGGGACCTCAGGGTCCGCGACGACCGGGAGGAGGTCACCTGGCAGGCCGGCTACACCGGGGGCCGCTCGGGCCGCGCCGAGTTCTGGGAGGACGGCCGGCTGGCCCTGGTCGACGCCGACGGCGCGGCGGTCTGGGCCACGCCGACCGAGGGGAACGAGGGCGCCGTCCTGGTGGTGGGCGCCGACGGGGACGTGGCCGTGCGGGCGGCCGACGGCGGGGTGCTGTGGCGCACCGACACCGCACACTGAACCGACACCGCGCGCTGAACCGGCGCCGGGCCCGGGGCGCCGCCGCCCCGGGCCCGGCCGGCTCAGCCCCGGCGGGGCGTCAGCGCGCGCAGCGGACCGTCCAACTCCCGCTGGTAGAAGTCGAGGAACGCGTCCGGGTCGGGCCCGGCGTTCATCAGCACCAGCTGGTCAAAGCCGGCGTCCACGAAGGGCTGGGCGACGGCGAGGTAGCGCTCGACGTCGGCCCCGCAGGCGAACTGCTCGCGGATGTCGCTCTCCCGGACGGTGGTGGTGGCGGCCTCGAAGTTGACCGGATTCGGCAGCTCGCTCATCACCTTCCAGCCGGTCACCGCCCACCGGTTGGTGGTCAACGCGGCCCGCACCGCCTCCTGTTCGTCGGCCGCGTAGGCCACCGACATCTCCACGAACCGGGGGCCGTCGCCGCCCGCCTCCCGGTAGGCGTCCACCAGGTCGGCCCTGGGCTCGGTGGCGAAGAGCGCGGTGCCCAGCTCGGCCGCGATCCGGGCGGCGTCCGCGCCGCCGGCCGCCACTGCCAGCAGCGGCGGGGTGGGCGGCAGGTCGAAGACCCGGGCGTCCTCAAGTCGCAGGTGCTGCCCCTCGTAGGAGCGGTAGCCGCCCTGCCAGAGCAGCTGGATGATCTCCAGCGCCTCGCGCAGGAGTTGCTGCCGCACCCGCACCGAGTCGGGGAACTCAAGGCCCACCACGTGCTCGTTGAGCCGCTCGCCCGAGCCGACGCCGAGCGTGAAGCGGCCCTCGGAGAGCAGCGCCAGGGTCGCGGCGGCCTGCGCGATGACCGCCGGGTGGTAGCGCACGGTCGGGCAGGTCACGCCGGTGGCCAGGCCGATCCGCTCGGTCCTGGCGGCGATGGTGCCGAGCACCGCCCAGGCGAAGGGGGAGTGGCCCTGCACGTCGAGCCAGGGGTGGTAGTGGTCGCTGATCTCCACGAAGTCGAAGCCGGCGCGCTCGGCGAGGACCGCCTGCCGCACCAGCTCGGCCGGGCCGAACGCCTCGGCGGCCAGTTTGTAACCAATTCGCATACCGCTCCCTGGGCCTGGCGTATCCGTCCCCCTCGCTGGCACGCTGCCAGCGAGGGTGGCCGGCGCCGCGTTGGCAGGGCCGCCCCTCGGAGAGGAGTCCGTCGGATGGCCGACTCGTGGATACCGCGATGGTTACGTGACCATGATGCGACTCGTCCAGGTCAGGGATGGTGCAACGTTTTCTCTGTTCACCCCTTGAACGCATGACGGTCGTTGAGGCCCCGTCAAAAGAATTCGGCGCGACGTATTGACGTCACTCGACCCAGACGATTAACTCCCACGCAACATCGCCGGAACCGGTTCCGGAACCGGTGTCGGCGCTGCCGCCGAATGCCCGCGGCAGCCCCAGCTCAGCGTGCCGAGGAGCCTGCCCCATGCGTGTCACCATCGCCGATGTCGCCCGTAACGCGGCGGTCAGCAAGACCACCGTCTCGCGCGTGCTCAACGGCAAGGGCGAGGTCGACTCCGAGACGGCGGAACGGGTCCGCACCGTGATCGCCGAACTGGGGTATGTCCCCTCCTCCCGCGCCGTCGGCCTGGCCAGGGGGAACAGCCGCACCCTGGCCATGCTCGTGCCCTCGCTCACCTGGCCCTGGGTCGGCGAGGTGCTCCAGGGCGCGGCCGACACCCTGGAGGCCTCCGGCTACGGACTGCTGCTGTTCACCTGCAACCGGGGTGAGGAGTCGATGGCGCAGTTCACCAGCCAGGTCTCGGCCAGGGCCTTCGACGGGGTGCTGGTGATAGAGCCGGAGAACACCCGGGGTTCGATCGCGGCGCTCCACCACCAGGGGCTGCCGCTGGTCCTGGTCGACGATCGCGGCCAGGGCGCCGAGTTCCCCTCCGTCGCGACCACCAACCGCGAGGGCGGCGCGTCGGCGGCCCACCACCTGTTGACCTCGGGGCGCCGCGCGCCGCTGGTGGTCACCGGGCCGACCCAGTTCGGCTGCGTCCAGGACCGCCTGCACGGCTTCGCCGAGGTGCTCGCCGAACACGGCGCCGCCCAGCCCGAATCCCGGGTCTTCGAGGGGGACTTCACCGTCCGCTGCGGCCAGAGCGTGATCGAGTACGCGCTGGCCGAGCGGCTGCCCTTCGACTCCGTCTTCTGCCACAACGACCTCAGCGCCACCGGCGTGCTCCACGCGCTGCGCGCCGCCGGCCGCCGGGTGCCCGACGACGTCGCCGTCATCGGCTTCGACGACATCCCCATCGCCGCGTACACCGAGCCCTCGCTGACCACCGTCCGCCAGCCCATGCAGGCCATGGGCGAGGCGGCGGCCCGGCGGATGCTCAACCACCTCAGCGGTGCCACCACGTTGGAGCCGGACGCCGTCGTGTTGCCCACCGAACTGGTCATCCGGTCCTCGGCGCCGGGCTGACCGTCCCCCCCAGCTCGTCATCCTTATTCACAACCATGAATGATCACCCTGGGAGCAAATCCGTGAGAGTCCAATCACGATCCCGCAGAACCCTTGCTGTGGCGACGGGCGTTGTGCTGTCCCTCTCGCTGTTGGGCGCGTGTTCCGACGCCAACAGCAACCGGAACAACAACGGCGGCGACAGCGGCGGCGACGGCGTCCTGACCGTGGGGATGCCCAACGGCCCGCAGGCCAACAACAGCAACCCGCTGCTGGAGACCTCGGCCAGCGCCTCGCTCGGCTACCGCGCCATGATCTACGAACCGCTGGTGATGACCAACGGCATCGCCCCCGAGGAGGAGGGCAAGCCCTGGCTCGCCGAACAGTGGTCCTGGAACGAGGACTTCACCCAGCTGGAGCTGACCGTCCGTGAGGGCCCGACCTGGTCCGACGGCGAGGAGTTCACCGCCGAGGACGTCGCCTTCACCTTCCAGCTGCTGAAGGACCACGCCGGCCTCAACGCGGGCGCGATCCCCTTCGAGGAGATCACGCAGGAGGGCAACACGGTCACCGTGACCTTCTCGTCCTCCCAGTTTGTCAACCAGGTCAAGATCTACCAGACCTACATCGTTCCCGAGCACATATGGTCACAGGTCGACAACCCGGAGACCTACGAGGACCAGGAGCCCATCGGGACCGGCCCCTACACCCTGAAGACCTTCACGCCGCAGACCATCACCCTGACCCGGCGCGACGAGTACTGGCAGGACCTGCCGCAGGTCGAGGAGCTGCGCTACACCGGCTACAACGACAACAACGCGGCCACCACGGCGCTGGCCAACGGCGAGCTGGAGTGGTCCTACGTCTTCATCCCGAACTTCGAGGACGTCTACCTCTCCCACGACCCGGACAACTTCAACCTCTGGTTCCCCACCGGCCTGGGCATTCACGGCCTGTGGATCAACACCGAGCGCGAGCCGTTCGACGACGTGGTGCTGCGCCAGGCGATGAACATGGTCATCGACCGCCAGGCCATCCACGAGCAGGGCCACGCCGGCGCGTTCCCCGTCGTGGAGAGCCCCACCGGCCTGCCGCTGCCGGCCGGCGAGTCCTTCCTCGCGCCGGAGTACCAGGGCGTGGTGCAGGAGCGTGACGTCGAGGGCGCCCGCGCCCTGCTGGAGGAGAACGGCTACACCTTCGAGGGCGACGCGCTGCTGACGCCCGAGGGCGAGCCGGTCACCATGTCGCTGATCGACCCGGCCGGCTGGTCGGACTACCTGACCTCGCTGTCGGTGATCTCCGACAACCTGGCCGAGATCGGCATCGAGGCGTCCGTCGAGACCGCGACCGTCGACGGCTGGCGCAACTCGGTCGACGCCGGCGGCTTCGACGCCACCCTGCACTGGACCAACGGTGGCGCCACCCCGTACGACACCTACCAGCACGTGATGGACGACGCGCTGCTCCAGCCGATCGGCGAGGCGTCCCCCGGCGGCAACTTCGGGCGCTTCGACTCCCCGGAGGCCGGCGAGGCGCTGCGGGAGTACGCCAACGCGACCGACGACGAGGCCCGCGCCGAGGCGATGAACGAGCTTCAGCGGATCTTCGTCGAGCAGGTCCCGATGATCCCGACCGTCGCGTCCCCCGTCGGCGCCGAGTACAGCACCCAGAACTGGGTCGGCTGGCCGTCGGAGGAGGACCCCTACGCGCCGCCGCAGCCGACCCAGCGGAACGCCCTGGAGGTCGTGCTCAACCTGGAACCGGCCGACGGCTGACGCCCGCCAGCAACGAGGCCACCTAGCCCGCCCGCCCCCGCCGCACATCCACCCCCACGCCCCAGGCGGCGGGGGCGGGCGCTCTCGCCGACGTACGACAGGAAAAACACACCGTCATGGCCAAGACTCCCGACCCACCCGGCACAGCGACCAACAGCCCGCCCACCGTTGGCGACGTGGTCCTTGAGGCGCGCGCCATCAGCAAGCACTTCGCCGTTCGCCGCACGCTGCGCAACTTCGCCGACCGCAACCGCCCGGTCGTGCACGCGGTGGACGACGTCTCCCTCAAGCTCCGCCGTGGCTCCGTCACCGCCGTGGTGGGCGAATCCGGCTCGGGCAAGTCCACCATCGCCCGGCTCCTGGCGCAGCTGTACCCGACCACCTCGGGGCAGCTGCTGCTGCACGGCAAGCCCACCAAGGTGGGCCAGGGCCGCGCCTTCCGCGCCTACTGTCGCCAGGTCCAGCTGATATTCCAGGACCCGTTCGGCTCGTTGAACCCCACGCACACCGTGCGGTACCACCTCACCCGCGCGCTGCGCATCCACAACCGCGCCGGGCGCACCGCCAAGGACCTGGAGCAGGCCCTCGCCCAGCTGCTGGAGCGGGTCCACCTCACCCCGCCCGAGCGGTATCTCGACTCCTTCCCGCACGAGTTGTCCGGCGGCCAGCGGCAGCGGGTCGCCATCGCCCGCGCCATGGCCGCCGACCCGTCCGTGCTCCTGGCCGACGAGCCCGTCTCGATGCTGGACGTCTCGATCCGGCTCGGCATCCTCAACCTGCTGCGCGACCTCAAGGAACGCCTCAACCTCGCCATCCTCTACATCACCCACGACATCGCCTCGGCCCGGTACTTCGCCGACGAGACGCTGGTGATGTACGCCGGCCGGATGGTCGAGGGCGGCGACAGCGAGACCGTCACCCAGCGGCCCGCCCACCCCTACACCCAGCTGCTCACCTCGTCGGCGCCCGACCCGGACCGGATCGTCGCCGACCACCAGGCCGCCACCACGGTCGACCCGGCCGGCGGCGAGGTCGTCGTCGAGGAGGAGGAGAGCGAGACGGCCGGCGAGCCGCCGAGCCTGATCTCCCCGCCGAGCGGCTGCCGCTTCCACCCGCGCTGCCCCAAGGCGATGGAGCGCTGCCGCACCCAGGTGCCGCCCCGCTTCGACCTGGCCGACGGCCAGTGGGCCGCCTGCTGGCTGTACGCCGAGGACGCCCCCGCGCGGTCCGCGCCCCAGGAGGCGTCGGCGTGAGGTATCTGATCCAGCGGCTCGGCTTCTACCTCTTCACCGCCTGGGCCGCCATCACCATCAACTTCTTCATCCCCCGGCTGATGCCGGGCGACCCCGTCGCGGCGCTGATCACCCGCTACTCCGGCCAGTTGGACAGCAAGGCGATCGACTCGCTGCGGACCCTGTTCGGCCTGGACAACCAGGAGTCCGTCTGGCAGCAGTACCTCGACTACTGGGGCAACCTGTTCCAGGGCGACCTGGGCACCTCGTTCACCTACTTCCCGACCGGCGTCTCCGAGATCATCAGCCAGAGCATCCCGTGGACCCTGGGCCTGATGGGCCTGACCACCCTGCTCAGCTTCCTGCTGGGCACCGCGATCGGCGTCTACGCCGGCTGGAAGCGCGGCTCCTGGGTGGACAACATGCTGCCGGTCACCACGTTTCTCTCGGCCATCCCGTACTTCTGGCTCGGCCTGATCGCCATCGCCGTCTTCGCCGTGCAGTGGTCGGTCTTCCCGGCCTCCGGCGGCTACGACAACAGCCTGGTGCCGGCGTTCGACTGGCCGTTCATCTCCAGCACCATCTACCACGGCACCCTGCCGGCCATCACCATCGTGGTCAGCGCCATCGCCGGCTGGATTCTGGGGATGCGGAACATGATGGTGTCCGTCTCGGCCGAGGACTACGTGCTGGTCGCCCAGGCCAAGGGCCTGCCCGAGCGGCGCGTGATGTTCTCCTACGCCGCCAGGAACGCGATCCTGCCGAGCATCTCCAACTTCGCGCTCTCGCTGGGCTTCATCGTCGGCGGCACCCTGCTGGTGGAGATGGTCTTCTCCTATCCCGGTATCGGCTTCGTGCTCTTCCAGGGCGTCGGCGCCAAGGACTACCCGTTGATGCAGGGCGTCTTCCTGATCATCACCCTCGCGGTGCTGGCCGCGAACCTGGTGGCCGACCTCATCTACCTGCTGCTCGACCCGCGAACCCGAAGGGAGGCGTGACGGTCATGGCGCTCCAGGCATCCGAGTCGGCCGTCGTCGCCGCGGCCGACACCGACGCGTCGGCCCCGCGCCGCGACAAGCTGCGCTTCCTGCGCAACGGCAAGACCCTCGTCGGCCTGTCCATCCTCGGCTTCTTCGTGCTGCTCGCCATCTTCGGCGACATGCTCGCGCCCTACGACCCGTCGGCGCGCGGCCCGAACATCATGGCCTCGCCGTCCTGGGACCACCCCTTCGGCACCACCCAGACCGGGCAGGACATCTTCTCGCAGATCCTGGTCGGCACCAGGGGCGTGCTGGTGGTGGGCTTCGTCGCCGCCGTACTGGCCACCGTGCTGGGCGTGTTGATCGGGGTGACCGCCGGCTATCTGGGCGGCTTCGGCGACGACGCGCTCTCCTCGCTCAGCAACATCTTCCTGGTCATCCCCGGGCTGCCGCTGATCATCATCATCACCAGCTTCCTGCCCGAGACCAACGACCTGACGATAGCGGCCGTGATCGGCCTGACCTCGTGGGCCTGGGGCGCGCGGGTGCTGCGGGCGCAGACGCTCTCGCTGCGCAACCGGGACTACGTCCAGGCCGCCCGCGCCACCGGCGAGTCCACCTGGCGGATCATCGTCTTCGAGCTGCTGCCCAACCTGACCCCGGTGATCGCGACCGGCTTCATCGGCACGGTCATCTTCGCGGTGCTCTCCAACATCACCCTGGCGTTCATAGGGATCGCCGACATCTCCGAGTGGAACTGGGGCACGGTGCTGTTCTGGGCGCAGAACAACCAGGCGCTGGCCCAGGACGCCTGGTGGTGGTTCGTTCCCGCCGGGCTGTGCATCGCGCTGCTGGGCACCTCGCTGGCGCTGATCAACTATGGCATCGACGAGTTCATCAACCCGAGGCTGCGCAACGAGAAGGCGGACCGCACCGTCACGATGCGCGTCGGCTTCACGCCCGTGCTGCGGGACCACCCGGGCGTCCCGGCGAACGCGGCCAACGCCGGCCCGCTGGCCAAGGTGCCGGCACCGGCCCCGCCGCCGCGCAGCGCGCCGCAGGGCACCATCCGGAAGGACGACCAGGCATGAGCAGCACCCCACCCGTCCTGGAGATCTCCGGACTGAACGTCAACTACGGGCTGGGCGAGAAGGCCGTGCACGCCGTGCGCGACATCAACCTCACCCTGCACCGGGGCGAGGTCCTGGGACTGGCCGGCGAGTCGGGCTCCGGCAAGTCGACGCTGGCCTACGCCGTCACCCGGCTGCTGTCCCCGCCCGGCGTGATCACCGGCGGCGAGGTCCGCTACCACCCCCGGCAGGGCACCGACATCGACATCCTGTCGCTGGACTCCGAGCAGCTGCGGGCCTTCCGCTGGTCCGAGATCTCGCTGGTCTTCCAGGGCGCGATGAACTCCCTCAACCCGGTGCACACGGTGCGCTCCCAGCTCACCGACGTGCTCAAGGCGCACCGGCCCGACATGACCTCGGCCCAACGGCAGGAGCGGGCCGCCTCGTTGCTGTCGCTGGTCGGCATCTCGGCCGACCGGCTGGCCAGCTATCCGCACCAGCTCTCGGGCGGGATGCGGCAGCGGGTCATGATCGCCATGGCGCTCGCCCTGGACCCCGAGATCGTGATCCTGGACGAGCCGACCACCGCGCTGGACGTGGTGATGCAGCGCCAGATCCTCAAGCAGCTGTCCCGGCTCCGCAACGAGCTGGACTTCTCGGTCGTCTTCATCACCCACGACATCTCGCTGCTGATCGAGTTCTCCGACCGGATCGCGATCATGTACGGGGGCCGGATCGTCGAGGAGGCGGCGGCCAAGGAGATCTACCAGACCGCCCACCACCCCTACAGCCACGGCCTGTTGCACTCCTTCCCCGCGCTGCACGGGCCGCGCAGGGAACTCACCGGCATCCCGGGATCGCCGCCCGACCTCACGGCGATGCCCCCGGGCTGCGCCTTCCACCCGCGCTGTCCCAAGGCGTTCGAGCCCTGCGACCAGCGAGTGCCCGCGCTGGAACCGGTCCCGGGCGACGGCTCACGGACCGTCGCCTGCTGGCTGCACGCCGACCACTGACAGGAGCGACCACAAGCGTCATGACAGCCCACGCCACCACGACCAGCACACCCACCGAGACGACCCCCGTGGGCGCGCCCCGCGCCATCCCCGAGTTGGCGGAGAACTTCACCTGGGGCGTCGCCACCTCCGCCTACCAGATCGAGGGCGCGACCGACGCCGACGGCCGCACCCCCTCCATCTGGGACACCTTCTGCCGGGTGCCCGGCGCGGTGGTGAACGCCGACAACGGCGACACCGCCTGCGACCACTACCGGCTGATGCCCGAGGACGTGAAGCTGATCGCCGGCCTCGGCGTCGACAGCTACCGCTTCTCGCTGGCCTGGCCCCGCATCCAGCCCGGCGGCAAGGGGCCGGTCAACGCGAAGGGCATCGCGTTCTACGACCGGCTCGTCGACACCCTGCTGGAGCACGGCATCACCCCGTGGGCCACCCTCTACCACTGGGACCTGCCCCAGGAGCTTGAGGACGCCGGCGGCTGGCCGGAGCGGGACACCGCTTACCGGTTCGCCGAGTACGCCGAGCTGACCTACCGGGCGCTGGGCGACCGGGTGGTCAACTGGACCACCCTCAACGAGCCCTGGTGCTCGGCCATGTTGGGCTACCACGAGGGCATCCACGCCCCCGGTCGGAAGAACTTCTCCGACGCCCTGCACGCCGTGCACCACCTGCTGCTCGGCCACGGCCTGGCCGCCCAGCGGATGCGGGCGGCGGCGGCCGAGGCCGACAACGAGCTGAGCCTGGGCATCGTGCTCAACCTCGGCCACGGCAGCCCCGCCAGCGACGACGAGCGGGACCGGGAGGCCGCGCGCCGCTCCGACGCGCTGGGCACCCGGCTCTACCTGGACGCCCTGGTGCACGGCCGCTACCCCGAGGACCTGCTCGCCGAACTCCCCGCGCACGGCGTCGAGTTGCCCGTCCAGGACGGCGACCTGGCGACCATCGCGCAGCCGTTGGACCTGCTGGGCGTCAACTACTACACCAGCCACCAGTTCGCCGGCACCGACGAGGAGGGCGCCACCACCGACGAGCGGGGCCTGCCGGTGGTGCGGATGGTGCCCTTCGGCCTGCCGCGCACCGCGATGGACTGGGAGATCGTGCCCTCCGGGCTCACCAGGCTGCTGCTGCGGCTGCACCGCGAGTACGGGGTGCCGCTGGTGATCACCGAGAACGGCGCCGCCTTCGACGACCGGGTCGCCGAGGACGGCGCGGTGCCGGACGCCGACCGCGTCGGCTACCTCGCCAGCCACCTGGCGGCCGTCGCCGAGGCCAGGGCCCAGGGGGCCGACGTGCGCGGCTACTTCGCCTGGTCCCTCTTCGACAACTTCGAGTGGGCCGAGGGCTACGAGAAGCGGTTCGGCATCGTCCGGGTGGACTACGACACCCAGAAGCGCACCGTCAAGGACAGCGGCGCCTGGTACCGGGACACCGTCCGCCTCACCCGGGGCGGCTAGCCGGCCGCGCCACCAGACCACATCTCCCAGGGAAACGGCGGGGGCGAACGTTCGGCCACCTCGAACGTCCGCCCCCGCCGGCCTGTTCTCCTACCGGAACGTCAGCCCGCCACCTCGGAGCGGTCGTCGCCCCAGAGCGTGTGGAAGCTGCCCGGCCGGTCCACCCGCAGATAGGTGTGGGCGCCGAAGTAGTCCCGCTGACCCTGGATCAGCGCGGCCGGCAGCCGGTCGGCGCGCAGCGCGTCGTAGTACGCCAGCGCCGCCGAGAAGCCCGGCGCCGGAACGCCCAACTCCGTCGCGCGCGCCACCACATGGCGCCAGGAGTTCTGCGCCGAGCCCAGGTCCTCGGCGAACAGCTCGTCCGTCAGCAGCGTCACCGGCGCCTCGCCCTCGCCGAACGCCCGGCGGATGCCGTTGAGGAACCGCGCCCTGATGATGCAGCCGCCGCGCCAGATCGCGGCCACCGACGCCAGGTCGATGTCCCAGCCGTACTCCTCGCTGCCGGCCTGGATCAGCTGCCAGCCCTGCGCGTAGGCCACGATCTTCGAGGCGTACAGCGCCTGTTCCACCTGGTCGGCGAAGCGCGCCGCGTCGTCCGGGTGCAGCTCCGGGCGGTCGGGCCCGGGCAGCGAACGGGCCGCCTTCCGCAGCTCCGCGTGGCCCGACAGGCCCCGCGCGAAGACCGCCTCGGCGATGCCGGAGACCGGAACGCCCAGGTCGAGCGCCGTCTGCACCGTCCAACGCCCGGTGCCCTTCTGCTCGGCCTGGTCCAGGACCACGTCCACGAACGGCTTGCCCGTCGCGGCGTCCCGGTGCGCCAGCACCTGGGCGGTGATCTCGATCAGATACGAGTCCAGCCGCCCCTCGTTCCAGGTGCGGAAGATCTCCGCGATCCGCTCCGGCTCGTAGCCGGCGACCCGGCGCAGCAGGTCGTACGCCTCCGCGATCAGCTGCATGTCGGCGTACTCGATGCCGTTGTGCACCATCTTCACGAAGTGCCCCGCGCCGTCCGGGCCGATGTGCGCGCAGCACGGCTCGCCGTCCACCTGGGCCGCGATGCTCTCCAGCAGCGGGCCCAGCGCCTCGTAGGACTCGCGCGAGCCGCCCGGCATGATGCTCGGCCCGTGCAGCGCGCCCTCCTCACCGCCGGAGATGCCGCAGCCGACGAAGTGCAGCCCGCGTTCCTTCAAGGCCGCCTCCCGGCGGCGGGTGTCCTCGAAGTGCGCGTTGCCCCCGTCCATGATCATGTCGCCGGGCTCCAGCAGCGGAGCGAACTCGTCGATCACCGCGTCGGTGGGCGCGCCCGCCTTCACCATCACCACGATCCGCCGCGGCCGCTCCAGCGAGGCGACGAACTCCTCCGCCGACTCGGCCGGCACGAATGTGCCCTCGTGGCCGAACTCCTTCACCAACTCCCGCGTCCTGCTGGCCGTTCGGTTGTGCACCGCCACCGTGTGGCCATGACGCGCGAGGTTCCGGGCGAGGTTGCGGCCCATCACCGCCAGCCCCGTGACCCCGATCTGGGCCTGCCCAGCCATCTTCAATCAACTCCCATAGTGGAATGGTCACCGACCGGATGGGCCCGGTCGGGACGGAACGCTCGGCCGCGCCCCGGCCGTGCTGGGCGACGCGGCGCTGGTGGTGCCGCTTCGCCCGCCCGGGGCGCGGAGTGGCCGCCTCACATCTCCTCGTGGTGGTCGGGATCGCCGCCCAACCGCCGGTGTGGGCGGTCGGCGACGGCGGCCATCTCCTCGGCGTCGAGCGAGAATCCGAAGATATCGATGTTGCCCCTTCGGCGCTCGGGGTCGGCCGACTTCGGGATCGGCACCGCCGACAGTTGCAGGTGCCAGCGCAGGATCACCTGCGCCGGGCTCACCCCGTGCGCCCGGGCGATCTCCCCGATCCGCTCGTCCCGCAGCAGGTCGCTGCCGCGCCCGAGCGGGCTCCAGCTCTCGGTGACGATGCCCGCGCGGGCGTGGAAGGCGCGCGCCTCGTCCTGCGGCAGCAGCGGGTGCAGCTCGATCTGGTTGACCGCCGGCACCACGCCGGTCTCCTCGCGCAGCCGCGTCAGCTGCGCCGGCGTGAAGTTGGAGACGCCCACCGAGCGCACCAGCCCCTCGTCCCGCAGCTTGACCATCGCGCGCCAGGAGTCGACATAGCGATCCACGCTCGGGTTGGGCCAGTGGATCAGATACAGGTCGACATACTCCAGGCCCAGCCGGGACCTGGACTCCTCGAACGAGGCCAGCGTCTCCTCGTAGCCGTGGTGGCGGCCCGGCAGCTTGGTGGTGACGACGAGTTCCGCGCGCGGCAGGCCCGAGGCGGCGATGCCGCGCCCGACGCCGGTCTCGTTGCGGTAGTTGACGGCCGTGTCGATCAGTCGGTAGCCCTGCTGGATCGCGTCGGCGACGGAACGTTCGGCCTCGGCGTCGCTCAGCGGATAGGTGCCGAAGCCCACGGCGGGCAACGGGTGGTCGTCGTTGAGGGTGTGGTGGGGGGCGGCCGGCACTGCTCCTCCTCCGGTAGGCGATCTCGCCAGGGTAGCCAGGGCGCCGCCCCGAACGCGGCCCGCCATGCCCCGGCCGGCCGTCACGTCAGGCGTGCGACAGGCCGAACGACACCAGGAAGCCGCAGACCAGGATCAGGCCGATCGCCAGCTGCGCGTCGTCGAACGCCTCCGGGATCATGGTGTCGGCGACCATCGCCAGGATGGCCCCGGCCGCCACCGCCGTCGCCGCCGCGACCACCGCCTCGGGAAAGCCGCCCAACACCGCGTAGCCCAGCAGCGCCGAGAGCGCGCTGACCGCCGCGATGGAGCCCCAGACCCCGAAGACATAGCGGGCGCCCCGGCCGGAGCGCCGCATCCCCGCCGCGCTGGACAGGCCCTCGGGCACGTTGCTCAGGAACACCGCGACCACCGTCACCATCGAGACCGCCCCGCCGTCCAGCAGGCTCACCCCGATCGCGGCCGTCTCCGGCACCCCGTCCAGCAGCGCGCCCAACGCCAACGCCAGCCCGGAACCGCCCTGTTGGGACTCCGACGGCTGGCGCTGGCCCGCGTTGTGCCCGGACCGCTTGCGGTGCCGGGCGCCACGCCGGGCCAGCCAGGCGTTGCCCAGCGTGTAGGCGCCAGCGCCCAGCAGGGTTCCGACCACAGCCGGCGCCATCCCCGACTCCTCGAACGCAGCGCCCACCAGCTCGAACGCGACGGCCGAGAGCAGCACGCCCGAGCCGAAGGCCATCACGGCGGCGATCAGCCACTTCGGCACCCGCAGCCCGTAGCCGACCCCGGCGCCCAGCAGCAGCGCCGAGCCGGCGACCAGGCCCCACAGGCCGGCCAGCACGATCTCCCACATGCCGCCTGCCTACCGCGCCGGCCGGCCGGATCGGGGGAGGCGGCGCACGGCACGCGTGTCCGGGGCGGCGTGTCCGCGCCCCGACGCGTTGATGACAAGGTCATGACGAAACGGTGGCAACGCGCGTCAACCGCGTTCCGTGGGAAGAATCCTTTCGTCCAACGCCCGCACCGCCACGCGGCGTTACCCGACCGAGGAGAGTCCCCCCACATGCCTCCCACCCACCTCCGCCGCGCGCTCGCCGTCTCGGCGACCGCCGCCGCGCTCACCGTTCCCCTGCTCGGCGCCGCGCCGGCCGAGCCCGCCGCGCGCGTTGCTTCCGCCGCGCCCGTCGTCCCGGTTGTCCCGGCCGTGCCCGTTGTCCCGGCCGACGTGGTCGACGACTACTACGCCGACGCCGAGGGGCTGACCGGCGAGCCGCTGAAGCAGGCGCTCCACGAGATCATCAGCACCGACGTCACCACCCTCACGTACTCCCAGGTCTGGGACGCCCTCAAGGTCACCGACCGCGACCCGGCCGACCCCGACAGCGTGATCCTGCTCTACACCGGCCTCTCCCGCGACGCCGACGCCAACGGCGGCAACGTCGGCCAGTGGAACCGCGAGCACGTCTGGCCGCAGTCCCACGGCGACTTCGGCACCTCGCCCGGGCCCGGCACCGACCTGCACCACCTGCGGCCCAGCGACGTCCAGGTCAACAGCGACCGGGGCAACAAGGACTTCGACGAGGGCGGCACCGAGTCCCCGCGCGCCCCCGGCAACTACACCGACGCCGACTCCTGGGAGCCCAGGGACGAGGTCAAGGGCGACATCGCCCGGATGGCCCTCTACATGGCCGTCCGCTGGGAGGGCGGCGACGGCTTCGCCGACCTGGAGGTCAACGACTCCACGGGCAACGGCTCGGTGCCCTACCTCGGCCGGCTCTCCACCCTGCTCGACTGGCACGCCCAGGACCCGCCGAGCGCGGCCGAGGAGGCCCGCAACGCCACGGTCTTCGAGGACTTCCAGGGCAACCGCAACCCGTTCGTCGACCACCCCGAGTGGGTCGAGGAGATCTGGTAACGCGCGGAGATCCGTCGGCGCGTCGGGTGTTTGCTGGCGCGCCGACGCCCGGCGGCGCGTGGGTGTGCTGGTGACGCGCCGGGCCGCCGGCCAGGTCAGCGGGGCGATGGCGCAGACTGGGGCCATGGAACTCCAGATCACCGCCACCGACCCGGAGCACCCCACCACGCTGCTCGACCTGCCGTGGGACGTCCCGCTGGTGGACTGGCCAGAGGAACACCTGGTCTCGCTGCCCCGGGGCATCTCCCGGCACGTCGTGCGCTTCGCGCGCGCCGGCGGCGAGGTGTTCGCGGTCAAGGAGGTGGGGGAGTGGGCGGCGGTCCGCGAGTACGAGCTGCTGCGCGACCTCGACCGGCTTGAGGTGCCGTCCGTCGACCCGGTGGCCGTGGTCACCGGCCGAACGGACGCCCTGGGCGGGCCCCTTGAGCCGGTGCTCATCACCCGCCAGCTCAAGGGCTCGCTGCCCTACCGTTCCATGTTCGAGACCACCATGCGGCCGACCACCATCAAGCGGCTGCTGGACGCCCTCGCGGTGCTGCTGGTCCGGCTGCACCTGGACGGCTTCGCCTGGGGCGACTGCTCGCTGTCCAACACACTCTTCCGCCGCGACGCCGGCGCCTACGCCGCCTATCTGGTGGACGCCGAGACCGGACAGATCCAGCCACGGCTGAGCCGGGGCCAGCGGGAGTACGACCTGGAGGTCGCCCGCGTGAACATCGCCGGCGAACTGATGGACCTGGAGGCCGGCGGCTCGCTCCACCCCTCGGTCGACCCGGTGCTCTTCGGCGAGGAGATCGTCACCCGCTACGGCGAGCTGTGGCACGAGCTGACCCGCACCTCGGTCTACCCCAGGGACAAGAAGCACTACATCGACCGGCGGATCAGGCGGCTCAACGAACTCGGCTTCGACGTGGCCGAGATGCAGATCCAACGCTCGCCCGACGGCGACCACGTCACGTTTCTGCCCAAGGTCGTGGACGCCGGCCACCACCAGCGGCAGCTGCTGCGGCTGACCGGCCTCGACGCCGAGGAGAACCAGGCGCGCAGCCTGCTGAACGACCTGGAGACCTGGATGGCGGGCCAGGACGACTACGCCCCCGGCGACCCGCTCGGCGCCCGGCCCGAGGTGCTGGCCCACCGCTGGGTGCGCGACGTGTTCCGGCCGGCGGTGCGCGGCGTGCCGCACGAGCTGCGCGAGGGCATCGACACCGCGCAGATCTATCACGAGCTGCTGGAACACCGGTTGACGCTCTCCGAGCGGGCCCAGCGGGACGTGGGCATGGACATCGCGATAGAGGACTACGTGACGAACATCCTTCCCAACCGTCCGGCGGGTGAGCCGGTCCTCGACGGGGAGGAGTGACCGGAGCGGCGTGCCGCTGCGTGGGGCGTGGGGCGTGGGGCGTGGGGCGCGGTGCGCGCTGCGTGGCGCGTGGGGCGCCGGGGCCCTGGGGGCCCCGAGCGCCGGGGCCTTCGGGTGCGGGCCGGTGGCCGGTGCGGGGCAGCCCGACTGGTCGTTTGTTGGTCGACGAGGCTTGTTGTGGGGGGTTGGGGTTCTGGCGCGGGCTACTACGCCGGGCCTAGATGGCGCACGATCGGCCGGGTGCGGGCGTAACGAATGACCGCAAGGGGCTGGCTGGGAGGGGGGCGCGGCTTCCAGGAGGTGGGGTTTGTTGTCGTGGGGGTGGTGGGTGATGGCGGTGCGTGCCTTCCGGGCGCGGGGACTGCGGCTTGTTCGGGGGTCGGTTGGCCGCTGGGGGCGTGCGTGGCGCGCACCGGCTTCGCCGGCCTGCCCCGGCATGTCGCCCGTCTTGGACGTGACCGATCGTCGGACGACTGAAAGGGACGGTGCCGGTTGTTCTGGTCGGCGGCCGGTGGGTGGTGGCTTCGGTTAACGACCACGCTGCCGCGCGAACATCGCCTGCCGTCTTGGTAGTCCGCGCGCCGCCGACTCCCGAAGGCGGGCGTGCCGGGGTGGGGGACTCTTTTTCTAGGTGCCCGTTTGGAAGTGAACAGATCGTTCAACGACCCGCGATATCCCCGACACCGCTCCGGGTCCTCAACGGGCGCGTCGCGCGCGCAGCGGCGGGCCCCGGCTCGGCGGAGCGCGCCCCGCGTGCATCTCGCTCGCGCGCGGCCGGCGCCCAGCGCCTCCGCCCTCGCGCACCCTCACCCACGCGCCCTGCCTCCGTCCCGCGCTTCTCGCGGCCGCCGCCTTCGCTCACGCACCCCCGCCCGCGCGGCCGGCGCCCGCCTCCGCCTCGGCGCCTCGCGCGGCCGCGTGCTTTCCGTCCGCGCACCTCAGCCCGCACGGCCGGCGCTTCCTCTCGCGAGCGCTCCGACCCCGCACCTCACGCGGCCGAGTGCCTTCCGCCCGCGCGGCGCAGCCGGCGTGCACCCGCTCCCGCGCGGCCGCAGCCGGCGTGCACCCGCTCCCGCGCGGCCAGCGCTCCAGCGCACCCGCACCTCGCGCGGCCAGCCCCCCGCGCTCCCGCGCGGCCAGCACGCCGCGCGCAGCGCGGCGGCGGCGCGTCCGCCCAAAGCCCAGCGGCAGCGTCCAGCACCCGTCTTGACACCGCCATGACGAGGAGTCAGGCTCCCTGCGGTGGGACCGCTCCCATGGGCAACGGGAGTTGCCTCCCGCCACCCGGCACGGGCTAGTCGTGGCGTCCGAGGCGAGGGCCCCGGCGCGAGGAGGACCGCATGGGCAGATTCCGGAAGTCGACCCGTTCCCGCTGGGGGACCGCCGTGGCGGCGGCCCTGCCGCTCGTCCTGCTCGCGGGGTGCTCGACCAGCGGCGGCAGCGAGGGCGGGCGTTCGGACGACGGCACGGTCACCATCACCATGGGCCTCTTCGGCGTCATGGGCTTCGAGGAGACCGGCATCCTGGAGCGGTACGAGGAGGAGAACCCCGGCATCGAGATCGAGGCCGAGGTCGCCGGCGACGAACAGACCTACTACACCGCGCTCCAGACCCATCTCGCCGCCGGCAGCGGCCTGAAGGACATTCAGGGCATCGAGATCGGCCGCGCCAAGGAGATCGTCGACACCCAGGCGGACAGCTTCGCCGACTTCTCCGGGATGTCCGGGACCGATCACTTCCTGCCCTGGAAGCTTAACCAGATGACCACGCCCGACGGTCAGGTGCTCGGACTCGGCACCGATATCGGGCCGATGGCGGTCTGTTACCGCCGGGACATGTTTGAGGCGGCCGGGCTGCCCACCGACCGGGAGGACGTGGCCGCGCTCTGGGCGGGCGACTGGTCGAAGTACGTCGAGGTCGGCGAGACGTTCATGGCCAACTCGCCCGACCCCGACCTGTCCTACATGGACAGCTCGACGGGTCTGTTCAACGCCATGGTCTACGGCAGCTCCGAGCAGTTCTACAACGCCGAGGGCGACCTGATCTACGACGAGAACCCGGTGGTGCTCGACGCCTGGGACCTCGCCTCGCGGGCCGCGACCTCCGGGATGACGGCGGCCCTGCGCCAGTACCAGCCGGAGTGGGACCCCGGCCTGGCCAACAGCACCTTCGCGACGGCCGTCTGCCCGGCGTGGATGCTCGCCCACATCAGCGAGAAGGCCGGCCCGGACAACGCCGGCAACTGGGACATCGCGCGGGCGCCCCAGGGCGCCAACTGGGGCGGCAGCTTCCTGTCCGTGGTGGAGGACAGCCCGGTGCGGGACGAGGCGATGGACCTGGTGGCCTGGCTCACCGCCCCGGAGCAACAGGAGTACATCTTCCAGGAGTTGGGCAACTTCCCGTCCTCCGAGCAGGCCATCGAGTCGGAGGGGGTCACCACGACGTCCTCCGCCTACTTCAACGACGCCCCGATCGGTGAGATCTTCGGCGCCGCCGCCCAGGAGATCCCCGACGAGCAGGTGCTCGGACGCAAGGACGGCACGATCAAGGACGCCTTCACCCAGGGCCTCCAACTGATCGAGTCCCAGGGCAGAAGCCCGGAGGACGCCTGGACCGCCACCGAGGAGAACATCGCCCGCGCCGTCGGCTAGCACCACGGCGACCAAGGTTCGCCCCCGGGGGCCGGCGCACGGCCCCCGGGGACCAGGGACCCGGGCGACCCGGGCCCCGGCCACCCAGGAAAGGACCAGCCAGCCGTGGCCACCCGCACTCCGGCGCCCCCGGCCAGCCAACGGCGGCGGCGCTGGCGCGACCTGCCGCACCGTCTCGATCTGCGCGTCGCGCCCTACGCCTTCATCGCCCCGTTCTTCGTCATCTTCGCCGCCTTCAGCGCCTACCCGCTGATCTTCACCTTCTGGGTCTCCCTGCACCGGGTCGAGCTGGCCACGATGGACCGGATGGAGTGGCTCAGGTTCGACAACTACACCGCGCTGTGGAACGACGACCGCTTCTGGAACGCGCTGGCCAACACGTTCACCATCGGCGTGATCTCCACCGTTCCCCAGCTGCTGATGGCCCTGGGCCTGGCCCATCTGCTCAACTACAAGCTGCGCGGCTCGGCGTTCTTCCGGGTCGCGGCGCTGACGCCGTACGCCACCTCGGTGGGCGCGGCGGCGCTGGTGTTCACCATGCTGTTCGAGCGTGACTTCGGAATGATCAACTGGGGTCTTGGCCTGTTCGGCTTCGACAACATCGACTGGGAGAGCCGCAAGTGGCCCGCCCAGATCGCCATCTCCTGCATGGTGATCTGGCGGTGGACCGGCTACAACGCGCTGCTCTACCTGGCCGCGATGCAGGCCATCCCGCGTGAGCGCTACGAGGCGGCGGCCATCGACGGGGCCTCGCGCTGGCAGCAGTTCCTGCGGGTCACCGTCCCCGGCATCCGGCCGACCATCGTCTTCACCATCGTGCTGTCCACCATCGGCGCCACCCAACTCTTCGGCGAGCCGCTGATCTTCGGGCAGGGCGTCAACGGGATCACCGGCGGCGCGGACAACCAGTACCAGACGCTGGGCCTGTTGCTCTACGAGGAGGGCTGGCGCAACTACCAGATGGGCCGGGCCGCGACCGTGGCCTGGGCGATGTTCCTGCTGCTGATCCTTCTCTTCGTGCTGCACCGCGTGCTGCGGCGCGTGCTGTCCCGCCGAGCCTGACTGGAGCGTCGCCGACGATGACCACGCAGATTCTCAAGGACGCCGAGGGGCGCGCGGAAGCGGAACGCGCGCCCGACGACGGGAGTGCGCGCCGGCGTTCGCGCTTCCGGCCGGGCGCCGGGCGGCAGCACCACGGCGGCCCGGTGGCCTATGTGCTGCTGGGGCTGGCCGCCCTGCTCTCGCTCTTCCCGCTCTACTGGACCATGGTGGCCGCCTCCACCGACAACACCCGCGTCACCCAGAGCCCGCCGCCGTTCCTGCCCGGGCCCAACCTGTTCACCAACCTCAAGGCCGCCTGGCAGGACGCCGGCCTGGGCGCGGCCATGGCCAACAGCCTGGTGGTGGCCACGGTGATCGCCACCTCCACCGTCCTGTTCGCGACGCTGGCCGGCTTCGCGTTCGCCAAGCTGCGCTTCCGGGGCCGCAACATCCTGCTGATGCTGGTGATCGGCACCATGATGGTGCCGCCCCAACTCGGCGTCGTCCCGCTGTTCATGCTGATGAGCGACCTGGGCCTGGGGGGCTCGCTGCCCTCGGTGATCTTCCCGACGCTGGTCAGCGCCGTGGGCGTGTTCTTCATGCGGCAGTACCTGGCCGACGCGCTGCCCGACGAACTGGTGGAGGCGGCCCGGGTGGACGGCGCGCACGCGCTGCGGATCTTCTGGTCCGTGGTGCTCCCGGTAGCCAGGCCGGCGATGGCGGTGCTGTTCATGATCACGTTTGTGCACGCCTGGAACGACTTCTTCTGGCCCTATATCGCGCTGGACGACGCCAACCTCACCGTTCCCGTCGCCCTGACCCGGCTGAGCGCCGGCTATGTGCGCGACCAGTCGGTGATCATGGCGGGCGCGCTGCTGGGCACGCTCCCGCTGCTGCTGATGTTCGTCGTCTTCGGCCGGCAGATCGTCGGCGGCATCATGCAGGGCGCGGTCAAGGGCTGAACCGGGCACGGCACCTGAGGGCGCGGCCGGCGGCCCCGGCTCAGCCGGCCGCGCCCGAGGGCAGGCCCGCCGTCAGCAGCAGCCCCATCTCCAACGCGGCGACCAGCAGCACGGTGGGGAACGCCAGCCGCACCCCGCCGCGCCCGCTGCCCAGCCACAGCAGCCCGGCGACCGTTGTCAGCGCGGCCGCCGCCAGCGCCAACAGGCCCAGCGCGCCCCCGAGTCGGGCCGCCCCGGCCAGCGCCAGCGCCGAGCCCAGCAGCGCCAGCGCCGCCGCCACCCGGCTGCCGGCCGCGCCCAGCCGGTGCGGCAGGCCGCGCACCCCGACCCGGGCGTCGTCCGCCAGGTCGGGGAGCGTGTTGACGAAGTGCGCCGCACACCCCAGCAGCGCGCCGGAGACCACCAGCCACGGCGGGGGCGCCGGGGAGCCGGGCAGCGCGAACGTGACCACGCCCGGCAGCAGCCCGAAGGAGACCAGATAGGGCAGCACCGACCAGGCCGTGGCCTTGACGCCCAGGTCGTAGACCCACGCCGAGACCAGCGCCAACAGGTGGGCCAGCGCGGCCCTGCGGCCGCAGAGCGCGGTCAGCCCCGTCGCCAGCAGCGCCGAGCCGAGCACCATCCCGGCCACCGAGGCCGGCGCGAGCCGCCCCTGCGCCACCGGCTTGGCGAGCCGGCCGGCGCGCGCGTCCCTGGCCGCGTCCACCAGGTCGTTGAGCCAGCCCACCGAGAGCTGCCCGGCGAACACGGCCAACGCCACCAGCGCGGCGGAGCCGGGCGAGTGGCCCATGCTCACCGCCAGACAGACCGTCAACCCGGTGACCACCAGCACCGGAACGGGGTGCGCCGCCCGCGCCCAGGCCCGGGCCGCCGAAGGGGCCCGTCCCGGCGGCCCGCCCGTTTCCCGCTCCCACCCGTGCCCCCCGTGGCTGTCCGTGCGCACCCGCATCGCCTCGCCTTCCTTCCTGGCTGTCCTGGCTGACCTGGCTGTCCGTTGGCTGTCGTCCGGCACCGGGCCGGTGAGCTGGCGTACCTTCGCCTACCGTGTCGCGTCGTTCGCGCGGCGACGCCGGGGCGTTCCCCGGCATCCCACCCCGGACGAGTGTCGGGCCGTTCACCCGGACCGGGTAGGGCGCGCAACGGGCGTCGCGCGCCCCCGGACACCCTGGCGGACCCCGCACGGCGGCGCCGCCTAGGCTGGACGCGCCCGCGCGCCCCAGCCGGGGGAACGCCCGCTCGGTGGGCGTGCGAGGCGGCCGAACGGGGGACCGGCCCGGCCGCCACACCGGGGCGGGCGCGCCGGGGCGGACAACCGGGGACAACCGGGAGAACGGGAGAACGCGTGGCCTATCGGGCGATACCCGCTCAGTACCTGGATGGCTATGCCGAGATCCTGGCCGAGGTGGCGACCACCGGCCGCCGGCTGACCCGCGCCGAGGTGCACGAGCTGCGGGAGTTGGGGGAGCGGGCGGCGCGCGAGGGACTGGGGCTGCGCGAGGTGATCCGGGCGCACCTGGCCCTGGCCAGGGCCGCCTGGCCCGACCTCCCCGGCGCCAGCGACGCCTCCGGCGCCCGCCGGGTGCGCTCGGCCGCGACCTGTGTGCTGGCCGCGTCCGAGCAGGCCGTGGACGCGCTGGCCGAGGGCTACGAACGGGCCCAGCTGGTCGCGGTGCGCCGGGACGAGGCGGCCCGCCGGGAGTTCATCGACGACCTGCTGCACGGCCGCAGCGACCTGGGCGACCTGTCGGCGCGCGCCGAGCGCTTCGGCCTCCAACTGGCCCACACCCACACGGTCGCCGTCGCCAGGGGCGACCAACCCCACGACGACACCGACCCGTTGACCCGCCGCGTCGAGACCGCGCTGACCACCCGCTTCGGCCCGCGCCGGGTGCTGCTCACCACCAAGGACGCCCGGCTGGTCTGCGTCGCCCCCGGCCACCAGCCCGATGTCGTCGACTACTTCGCCGAACAGGCGCGCGTCGCCCTGGCCATGGAGGGCACCACCGAACGCGGCTGCCGGGTCGCCATCGGCCGGGCCCACCCGGGCCCCGGCGGCGTGGTGCAGTCCTACGAGGAGGCGCTGAGCGCCCTGGAACTGGCCGACCGGCTGCGCCTGGAGCCGGTGGTGCTGCGCGCCGCCGAGCTGTTGGTCTTCCCCGTGCTCACCCGGGACCGGCACGCCATGGCCGACCTGGTGAACACCGTGCTCGGCCCGCTGCGCGGGGCGCGCGGCGGCGCGGGGGAGCTGGTGCGGACGCTGAACGCCTACTTCGACGCGGGCTGTGTCGCGGCGGAGGCGGCCCGCCGACTCTCGCTGAGCGTGCGGGCGTTCACCTACCGGCTGAAGCGGATAGAGCAGCTCACCGGCGCCGACCCCGCCGACTCGTTCCAGCGCTACACCCTCCAGACGGCGGTGATCGGCGCCCGGCTGCTGGGCTGGCCCGAGCAGGAGTTGTGAGCCAGGGGCCCGCCCGGCGGACGCCCGGGTGCCCCGGCGGCCCTGACCGCCGAGGCACCCTCGACCCGATGGGCGAGGCCGCTCAACTCCCTGCCCGTCCGGCCTGGTTGGCGCGACCCCGAGCCCGGCCAGCGCCGGCGCCCGGCCCCCCGGCCGGATGCGCCGCCGCCGTCGGACGCCCGCGTCACCGAAACCCCCGGCCGGCCCCGGGGCGAGGCATCCCCCCGCTCGCCCCTCGGCCTTCTCGCGTTCGGTCACGCCCGGGCGTCCGGCCCGGCCGGGCCGCCCCCTCGCGGGGCCGCGCCCTTCCCCCCTCGCCGACGCTCGCGGGCCTCGGCGGCACCAGCGGTGGGCCCGGCCCGGCCCCCCGGCGCGCGTCGGGCCCACCCGCGGTGACGGACGGTGGAGCCTCCCGGACGCGACGTCGCCGTCGCACACCCCGCCGGGAGTTCCGCCGTGGTGGGATGTCCGAGGCCGTCATGCCGACATCGGGCAACCACCCCGGGAGCCTTCGCTCCCGCTGCCACCGCTTCCTGCTGGTGACTCGATGATGCCATTCCTGAGATGCGATTTTCATTGCCTGAACCCGGCAATCTTAACGCTTCTTTAATGCCAGTCACGTGAAGTGTGGGCGCGTTCACCCAGCTCGCACGCCCCCCGCGTCACTCCGGCTCCGTCACGCAACTCCGTTCCCGCCGCGAGGTGTTGACGGCCCATGGGGGCGCCTCTATGTTCCGTTCGGGCACCTGAGCGACGTTCGACATATCGGACAACGGCGGGGCGTCCCTCGGTGCGAGACCAGAAGCAGGGACAACTTCGGGAGACCGCATGGCAAGCAAGAGACTCAGGACGGGTCTCACCACGGGAGCGCTGATCGCCGGCGCGCTCGTCGTGGCTCCACCCACGGTGGCCGACCCCGCCGTGGCGGAGACCGACTACACCCTCTCCGTCGACGCGGGCGCCACCGGCCCCACCATCGAGGAGACGATGTACGGCGTCTTCTTCGAGGACATCAACCACGCGGCCGACGGCGGACTCTACGCCGAACTGATCCAGAACCGCTCCTTCGAGTTCACCACCCAGGACAACGCCTCCTACACCCCGCTCACCGGGTGGCGCGAGGTCTCAGCCGGCGCGAGCGGCACCGCCGAGGTGGTCGACGACGACGGCCGGCTCAACGAGAACAACCGCAACTACCTGCGGCTGGCCCTCAACGGAGACGGCGGCTCGGCCGACGCCGGCTTCGGCCTCGCCAACGCCGGCTGGGGCGGCATCGCCCTCACCGAGGGCGCCGGCTACGACTTCTCCGTCTGGGCCAGGACCGACCAGGCCGCCACCCCCCTCACCGTCACCCTGCGGGACGAGCATGGCGCCGCGCTCGCCGCCCCGTTGACCGTCGAGGTCACCTCGGGGGAGTGGACCAGATACCAGGGCACCCTCACCGCCGACGCCACCACCGACGCCGGCCAGGTCGAGGTCGTCGCCGGCGGCGCCGGCACCGTCGCCCTCGACATGGTGTCGCTCTTCCCCCAGGACACCTTCCGCGACCGCCCCAACGGCCTGCGCCCCGACCTCGCCCAGGCCGTCGCCGACCTGGAGCCGAGCTTCGTCCGCTTCCCCGGCGGCTGCATCGTCAACACCGGCACCCACGAGGCGTACGAGGCACCCGACTACCCGAGGGAGCGCTCCTTCCAGTGGAAGGAGACCGTGGGACCCGTCGAGGAGCGGCCCACCAACCACAACTTCTGGGGCTACAACCAGTCCTACGGGCTCGGGTACTTCGAGTACTTCCAGTTCAGCGAGGACATCGGCGCCATGCCGCTGCCCGTGCTCCCCGCCCTGGTCACCGGCTGCGGCGAGAACCAGCACACCGACGACCCCGAGCTGCTCCAGCGCCACATCCAGGACGCCCTCGACCTGATCGAGTTCGCCAACGGCCCCACCGACTCCACCTGGGGCGGCCTGCGCGCCGAGATGGGCCACCCCGAGCCGTTCGGCCTCACCCACGTCGCCATCGGCAACGAGGAGAACCTCGCCGAGGAGTTCTACGCCAACTTCGAGCAGTTCCGCGCCGCCATCGAGGCCGAGTACCCCGAGATCACCGTCGTCAGCAACTCCGGCCCCGGCTCCAGCGGCCCGCTCTTCGACGACCTGTGGCGGCTCAACACCGAGGGCGGCGTCGACATGGTCGACGAGCACTACTACAACGACCCGACCTGGTTCCTGGAGAACAACGACCGCTACGACTCCTACGACCGCGAGGGCCCCGACGTCTTCCTGGGCGAGTACGCCTCCCGGGACAACACCTTCTACAACGCGCTCGCCGAGGCGTCCTTCCTCACCGGCCTGGAGCGCAACGCCGACGTGGTGAAGATGGCCTCCTACGCGCCGCTCTTCGCCATGGAGGACAGCTACCAGTGGCACCCCGACCTCATCTGGTTCAACAACCGTGAGTCCTGGCCGTCGGCCAGCTACGAGGTGCAGAAGCTGTTCAGCGTCAACCGGGGCCACGAGGTCGTTCCCAGCCAGGCCAGCACGACCCCGATCGAACAGGAGCCCATCAGCGGCGGCATCGGCCTGGGCACCTGGCTGACCAGCGCCACCTACGACGACGTCGAGGTCACCTCGGCCGACGGCGAGACCCTCTTCGCCGACGACTTCTCCGGCGGCGCCGACCGCTGGAGCGGCAACGGCAACGGGAGTTGGCAGATCGTCGACGGCGCCTACGCCCAGACCGACGCCGGCGTGGAGGACGCCCTGGTCATCGCGGGCGACACCGGCTGGACCGACTACGACCTGAAGCTCACCGCCACCAAGCAGTCCGGCGAGGAGGGCTTCCTGATCGCCTTCGGCGTGCAGGACACCGGCAACTACTACTGGTGGAACCTGGGCGGTTGGGGCAACACCCGCTCGGCCGTGGAGCGCGGCGTCAACGGCGCCAGGAGCCCGGTGCTGGAGGGCGACACCACCACCATCGAGGAGGGTCGCGCCTACGACATCGAGGTCCAGGTGCGCGGGCGCGAGGTCACCCTGCTGCTCGACGGGCAGGAGTGGGGCAGCTTCACCGACGACGCGGTCGCCGAACCGTTCCGCCAGGTGGTCACCCGCGACCAGGAGACCGGCGAGCTGATCGTCAAGGTGGTCAACGCCCAGGACGACGCAGCCCGCACCGCCATCGACCTCGGGAACGAGGTCCAGGTCGGCGACACGGCCGAGGTCACCGTGCTCCAGGGCGACCCGGAGGCGGTCAACACCCGCACCGAGCGGCCGATCCAGCCGGAGACCTCGACGTTCGAGGGCGTGGCCAACGCGTTCAGCTACACCTTCCCGCCGAACTCGGTCACCTTCCTGCGGATACCGACCGAACCGTGACCGAGCCGTAGGAGGCGTAGGAGCCCGAGGACCCGGCTCGTTCGCCGCCGGGCCGCGCCGGCCGGGCATGGTCAACCGCCCGGCCGGCGCGGCGAGTTGGTACTCGTCCCCGGTTGATCCGTCCGCCGACGGATCAACCGGGGACGACATCTGGTGGACGCCGGTCCGCTGGCCTATGGTTCCGTTCGAGCGTGAATGGGAGCGCTCCCAGGGGTCGTTGTCCACCAAGGGCCGCCGCCCCGCCACCGATCCGGCCTCAGCTATCGAGCGGAGTTCCCCATGACCCCCCGCACCGCCACCTCCCGGCGCCTGGCCACGGCGCTCGCCGCCGCAGGACTGCTCGCCTCGGCCACCGCGACGGCCGCCGCCTGCCCCACGCCGGACCCGGAGCTCGACTGCGCCACCGATCAGCGGGAGTTCCTCTTCTGCGAGGACTTCGAGCTGCTGCCGCCCGGCGAGGTCACCGAGGCGAGCTGGGGCGTCGACACCCGCGACGGGGCCCTCACCGTGGTGGCGGACGAGCGGGCCGAGGACGGCCAGGCCCTCGCCGTGCACACCGAGGGCAACGGCCACGCGTTCCTGACCGTCGAGGACTTCGAGGCGCCGGGGAACAGTTTCTACGGGCGGATGGACCTCTTCGTCGCCGAGTTCCCGACCGAGCCCGACTGGGCGCACTTCACCCTGGTCGAGGCGGCCGGCGAGGGCGACGGCACGCTGGTGCGGCCGATCGGCGGCCAGTACGTGCCCGAGGTGGGCGACGGGGTCGCGCTGTGGGGCGTCGGTTCCGACGGCGGGCCCACCGGGGACTGGACGGACTGGCGGGAGTCGGCCCCGGCCGAGGCGGGGCGCTGGACCTGCGTGGAGTGGCGCCAGGACGCGTCCGACAACCGGGTCGACGTCTGGCTGGACGGCGAACACCAGCCCGACCTGACCGTCACCACCACCCAACACGGCGGCGAGCAGGTCGACTTCGTCTTCCCCGAGTTCGACACGGTGCGCGTTGGCTGGCAGCTCTACCAGGCCGACCCGTACCCGACCTCCTACGACCTGCTGCTGGACGACGTGGTGCTGGCCAAGGAGCGGGTCGGCTGCGAGGGCTGACGCGGCCCCTCGGGGCGGCGGGGTCGCCGGGCCGGCGGGGCCGCGCGCCTGCCGGCGTGGTGCGGTGCGCTGTGATGCGGCGCGGGGGCGCCGGGCGGTGCCCGGGTGGCCCGGCTCAGCCGTCGCCGAGGCGGGCCAGGACGGCGGCCAGGTCCTCCTTGGCGCGGTCCAGCGCCGGCCGGTAGACGGGGAGCACGCGGGTCAACTCCGTGTAGATCCGCACCCCGTCGCTGGCCAGCCGGCGGGTCTCCGCCCGGTGGTCGAGCCCGACGCAGCCGGGCAGCACCGCGCCGCGAAACCGGCGCCGCTCCCGGACGAAGGGCAACGGCTCCTCGTCCGCCACCGTCCACCGCCGCTTCTCCCTGGCCAACACCGCCGGATAGTCCGCCATCAGGCGGGCCATCAGCAGCCGGGACGACGCGGCGCCGGCGATCCGCTCGTCGGCCGGAACGGGCGCCTCGTCGCCTGGCGCCACCCGGGGCAGCTGCTCCGGCGCGCCGGAGAGCGTCGGGCCGATCGACTCGGACACGCCCCGGCTGGGGTCGGCCAGGTGCGCGGCGGCCAGCCCGGTGCGGGCGTGCAGGGTGGCGAACCTGCGCGACCTGGCCGCCTCGATCACCGGAACGCCCTCGCGGGTCAGGGCGCCGAGCGCGAAGAGAACGGGCGTGAGGTCGGTGCGCGACGCCGACCCGGCCGCGTTCTCCGCGCGGCGCAGCAGGGTGCGGTGGAGCAGGAACGCGTTGATCCCGCGCTGGTAGACCATCCCCGCGCGGGTGGTCCGCCCGGCCTCCCGCAGGTCCCTGGCCCGCTGCCAGGCGTCGAGCGCCTCCGTCAGATGGCGGGTGGTGTCGCGTGCCATGGTCCGTCCGTCCCTGGTTCTCGCGGGGGCCGTCGCCGGGGGAACGTCGGGCGGCGGGCCGGGCGTTCCCGTGCCCCACGGCCCGCCGTGCCCGACGGCCGCCGTGCGTGCCCGCTCACGGTACCGGGAACCGCCACGATCGGGAGATGTCCGACATGTGGGCGTGGTTCGCCGCCATCTGGGGGGAGTTGTCGACCAACGCGGCGAGTTGGCGTGCCGTGACGGTGAGTTGGGGCGGGGATTCCCCGGTGTTCGTCTCAGGGTAGCGTCCCCGGGGCGTTCGGCGCGCGGTTTCAGCCCTTCCCGTTGGGGCGGGCCACCAGAGCGAAGCGGTGGCAGCTCACCTCCAGCGGCCGGCCCGCGCGCATCGCGCGGTGCAGCTCCCGCAGCGGGGCGTCGTACCGCGCCACGTCGAAGTCCGGGACATGCCACGGGGTGAGCCGCAGAAAGAGCACCAAAGCGCCGATGTCCGGCAGCCGTTCGGGAACCCGGGCCTCCGCCGACCAGTCCACGGTCCAGCCGGCGTCCACCAGCTCCCGGCTGGCCGAGTCCCGACAGAAGTCGTGGTAGGCGTGCTCGGGAGCGCCCAGGGCCTCGTTGATCTCCGCCAGGTCCAGGCCGCCCACCTGCTGGGTGACGAACACCCCGTCGTCGGTGAGCACCCGGCGCAGCTCGTCGGGGTGGTAGGCGGTGTGCCGGCTGATCACCAGGTCGAACGAACCGTCGGGGAACGGCAGTTCGCCGCCCGCACCGTCTCCGCCGCCTCCGCCGTCGTCGTCTCGCTCGTCGAGCGCCGCGACCTCGACGCCCAGCGGTTCCAGTCGGCGCCTGGCCACCGGGACGTTGGGCGGATAGCCCTCGGTCGCCGCCGTCCGCGCGGGCAGCGGCGCCAGCGAGGAGAGGAACTCCCCGCCGCCGGTGCCCAGGTCCAGCAGCGAGGTCACCCGGGGTAGCCGCTCGCGCACCAGGGCCTCGTAGCTCCAGGGCAGCTCGTCCTCGGGGTCCGTCAGGCGCCCGTGCCACGGGCGGAAGTCCCACCCCTCGAACGGCGTCGTCAGGCCCTCGGCCACCAGCTCCGCATAGCCGTCGTCGTCGGTTCGCTCCTCGCTCATCCCCCCATCCTGCGGCGGCCGTTGACCGCCGCTCAACGCGTTATCGGGTACCGTCCCCCCGTCCGCGCCGGCCTACCGTCGTTCTCATGCGGATCGAGGGCAGGGACCCCAGGGACACCCGCTGGGAAGACGACGAGGCGGTCTACCGGGTCTCGTTCTGGGACCGGCGGGTGAACGTCGCCGACGAGTACGAGGTCCGGGGCGCTGACGTGGACGAGGTCCTGGGCTGGGCGCGGGAACGGGCCGCCGCCGGCGGGCTCGCGTTCACGCTGTGGGTGCTGATCGACGACGACGTCCGGGGGCTGGGCCTGGTGCGGCTCGCCGGCGTCGCGGGCGACCCGTTCGCCCACCCGAACGACCGGGGCGGGAACGGGCCGGCCGGGGCGGCGCCGGCGGGGGACTGATCCCGGGCGGGGGCGTGACCCGACCGGACCCGCTCGCCGTGCCGGGGCGCCGGGCCGCGCCTAGGGTCGGGCTCATGCCGGAGTTGGCGGACATCGAGGAGTACCGGCGGGTGCTGGACGCCTGCGGGCGAGGGCGCAGGGTGACCGGCGTCAGGGTGACGGACGCGGGCGTGCTGCGCGGCGGGCTCAGCGCCCGGCGGCTGCGCGACGCCCTCGCCGGCGCCCGCATCGCGGAGCCCGAGCGGCACGGCAAGTGGCTGATCATGCACACCGGCGGGCCGGCCGTGCTCTTCCACTTCGGGATGACCGGCCGGCTGGTCTGCACGCCGGCCGACGAACCGCCGGCCGCCCACGACCGGGTGCTGTTCACCCTCGACGACGGACAGCAGCTGCGGTTCCGCGACCAGCGCAAGCTCAAGGGCCTGTGGCTGGCGGCCGACCCCGGCGAGGTGGACCGGCTCCTCGCCGACCAGGGGCCCGACGCCCTCTCCCTCACCCGCGAACAGCTCGCGGGCGCGCTCGACGGGCGGCCGCGCCAGCTGAAGGCGGCCCTGCTGGACCAGTCCCGCGTCGCCGGGCTCGGGAACCTGCTCACCGACGAGGTCCTCTGGCACGCCCGCCTCCACCCGGCCCGCCGCACCAACCAGCTCGACCGGGCCCAACACGGCCAACTCAACCGGGCGTTGAAGCAGGTGCTCCGGGTCTCCGTGCGGGCGGGGCGGGTGCCGCCGCGCCGCTCCTGGCTGACCGGCCACCGCGACGAGCCGGCCGGGACCTGCCCGCGCTGCGGCACCGAACTCGCGCACGGCCGGGTCGCCGGACGCGGCACCGTGTGGTGTCCCCACGACCAGCCGGCCGCCCACGCCTGAGCGCACCGGCGCGCGGGGCCGCGCGCGGTCCTCCCGCGCGCCCGGGTGCGGCGCGTAACTGCTCCATTGGCGTCGCGACCGGTCCCGCTCAGCGTGTGCCGGTCGGGGCGGACCTCGGCGGCTGCCTACTGTCCGGAACCGAGACCGCCACGCCCACCTCGGGCGCGCGGCCGGCCCGCGCACGAAGGAGACCCCCGCATGACCGACGACTTCGTCCTCGATGTGACCCGGATTCGCGACGAGGCCAGGGCACGGATGGAGGCAGGACCGGTCACCGACACCTACGGCCTCAACCACGACCGGGTCATCGGGGTGCTCAACGACGTGGTGGCGACCGAGGTGGTCTGCTGGCTGCGCTACACCCGGCACGCCATCGCCGCCACCGGCATCGACCGCGCCCAGGTCTCCGCCGAGTTCACCGAGCACGCCAAGGAGGAACTGGACCACGCGCTGCGCGCGGCGGAACGCATCTCCCAGCTGGGCGGCGACCCCGACTTCGACCCCGCGACCCTGGCCCAGCGCGCCACCACCGACTACACCACGCCGAAGGACGGCGACCTCAAGGCGATGCTGAAGGACAACCTCCTCGCCGAGCGCATCGTGATCTCCACCTACCAGGAGATCATCCGCTGGCTGGGCGACAACGACCCCACCACCCGGCGGCTGTTGGAGTCGATCCTGGAGGAGGAGGAAGACCACGCCGACGACCTGGTCGACCTCCTCGGCATCTGACCCTCCGGCACCTGGGTTCCGGGCGTCCGAACCCCCTCTCGTTCCCGTTCCGTTCGTCCTGGGGGCCGCCCGGGCCGGGCTCCGGCCCGGGCCGCACCGGCTCCCTCAGCCATCCACCTCCACGGTCCGTCGCGCCCCGCCGGTCGGCCGCTTCCCGCCCCGGGCCGGCCCGGGCCCCTGCCCCGGCACCGGCCGGAACTGGGCGGCCTGGAGGTCGTGCAGCGCCCGGTAGTGCCCCGACGCGTCGGCCAGCAACTCCTCCGGGGTGCCGGACTCCACCAGCCGCCCCTCGTGCAGCACATGGACCACGTCGGCATGGCGCACCGAGGCCATGCGGTGGGTGATCAGCACGATGGTCTGGCCCCGGTCCGCCAGCGACCTGATCTGCTCGAAGACCCGCGCCTCGGCCCTGGCGTCCAGCGCCGCCGTCGGCTCGTCGACCACCAGCAGCGGCGCGTCCCGGTAGTGCGCCCTGGCGATGCCGAGCCGCTGCCACTGACCCCCGGAGAGCTGGTGCCCGCCCTTGAAGGTGCGCGACAGCAGGGTCTCCCAGCCCCGGGGCAACTCGGCCACCAGCCGGTCGGCGCCCGCGTGCGCCGCCGAGTCCGCGAGCCGTTCCTCGTCCACCGGCCGGTCGGTGCGGGAGATCGTGGCGTTCACCCGGGCCGTCATGGGCCAGCGGAAGTGGTCCTGGTGCACGATCGCGCAGTGGCCGAAGACCGCCTGCCGGTCCAGTTCCCGCACGTCCACCCCGTTCCACCGGATGCTGCCGCCGGCCGGCAGGTAGAGGCCGCAGAGCAGCTTGGCCAGGGTGCTCTTGCCCGAGCCGTTCTCACCGACCAGGGCCACCACGGCGCCGCCCTCGGCCGGCAGCGTCAACGACACGTCGGTGAGTACAGGTTCGCCGCCGCCGCCCGGATAGGCGAAGCAGACCCGGTCGAACTCGATGGTCCGCACCGGGCTGGGCAGCGCCCCGCCGCCCCGGGGAATCCGGTGGTGCTCCGACTCCACGATCAGCCGGTCCAGATCGCCCACGTACAGCGACTCCTCGTGCAGGTAGTTGATCTGGCGGACCAGTCCGTCCAGGTTGGCCGTGCCGGTGCGGATGGCCAGCACCGCCGTGCCGGCGGCGGCCAGCGCCATGGCGCCGGTCCACAGCAGACCCGCCAGCAGCAGATAGGTCGCCAGGGCCGCCGCCCCCGCGCACAGCGCTGCCAGCAACTCGGTGCGCGCCGCGAGCCGCGCCAGGCGCGCCTGCTCGCCCTCCTGACTGGCCGACATCCCCCGGAAATGCCGCAGGATGTACGGCCCCACGCCGTGCACCCGGATCTCCGGCGCCGCGTCCGTGTTCGTCATCAGCCGGCCCAACATCGCGGCAGCCCTGCTGTGTTGAACCCAGCGGTGGAAGCTGCGGTAGCGTCGCCTGGCGACGCTGAGGGTGGCCAGTGCGCGGGGCAGCACGATGGCCAGCAGCATCGGCAGCAGCAGCCAGTGCAGCGTGGTGAGCACCGCGCCCGCCGCCGCCAGGGAGAGCAGCGCGGCGATCACCGAGACCGCGTGCCGGATCATGTTGCGCGCCGAGGTCGCCCCGTACTGCGCCGACTCCAGCAGCCGGTGGAAGTCCTCGTCCTCCATCGCCCGCATCTCCACCTGGTAGGCACGCTCCAGATAGCGCTCCCTGGCCAGCCGTTCGACCTTGGGCTCCAACGGGCCGGTGGCCAGGGTGGAGACCGCCCCGCAGACCGCGCCCAGCCCGGCGACCAGGCCCAGCAGCACGGCCACCGGCACGGCGTCCCGCAGGCGTTCGGTGATCTCGCCGCCGGCGAGCAGCGTGGCCAGCAGCCAGTTGACCCCGAGCAGGCCGAGCGCCTGGCTGACCCCGCGCAGCAGCTCGGCGGCGGCCACCTGGATCGTCGCCCGCCGGTCCGCCCGCCAGGCGAGCCCGACGGCACGCCCCACCAGACCCGGCATTCCGCCGATCATCGAGCGCAGGTCCAACTGGTAGCGGACGTCCTCGTGTTGGCTCCAGGAGGTGTCATAGACCAGTGGGCCTCCGAACAACTCCCGTTCGGACGCGGAGATCTCGACCTCGGGCCCGTGGTCCGCCGCACGGCGCCGGTCGGCGGCGGCCCGGCGACGGGCCCTCATCGACGGCCTCCCGTCCGGGCGCGGTCGGTGGCGGAGGCGTGGGCGCGGGCGGATGCGGGGGCGGGGTTGGGGTCGGTGGCGGAGATGAGGGAGAGGGCGGGGGGAAGGGGGAACGGGCGCATGTGCGTCGCCTTTCGGGACGGTCCGGTGGGCGAAGGAGACGGGGCGGCTGCCCGCTCTCATCACCCTGAGTGACATGTCGGCCACCCTAGGGACGGGGTCTGACAGCCGCGCCGGAATTCCCGGGCGCCGCCCGGTTGCCGATGGCCGGTTGTCGCGCAACCCTCCGGCGCCGGCTGAGGGCCCTTCCCCGCTGTGCGGATGGGAAGCCCGACCGTTCTCGGGCCGTTCCCCGCGCCTCCGGCGACGCCTTCGCCATCGTTGCGCTGGGTAACAGGCGGCGGCGGGGGCCGGGTTGACCCGGGTGTCGCCCGCCGGAGTTTTCGGGGGTGCCGGCGGCGGTATCCGGACATCTCCCGGAAGGCGCATTCGGCATGGGCGCACCCCCTCGGCGCGCGCCGGGCGCGCCGCCTAACCGTCGGCGCGCTCCGCCGGATCGGCCGCCGTCACGGCCGCCATGTCCCGCACCAGCCGGGGCAACAGCCTGGCCAGCGCCCGCCGGTCGGCCGCCGACCAACCGGCGGTCGCCTCGCCGACCACCCGCCGCCGGAACGCGCTGACGCCCTCCAGCGCCCGCCGCCCCCTGGCGGTCAGCGCCACCGGCGAGCGGCGCGCGTCGTGCCGGTCGACGACCCGGCGCAGCACCCCGGCCGTCACGGCCCGGCCCACCAGCCGGCTGGCCCGGGGCTGGTCCACGCCCAGCACCGTGGCCAACTCGCCCACCGTGGGCCGCTCCCCGCGCTCGGTCGCCGCCGCCACCGCGTCCAGCAACTCGAACACGGCGTTCGGCAGCTCGGGTTGGCGCCCGGGGAGCGCGTTCCTGCGGCGGGCGAGCGCCGCCAGCGCGCGCCGGGAGCGCGACCGGGCCAGCGCGACCAGCGCGCCCTCGATGGCGGCCAGCTCCCGCTCGGCGCCGCCCGTTCCGGCCCGCTCCGCCGGGTCCCGTTCCGCCGGCTCCCGGTCCGAAGTCATCGCAGTCCCTGTCCGTTCACGTCCCGCCGTGGCCGGATGCGCCACGAACCCCTGGTCCGGAACGATACCCGGTCCAGGTCCTATCGCATGTACAGTTACATGTACAAACACATGTATGGGAGGGCGACCCGTGGAGACCGCGACCCGCAGGCCGATCGGCTACTGGCTCAGGCACCTGCACAACCTGCTGGAGGAGCAGCTGGCGGCCACCCTCGCCCACCACGGCGTCGGCCGCCGGCACTGGCAGACGCTCAACTCCCTCGCCCAACGCCCGCACACGGACGCGGAGTTGCGCGAGACGCTCGCACCGTTCTGGGGAGAGGGCGAGGTGGCGCTCGGCCCGCTGCTCGACGACCTGACCGAGCGCGGCTGGACCGTCCGGCAGCCCGACGCCGGCGCCCTCGCCCTCACCGACCGGGGCGCGGCCGTGCACGCCGAGCTGGCCGAGCACGTCAAGCGCACCCGCGCCCTGCTGCTGACCGGCATCGGCCCCGAGCGGTACGCCGCCACCGTCCACACCCTGGCCGCCATGGCCGGAAACGTCGAACGCGCCCTCGCCGAGGGCCGGCCCCGGCCGGCCTGACGGCGCCGCCCGCAGAAGGATTCGCGAGGGACCCGCGAGGGACCCGCGAGGCTCAGCCCGGCGACCCCGGGGAGGGCGCCGCCTCGCCGGCCAGGCGGCGCTGCTCGTCCTCGACGATGCGCCGCGCGATGGCCGCGTCCGAGAGGTCCACCGCCTCGTCGGCCGAGTCCGCCACCTCGCTGCGCCGCGCATACCGGTCGAAGAGCCGCTCCTTGCGGGCCAGCAGCTCCAGCATCCGCTCGTCCACGCTGTCTGCCGCCAGCAGCCGGTGCACCTGGACCGACCGCACCTGCCCCATCCGGTGCGCGCGGGCCACCGCCTGGTGCTCCCAGGTCGGCTTCACCTGCGGCTCGCACAGCACGACCACCGAGGCGGCCTGGAGGTTCAGCCCCACCCCGCCCGCCTGGATCTGGCACAGCAGCACCGCGTGCCCGCCCACGGCGGCGAACCGGTCCGCCAGCTCCTGCCGGCGCGGCGCGCTCACCGAGCCGTCGATCGTGCCCACCGGCCGTTCCCCCAACGCCGCGCCGACGGTCGCCAACACCTCCCGGAAGAAGGAGAAGACCAGCACCTTCGACCCGTTCTCCCGGGCCTCGGCCACGATCTCCCGCAGCCGGCCCAGCTTCGCCGAGCCGGCCGGGTCGGCATAGGCCGCGCGGCGCATCGCCGGGAAGCTGCCGCCGGCCACCGCCGCCCGGTAGGCGGCCAGGTCCCCCGGCGACAGCTCCTCCCACTCGTCCACCCGCACCAGCTCCGGGAGTTCGGTGAGCACGTCCGCCTGGTTGCGGCGCAGATAGACCGGCGCGACCGCCCTGCGGAACGCCACCGCGCCGGCCGCCGCCTCCCGTCCCAGGGCCCCGTCCGCAAGCGCGGGACGCAGATAGCTGACCAGGTCGCGGAACTCGCCGACCCGGTTCTCCATCGGCGTGCCCGTCAGGAACAGCACTCGCTCCACCCGCTCGGCCCAGGCGGCCACGGCCAACGACCGCAGCGCCGCGCGGTTCTTGACGTAGTGCGCCTCGTCCACCACCAGCATCGCCACCTCGGGCCCCGGCGCCCCGGGGCCCGGCAGGGCGCGCAGCCCGTCGAAGGTGGTGACCGCGACCCCGCCGCGCTCCGCCCACTCCGCGTGCGCCGCCGCCCGGTCCGGGCCGTGCAGCCGGTACGCCGGCAGCGCGCTGCGCGCCTCGATCTCCCGCACCCAGCCAAGCAGCACGCTCGCCGGCGCGACCACCAGGAAGTGCCGGGCGCCCTCCGCCGACCACAGGTGCGCCAGGGCCGCCAACGCCTGAACGGTCTTGCCCAAGCCCATCTCGTCGCCCAGGATCGCCCGCCGCTGGCTGAGCGCGAAGCGGGCGCCGAACTCCTGGTAGCCACGGAGCGCGACTCGGCGCGCGGTGTCGTCCAACGGCGTCAGCCGCACCCGGGCCACCACCTCGCCCGGCAGAAAGCCCTCGGCGGACGCCAACTCGGCCGCGCCCGAGGTGAGTTCGCTCAGCACCGCGTAGTAGTCGGCCGACCTGGTGGCGAAGTCGAGCCAGGCGTCGAGCGCGGAGGGCGGCTCGCGCAGCAGGTCGGCCGAGACCTGCGCGAGCAGCGTCGGCACCTCGCGCTCGGCGAGCTCGGCCAGCGTCGCGGCGAGCCGGGGGAGCGCGGCCCGGGCCGCCGCCCTGCGCCGGCGCCCGACCGTCAGCATCCGCAGCCGGCCGCGCGCCGGCGCGGCCTCCACCAGCAACGCCCGCAGCTCCTCGGCCAGTTCCGCCGCCGTGCGCCGGGCGCGCGGCAGCTCGGGACCCGCGCTCACCAGGCGGCCGAGCGCCACCACGAGCGCCGTTGCGCCCGGCTCCTCGCGCCGGTCGAGATCCAGCCGAACGGCCACCGTCTCCTCGGCCGCCCGCGCGATCCCGGCGGCCGCCGCCCGCGCCTGCCGCGCCGACACCTCGCCGACCCCCGGCACCTGCCGCAGCCGGTACTCCGCGGCCTCGGCCACCTTGCCCACCGTGTCGAAGCCGGCCTCCTCCAGCGCCGCGACCCGCAGCCGCCCCGAGGTCACCTCGCGCAGCCGAGAGACCGGGATGCGCGCCAGCTCGGTGCGCACCAACTCCGCGCGCAGCGGAGCGAGCGCCTCACGCGCGCTCTCCCACGCCCGCGCGTGGTCCGCGACCAGCGCCTCGGCGGACGTGACCAACGCCTCCGCCCGCGCGCACAACTCCCGCGCCGCGAGGCGGCCCATGCCCCCGCCGGCGCCCCCGTTCCGCTGCCCGCTCCCGCCCATGCCCCCTCACCCCGTTCCTCGTGCCCGCCTCCCGGGCGACCGGCGCGCCAGGCGCCCCGCGTCCCAGGCGGCCCGCGTTCCTCACGACCCCGCGCCGGCGGCCATCATCGCGCACGCCGGCGCGCGTGACGCCGCGCGAGCGCCCCTCGCGTCACACCCGCCCCGTCACGCGGGAGTCCGCCCGCACACCTGGGGCCCCACCCGCTCATCGGTGCGATGCTGGACGGATGACCGTCAACGACGCCGGCGCCCGCACCGACCCGCTCGCCGAACCACCGCTCAGCTACGGACAGATCCTGCGGCTGGACGAACTGCTCGCCGTGGCCAGGGTCCACGAGGACGACGTGGACCGCACGCTGTTCCTCGCCACCCACCAGTCCTGCGAGATATGGTTCGCCGTCCTGCTCCGCCACCTGGAGATCGCCGGGCGGGCGCTGCGCGACGGCGACGGCGGGACGGCGCTCCGGCGGATCGAGCCGCTGCCCACCGTGATGCGCGTGCTCACCGGCCAGTTCGACGCCCTGGCCACCCTCGCGCCCGACGCCTTCGGCCGCATCCGCGTCGAGTTGGGCGACACCAGCGGCTTCCAGTCCGTGCAGTGGCGCGAGGTCGAGTTCCTCTGCGGCCTGCGCGACGAACGGCTGCTGCGCACGCGCGGCTTCACCGAGGCCGACCGCGATCGGCTGCGCGCCCGGCTCGCCGCGCCCTCGGTGGCCGAGTCGTTCGACGCCTACCGCGTGGGCGACCACCCGCCCGAGCTGGTGGAACGCGTCCGTGCCGCGCTGCTCTCGTTCGACGAGGCCGCCGCCCTGTGGCGGGCCCGGCACGCCGCGCTGGCCGAGCGGTTCCTGGGGGGCGCCCCCGGAACGGCCGGTTCCGAGGGCGCCGACTACCTCTGGCGGGCGGCCAGGCGACGGCTCTTCCCCGCCGCCTGGCCACAGGACTGAATCAGCCCACCGGCGCGCGCCCTTCCGGATCGCGCCCGCGCGCGCCCCGGCGCGGGGTCGCCGCGCGCAACGCCTCCCGCCCCAACGCGCCCACCGTCAGGGCCGCCGCGACCAGCGCGGCGCTCAGCCACACCGGCGCCCGGTGACCCCAACCCGCGTCCAGCGCCAGCCCGCAGGCCCAGGGGCCCAGCGCCGCGCCCACGTTGAGCGCCGCCGTCGCGAAGCCGCCGGCCAGCCGGGGCGCCCCGCTCGCCGTGGAGAGCACCAGCGCGATCAGGGTGGTGCCGACCGCGAACGAGAGCGCGCCCTGGAGAAGGACCAGCCCCAGCAGCGCGCCCGGCGCGCCGGCGCCGGCGGCCAGTGCCAGCCAGCCGAGCAGCAGCGCAGCGCCGCCCCCGACCAGCAGCGGCAGCGGCCGGGCGTCCGCGACGCGCCCGGCAAGGGTGACGCCGGCGAACGAGCCCAGCCCGAACAGCGCCAGCACCCCGGGCACCCAGCCCTCCGCCAGCCCGGCGACCTCGGTCGCCAGCGGTGCCAGATAGGTGAACGTCCCGAAGGTGGCCGCGTTCACCAGCGCCGCCAGGGCCAGCACCAGCAGCGTGGCCGGCCGCCGCAGCGCGCGCAGCTCGCCCCGCGCGCCGGCGCCAACCCGCGCCTCCGCGCCCCCCGCCGCGCCGGCGTCGCCCGGCGCGGGCTCCGGCGCGCCCGCCGGGACGGAGCGCGGCACGGCCAGCAGCGCCGGCAGCGACAGCAGCGCGACCGCCCAGAACGCCGCGCGCCAGCCCCAGAGTTGACCCAACAGGGCGCCGCCCGGCACCCCGACCACACAGGCGAGCGTCACCCCGCCCAGCAGCACCGCCGTCGCCCTGGCCCGGGCGTTCGGCCCGGCCAGCGCGGCCGAGGTGGCCAACGCCACCGCCAGGAAGCCGGCGTTGGCCAACGCGCCGACCACCCGGCAGGCCAGCAGCACGGGATAGCCGGTGGTGAGCGCGCCCACCACATGGGTCAGCAGAAAGAGACCGAGAAAGCCCATCAGCGCCGCGCGCCGGGACCAGCGCGCGCCGAGCAGCGCCATGGTGGGCGCGCCCACCACCATGCCCAGCGCGAACGCCGAGGTCAGCGACCCGGCGGCGGAGACGGAGACCGCCAGGTCGGCGGCGATGTCGGGCACCAGCCCGGCGAGCATGAACTCGGATGTGCCCTGGGCGAAGACCGCCAGGCCGAGCAGGTACACGGCCGGCGGCAGGGAACGGGTCCCCGTGGCGGGCCCGCCACGGGGGTCGGCAGAAGAATCGGCAGAAGAAGACGAAGCAGACACCAAGAACTCCGCAACCACGTCGGACGTCGCCACGCGGCGCACGGCACACGGCACACGGCACACGGCACGGCACGGCACGACGGCACGGGGCGCGCGGGCGACAGGGATCAGAGGCGCGGCGGCTGCCGACCGGACCGGTCACGGTGACACGAGGGGGAACGGTTCGGCGCGCCGCGCGCGGGGACGCGGGCCGGCTGTCCGATGGCGTGCCCAACTCCCGTCGCGGCGGGCCCGACCACGGCGGGACACCCGGGCGCGAACGGGCGGAAACGGCGAGAGGCCACCGGCGAACCGGCGGCTACGGTCTGTCTGACTCCGGGCTGAACACCCGCCCACCCTAACGCCGCCCTCACGCTCCCATGCCCCACACCCCCGCCCCTCCCGGACGGCGGCCGTCCGTGTCAGTGCCCGTCGTTACACTGGCCGCCGTTCGACCCCCTCACCTGGAGTGACATGTCCCTCTCCGCCTCACCCGCCTCCACCGCCCTCGACGACTGGCTGGCCCAGGCCACGGTCGCGCCCGAGATCACCGCCCTGCGCCCCGACTACCGCGCGCTGCTGATCGTGGCCGACGGCCTGGTCCCCGGGCCGAGCGACGAGGTGAGCGAGCGGCTGCTCGCCGAGGCCGAGCGCACGGTGACGGAGCGGTACGCCGGCGGCTCCTACGAGGACGACCCGCATGTCCGCGCCTGGCGCGAGGCGTTCCAGGCCGCCGGGATGAAGCCCAAGCGCACCCGCCCCAGCGCCGACGCCCTGCTGCGCCGGGTGCCGGCCGGGCTGCCGAGGATCAACCGGCTCACCGACATCTACAACGCGGTCTCGATCGCGCACGCGGTCCCCCTCGGCGGCGAGGACCTCGACCACTACCGGGGCGCGCCCCGGCTGGAACGCGCCGTGGGCGACGAGGAGTTCGCCACCGTGGCCGGCGGCGAGCCGGCGGTGGAGACGGCCGCGCCCGGCGAGCCGATCTGGCGGGACGACCTGGGTGTCACCTGCCGCCGCTGGAACTGGCGGCAGTGCGTCCGCACCCAGCTGACCCTCACCACCACCCGCGCGTTCTTCGTGCTGGACGCGCTCGGTGCCATGGACGACGAGGCGCTCGCCGCCGCCGGCGAGGCGCTGGTGCGCGGGCTGACCGAGGCCAGCCCCGGGGTGCGCACCGCCACCCGCGTCGTCACCGGCCCGCGACCTGAGGAGGACTGAGCGCGCCGCCCGGCCAACCACCCCGGGGCCCCGACACCCCGCACACATCCCATGTAAGACCACGCCATCACCTGCCAGTTGCGCCCCAGAGGCGGCGTAACCGGTTCCTGTCGCCTCCCTTGCCGGCGAGTCATTGGATGTCTAGCCTGACCCAGGCCCTGGCATCCGTTTCCCTGTCGGCCTCAGGAGGCCCTCGATGAAGCAAGGGATCAACCGCAGGACCGCCCTCAAGACAGCCATGGGAGGTGCGGCGGCCATGACGGTCGCGGGTGTTCCGCTGGCCCGGACGGTGGCGGCGTCGGAGCGCGGCGCCGGGGCCTCGGGCGGCGCGCCGCTGGCCGAGCCGACGCCGGAGCTGACGCTCTGGTACGCCCAGCCGGCCGGCGTCTGGGAGAGCGAGACGCTGCCCATCGGCAACGGGGCGCTGGGCGCGGCGATCTACGGCACGGTCGCCACCGAACGCCTCCAGTTCAACGAGAAGACGCTCTGGACCGGCGGCCCGGGATCGCCCGGCTACGACTTCGGCAACTGGCGCGAGCCCCGCCCCGGCGCCATCGACGCGGTGCGCGCCGCCCTGGACGCCAACGGCCGCGCCACCCCGGAGGAGGTAGTCGCCCAACTCGGCCAGCCCAAGACCGGGTTCGGCGCCTACCAGACCTTCGGCGAGCTGACCCTCGACTTCCCCGACACCCCCGAGAACCCCGACGCCTACCGGCGCGAGCTGAGCCTGGCCGAGGCCGTCTCCCGGGTCACCTACCAGGCGGGCGGGGCCACCCACCTCCGCGAGTACTTCGCCTCTCACCCGGCCGGCGTGATCGTCGGCCGGATCTCGGCCGACCAGGGCGGACGGGTCTCGTTCACCCTCAACCACACCGGCCCGCACGGCGGAACGGACGTCAGCGCCGCCGAGGGACGGATCACCGTGCGTGGTGCGCTCGCCGACAACGGCCTGGTCTTCGAGGCCCAGATCCAGGTGGTGACCGAGGGCGGCAGCCGCAGCGAGAGCGGCGGCTCGGTGACGGTCACCGGCGCCGACGCCGCCTGGTTCGTGCTGGGCGCCGGCACCGACTACGCCGACACCTACCCCGACTACCGGGGCGCCGACCCGCACGACGCCGTGACCTCGGCCGTGGACGCGGCGGTCGCCCAGGGCTACGACGCGCTGCTGGCCGCCCATCTCGCCGACCACCAGGCCCTGTTCGACCGGGTCAGGCTCGACATCCGCCAGCAGATGCCCGCCGACCAGCCAACCGACGCGCTGCTCGCCGCCTACGGCGGGGGCGGCTCCCCGGCGGACCGGGCGCTGGAGGCGCTGTTCTTCGCCTACGGCCGCTATCTGCTGATCGCTTCCTCCCGCCCCGGCTCGCTGCCCGCCAACCTCCAGGGCGTCTGGAACGAGTCCACCGCGCCCCCGTGGTCGGCCGACTACCACGTCAACATCAACCTCCAGATGAACTACTGGCCGGCGCACATCACCAACCTCGCCGAGACCACCGAGCCGCTGCACGCGTTCATCGACGCCCTGCGCGCGCCCGGCCGCGAGTCCGCCGCCCAGATCTTCGCGTCCCGGGGCTGGGTCGTCGGCAACGAGACCAACCCGTACGGCTTCACGGGGCTGCACGACTGGGCCACCTCGTTCTGGTTCCCGGAGGCCGGCGCCTGGCTCACCCGGCACCTGTGGGACCACTACCGCTTCACCCGGGACACCGGCTTCCTCGCCGACACCGCCTACCCGGTCCTGAAGGAGGTCGCCGAGTTCTGGCTGGACAACCTGCACACCGACCCGCGCGACGGGCTGCTGGTGGTCAGCCCCAGCTACTCGCCGGAGCACGGCGACTTCACCGCCGGCGCCGCGATGTCCCAGCAGATCGTCCGCGAGGCCCTCACCCACACCCTCGCCGCCGCCGAGACCCTGGACGTCGACCCCGAGCTGCGCGACCAACTCGCCGCCACCCTGGAGCAGTTGGACCCGGGGCTGCGGATCGGGTCCTGGGGGCAGCTCCAGGAGTGGAAGGAGGACCTCGACGACCCCAACAACGACCACCGCCACGTCTCCCACCTCTACGCCCTGCACCCGGGCAACCAGATCGCGCCCGGCAGCCCGGAGGCGGCCGCCGCCGAGGTGTCGCTGAACGCGCGCGGCGACGGCGGCACCGGCTGGAGCAAGGCGTGGAAGATCAACTTCTGGGCGCGGCTGCGGGACGGCGACCACGCGCATGTGATGCTCGCCCAGCAGCTGCGGGAGTCGACGCTGCCCAACCTGTGGGACACCCACCCGCCGTTCCAGATCGACGGCAACTTCGGCGCCACCTCCGGCATCGCCGAGATGCTGGTGCAGAGCCATCACGGCGAGGTCGAGCTGCTGCCGGCGCTGCCCGGCGACTGGCCCGACGGCTCCGTCACCGGGCTGCGCGCGGTCGGCGACGTCACCGTGGACATCGAGTGGGCCGAAGGACAGCCCGTCCGGGCGGTGCTGACGGCCGGCCACGAGGGAACGATCCGGGTGCGCGGCGGCCTGGTCGCCGCCGGCTGCCGGGTCACCGACGCCGACGGCACGCTCACCACCCTCGACGCCACCGACGGCTCCGTGGAGCTGCCCGCCGTCGCCGGCCGCTCCTACACCCTCACCCCGCGCTGACGCCCGGGCAGGACAACGCGCCGTGGCCCCGGCCGTTCCCGTTCGACGGGCGTTCCCGTTCGACGGGCGGCCGGGGCCCCGGCGTTGGGCGGTCGGGCGGTGGGGCGGTCGGGCGTCAGCCCAGCACGCTGGTGGCCGGCAGCACGCACTCCACGCCGGGCAGCGGCAGCGGCTCCCCGGTCGGGGTCAGCCCGCCGGTCTCCGCGTCCCGCGCGAAGACCACCACGACGCCGGTGGACTGGTTGGCGACATACAGGTGGGCGTCGTCGGCGCCCAGGCTGATGTGGCGCGGCGTCGCCCCGCCGCTGTCCACGTGGCCGACCAGGCGCGGCTCGGTCTCGTCCGCGCCGTCCACGGAGAAGATCGCGATGCTGTCGTCGCCCCGGTTGGAGGCGTAGACGAAGCGCCCGTCGGCGGAGACCACGATCTCGGCGGCGGTGTTCCCGCCCGGGTCCGCGCCGTCCGGCAGCAGCGAGGCCACCGCGCCCGGGGTGAGGGCGCCGGTGGCGGCGTCATAGCCGCAGGTCGTCAGGGTGGAGTCCAACTCGCCCAGCACATAGGCCGTTTCTCCGCCCGGGTGGAAGACCATGTGCCGGGGGCCCGAGCCGGGCGGCATCGCCGACTGGTGCTCCTCGGTGAGCTGGCCGGCCTCGGCGTCGAAGGCGTAGGCGTAGACCGAGTCGTTGCCCAGGTCGACGGCGAACAGCCGCGCGCCGCCCGGGTCGGGCAGCACCTGGTGGGCGTGCGGCCCCTCCTGGCGGCCCGGGTTGGGCCCGGAGCCGGTGTGCTGGACGACCTGGGTCACCTCGCCGGGCGCGCCGTCGTCGAGCAGGGCGACGACCGCCACGGTGCCGTCGTTGTAGTTGGCCGAGAAGACATGGCCGCCGGCCGGGTGGACGGCCACATGGCACGGCCCGTCGCCCAGGCCGCCGACGCTGCCCAGCGGGCCGGTCACGGCCCCGTCCTCGTCCAGGGTGAACGCGTCGAGCCGGCCGCCGTCGTCGCCGATGACCGAGTAGAGCCGCTCGGCGGTGGGGGAGAGCGCCAGGAACGACGAACGGCTGTCGGCGACCAGCGCGTCCAGGCTCAGCGCGCCGGAGGCGGCGTCGGCCGTGGCCACGCCGATCTCGTGCTGGACCGAGCCGAGGTAGAAGCGCGCCGGGTTGGCGAACGGAGCGGCGCCGCGCGGCGCGACGGAACGCGGCGCCGGCGTCGAGGCGTTGGCGGCCGAGACCGCGAACGTCAGGCCGCCGCCGGCCGCCGCCGCGAACAGCGTCAGCGCGGTACGTCGGGTCACCGGTGGTGGGGGCATCGGTTGACTCCCTCGTCGTGACGGATGTGTCGGAAGGTGCGCGTCACAGCATCCGCCCAACCGCCGCGTCGGGGAAGGGGGTTGGCGCCCACCCCACACATCCGGAACCGGGCCGCGCCGCCCACCGACCACCGCCCGCCGTCAGCCGCGCCGTTCCGCCGGCTCCGCCTCGCGCCCGGCGTCCGCGCCGTCGGTGAACGCCGCCACCAGCCGCTGCGCGGCCAGCGCCGCCGTCAGCGTCCCGGCGCGCACCTCGGCCTCCACGCGCGGCGCCAACTCCCGCACCCCCGGGTGCTGGTGCAGTCGGGAGAGCACCGTGTCGGTCACCATCGACCACGTCCAGCGCACCAGCTGGTCGTCGCGCCTGGCCTTCAGCCGGCCCGAGGCGCGCAGCACCTGCCGGTGCCGCCGCACCCGTTCCCACACCTCGTCCAGGCCGTTGCCCTCCCGCGCGCTACAGGTGAGCACCGGGGGCGTCCAGTCCGGGTCGACCGGCTCCATCATCCGCAGCGCGCCCCGCAGTTCGCGCGCCGCGTTGCGCGCCTCCCGCTCGTGCGGCCCGTCCGCCTTGTTGACCGCGATCACGTCGGCCAGCTCCAGCACGCCCTTCTTGATGCCCTGGAGCTGGTCCCCGGTCCTGGCCAGCGCCAGCACCAGGAAGGTGTCCACCATCTCGGCCACCGTGGTCTCCGACTGCCCCACGCCCACCGTCTCGATCAACACCACGTCGTAGCCGGCGGCCTCCATCACCACCACGGCCTCCCGGGTGGCCTTGGCCACCCCGCCGAGCGTCCCGGCGCTGGGCGAGGGGCGCACGAACGCCCGCTCGTCGGCCGCCAGCCGCTCCATCCGCGTCTTGTCGCCCAGGATCGAGCCGCCGGTGCGGGTGGAGGACGGGTCGACGGCCAGCACCGCGACCCGGTGACCGGTCTCGGTCAGCAACGATCCGAACGCGTCGATGAACGTCGACTTGCCGACTCCGGGAACCCCCGTGATGCCGATGCGGTGCGCGTTCCCCGCGTGCGGCAGCAGCCCCAACAGCACCTCCTGGGCGCGCCGTTGGTGGTCGGGCCTGCGGGACTCCAGCAGCGTGACGGTCCGCGCGATCCAGGCGCGGGAGCCGTCCAACACGCCCCTGACATAGGCGTCGGGCGCGGGCGGCGTGCGGGGCGAGTGAGGCTGTGACGGCGGCGTCATGACGGGCGGCCCGTCACGTCGACGGCCAGCGCGCGGACGGGAGGAGCGTCGGTGGCTTGGGCCATGCGCGCATGGTAGATCATCCCCCTTGAGCGGCGCCGGGCGTCGCCCCCGGATGTTCACCGGCGGCGGAGACCGTACAGTTTCTCCTCGTTCACGGAACCACGGCGCGCGCATCGCTGTCCCTGTGCAGGGCGCGCGTCGTCCCGGTGCGTTGGCACATCGAGGTGCCCCACCCCCTGTTCCGCCCCCGGTTCCCCCGTTCCCACGGGGAGTTTCCCACCACCAGGAGGTCACTCATGAGACGGATACGGCCGAGCCGCGTTCTCGCCTGTGCGGCGCTGGGCGCGCTGCCGCTGCTCCTCGCCACCGGCTGCTCCGGCGGCGACCCCGTCATCAAGAAGGACGACGTCGCCGAGCAGGCCAGCGCGCAGCTGGAGGAGGCGGTGGGCGTCGCCCCCGACGACTTCACCTGCCCCGAGGACCTGCCGGCCGAGGTCGGGGCCGAGATCCGCTGCGAACTCACCTCGGGCGACCTGACCTACGGCGCGACCGTCACCACGACCGAGGTGGACGGCGACCAGGCCGAGTTCGACGTCCAGGTCGACGAGTCCCCCAAAGAGTGACCGCCCCCCGGGCGGGTTCCCCCGACTAGCTCGGCTTCGGCCCCGGCGGATGCGCGTCGCTCAGCACTCCTGCTCAGCACTTCTCCGCCGGGGCGAGCAGCTCCTCCAACTGCGCCAGCGTGGCCTCCACGTCGATCGACGGGTTGAGCAGCCACTGCATCTGGAGCCCGTCCGAGGCCGCGATCACCAGCGCGGCGGCGGCCTGCGGCGAGATGTCCGCGCGGATGTCGCCGCGCAGCTGGCCGGACTCCACGCGCTCCGCCAACTCCGCGCGCAGCCCGTCGAACCGGGCGGCGAAGTACTCCCTGGACTCCTCGTGGTCCTCCTCCAACGCCCGCGCCAGCAGCGTCGAGTACAGCTGCACCAGCCCGGGCACCGCCCGGTTCCGCCGCGCCGCGTGCGTCATCATCCCCACCACCGAGCCGCCCGGCGGCTCCGGGTCGCGCTCCTCGGTGCGGCGCTCGGCGAACCGGTAGACCTCCAGCAGCAGTTGTTCCCTCGACGCGAAGTAGTGCCGCAGCGCGGCGTGCGAGACGCCGATGGCGTCGCCGATCGCGCGCAGCGAGGTGCCCTCGGAGCCGCGCTCGGCGAACACCTCGATCGCCCGGTCCAGGATCTCCCTGCGGCGCTCGACCCCCTTGGCATAGGGGCCACGGCGCGGCGATCCGTCGGCGGGCGCTGGCGGCTTCGTCATGCGGAGCACAGTAGTACCGGAAGCAGTCCCGGAACCAGTAAAACCTCCATCCGGATGTTTTCAGTGCTAGCGTCGTGAAGAGCGCCTCACCAGCGCGGTTGTCCCCCTGAGCGAATCCGGAGTCATTGTGGTCCCTGCCCACAGCACCACGCGTGGCGCCCGCACGACGGGGTGCGGGCGGGGGGCAAGGCCCGGCGGCCGAGCCGGCCACCGACCGTTGTCCCGACCAGGCGTGGGACGCGGCCACCCGCCGACGGCCCCCGCCACCCCCGCGCGGTGAACCCGCGCACCCACGCGCCCTCCCTGTGACACCTCGGGAAAGGAACCCCGTGAACTCCCCTCTGCCCTACCTCGATCCAGCGCTGCCCGTGTCCGAGCGCGTCGCCGACCTGATCGGGCGGATGACCCTGCCGGAGAAGGTGGGGCAGATGCTCCAGCTGTCCGGCATGGACGGCGTCGACCACCTGGTGCGCGAGCTGCACGTGGGTTCCATCCTGCACACCTCGCCGGAACGGATCGACGAGGCCAACGCGTTGGTCTCCCGGACCAGGCTCGGCATCCCGCTGCTGGTGGCCGAGGACTGCATCCACGGGCACTCGTTCTGGAAGGGCGCCACCATCTACCCGACCCAGCTGGGCATGGCCGCCACCTGGGACCCGGAGCTGGTGGAGCGCGTGGCGCGGGCGACCGCCGTCGAGGTGGCGGCCACCGGCATCCACTGGACGTTCTCGCCGGTGCTGTGCATCACCCGCGACCTGCGCTGGGGCCGGGTGAGCGAGACGTTCGGCGAGGACCCGTTCCTGATCGGCGAGTTGGCCTCCGCGATGGTCAGGGGCTACCAGGGCGAGGGGCTGACCGACCCGACCGCGATCCTGGCCACCGCCAAGCACTTCGCCGGCTACTCCGAGACCCAGGGCGGGCGGGACGCCAGCGAGGCCGACCTCAGCAGACGCAAGCTGCGCTCCTGGTTCCTGCCGCCCTTCGAGCGGGTCGCCCGCGAGGGCTGCCGCAGCTTCATGCTGGGCTACCAGTCCATCGACGGCGTCCCGATCACCGTCAACGACTGGCTGCTCAACGACGTGCTGCGCGGCGAGTGGGGCTACACCGGCACCCTCGTCACCGACTGGGACAACGTCGGCCGCATGGTGTGGGAGCAGCTGGTCTGCGCCGACTACACCGAGGCGGCGGCCAAGGCGGTGCGCGCCGGCAACGACGTGGTGATGACCACCCCGCAGTTCTTCGAGGGCGCGCTCCAGGCCGTCGCCGAGGGCACGTTGGACGAGGCCGACATCGACGCCGCCGTGCGCCGCGTGCTCACCCTCAAGTTCGAGCTGGGCCTCTTCGAGAACCCGCGCCACCCCGACCCCGAGCGGCAGGCCGCCGTCGTCGGCTCCGCCGCGCACGCCGAGCTGAACCTGGAGGTCGCGCGCCGCTCGCTGGTGCTGCTGCGCAACGACGGGACCCTGCCGCTGGGCGGCGGGTTCAGCGCGGGCGCCGACGGCCGCGCCGTCGCCGGGGACGACGCCGCGCCCCGCACCGTGGCGCTGGTCGGGCCCAACGTGGACGACCCGCACACCCAACTCGGCGACTGGGCCGGCGCCTCCGGGCAGACCGACTGGCTGCTGCCCGACGGCCACCCGCGCGAGATGACCGAGACCGTGCTGGACGGCTTCCGGGCGGTCGCGCCCGAGGGGTGGACGGTCACCCACGCGCGGGGCGCGGAGATCCTCACCGTCGGGCCGGACCCGGAGGGGGAGTTCTTCCCCGACGGGCAGCCCAGGCCCGACGTGGTGATCCCCGCCGAGCCCGACGAGGCGCTGATCGCCGAGGCGGTGGCGGCGGCCGAGGCGGCGGACCATGTGGTGGCGGTCGTCGGCGACCGGATCGAGCTGGTCGGCGAGTCCCGCTCCACGGCGACGCTCGAACTGGTCGGCGGGCAGGTCGCGTTGCTGGACGCGCTGGCCGCGACGGGCAAGCCGCTGGTGGTGGTGCTGCTCAGCTCCAAGCCGCTGGTGCTGCCGCCGTCGGCGTTGAACGCGGCGGCCGTGGTCTACGCGTTCAACCCGGGGATGCGCGGCGGGCGGGCCCTGGCCGAACTGCTGCTGGGGCTGATCGAGCCGACGGGGCGGCTGCCGCTGTCCTTCGCCCGGCACGCCGGGCAGCAGCCGACCTACTACAACCAGGTGCGCGGCCAACACGGCACGCGCTACGCGGACCTCACCCAGTCGCCGGCGTTCGCCTTCGGCGAGGGGCTGAGCTACACCACCGTCGAGTACCGGGACCTGGAGGTGCTCACCCCCGTCCTGGAGGCCGAGGACACGGTGCGCGCCCGGGTCACCCTGGCCAACACGGGGGAGCGGCCGGCGCTGGAGACCGTGCAGCTCTACGTCAGCGACACGGTCACCTCGGTGACCTGGGCCGCCAAGGAGCTGAAGGGCTACCGCCAGGTGCGGCTCGCGCCGGGCGAGACCGTCACGGTGTCCCTCGAACTGGCCGCCGCCGACTGCACCTTGGTCGACGCGGCGGGCAACCGGGTCGTCGAGCCCGGCGCGTTCGAACTCCTCGTCGGGCCGTCGTCCCGCGACGAGGCGCTGCTCCGCGCGGGCTTCACGATCAAGGGCTGAGCCGGAGGCCACGGGGCCACCCCCCGGGGGCCGCGCCGGCCGGCGCGGCCCCACGGGTCGTCGCGCGGCGGCGTCTCAGAGCGGGAAGTCGCACTTCCAGGGGGCGTCGAGCGCTTTGGGGTCCACGCCGACCCGCGCGACGGCCCCGTCGATGTCGTCGAGGGACATGACCCGCTCGTCGCCCACGATCCGCATGTCCTCGTCGAAGAAGGAGACGTCCTCGTCCACTAGCTCCGACGCCACCTCGAAGGTGCGCACGCGGTAGCCGCCCCCGGGCAGCGGGATCACCCACACCCAGGAGTAGTGGCCGGCCGACTCCGGCTCCCTGCGGGCGGCGAGCGCGCCTCCGAGCATGGTCAGGCGGTTCCGTGCTGCGATGCGCATGGTCATGGTGTCCAGAAGATGCGGACGATGGGCCCTTCGAAGGTGTGGATCTGTAGGTGAGGAAGATCGCCGTCCCGGTTGCCGGGACCGTGGCCGAGGACCCGGCCGTCCTCGCCGAGTTGGTCGTCCCAATGATAGGTGCCGCGTTTCTCGCCGAAGTACTGTCGGGTTCCCGGCCCGTCGAAGCCCGTGGCGTTGCGGTAGCCCTGCCCCTGGTAGACGCCGAGGAACAGCTCTTCCACCTCGCTGCGGCTGCCCATGGTGACGCCGGTGGCGCCGTTCTCCAGGTTCCGCGCGGCGCGTGAGACGCGTCCACTCGACCAGGGGATGTCGTAGGCGGCCAGGCCCAGGGGGTCGGCCTCGACCTGCGGGTTGGGGACATAGCTGCCTGGGTTGAGCCCCGGCAGCAGCCCCAGCGGGTCCTGACTGGCGTAACGGGCGGTGTGCGGGTCGTAGTAGCGGTTGACGTTGTAGTGAAGGCCGCTCTCCGGATCGTGGTACTGGCCGGGGAAGCGCAGCGGGGTCATCCCGGTCGCCCCGGGCCGCCACGCGGTCAGGCCCCAGGCGGTGGACCGCGCGCTCCACGCCGTGTGGCCCTCCTCGTCGACCAACTCGGTGGGGGCGCCCACCAGATCGGTGACGATGGCGAAGAAGCGCGCGTCGACGACCCGTTGGGTGGCGGCGTCGGTCAGCCGCTCCGTCTGGGTGAGGGGGCGGAGACCGTCGTGCTCCCACGTCAGCACCGTCCCGGAGCCCTGCCCCCGGCCGGTCGTGTGCTGTTCCACCAGGACACCGCCGTCCCAGGTGTAACGCGTCTCGCTCAGCACGGTCTCGCCGTCCGCCGCCATGCGCCGCTTGGCGACCCGCCGGCCGAAGCCGTCGTACAGATAGCGCCACACGGTGCCGTCGGGGGTGGTGAGCGAGGTCAGTCGGTCCTCCGCGTCCCAGGTGTAACGCCAGATGTCCGGGTTGCGGGAAAGCCTCCTGCGACGCCTCAGCACCACGCGGCCCGCCGCGTCGTGCTCGTAGTGGATCGCGCCGGCCCGCACCAGACGGGTGCCGGCGTAGTCGCGCTCGCCCAGAAACTCGGAGCCGGCGAAACGGGCGGGCCAGGTCGCGGCCGTCTGGTTGCCCGCCGCGTCGTGGGCGTAGTTCTCCTGCCAACCCGGCGCGCCGACCCCGGTGACGCGCCCCACGGCGTCCAGCACGTAGCGCCGGACGCCGCGCGCCGCGTCCTCGCAGGTCTCGGGGTGACCGTCGGCGCGGTAGGAGTAGGCGCGGTCGAGGAGGGAGTTCCCGTCGTGCGCCACGGTCTCCCGCGTCAGTCGCCCCGCCGGGTCCCAGTCCCGGGTCAGAGTCAGCGCGTCGCCGACGCGGCGGGTGATCTCGCGGCCGGCGGCATCGTGCGCGAAGCTCAGACGATGCCCGTCGACGTCCAGTTCGCTCAACAACCCCGCGCCGTCGTAGGCGTAGCGGGTGGGGACACCCGCCGGGGTGAGGCGCCCCAGGCGGTTGCCGGCGGCGTCGAGGCGGAAGGACAGGGACTGACCGTTGATGGTCTGGCCGACGACGCGGCCCGCCGCGTCCCGTTCCCAGACGTGCTCGACGCCCGCCCCTGAGGCATGGGTCAGGGCGCCGACGGCGTCCCTTCCGTAGGTGGTCACCACGCCGTCGACGTCCTTGGCGGCCAGCCGCCCCAGGGCGTCGTAGGAGTAACTGACGGTCTGCCCCGCAGGGTTGACCCGTCGCGTCAGCCGCCCGGCGTCATCCCACTGGTAGCGCACCACCCGGTCGTCGAAGTCGGACTCGGCGACCAGCCTGCCGGCGGTGTCGTAGGCGTAGTCCCAGGTCAGGCCGCGCGGGTCGGTCACCCTGGTCAGCCGCAGTGAGGCGTCGTGCTCGAAGAGATACCGCGCGCCGTCGGCGTTGACGCGCTCGGTGATCAAGTCGAACGGCCCGTACGCGAACCGGGTGACCGCGCCGTGCGCGGTGGTGTGGCGCAGGCAGTTGCCCTCCCCGTCGTACTCCCAGATCTGCTCGGCGCCGTCCGCGTCCACGCTGCGCAGCACGCGGCCTTCCGCCGACCACCACAGCCGGGTGACTCCGCCCAGGGGATCGGTGGTCTTCACGATGCGGCCCAGGGCGTCGCGCTCCCGGGTCAGCCGGCTGCCCCGAGGATCGACCAGGGCGACGGGCAGGCCGGCGTCATCGCACTCCACGCGGGTGGTGGCGCCTAGCGCGTCCGTCACCGCGGTGAGGCTGCCACGCTCGTCGAAGGCGTACCGGGTGGCCGCGCCGGCCGGGTCCACGACCGCCACGCAGTTGCCCCGGGCGTCGTACTCCCGGCGCCAGGTCGAACCGTCCGGCAGCGTCATGGTGGTCGGCAGCCCGTGCTCCTGGTAGGCGTACCGGGCCACGCCGCCGTCCGGGTAGTGGACGGACACCGGCCGGCCGTCCGCGTCCAGCGTGAACCGAGTGGTGTGGCCCAACGCGTCGGTCGCGGCCAGCAGATGGTGGTGCTGGTCCCACTCGAAGCGCACGGTGTTGCCCAGTGGGTCCACCTCCGCCACGATCTGGTGCGCCTCGTTCACCACGGAGCGGCTGGTGGCCCCCTCGGCGGTGGTCACGGAGGTGACGCGCGCCCCGGGCCACTCCGGCGACTCCTCGTCGTAGCGGAAGGTGACGGCCAGATGCCCGGCCGAGCCGCCCTCGGCGACGCACCGGTGTGCCTCGTCAAAGGAGTAGTGGTAGGAGACGCCGTTCGAGTCCGTCCAGGAGGTGAGGCGGCGGTACTCGTCATAGCCGAACCGGGTGACCGCACCGTGGGAGTTGGTCACCTCGACGAGGTTCCCGAAGAGGTCATAGCCGAAGCGCCGCAGGAGGAGGTCCGTCTCCTCCGCCTCGCCGCTGGCGAGCCACAGCCCCGTCACACGGTCGCCCTCGGTGGTCAGGCGGAGCGTGTAACCGCCGGAGTGCCGGATGGCCGTGGGCGTTCTGCCGTCCTCGGCGTAGTCGACGGAGACGGTGTTCCCGTTGCGGTCCCGCAGGCCGAGGAAGCGTGCCTCGTCCCGCTCGTCGCGTGGGGCGAAGTGGCGGCTGATCCCGGAGGTGAGGTCGGTCAGGCGGTAGCCGCTCTCCTTCAGCGCCACCAGGGGATGGCGCGGGCCGCTCTCCGGATACACGGGCACACCCGGGCGCTCGGGATGCGGATAGGCGAGCACCATGCCGTCCTCGGTCAGGAACACGATGCCCTCGCGGTCGAGTTCGAGGCGCTGGTCCACGAGAGACGTCCAGGTGCGGCCGAACCACCGGCCCACCGTGTAGCCGGATTCGGCGCGACGTGTGAAGGCCAGGGGTAGCACGCCCGGAAGCTCCACATCGGTCTGCGGCAGGTAGACCCGTCCGGTCGCGAGGTCAACGGGGTCGGTGCGGCCGCTCCTGACGAGGTCCCGGACGCGGGAGTACGCGGACTCCATGCCGTCCCTGATGAGATCGCGCCCACGGGTCGCCAGGCCGCGCACGCCGTCCGCCAGGCCGCGCAGTCCGGTTCTCGCGGCGGAGAGTCCGCCGCGCAGGCCGCGCGCGAGTCCGCCGAGGGTGGTGAGGCCCTTCATGCCGGGGATGCAGTCGAGTGCGGCGAACGCGACGTCGAGGAGGCCGGCTTCTCCCCTGGCGTATTTGATGAGGGTGTCGGCGAGGACGACGAGGGCGGCGGCGAGGACGACCCAGGCGAGCGGTCCGCCGATGATCATGACGACGATGCCGAGGACGGCGACGATGACCTTGCAGACGGCGACGATGGTGTCCCAGTTGTCGGTGACCCACTTGATGGCCTTCTGCCACCACTTGCGGTTCTGGATGCCGGCGTCGGAGGCTTCCTCGATGCCCTGGGCGCAGACGCGGGCGGCTTCCTCGCGCATCTCCTGGGCGTCGAGGGCGAGTTGGCGGGCGGCGGCCAGGCGTTCCTCGGCGTCGTTGACCCGGGACCGGGCGGCGCCTGCGGCGGCCTCGGCGGCCTGTTGGTCGCGGGCCGCCGCGCGGACGTCGTTCTCGTCCGGCGGCTCGACGTTGTCGCGTTCGCCCTCGCGCTGGAGCCGTTCGGCCTCCTCGCCGGCCCGGCCCACCCAGTCCGTCGCGTCCCCCAACGCGGACTGGGCCGAGGCGAGATCGGCCTGGGCGGAGATCGCCCGGTCCAACGCCCGGTCGGCCATCCCCTGGGCGGTCTGGAGCTTGGGCCAGTAGGCGTGCAGGGCCTGGGAGCAGAGGCTGTAGGAGTCCTCCAGCTTCGTCAGGTTGTCCGGCACGCCCTCGAACTCGGAACGGAACGCGTCGGCCGACAGCCCGGCCCAGTCCAACACCGCGCGCTCGGACGCCAGACCCCGGATCTTCCCCAGCGCTTCGCCCACGTCGTCGGCGAACTCCTGGAGATCGTCGGCGAGTTCGCGGACCTCGTCCGGGTCCCCCGGAGTCGGGTCCCGGTCCATGTCCACCGGCGACCAGTCGGATGCTCGTGCCATGTCGCCCTCCCCAGGTCGTCGCACGGGGCACCAGGTACCGGAGAAGACGACGGGGAGGGCGACACGGTTGCGGTGGGCTGAGGGCCCGTCACCGCGCCCGCGAGGCCGGGGGCTACGACACCTCGACGTAGTCCAGTTCGGCCCAGCGGCTGAGGTGCCCCAGGCGGATCGTGTTGGCGCCCGCCGTCAGGTCGACGTCGACGGACACCTCCGTCCAGTTCTCCCAGCCCCGGTCCGGGTAGGTCACCGTGCCCGCCGGCTGGCCGTTGACGGACAGGGCGTGTTGGGCCTCGCCGTAGCCGGCCGCGTAGCCGATGTGCAGGGTGTGCGGGCCGGCGCTGGCGGCGAAGACGCGGATGTCGACCCAGCTGTCGGCGAAGTCGATGCCGGCGGCCACCGCGCCCTGGGAGGCGGTGCCGGTCTGCCGCACGCTCGCGTTGTTGAGCGTGCCGCGCTCCGCCTCGTGGCGGACGCGGCTGCCGCGCACCACCGGGTAGTCGTTGTCCCAGCCGAGGTCGGCCACGTACAGACCGCGCCCGCCTGCCGGGAGGGCGCCGTGGAAGAAGATGCGGCCGTCCCCGATGTCAGCCCCGCCGGGCCCGCTGACCGCGCCGTCCAGGCTGGCGGTCGTCATCAGCGGCCGGTAGGCGCGGGTGTAGGGGCCGGTGAGGGACGCCGAGGTGGCGTAGCTGGTCTGGTAGTTGGGCGTGGTGTACACGCCGGCCGAGTAGAACAGCACATAGTGCGAGGCCCGCTTGACCAGCACCGGGGCCTCGATGACGCCGTCCTCGGACGGCAGGTTGTTCCGCAGCAGCTCGGTGCGGCCGCCGACGAAAGTGATCCCGTCGGCCTCGACGCGCTGGAGCCAGATGATGGTCGGCTGGCCGATCGCGTTGCCGTCGTTCTTGTAGAGCAGGTACCGGCTGCCGTCGGAGTCGACGAAGCTCGACGGGTCGATGTCGCCGCCCTCGCCCGGGTCGCAGACCAGCGGCCGGTCCGAGGTGGCCAGGAACGGCCCGTCGGGGCTGTCGGCGAGCGCCGCGCCCAGGCACATCCGGCCCGAGGCGGTGTCGGGCCCGGTGAAGTACATCAGGTACCGGCCGTCGGCCCGTTGGGAGACGTCCGGCGCCCAGAAGCCGCCGTCGCCGGTCCAGGCGGGCTTGTCGGGCAGCACGTCGCCGCGGATCGTCCACGGCCCGTCCGGGCCCGGCGCGGTGGCGTGCGGCACGCGGCCGTGGCGTGAACTGGTCGAGTAGGCGTGGTAGGTGTCGCCGACGACGATCACCTCGGGGTCGGGGAAGTCGTCGTCGATGGCGAGGCGCGGGGCCACCGCCGCCGCCGACACCCCTCCTTCGGCCGGCTCGGGCGAGGCGGGCGACGACGTCCCGGCGGCGGGGGAGAGCGGCAGCAGCGCGGTCAACGCGGCCACCACCCCCACCAGCACGAGTCTCGTGTGACGCATGGGGGAACCTCTCGGCTGGGAGACGGTAATGGTCTACACCGCTCCAGTCATAGCCCAATCCGGCCTTCCGCCACAGGGGTTGGGCCGCGATCCCGTCGACGCGCCGCGCCGCCGCGCGTCAACGGGACGGGTCGAGCGCCAACTTGCCCAGGTGGGTGCGGCCGGTCAGCGCCCGGTGCGCGGCGGCGGCCTCGGCCAGCGGGTAGACCCCGCCGTTCATCGGGCGCAGGACGCCCCGGCGCACTGCCTCGAAGAGGCCGGCCATGCTGGTCGGCAGGGCGTCGCCGGCCTCTCGCAGGTGCGGCAGCCAGAACGTGGAGACCGTGACCGAACGCTCCATCAGCGTGCGCGTCGGCAGGTCCGTGGGCACCCCGCCCACGCAGCCGTAGATCACCAGCCGCCCGCGCGGCGCCAGCGCCGCGATCGTCTCGTGCAGCACCGGGCCGCCCGTCATCTCCAGCGCCACTTCCACCGGGCCGCCCGCCGCGTCGCACACCCGGTCGGCCAGCCCCTCGGCGGCGGAGTCCACCGCGACCTCGGCACCCAGCGAGAGCGCCAGCTGCCGCCGCTCCTCCGTGCTGGCCAGCGCGATCACCCTGGCCCCTGCCTCCGTCGCGAGCTGCACCGCCATCGAGCCGAGCGCGCCGGCCGCCGCCGGCACCAACACCCGTTGCCCCGCCCGGATGCGGGCCACCGTGAAGAGCAGGTGCCAGGCGGCCTGCCCCTGGAGCGGCAGCGGCATCGCCTCGTCGTCGCTGATGTCGTCCGGCACCTCCCAGGTCATGCGTCGGTCCACCAGCGCGCGCTCCGCGTAGCCGCCGCCGAGGGTGAGGCCGACGACCCGCCGCCCCTCGGGCGTCCTGCCGACCACCTCGGTGCCGGGGACGTGCGGCAACTCCACGGGCGCGAGCGGGGAGTTGACCCGGGCGTGCACGTCCGTCCAGTTCACCCCGGCGCGGGTGACCTCGACCAGCTCGTGCGTCGGGCTCGGCCGGGGCTCGGGCACCCGCGTCACCCGCAGCACCTCGGGCCCTCCGAACCTCTCCATGACGACGGCGCGCATGATGCCCCCTTGTACTCCGGTGAACTGGTCACCCGGCGATCGGCGTTCGGCGTTCGACCTCCTGGTCGACACCCTGTCGCACACCATAAGTCATCGCACTGTCACTGTGGGTGTTCATGCGCTGGTGGCGGCCGGTGCGCTCGGGGCGGCGTGCGATGCTGGGGAGGTGGTCAGTGATCCCTTTGCCGCCGAGGGTGCCCGTCGCAACCCCGAGCTGCGCCGGGTGGCGATGCGGCGGCGGGTGGCGGAGGCCGGGTTCGTCCGGGTGGACGAGTTGGCCAAGGAGTTCGGCGTCAGCATCATGACCGTGCACCGGGATCTGGACGAGTTGGAGAAGCGCGGTTACCTCCACAAGGTGCGCGGCGGGGCGACCAGCGCGCCGACCACCACCTTCCACGGCGACCTGGAACACCGGATGCAGGCCCAGGTCGAGGCCAAGTCGGCCATCGCGCACGAGGTGTTGGCGACCGAGGTGGAGTCCGGGCAGGTCGTCGCCCTGGACGACTCGACCACCTCGCTGGTGCTGGCCAGGCTGCTGCCGCAGCGGGCGCCGTTGACCGTGGTCACCCACTTCCTGCCGGTGATACGGGCGTTGGCCGCCCAGCCGGGCATCGAGCTGATCGGGCTGGGCGGGCGCTACGACGCGGCCTACGACTCGTTCCTGGGCCGGGCCACCGCCGAGGCCGCGTCCGAGCTGCGGCCCGACGTGCTCTTCCTGTCCACCACGGCGGTCGCCGACGGCTTCTGCTACCTCCAGTCGCTGGGCACGATGATCACCCGGCGGGCGCTGATCGCCTCGGCCGGGCGAACGGTCGCGATGATCGACCACACCAAGTTCGACCGCCGCGCCCAGCACCGGCTGGTCGGCATAGCCGACCTGGACCGGGTGGTGGTGGACGACGGCACGGACGCCCTGACGGTCCGTGGGCTGCGGGCGCGCGGCGCCCGGGTCGACGTGGTGCGCACCTGAACGCACCGACCGTGCACTGCTAAGTCATGTGAAGTTAATCCGGTGAGCCCACCGGGGTAGATCTCCCACCATGCCCTGCCACCTGGCTTTTCGCGATCCCGGACGCGAGCCGGTCCCGGATCGGGACCAAGATCAATGTTAAAAGTTGCGAAATTCTGGAGCCCTGCCTGTAATACGCCTCACTTCGGGCTCGGGGCCGGGACGGGTGCCGGCGCCCGGACGGGCCCGAACGGGAACCACCACGGAAGGGGCACGAGACGGTGATGTCGGACGGACCGGTCGCGGTGTGCGTGGACGCGGGCACCACCGTGATCAAGGCGGTGGTCTTCGACGCCGACGGAAGGGAACGCGTGGTGACCCGGCGGGACACCGCCGTCGCCCACCCCCGGCGCGAGCGCGCCGAGCAGGACATGGACGAGGTCTGGCACGCGGTCGTCGCCACCGTGCGGGAGGCCGTCCAACGCGCCGGCGCCCCGGTGCGGTTCCTCGCCCTGACCGCCCAGGGCGACGGCGCCTGGCTCGTCGACGCCGCCCACCGCCCGGTCCGCCCCGCCGTGCTGTGGAACGACGGCCGCGCCGCCGACACCGTCACCCGCTGGGCCGAGGACGGCGTGCTGGAGGCCGCCTACCGGGTCAACGGCTCGCTCACCAACGCCGGCCTGCCCAACGCGGTGCTGCGCCACCTCGCCGACGAGGAGCCCGGGACGCTGGACGCCGCGCACTCCGTGCTCACCTGCGGCGGCTGGCTCTTCCTGCGCCTGACCGGCGTGTTGGGCATCGACCCCTCCGAGGCGTCCGCGCCCTGGCTGGACATCCACGCCGGCGCCTACTCCGACGACCTCCTCGACGCCTACGGACTGGGCCAACACCGCCGGCTGCTGCCCCCGTTGCTCACCGAAGAGAGCCGGGTCGCCGAGGTCACGGCCGAGGCCGCCGAGCGACTCGGCCTGCCCGCCGGCACGCCCGTCGTCCTCGCGCCCTACGACATCGTCTCCACCGCGCTCGGCGTCGGCGCCACCGAGCCAGGACAGGCGACCTGCGTGCTGGGCACCACCCTGTGCACCGAGGTCCTGATCGAGCGCCCCGACACCGGGGGCCAACCCGCGGGGCTCACCCTGGACTTCGGCGTGCCGGGCCGGCTGGTCCGCGCCTTCCCCACGCTCGCCGGCACCGGGGTGCTCGACTGGCTGGTCGCCCTGCTCGGCCTGCGCGACCACGCCGAGCTGACCGAACTCGCCGCCCGCGTCCCGGCCGGCGCCGAGGGCCTGCGGGTGCTGCCCTACCTCTCGCCCGCCGGCGAACGCGCCCCGTTCCTCGACCCGGCCGCCAGCGGCCTGGTCACCGGCGCGCTCTTCACCCATGGCAGGGAACACCTGGCCAGGGCCGTCCTCGAAGGACTCGCCCACGTCATCAGGGACTGCCTGGACGCCGCCCCGCACCGCCCCGTCGAGCTGGGCCTGTGCGGCGGCGGCGCCGCCAGCGACCTGTGGTGCCAACTCATCGCCGACATCACCGGCGTGCCCGCCGTCCGCACCGAGGACAGCCAGGTCGGCGCCAAGGGCGCGCTGCTCTTCGCCAGCACCCTCCTCGGCGACCACCCCGACCTCACCGCCGCCGCCCGCGCCCTGGTCAGGCCGAGCGCCCGCCGCGAACCCGACGCCGCCACCCGCGCGTTCCACGAGGCCGAGCACGCCGAGTTCCTCGCCACCAGGGACCTGACGGCGAGCCGCTGGGCCGGTTGGCGGGACCATGGCTGAGCCCGTGTGGATCGGCGTCGACCTCGGCACCCAGAGCGTCCGCGCGCTGGCCGTCGACGCGACCGGCCGCCAACGCGCCGCCGCCGCCCGCCCGTTGACCGGCCGGCGCGACGGGCCCCGGCACGAGCAGGACCCGGCCGACTGGTGGCGGCTGACCGCCGAGGCCCTGACCGAGGTCTCCGACGCGCTCGCCGGACGCCCCGTCGGCGCCCTCGCCGTCTGCGCCACCTCGGGCACCGTGCTGCTCACCGACCCCGACGGCACCCCCCGCACCCCCGGCGTGATGTACGACGACACCCGCGCCGCCGAACTCGCCGCCCCCGCCCAGCGGGCCGGCGCCGAGCTGTGGACCACCCTCGGCTACCGGATGCAGCCGGCCTGGGCACTGCCCAAGCTGCTGTGGTGGCACGAACGCGGCCTGCTCGACGGCGAGGCGCGGCTGGCCCACCAGCCCGACGTGGTCGCCGCCGCCCTCACCGGCCACCGGGTCGCCAGTGACTCCAGCCACGCCCTGAAGACCGGCTACGACCTGCTCGCCTCCCGCTGGCCGCACGAGGTGCTGGCCCGGCTCCGCCTCGACCCCGCGACCCTGCCCGACGTGGTCCGCCCCGGCACCGTCCTGGGCACCGTGAGCCGGGCCGCCGCCCGCGCCACCGGGCTGCCCGCCGGCACCCCCGTGGTCGCCGGCATGACCGACGGCTGCGCCGCCCAACTCGCCGCCGGCGCCCTGGAGATCGGCCAGTGGAACACGGTGCTGGGCACCACCCTCGCCCTCAAGGGCGTCAGCGCCCGGCTGCCCCGCGACCCCACCGGCGCCGTCTACTCGCACCGCGCCCCGCACGGTGACCGCTGGCTGCCCGGCGGTGCCTCCTCCACCGGCGCGGGCGCGGTGCGTGCCCTCTTCCCCGACGCCGACCAGGCGGCGCTGGCCGAACTGACCGAGGCCGCCGCCGGGGTCGCCGACGTGCCGGTCTGCTATCCGCTGGTCGGGCAGGGCGAACGGTTCCCGTTCGTCGCCCCGCAGGCGCGCGGCTTCCTCGGCGCCGGCCCGCTGGCCCTCGGGGACACCGACCCGGCCACCGCGTTCGCCGCCGTCCTCACCGGCGTCGCGCACATCGAACGGCTCTCCTTCGCGCTGCTGGCCCGCGCCGGCTGCGACGTCGGCGGCCCCGTCGCCTTCACCGGCGGCGCCGCCCGCAACGACTGGTGGAACCAGCTCCGCTGCGACCTGCTCGGCGTCCCCGTCTGGCTGCCCGTCAACCCCGAACCCGCCCTCGGCATGGCCGTGTTGGCGGCCGGCTCGATCGGCGGCGACCTCCCGGCGGCGGCCCGCCGACTCGTCAGCGTCCGCCGCACCCTGACCCCCGACCCCGCGCGCACCGAGGCCCTGCTGCCCGGCTACCGCGCCTTCGTCGAGGAACTCGCCGGCCGAGGCTGGCTCGACCCCGCCCTCGCCGAGGAGGCCAGCTGATGCCGACCCCACCCACCGGGCCCCACGGCGGGCCGAAAGGAAACGAACAGACCGTGAACGAACCGATCCCCGTCCTGCTCGCCGGCGACGACTTCGTGCTCAACCGGCTGCTGGTCGAGGCCCTCCACGCGCAGAGCGGCCCGTCCGCCTGGGAGGTGCGCGAACTCGAACTGCCCTGGCCACACGTCCCGTTCGGCAAGGTCGCCGAGGTGGACGAGGCCTCGGGCAGTGAGGACGCGATGATCGAGGCGCTCGCCGGGGCGCGGGTCTGCCTGACCCAGATGGCGCCGCTGACCGAACGGGTGCTGGCCGCCTGCCCCGAGCTCGAACTCTTCGCGGTCTCCCGGGGTGGCCCGGTCAACGCCAACCTCGCCGCCGCCACCGAGCACGGCGTGCGGGTCACGTTCGCGCCCGGGCGCAACGCCGAGGCGACCGCCGAGCACACCCTCGCGCTGATGCTCGCCGCGATGCGCCGCGTCCCGCAGGCGCAGGAGAGTATGCGCGCCGGCCGCTGGGACAGCGGCTTCTACGCCTACCAGGCCACCGGCCTGGAGATCGCCGGCTCCACCGTCGGCCTGGTCGGCGGCGGCGCCATCGGCGGCCGGGTCGCCAGGGCGCTCCTCGCGCTCGGCGCCACCGTGCTGGTCGCCGACCCCTACGCCGACCCGGCCGCGCTGCCGGCCGGCGCCCGCCTGGTCTCGCTGCCCGAGCTGCTGGCCTCCTCCTCCGTGGTCTCGCTGCACGCCCGACTCACCGAGGAGACCGCCGGGTTGATCGGCGCGGACGAACTCGCCGCCATGCCGCAGGGCTCCGTCCTCGTCAACTGCGCGCGCGGCGGCCTCCTCGACTACGGCGCGCTCGCCGACGCGCTTGCCGTCGGGCACCTCTTCGCCGCCGCGCTCGACGTCTTCGACGAGGAGCCACTGGCCGCCGACCACCCGCTGCGCACCGCGCCTAACGTGGTCCTCAGCCCGCACCTGGCCGGCGCCAGCCGGGCCACCGCCCGCCGCGCCGCCACCATGGTCGCCGCCGAGGCCGGCCGCTGGCTGCGCGGCGAGCCGCCGCTGCACTGCGCCAACCCGGCCGTGCTGAAGGCGTCATGACGGGCGGAACGGAGCCCGCCGCGACAACCCGGCTGCTGCTGGCCCGGCACGCCGAGACCGTCTGGCACGCCGAGAACCGCTACGCCGGCTCCCGCAGCGACCCCGACCTGACCGAGCGCGGCCTGCGGCAGGTCGAGGAGTTGGCGCGCGGCGCGGTCGCCGCCGGCGTGGACGCCGTCGTCAGCTCCCCGCTGCGCCGCGCCGTGCGCACCGCGACCCCGGCCGCCGAGGCGCTGGGCGTCGAGCTGCTGACCGTGCCCGAGCTGCGTGAGGCGGACTTCGGCGAGCTGGAGGGCCGCACCCGCGCCGAGGCCGACCCGGAGCTGGTGCGCCGCTTCGTCGCCGACCCCGTGGCCCACCCGTTCCCCGGGGCCGAGCCGCCCGCCGAGGCCGCCGCGCGGGTCAGCGGCGCGCTGCGCGCCGTCGCCGAACGCCTCCCCGGACACACCGTGTTGGTCGTCGGGCACAGCACCGGGCTCCGCCTGGCGCTGTGCTCCCTGCTGGGTCTGCCGGTCGCGCACTACCGGCGGACCTTCCCCCGGCTGGAGAACGTCGCGGTCACCGAACTCCGGCTGCCCGCCGACCCCTCGCACCCGGCCGCCCTGCTGTCGCTGAACCGCACCCTGCCGGCCCGAACCGCAGACACACCGCAGACAAGCCGTAGCTGAGCCGTAGATAAGGAAAGCACCGTGAGCCGACGCATTCTCGCACTGGCCCTGACCGCCGCGTTCGCCGTCTCCACGGCGACCGCCTGCGCATCGGAGGAGGACACCGACGACGGCGCGGGCGGCGGTGGCGAAGGCGCCACCATCGCCTTCCTGATGCCCGACATCGCCTCCCCGCGCTACGAGCTGTGGGACGCCCCGCTCTTCGAGGCCAGGATGAAGGAGCTGTGCGCCGACTGCTCCGTCATCTACCAGAACGCCAACGCCGACGCCTCCCGCCAACAGGAACAGGCCAACTCCGCGCTGGCCCAGGGCGCCGACGTGCTGGTCATCGACCCGGTGGACTCCGACGCCGCCGCCAGCATCGTCAACGCCTCCCGCTCCCAGGGCGTGCCCGTCATCGCCTACGACCGGCCCATCTCCAGCACCCCGGCCGACTACTACATATCGTTCGACAACGAGGCGATCGGCGAGTCCATCGGCCAGTCGCTCGTCGACCACCTCGACGAGACCGGCGCCGAGGGCGGGTTGCTCCAGGTCAACGGCTCGCCCACGGACGCGGCCGCCGGGCTGATCAAGCAGGGCATCCACAACGCGATCGACGACAGCGGCTACGAGCTGCTCGCCGAGTTCGACACCCCGGGCTGGCAGCCGGCCGACGCCCAGGACTGGGTCGCCGCCCAGGTCAACCGCTTCGAGGGCGACATCGCCGGCGTGGTCGCGGCCAACGACGGCACCGGCGGCGGCGCGATCGCCGCGTTCCAGGCCGCCGGCGTCCCGATCCCGCCGGTCACCGGCAACGACTTCGAGGTGGCCGCCGCCCAACGCATCGTCGCCGGGCAGCAGTACAACACCATCTCCAAGCCGATCAAGATCGTCGCCGAGGCGGCGGCCGAGGTCGCCTGGGAGTTCGCGCAGGGCGAGACCCCCGAGGGCGAGATCGAGCTGTTCGACACCCCGGCCCAGCTCTTCGAGCCGACCGTGGTCACCCTGGAGAACCTCCCCGACGTGCTCGCCGAGTCCGACCAGGTGAGCGCGGCCGACGTCTGCACCGCCGAGTACGCGGACGCCTGCGCCGAGGCCGGCATCGAGTGGGAGCAGTGAGATGACGGCTCCGGCCGCCGCCGCGTCCCAGGCCCCGACCCGGCCGATCCTCTCGCTGCGCGGCATCAGCAAGAACTTCGGCGCGGTCGCCGCGCTCACCGAGGTGGACCTCGACGTGGCGGCCGGCGAGGTCGTCGCGATCGTCGGCGACAACGGCGCGGGCAAGTCCACGCTGGTCAAGGTGCTCTCCGGGGTGCACCGCGCGGACACCGGCACGGTCACCTTCGCCGACCGCGAGGTGACCGTCGCCAGCCCCGCCGACGCGCACGCCCTCGGCATCGCCACCGTCTTCCAGGACCTGGCGCTGTGCGAGAACCTGAACGTCATCCAGAACCTGTTCCTGGGACGGGAGGTGCGGCGCGGCCGGCTCGACGAGGTCACCATGGAGATCAGGTCCTGGGAGCTGCTGCGCCAGCTGTCCGCGAAGATCCCCACCGTCCGCGTCCCCGTCGCCTCGCTCTCCGGCGGCCAGCGCCAGACCGTGGCGATCGCCCGCTCCCTGCTGGGCGACCCGAAGGTGATCATTCTCGACGAGCCGACGGCCGCCCTGGGCGTGGCCCAGACCGCCGAGGTGCTCAATCTGATCGAACGCCTCCGGGACCGTGGGCTGGGCGTGATCATGATCAGCCACAACATGGAGGACGTCCGCGCCGTCGCCGACCGCGTCGCCGTCCTCCGACTCGGCCGCAACAACGGGGTGTTCGACGCCGAAGCCCCCACGGAGGAGATCGTCGCCGCCATGATCGGCGCCAGCGACAACGCGGTCTCCCGGCGCGCCAGCCAACGGCGTCGTGAGCCGCGTGAGCCGCGTGAGCAGAGTCAGCCGGGTGAGCAGAGTCAGCCGGGTGAGCCGCGCACCCCGCGTCAGCGAAAGGAAGAAGAGTGATGGCCGACGTCAAGGAGGCCGCCGCCGCGCCGCTCGACCTGCTGGACGAACGCCTGCGGCGCGGCGAGGGCCTGGGGCCGGCGCTCGCCGGGATCTGGGGCCGCATCCGCTCCGGCGACCTGGGCGCGCTGCCGATCGTGCTCGGACTGGTCGTCATCTGGACGGTCTTCCAGTCGCTGAACTCGGTCTTCCTCTCCAGCGCCAACCTGGTCAACCTGCTGATGGAGTCCGCCTCCGTCGGCATCATCGCGCTCGGTGTGGTCTGCGTGCTGCTGGTCGGCCAGATCGACCTCTCGGTCGGCTCCGTCAGCGGGCTGTCGGCCGCGCTGACCGCCGTCACCTTCGTCAAGCAGGGCTGGCCGATGCCGCTGGCGATGGCCGCCGCGCTGGCCGCGGGGGCGGCCATCGGCTTCGTGTACGCGCAGATGGTGACCCGGCTGGGCGTGCCCAGCTTCGTGGCGACGCTGGCCGGGCTGCTCAGCTTCCTCGGCATCCAGCTGTGGCTGCTGGGCGACACCGGCGCGATCAACATCCCGTTCGACTCGGGGCTGGTGCACTTCGCACAACTCGCCTTCCTGCCCGAGTGGTTGAGCTATGTCCTGGTGGTGGTCGCCGCCGGCTGGCTCTTCGCCACCGGCTACGGCCTGGCCAGGACCCGCCGCGCGGCGGGCCTGTCCGCCCGCTCCACCACGCTGCTGGTGGCGCGCAGCGTCACCGTGCTGCTGGGGCTCGGCTTCGCCGTCTGGTACCTCAACCGGGCGCGCGGCGTCGGCTGGCTCTTCGTCAGCTTCGTGGTCCTGGTACTGATCCTCAACTACGCGCTGACGCGCACCGGTTGGGGCCGCTCGGTGTTCGCCGTCGGCGGCAACGCGGAGGCCGCGCGGCGCGCGGGGATCAATGTGCGCCGGGTCTACACCTCGGTGTTCGTGCTGTGCTCCACGTTCGCCGCGCTCGGCGGCATGATCGCGGCGGCCCGGCTGGCCGCCGCCAACCAGTCCACCGGCGCGGGCGACGTCAACCTCAACGCGATCGCCGCCGCCGTCATCGGCGGCACCAGTCTCTTCGGCGGCCGGGGCAGCGCGTTCTCGGCGCTGCTGGGCATCCTGGTCATCCAGTCCATCTCCAACGGGCTGACGCTCCTCGACCTCGATTCCTCATTCCGGTTCATCATCACCGGACTGGTACTGGCCCTCGCCGTGATGCTCGACTCCGTGGCCCGCCGCTCCCGGGTGGCCCACGGCCGCGCGGCCTAGCGTTCCGGGGAGCCCGGCCCGTTCCCCCGGGGGAACGGGCCGGCCGGTCCTGGCGTCTGTCCTGTGCGACAGGGAGGTTGACCGACCGTGACCTGGACCGAGGCGGACTATGTCGCCTACCTGGAGGCCGAACGCCGCCGCTACGCCTGGGTGATGCGGCGGCACGGCGGCCGCACGCCGGAGCGGGCCCGCGCGGCGGCGCTGGCGCACTACCCCTACGAGCCGGCCGACGCCCCGCACCGGGGCCTGGTCTTCCACGACGAGGCATGGCACTGGGCGATGCTGGAAATTCACGGGCACGCCTACTGGAGCGAACGGCCCGACCTGGAACGGCCGCCCCCCGAGTACCGCGCGCTGTCCTGAACGGAACCTTCGACCGGGGGGCGAACGGATCTTCGAGGAGACTGAGGCGCATGACCGCCACCGAAGACCACGCCCGGCCCGCGCCCGAGGGCCGGTTCAACGACTACGACGGCTTCGCCGAGGCATACGCCGCCGAGAACGAGACCAACATCTTCAACGCCTACTACGAGCGGCCCGCGATGCTCTCCCTCGTCGGGGACGTGGCCGGTCGCCGCGTCCTGGACGCCGGCTGCGGCGCGGGCGTGCTGTCGGACGCGCTGCGCGAGCGGGGCGCCGACGTCACCGGCGTCGACGCCAGCGCCGCGATGCTGGAGCTGGCGAGGCGGCGGCTGGGGCCCGAGGCGGACCTGCGGCTCGTCGACCTGAGCGGCCCCCTGCCGTTCGCCGACGGCGCGTTCGACGACGTGGTCGCCTCGCTGGTGCTGCACTACCTGGAGGACTGGGGGCCCACGCTGGGGGAGTTGCGACGGGTGCTGCGGCCCGGCGGCCGGCTGATCGCCTCGATGGATCACCCGTTCGCCGCCTACGCGACGCAGGACCCGCGTCCCGACTACTTCGCGACCACCAGCTACACCCTGGACTGGACGCTGGGCGGGCGGACCGTGCCGATGCGGTTCTGGCGCAGGCCGCTGCACGCGATGGTCGACGCCTGCACCACGGCCGGCTTCCACCTGACCCGGATCTTCGAACCACGGCCCGACCCGGCCGGCCGCGCCGCGCACCCCGAGGAGTTCGAGGAACTGGCGACCCGCATGTGCTTCGTGTTCCTCGTCCTGGAGGTGCCCACGACGGCCGCCGACCCGCACTGACCCGGGCCTCGTCCCGGCGCGCCGGCACGCCCGGCGGCGCCGGGTGGGAACCGCGCGGGGGGTGCGGCAAGTCCGGTGTGGGGAGGAGCCGTTGAGGCGGCGGGTCGACGGAGGCACGGGGCGGAGGCTCGGCGGAGTCTCGCGGGTGGGACAGGAGCGGTGGGAGGAACGAACGGTGGCGTCGGGTCCGTTGACGGCGAGTGATCCCGTGCGGGTGGGCCGGTACCGGCTGCTGGCCCGGCTGGGCCAGGGCGGCATGGGCCGGGTATATCTGGCCCGTTCGCCCGGCGGGCGGGCGGTGGCGGTGAAGGTGGTGCGGGACGCGCTGCTGCGGGAGCCGGGGTTCCGGCGCCGCTTCGAGCGGGAGGTGGCGGCGGCACGGCGCGTGACGGGCTACTTCACCGCGGCCGTGCTCGACGCCGACCCCGAGGGCGACCCGGCGTGGCTGGCCACCGAGTACGTTCCTGGCCTGGCGCTCCAGGAGGCGGTGGCCCGGCACGGGGCCTGGGCCGAGCCGGCGGTGCGCGGGCTGGGCGCCGCCCTGGCCGAGGCGTTGACCGCCGTGCACGCGGCCGGCCTGGTGCACCGCGACCTGAAGCCGTCCAACGTCCTGCTGGCGCCGGACGGCCCGCGCGTCATCGACTTCGGGATCGCGGTGGCCGTCGACGACACCAAGCTGACGCGCACCGGCGTCGTGGCCGGCAGCCCCGGCTACCTCCCGCCCGAACAACTCGTCGGCCAGCAGGTGGGGCCCGCCGGCGACGTGTTCGCGCTCGGCGCGCTGCTGGCGTACGCGGCGACCGGCGCCGGCCCGTTCGGCGGCGGGCCCGCGCACGGCGTGCACTACCGCGTCGTCCACGAGGCGCCCGACCTCGCCGGACTGCCCGACGGGCTCGCGGAGTTGGTGGCCCGCTGCCTCGCCAAGGACCCGAGGCGGCGGCCCCCGGTGCCGGAACTCCTCGCGGAGCTCGGCCGCTGGGAGGCCGCCGACGGCAGCCCCGGCACGTTCGCCGAAGGCGCCTGGCTGCCGCCGGCCGTCGCCGCCGAGGTCGAGGCGCTGCGCGCGGCCCCACTGCCCGAGGGACCCGGCGCGGCGGGCCCGGCTGCCCGCGCGGCCGACGCCCCGCCGCCGACCGCCGTCGCCACGGCGGCACTCGCCGCCCCGCCGCGCGGGCCGGCCCGGCGCCGGCGGACGGCCCTCGCGGCCGGCGCCGCCGTCCTCACCGCCCTGGCCGTCGTCGCGGGACTGCTCCTGGCCGGCGAGCTCCTCGACGACGACGCTGACGGCGCCACCGCCGACGACGACGCCGCGCGGGACGGCGAAACGCCCGGCGGCGCAGCGCGCGACCTCGCCGTCTCGGAGCTGTGGACGCACGAGGCGGAGCTCGCCGGCCGGCCCCTGACCGCCGACGGCACGGTGCTGATGGCGGACGGGAACGGGCGGCCTGCGCGCGCTGGACGCCGCCACCGGAGAGCCCCGGTGGACCAACGAGGCGCTGGGCGACGCGCGGCTCGAAGTCCTCGACGAGGGCCGGGCGTTGGTCACCGACGGGGCGAGCGGCACGCTGCACGCCGTCGACCTCGGCTCAGGGGAGCGGCTGTGGAGCCTGGGCGCCGAGGCCCACACGCCGGAGGGGACGGAGCGGAGCGTCACCGTCCGCGTCGCCCTGACCGGGGAGACCGTCCTGGTGAACACCCTGTATGACACGGGGGACGACTCCTTCGTGTCCGCCGTCTCGGCTCTGGACGGCCCCACGGGGCGCGTGCGGTGGACCCGGGAGGCCGACCGGCTCATGGCCCCCGCGCTGACCGTGGCCGACGGCGTCGTCTTCTGCGGCATGTGGCGGGACGACGGCAGCTTCTTCACCGCGCTGGACGTGGACAGCGGCGAGGCGCTGTGGGAGCACCGGCGAGCCGCCGACGGCGATCCGTCGAGGGGCGAGGCGACCACGATCGCCGTCGCGGACGGCACGGCCTACTTCGGCGACAGTGACGGGAAGCTCCACGCCTTCGACGCCCGGCGCGGCACCCCGCTGTGGAGCTTCGCACCGGATGTGCGGATCGAGGAGTGGCTGGAACCGGTCGTCGTCGCCGACGGCGTGGTCCTCGGTGCCACCGGGGACGGATCGGGAACGGGCGGCCCCGGTGAGGTGCACGCGGTCGCCGCCGACTCCGGCGAGCCGCTCTGGACGGAGCCGACGGAGGACGAACCCCTGGTGCACGCGCCGCTGGACGGCGCCGCGCTCTACAGCGTCGCCACCGGCACCCTGCACGCCCTCGACCTGCGCACCGGCGAGTCCCCGACGGAGACCCGCCTGTCCACCGGCAACCCCGACCCGGCCGTCGTCGGCGACCGCGTGTACTTCGACGGCGGCGACGGCCGCCTCCGCGCGGGCGGAATCTCGCTCGGCGGCGGCTGAGCCGGGCCAACGGGCCCGCCCGGCCGGCCGTTTGCCGCGGCCGCGTCAGGTGAACGCGCGGCAGCGGCCCGCTGGGTGGGCGGGGGCGGCGATTGTCAGTGGCGTGGTCCATGCTGTTACCCAGATCGCCACCGAGGGTCGCAACAGGCCCGCTGGGCTGGTGGTTTCCCATGGGGACCGGTCTGGTTCCGGCTGCCCGCAGGGCCGTTGGGGAGACGTTCGGGGAGAGCCCGGGGGAGTACCCCGGGAGGATTCCGGAAGAACACGGAAGAACGCGGAAGAACGCGGAAGAACGCGGAAAAGGGGAAACGGGTGGAGAACGGGGAACGGGCCGCATGGGAGCGGCGCCCCACGGCGCGGGTCGTGCCGGCGGCGCGGCCGCGCAAGGTGGTGAAGGTGCCGTTCGTCGAGCTGGTGGACGGCCGGTTGCAGGGGGTGGTCTCCAGCGGCTCGGACATCGCGCGGGTCTATGTGTCGGCGGTCGAGGCCGGCAGCCACGACGTCAGCTGCGGCACCAACAACAACCGGCCCTGCGGCGGGATTCGCCCCGGCGGCTGCAAGCACGTCGAGGCGCTGGTGAAGGAGGCCGTCCTCCAGTACGGGGAGGAGCGGGTCGCGCGGTTCCTCCGAGTCGAGCCGGGCGAGGGCGAGTTGACGGCCCGGCTGCGCGGCGGCGGGATCAACCGCGACCGGCCGGCCGCCGAGGTCTTCAGCCGCTTCCTGCGGCACCTGGCCTATCTGGAGGTCCCGGCGAGCACGGCGCCGCTGCCCGAGCTGCGGTGGTTCCCGGCGACGGGGGCGGTGCGCTGATGCTGGGCATCCAGCTGGAGAAGCTGCTGGGCGCCGCGCCGGCCGGGGTGGTCGAGGCGCTGGACGCGGTGGACGGGTTCGACCGGGCGCTGGTCACCGGGCTCGGCCGGCCGACGCCGGAGCAGTCGGCGGCGCTGACCGCGCTGGCCGGCTGCGTCGCCGGGACCCCGCTGGGTCCGGTGGCGGCCGAGGCGGTGGAGAAGATCGCGGCCGGCTCGGTCTCCGACGAGCGGCTGGCCGCGCTCGCGGCGGCCCGCGCCGCGCTGCTCGGCGCCGTGTACGACGCCCAACTCGCCGCGTTGGACACGGCGTTGGGCCGCGAACGGGAGGAGTGCGCGGAGCCGGGCGGCGGCGAGCCGCTGGGCGAGCGGCTGCTGGACGGCGCCCGCTCCTGGCTGCGGGAGGTGGCCCTGGTCGGCTGGCGCGGCCTGGGCGACGACAGCCTGCGCGGCCTGGACCAGGCGCTCACCGCGCTCTGGGCCGAGCCGGCCGCCCGCCGGCTGGCCGTGCTGCTGGACGGCCTCGCCGGCGAGCTGCGGGCCTGCCTCCCGCTGTCCACCTGGGAGCGGCTGCCGGTCCGCCGCTGGGCCGACCTGTGGGCGAATGCGGTGCTGCTCTGCCAGCCGGGCGCGGCCGAGGCGGCCGAGGCGGCCGAGGCGTCCGCCGAGGTCGGCGGGCGGCTGCTGCCGCTGGGCGCCGAGCTCCACGAGCACCCCACGGCCGTCCAACTGGTTGTGCACGCCCTGCTGGAGCGGGACGGCGGCCAGCCGGCGCTGCTGGTGCGGGTCGGCGTGGGCGCGGCCAAGGTCGAGACGCTGACCGGGCCCACGCTGTGGCGGCTGCTGGGCGGGTTCCCCGCGCTGCTGCGGGCGCTGGCCGAGCGCCGCGCGCTCACCGTCACCGGGCTCCCGCTGCTGGCCGGCGGCGAGCTGGTCTGGAACGAGTCCCGCGTTGCGCTCGACGAGGCGGCCGACCCGTTCGTCACCGCGCGGACCCAGCTGGCCGGCGCCCGCGCGCCGGCGGTGCCGCCGCTGCGGCGCCATCCGGTGCAGCTCGCCGAGCCGGTGCTCCTGGAGGGGTACCGGGTGCGGGACGGCGCGCTCACGCTCGACGGGCACGCGCTGCCGCTCGACCTCGAACACCTGCCGTCCGCAGGGCCGTTGACCCCGCAGCTGGTGAAGAGTTCCACGGCCTGTCTGGGGCTGCTGTGCTGGGAGGACGGCGGCTGGTCGCTGCGGCCCCTCGGGGTGCGGGCCACCGCCCGCAAACAGCAGGTCGAGGCCCACACCGGGGACTGGGCCCAGGGCCCGACCGACCCCAAGGTCGCCAAGGCGGAGGCGAAGTGGGGCGATCCCGTCGAGACCCTGCGGGAACGAGCGGGACGGCTGCTGCGCGCATGAACGAGACGGAGCAGGTAACGACGACCGCAGGCCCGGAGACGACGGACGCCGCGCCCGGGGACCGGACGGCGGAGAACCGACGGCAGGTCCTCTACTGGCGGCTGCTGGCCCGCCTCTTCGACGGCGAGGAGCAGCCGGCCCTGGAGAGCGCCGGCGTCGCCATCGCCGAGGACGTCGGGCTGCCGCCCGCCGTGCTCGACCCCGGCCTCTCGATGGACAACCTGGTCCAGCGCTTCCCCGAACTGGCCGAGGAGCTGGCCGGGTTGGGCGGCCCGGAGGGCGAAGGGGACCCGGTGCGCCGGGCCGCGCTGGTCACCAAGCTGCTGCTGAACACGTTCGCCACCGGCACCGGGTCGGTCACGGCCGGCCAGCTCTCCGACTGGCAACGGGACGCCGACTGGTGCCGCAGGGCGCTGGCCGGCGGCCAGGACCCGGGCGAGCTGTCCGGGTATCTGACCCGCCTGGAGGGCGACCTGGTGAAGCGGATGCGGCTGCGCGAGGTCCTCGCCGACCCCGCCCGCGCCCGCGCGCTCACCCCCAGCATGTCGCTGATCGAGCAGCTCCTCCACGACAAGGACAACCTCTCGGGCGTCGCGCTGGCCAGCGCCAAGGGCCTGATCCGTCGCTTTGTCGACGAGGTGGCCGAGGTGCTGCGCACCCAGGTGGAGAAGACCAGCGTCGGCAGCATCGACCGCTCGGTGCCGCCCAAGCGGGTCTTCCGCAACCTCGACATCCAACGCACCGTCTGGAAGAACCTCACCCACTACAACCCCGAGGACCGCCGGCTCTACGTGGACCGGCTCTACTACCGGCACACCGCGCGCCGCACCACGCCCGCCCGGCTGGTGGTGGTCGTCGACCAGTCGGGGTCGATGGTGGACTCGATGGTCAACTGCACCATCCTGGCCTCGATCTTCGCCGGCTTGCCCAAGGTCGACGTCCATCTCGTCGCCTACGACACCAGGGCGCTGGACCTCACGCCCTGGGTGCACGACCCGTTCGAGGTGCTGCTGCGCACCCGGCTGGGCGGCGGCACGGACGGCACGGCCGCCATGGCCCTGGCCCGGCCCAAGATCGCCGACCCGGACAACACCGTGCTGGTGTGGATCTCCGACTTCTACGACAACCCGGCGCTCATGGACGACTTCAGGTCCGTCCACCGCTCGGGGGCCAGGCTCATCCCCGTCGGCTCCGTCAACAGCTCCGGCCGGGGCAGCGTCAACCCGACGTTCCGCCAGCGCCTCAAGGAGCAGGGCACGCCGGTCATCTCGGGCCACATCCGCAAGCTCGTCTTCGAACTCAAGAACTTCCTCGCCTAGGAGAACGAACAAGTTATGAGCGACACCCCGCTGCGCGCGCCCGCCGAGGTCAAGTACGCCGAGGAACTGGACTGGTTGGAGTCCGTCGACGACGCGCCCAAGCCCTTCTCCTGGCGGCTCAGCCCGAAGATGGTGCGCCTGTTCATCCTCGGCTCCGAACGGGCCGACGGACTGGACCGCGAGATCCCGCAGAAGTGGTTCGGCGACCGCAGCTTCGTGGAGCGCAGCATCGTCACCCTCGCCTCCGACCGGGGGCTGCTGCTGATCGGCGACCCCGGCACCGGCAAGAGCTGGCTCGCCGAGCTGCTCGCCGCCGCGATCTGCCGCAACTCGACGCTGGTGGTCCAGGGCACCGCCGGCACCACCGAGGACCAGATCACCTACTCCTGGAACGTCGCCCAGGTCATCGCCCAGGGCCAGTCCCGTGACGCGCTGATCCCCTCGCCCATCATGACGGCGATGGAGCGCGGCGTGATCGGCCGCTTCGAGGAGCTGACGCGCGCCACCAGCGACGTGCAGGACGCGCTGATCTCGATCCTCTCCGAGAAGTACGTCTCCATCCCCGAACTCGACGGCGACAGCGGCGAGGCCACCGTCTTCGCCCAGCCGGGGTTCTCCATCATCGCCACCGCCAACAGCAGGGACCGGGGCGTCAACGACCTGTCGTCGGCGCTGAAGCGGCGCTTCAACTTCGTCCGGGTCCCGGTGGTCACCAACAAGCGCACCGAGGCGGAGATCGTCCGGTTCCGCACCGCCGAGCTGCTGCGCCGCCACCGGATCGAGGTGGAGGTGCCGCCCACCCTGTTGGACATCCTGCTCCAGAGCTTCGCCGACCTGCGCGCGGTGTCGGCCAACGCCGCCAGCGACGACGAACGGCTGGAGTCCGCGCTCTCCACCGCCGAGCAGATCGGCGTGCTGGAGGACGCCGTGCTGCACAGCCAGTTCTTCGGCGAGAAGGAGCTGGGCGCCCACACCCTCGCAGGATCGCTGGTCGGCTCGCTCGCCCGGCGCAGCCCGGAGGATCTGGCGATCCTCAACAAGTTCTGGCATGGCGTCATAGAGCCGCGCAGCGAGGGCGAACAGGGCGGCCCCTGGCGGGACTTCCTGGACGGCGGCCGCGAGGCGATCGCGACTCTCTCATGAGCCGCACCCCCGTCATCAGCACCGGCGCCGGCACCGCCGAGGTGCCCGACGCCGGCAACGCCCCCGACGCCCCGCCGGGGCTCGGCGCGCTGCGCGAGCGGCTGCGCGCCGCCGCCGAGGCGTTCGCCGGCCCCGGGGACGCGGTGCCCGAGATCCTGGCCGGCATGGTCGAGGACGTCGACCGGGCGCTCGCGGAGGAGTTGGAGATCTTCCCGGTCTGCCACCACTCGCCGGCCTCCGCGCTGGCCATGGCGCGACGCCTCGCGGAGAAGCGCCCCCGGGTGATCTACCTGGAGCTGCCCGAGGACCTGGCGCCGCTCCTCGAAGAGCTGCGCAACTGCCAACTCCCCGTGGCGCTCCAGGCGTTCGCCACCGAGGTGGACGGCTTCCCCACCGACTGGGCGCCGCTGAGCGTGGTCGCGCCGCTGACCGAGGCGTCCGCCGAGTACCAGGCCATCGCCTACGCCCTGGACACCCCGGGCGTGGAGCTGGTGCTGGTGGACCGCTCAGCCGACCATGTCCTCCAGTGGCGCGAACGCGGGAACGCCCCGGACGCCGAGCCGTCCGAGGCCGGCGAGCCCTCCGGGACGGCCCGGGCGGCCGAGGCGGGCGAGGTGCCCGACGAGGCCGCGCTCCACGGGGACGCCCTCGGCATCGGCGTCGGTCGACTGCGCCCCGGCTTCGCCGAGTTGGAGGCGTACCTGCTGCACCACGGGAAGGTGCGGCACTGGTCCGAGTGGTGGGACCAGTATGTGGAGCAGCCGCTGGCCGGCGCCGACTACCCGACCTACCGGCAGGTCATGGTGATGATCGGCAGCCTCTTCCGGCGGCTCCGCCCCGAGCGGCGGGCCCGGCTCGCCGTCGACGAGGACCGCGAGCGCTACATGTGGACGCGGATCAGGGAGCACCTGGCCGCCTCGGGCGCCGACCCGGCCGACTGCCTCCACGTGTGCGGCGCCTTCCACGCGGCCAGCCGCGTCGAGCAGTTCGGGCTGGCCTCGCGCGCCGAGCCGTTCCCGATCCCGCCGCGCACCGCGACCGCCTGGCGCTACGGGCTGATCCCCTCCAGCCACTCAGCGATCGAGGCCCAGTTCGGCCTCGCGCCCGGCGCCGTATCCCTGGCGGCGGCCACCTGGTCGCGGACCCTGACCAGGGAGCGGCTGACCCCGTTCCGGCTCACCCACCAGCGGACCGGCAAGGGCAGGGGCAAGGGCGCGGGCACGGGGAAGGCGAAGCAGCCGGCGGGGCGCGCCGCCGGGGCCCCGACGGCGGACGGCGGGCCCGGCGCCGACCGGCTGACCCCGTTCCTCGACCGGCCGCCCGTCCCGCACGCCCTCGACGAGGACGAGCTGCGCGGCTGGTGCGTCGACCTGGTCCGCCTCGCCCGCCGCAACGGGTATCCGGCCAGCACCGCCGACGCCATCGCGATCTTCGAGACCGCCGTCCTGCTGGCCGGGATGCGCGGCCGGGCCAGGCCCACGGCCTACGACTTCGAGGACGCGGCGGTCACCTGCGTCGAGAAGGACGCCGTGCCCGGCAAGCGCGACGTGCGGCGGCTCTGCGCGATGCTGCTGGGCGGGGACCGCATCGGCACCGTCGGCTATGACGCGCTGCCGCCACTGGCCCGCGACGTGCTGGACCGGCTGGCCCCGCTCGGCCTCAACCTCACCGCCCGCACCCAGCGGCGCGCCCTGCTCGACCTGGCCAACCACCCCGAGCTGCGGCCCTGTTCGGACGTGCTGTGGATGCTGCGCCGCCTGCTCGGCGACGTGGTCAGGCCGGTGATGGGCGACCGCACGCTGGGGGAGCGGTCCATCCAGGAGAGCTGGGACCTGGCGATCGGCCGCGAGCAGCGGGCGCTGGTGCAGCTCGGCTACGAGGGCGTCACCATCGAGCAGGTGCTGGAGCGGCGGCTGCGCCGCGCGGTGCGGGAGCCGACCGCCACGGCGGCCACCGCGCTGGCGGCGGTCGAGGAGGCCCTGGTCTACCTCGGCCCCGGCCGGCTGGTCGACGACCTCGGCGCCCGCGCGGTCGCGCTGCTCGCCGCCGAGCGCACGGTGGACGACGCGCCCCGCGTGCTGCGCCGGATACGCCGCCTGCTGGGCTACTACCGCACCACCGAGGCCGGCCCGCCCGACTGGGCGAAGACCTTTGTCACCACCGGCTACGCCCACTACTGCACCCTGCTGCCCTCGGCGTTCACGGACGAGGCCGTGGGCGCCCGGCAGGTCGGCGCGATGCTGGGCTTCCTGTTCGGCCTGGAGGGCTTCGCCGTCTCCCTGGGCTGCGACCGGACCCAACTGGAGCTGGCGGTGCGGCAGTCGCACCCGACCGAGCCCGACCGGACGGCCCTGCTGTGGGCGGCCGAGCACCGGCTGGACCTGCTTCCGCTCCCCGCGCTCCGGGAGCGCTGCGCTGCGCTGCTGGCCAACCCGCTGGTGGTGCCGGCGTTCCCGCGCTATGTCAGCGGCTTCGTGCAGGCGCTGGACCCGGTGCCGACGCTGACGCCGTTCGTGGTGGAGCAGCTGTCGCGGGCGTTCGCCCGGCTGCCGGAGGCGGTGCTGCTGCCCTGGCTGCCCCGGTTGATCATGACGCTCCGGGAGGAGGCCGCCGAGCTGTTGCCGCTGCTGGTGCGGGAGGCGGGCCGGACGTTCCCCGGCACGCTGGCCGGCGTGGACGGCCTGGTCCCGCCCTGGGAGGAACGGCCGGCCGCCGCGCCGCCCGCCCCGCCCACGGCCGGCCCCGCCGGCGAGCTGCTGGCCCACCACCCCGCCACCACCGACGCGTTGGCGGCGCTGCTCGGCGCGGCGGGGGAGTGGGCGCCGGCCCCCACGGCGGCAGGCGAGGCCGGCCCCGCAGCCGGCCTGGTCGCCGAACACCCGGCTACCGCCGAGGCGTTGGCCGCCCTGCTGACCACCGGCTGACGACGACCCGCCCGCCAGGATCGGTCCGCCCGCGAGGCGAACCGGCCCGGGCGGGCGGGACTTCCCCGAACCGGCACGCTGCGCCCGCGCGGCCGTGCATACTGTGACCGCGACAGATGCGGTTCCGCCACCCGGAACCGCTCACCGGCCGTCAGCACGCCCCAGCAGAACGGAAGTACCGGCGGTGACCGAGCCCTCCGCCCTCCAACGCCTCAGCTTCGGATACGAGGACGCCGAACGGGACATCGCCGGCGGGCTGCTGGGCGAGAGCTTCGTGCGGACCGTGGCCTACGAGGCGACCGTCTCCGGGCGGAAGATGCTGGTCATCGGCCGCAAGGGCGCCGGCAAGAGCGCGATCTGCATGACGATCGCCAAGGGCCAGGGACACCCTGACGGCACCATCCTCATCACGCCCGACGACGCGGTGGGCAACGCGTTACGCCGCTTCGAACTCCAGGGCCTCACCGGCGACAACGCCAAGTCCCTGGTCTGGCGCTACATATGCGCCGTCCACGCCGCGCGCCACCTCGTCACCCACGCCACCCGCGCCCCCGGCCGGCTGCGACCGCACCGGACGATCCGGGTCCTGCGCCGCTTCCTGAAGGCCAACGGCGAACTCTCCCAGCAGGACTTCGGCGGCCGCCTCGCCCAGCTGGTCCGTGGCCTCCAGACCGCCTCCCTCTCCCTGGAGGCCTTCGGCATCGGCACCGCCCTGGAGATGACCCGCGCCCCGTCCGAGGGCGCCGCCGCCACCCGCCAACTGGAGGTCGTCGAACGGGGCGTCGCCGACGCCTTCGCCGCGCTGGGCTGGGCCGGGCGGCGGCCCCCGGTGCTGCTCCTGGTCGACCAGCTCGAACAGGTGTGGTCCGCCGACTCCGACGTCCACTCGATGATCATCGGCCTGCTGCTGGCCGCCAAGCACATCACCGCGTTCTACCAGGGCGCGATGCGCTGCCTGGTCTTCCTGCGCTCCGACATCTACGACGCGCTGTCGTTCCCGGACGGCGACAAGTTCCGTGGCGATGAGCTGCGCCTCGGCTGGTCCGAGGACGCGCTCCTCGAACTGGCGCTCACCCGGGCCAGCGCCTCGGTCGGCGAGCGGCTCACCCCGGAGCGGCTGTGGGGCGAGCTGTTCCCGGCCCGCGTCGAGGGAACGAGCACCGCGACCTATCTGCTGCGCCGCGCCCTGCCCAGGCCGCGCGACGTCATCCAGTTCCTCAACCTGGCCCGCGACACGGCCTTCCAACACGGCCACGACCGGGTGCGCGAGGCGGACGTCCTGGCGGCGACCCGGCAGTTCTCCGAGTGGAAGCTGAAGGACCTGGCCCAGGAGTACCTGGTGGCCTACCCCTACCTCGAACGCCTCTTCCCGCTCTTCCAGAACACCGGCTACATCGTCACCCGGAACGTCCTCGCCAGCCGCCTCGAACAGACGGCCGCCACCCTGCACGGCCAGTTCCCGGCGTACGCGCACCTGCTCACGCTGCCCAGCGTCGTCGACACCCTGTACTCGGTCGGCTTCCTGGGCGTGCGGCGCGGCAGCGACGTGGTCTACGCCGGCGGCCCCGACCTGCCCGTCCAGCCGCACGAGGCGGAGTTCCACGTCCACCCGTGCTTCCGCGAGGCGTTGGGCGCCACCAGCGCGGTCGACATCCACGCGTACACCCCGCTGGTCCTCAGCGCCGTCCAGGCCCAGATCGCCGGCGGCTATGTCGCCAACAGCTCGGGCCCGGCGCCGCGCGCGGGCCGTGGGTACCGGCTGCTGCGCGAACTGGCGCGCTCCTGCGAGACGATCCTCAACCAGATCGGCCGCGCCGTCGACATGCCGGGCGAGACGCGCCGGGAGATCGCCACCCAGGTCGGCCGGGTCGCTGCCGACACCCAGCGGGCGTCCGAGGCGCTGGGGCGCGGCGACGACCGGATCAACGTCGGCGACCATGTCATCGCCGCCGCGACCTACCTCGAAGCCCTCGCGGCCCAGATCGGCGGGAGCGGGCTGAACGGACTGGCCGTCGTGGACCGGCTCGGCGACGGGATCGCGGCCGAGGCGCGGCGGCTGACCGCCCTCGTCGGAGGACTCTCCCGGGGCTCCGGTGCCAGCGGGTGAGGCAGCGGCGGCCAACGCGCCGCGCGCGCCCGGGAGTTGGCGCGTCGGCGAGCGGGTCGCCGACACCTACGAGGTCCGCGCCGTCCTCGGCGAGGGCGGCATGGGCGTGGTCTACCGGGTCCGCCACCTGGGCTGGGACACCGACCTCGCCGTCAAGTCGCCGCTGGCGCCCGGGATGCGGGACGGCGCGGCGCGCGACCGGTTCATCCGGGAGGCCGAGACCTGGGTCGGCTTCGGCCCGCACCCGCACGTCTGCACCTGCCACTACCTGCGCACCCTCGACGGGGTGCCCCGGCTCTTCGTCGAGTACCTGGACGCCGGGAGCCTCGCCGGCTGGATCGCGAACGGCCGCCTCTACGAGGGGACCTCGCGCGAGGCGACGCTCCGGGTGCTGGACGTCGCGATCCAGGCCGCCTGGGGTCTGATCCACGCCCACGACCAGGGCGTGGTCCACCAGGACGTCAAGCCGGCCAACATCCTGCTCGACAGCGCGGGGCGCGTGAAGATCACCGACTTCGGGCTGGCCCGCGCGCAACCCCCGGCCGTCCTCGGGCCCGCGACCGGCGACGGCGCCGTCGCCGGGCCGCCGGCGGACGGGCCCCACACGCTGCGGGTCTCGCACGGTGGCATGACCCGCGCCTACGCCTCGCCCGAGCAGTACACCCGCTCCACGGTGGGCCGCCGCAGCGACGTGTGGAGCTTCGCCGTCAGCCTCGTCGAGATGCTCGTCGGCGACATCACCTGGCAGGCGGGCCCCGCCGTCGGCGCCGTGCTCGCCGCGCTCCGCGCCGACGGCTTCCGCGCCGGGGCCACCGGCGTCGAGGTGCCGGCGGCCCTCGACGGCCTGCTGGCCAGCTGTCTGCGCGGTGACCCCGCCGAACGGCCCGACATGCGGCGGGTGGCCGCCGAACTGACCGAGCTGTACGAGGCGTTGGCCGGCCACCGCTACCCCAGGTCGCTGCCGCGCCCCGGCGACCTGCGGGCCGACGAGCTGAACAACCGGGCGCTCTCGCTCCTCGACCTCGGCCGGGCCGACGAGGCCGGCGCCCTCCTCGACGAGGCGTGCGCCGCCGACCCGCAGCACCCCGAGGCGGTCTACAACCGGGGGCTGCTGCGCTGGCGCGCGGCCGCGACCACCGACGAGCAGCTGCTCGCCGAGTTGGAGAGCGTCGCGGCCAACAGCGTCGAGCCGCGCCGCGTCGCGCACCTCCTCGCCCGCGTCCACCTCGAACGCGGCGACGCCGAGGCCGCCGCGCCCCTCATCGAGTCCCCGGACGGGCCGGACGCCTCGTCGGCGACGGAGGACCTGCGCCGGCACCTCGCCCAGGCGCGCGCCGCCGGCGCGGCCGGCACCCGCGTGCTCGGCCGGATCGAGCACGACGGCGAGGGCGGGCGCCGGCCGGGCGTCACGGCGGACGGCCGGTACGCCTGGACGTCCCGGCTCGGGCAACACACCGTCGCCGGGTGGGAGTTGCCCGCCGGCCGCCGGCTGCCGGACCTGGCGGGCCACACCGACACCGTGTACGCGCTGGCCGTGGCGCCCGACGGGCGGCGTGCCCTGTCGGCGAGCCTCGACGGAACGGTCCGGGTCTGGGACACCTCCGACGGCCGCTGCCTGCGCGTGCTCACCGGCCACGGCTCGGACCGCCGCGCGCCCGGCGCGGGCACGCTGCCGGTCGGCCAGGCCATCCGGGTGGCGCCCGCCCGGTCCGGTGACCGGGCCGCCGAGCCGAACGTCAACCGCAGTGTCTACGCGGCCTGTTGGGTGCCGGGCCGGGCGACCGCGCTCTCCGCCGGGGTGGACGACACCGTGCGCGAGTGGGACCCGGAGACCGGCTCCTGCCTGCGGGTGCTCACCATGGACCCGCGCGAAGCGCCGCCGCTCCCGGACGACTTCGTGCCCTTCGGCCGGGTCGGCGCCAGCACCCACGAGCTGTGCGTCACCGACGACGGCCGCCTGATCCTGTGCTCACGCGGCGGGCTGATCTGGGTCTGGGACGACGCGACCGGCGAGGTGCGGCACATCCTGGCCGGCCACACCAACAGCGTCACCGCGCTGAGCGCGCCCCCCGACGGTCGGCGCGCCCTGTCCGCGAGCATCGACGGCACCGTGCGCGTCTGGGACCTGGCGACGGGGCGTGCGCTGCGCACGTTGCGCGGCGCCGGCGGCACCGTGACCTCCGTGCGCGCCGTCCTCGACGGGAGGCACGCGGTCAGCCTCGACCGCGCCGCCCGCGTCTGGGAGTTGGCCACCGGCCGGTGCCTGCGCACGGTCACCCCGGCGTCGGCGGTGGGCGTGGACCCCGACGGCCTTCGGCTCCCGCACCTCACGCCCTCCGGGGAGGTGCGCGCGGCCGCCTGGCGGAGCTTCGTCGCCGGTTCGTTCCAGATCGCCCGCCCCCGCGACCTGCGGCACCTGCTGGAGTCGGACGCCGAGGTGGCCGCGCTGGTCGAGCGGGCGCACGCCGCGATCGAGGCGGGCGACGCCGCCGGCGCGCTCGCCCCGCTCCGCCAGGCCCGGGCCACGCCCGGCCACGAGCGGGCCGCGCCGGTCCTCGCCGCCTGGCGCGGGCTGCACGCCTACGGCACCCGCGCCGCGCTGCGGACCGCCCGCGAGGAGACGGTGATCGACGCGTTCCGGGTGCAGGTCGACTCCGTCGCCCTGACGCCCGACGGCACGGGCGTCGTCTGCGGCACCAACGACGGCCGGGTCCAGCTCCGGGCGTTGTCCGACGGGCGCCTGGTGCGCGAACTCGGCGAGGTGCGGGGCGTCGCCTCCGCCGTCGAGGTCACGCCGGACGGCACGTGCGTGGTGGCCGCCGGCCATGGCGAGGTGTCCGTGTGGGAGACGTCCTCCGGGCGGCTCCGGCACACGCTGCGGCACCCCGCGCGGATCGGGTCGCTGCATGTCCTGCCGGCCGGCGGGCGCCTGGTGACCAGTGACGCCGACCGCACCGTGCGGGTGTGGGAGGTGGCCGGCGGCACGTGCGAGACGGCGTTCGCCTTCCCGGGCGACGAGGACTTCCGCTGGGCAGAGGTGCTGTGCCTGACGCCCGACGGACGCCGGGCCGTGGTCGCCCACCGGGGCTGCGCGGCCGGCCTGTGGGACCTGGCGAGCGGGGTGTGCCTCGGCCGGTTCGGGCCAGGCGAGAGGCCGGCCGTCTGCGCGCTGGCCACCGCCGACGGCCGGTGGCTGGTGACCGCTGCCGACGACGGCGCCCTGTCGGTCCGGGACCTGGCCACCGGCGCGCTCGCGCACACGCTCACCGGGCACGACGGCCGGGTCTACCAGCTGTCCGCCACCGCCGACGGCCGGCATCTGGCCTCCGCCAGCTGGGACGGCACGGTGCGGCTGTGGGACCTGACCACGGGCCGCTGCCTGCGCGTCCTCACCGGGCACACCGGCTGGGTCACCTCGGTGGGCGTCTCCGGGGACGGCACCCGCGTCGTCTCCGGCGGCTCCGACGACACCCTGCGGGTGTGGGAGCTGGACTGGGACCTCCGGGTGCGCGACCTGACGGACTGGCGGGACGAACTGCGGCCCCGGCTGGAGGTGTTCCTCGCCCGCTCGGGAAACGCCGACGACGCGGAGGGGCGCGACCTCGACCCGCTGCGGCGCGAACTCGCCGCCTGCGGCTACCGGGGCGTGCCCGAGCCGGAGCTGCGGAACGAGCTGAGCGACCTCGCGCGGGCGATCCACGCCGTGGACCCCGCGCGACTCCGGCCCCAGGACGTCACGCCCGAGCGGGCCGCGATCCTCTCCGACCTCGCGGACGAACACGCCGCGCGCGGGCGGCACGCGGCGGCCGTCGAGACCACGACCCGGGCGCTCGCGATCCTGCGGGCCCTCGCCGAGACCGCGCCGGAGACCGGCCGCACCCCGCTGATCCGCTGCCTCCAGAAGCACGCCGTCTGGCTGGCACGGCTGCGCCGGACGGACGAGGCCCTGGCGTGGAACGAGGAGGCCGTCCGACTCTGCCGGGGCGCCGACGAGCCGGCGCGCGCGGTGCTCCTGGCGCCGCTGATGTACAACCACTGGACGTTCCTCCGCCGGGCGAAGCGCCGCGCGGAGACCGAGGACTGGGGCAGGGAGATCCACCGCGCGTTCATCGCCACCGCCTACGCCAGCCACCTCCCCGGCGTTGCCTCCCCCCTCGAACCGGTGGACGACGCCCGGACGCGCCGGGACCTGGCCGCCGTGCGCGAGGCGCTGGCCCGGTACTCGACGCTGCCGGCCGATCACCCGCAGCGGCTCCCTGGCTTGGCCGTCGCGCACGCCGCCAGGACCCGACTGCTCGTGCGGCTGGGGGAGTTGACCGAGGCGGGGCTGGGCGTCAGCCGGCTGGTGGTGGCGTGGCTCGGGTGGATGCGCGCGCTGAAGCGGAGCGGGGAGAACCAGTGCCTCGCGCTGGCCGTCGGCGTGGAGCTGCTGGATGTCGCGGAGCCGCTCGGCGGCCGGATGTTCCGCTCGGGCGTCCGCCGCGCGCTGGGCCTGACCCGGCGCGCCACCCGCTGATCCCGACGCGCGCCCCCTCGCTGACCTCGACGCGCCGCCCGCTGATCCCGGCGCGCGCCCGCCCGCTGATGCGCCGCCGCCCGCCGCCCCCGCGACCCCGCTCAGGCCGGCGCCAGCCAGACGGCGGTGTCCGAAGGAACGGCCCGCCCGCCGTTCGCCGTCCCGGCCAGCGGCCCGCTGGCCAGCAGCACCTCGGCGCCGGCCGGCAGCGGCACCGGCGCCTCGCCCAGGTTGACCAGGCACCGCAGCGCCCCCACCCGGTCGAAGCACAGCTTGTCAGGGCCCGCCGGCACCCAGCGCAGCGTCTCCGGCAGCCCGCGCAGCCGCTCCCGCCGCAGCGCCAGCGCCGCCCGATAGAGGGACAACGTCGAGTCGGGGTCGGCCCGTTGGGCGTCCACCGCCAGCGCCGCCCAGCCCGCCGGCTGCGGCAGCCACGGCTCGGCGCGCGCGTCCGGCGGCGAGAAGCCGAACGCCGGCGCCTCCGCCGCCCACGGCAGCGGCACCCGGCAGCCGTCCCGCCCCCGGTCGGCGCCGCCCGAGCGGACGAACGTCGGGTCCTGAAGCACCTCGTCCGGCAGGTCGGCCACCTCCGGCAGCCCCAACTCGTCGCCCTGGTACACATAGACCCCGCCCGGCAGCGCCAGCGTCAGCAGCGCCGCAGCCCGGGCCCGCCGCCGGCCCAGCCGTTCGTCGCTCGGGTCGCCCAGCCGCTTGTCGCCCATGTCGAACGAGGTGTCGGCGCGGCCGTAGCGGGTGACATGGCGGATGGTGTCGTGGTTGGAGAGCACCCAGGTGGGCGGCGCGCCCACCGGCGCGTGGGCCGCGAACGTCTCCTCGATGACGCGGCGCAGCGCGGCCGGCTCCCAGGGGGCGCACAGGAAGTCGAAGTTGAACGCCGAGTGCAGCTCGTCGGGCCGCAGATAGCGGGCGAACTGGGCCGGCGAGGGCAGCCACACCTCGCCCACCAGCACCCGTTCCCCCGGGTAGCCGGCGACGATCCGGCGCCAGTCGCGGTAGATGCGGTGCACGCCGGCGACGTCCTGGTACGGCAGGTCCGTCACGTCGGGATCGGGGCCGACGTCGGGCAGGCCCGGCTTCTTCGCCAGGCCGTGCGCGACGTCCACCCGGAAGCCGTCCGCGCCCCGGTCCAGCCAGAAGCGGAGTATGTCCTCGAACTCGGCCCGCACCCGGGGGTGTTCCCAGTTCAGGTCGGGCTGTTCCGGCGCGAACATGTGCAGGTACCAGGGGCCCGGGCTGCCGTCCGGCTCGGTGATCCGGCTCCAGGCGGGCCCGCCGAAGTAGGAGACCCAGTCGTTGGGCGGCAGCGCCCCTTCGGGTCCGCGCCCCGGAAGGAACCAGAACAGCCCGCGCGCCGCCGAGCCGGGCCCGCCGGCCAACGCCTCGCGGAACCACGGGTGTTGGTCGGAGCAGTGGTTGGGCACCAGGTCCACGAGCACCCGTAGGCCCTGCGCGTGGGCCGCCGCCAGCAGCGCCTCCGCCTCGGCGAGGTCGCCGAAGAGCGGGTCGATGTCGCGGTAGTCGGCGACGTCGTAGCCGGCGTCGGCCATCGGCGAGACATACCAGGGCGTCAGCCACAGCGCGTCCACGCCGAGGTCCCGCAGATAGGGCAGCCGCTCGGCGATGCCCCGGAGGTCGCCGACCCCGTCGCCGTTGCCGTCGGCGAAGCTGCGGACATAGATCTGGTAGATCGCGGCGGTCCGCCACCAGGGCGCGGGCGCCGGTGCGGGTGCGGGCGAGGGCGAGACGGCGGGCTGCGCGGGGCTGGTCACGTGCGGGACTCCTTGGAGGAAGGGTGCGGTCAGGGGGGTGCCCCGCCCGTCGCGGGCGGGGCACCGGCGCGAGGGACGAACGGCCGGCCTACCAGCCGGAGTTGCCCTCGCCGCGCTCCACGGTGAAGCCGCCGGTCAGGTCGAGGCCGCCCTCGGCGGCGCCGCTGACCCGCACCCCGGAGAACGTCCCGGAGCCGGCCGCGTTGATCTCGATGCCGAACCGGCCGGTGCCGGTGATCTCCACATCGGAGACGGACAGTCCGGTGACCGTGCGCTGCCAGGAGACCAGGATGCCGCTGTAGGTGCTGTCCACGATCTCCAGGTCGTTGACCACCACGGGCGCGGTGATGTCGGAGGTGTCGGCGTAGATCCACAGCGCGCCGAAGGCGCTGTTCCAGTTGGGTTCGTAACCACCCGTGCGCAGCAGGGTGTTGCGCTGCACCGAGGTGGTGCCGCTGAACGGGACGGGCGCGAAGCGGGTGCTGATCGCGATGCCGGCCGAGGCGGTCACGGTGTCGGCCAGCACGTTGTCCTCGACGCCGTTGGCGTGCCCGCCGTAGATGCCGACGGCGTTGCCCAGCAGCGGCACCTGCACGGTGTTGAAGCGGAACGCGCTGTCGCTGACCGCCTCGGACTCCGACCACATGGCCAGCGCGTCGTCGCCGGTGTTGCGGACGCTGGAGTGCGTCACCTCGGTGTTGGCGGTGCCCCGGTGCAGGTTGACGCCGTCGGCGTAGGTGTCGCGGATGCGCAGCCCGGTGGCCAGCAGCCCGTCGGTGGGGGACTGAATCCACAGGCCGACCTTGCTGTGCTCGATCCAGACGTTCTGGAGCGTCGAGCCGCTGCCGAAGTCGCCCTCGAACGCGGCATGGTCGCCGGCGTCGTCGCGGACCGTCGCGTCGCCGTCGAGGGTGAGGTCCTGCACCACGCTGGTGCCGCCCCGGCCGAAGAAGCCGCCGCGCCCCTCGCTGCCGCGCAGCACGGTGTGCCACTCGCCGGCGCCGCGCAGGGTGGCGCCGGTCAGGTTGACATGGTCGGAGATGTCGTAGGCGCCGGGCGGCAGCCACAGCCCGAGCCCCTCGGAACTCGCCTGCGCCAGCGCCTCGTTGAGGGCGGCGGTGTCGTCGCTGCCGTCGTCCGGGGTGACGCCGCGCTCGGTGGCGTCGACGAAGCCGTCGGGCATCGCGGCCGGCCCGGGCGCGGTCTCGGCCTCCAGCAGGTCGATGGTGTAGGAGGCGGCGGTGTCCTCGGCGTCCTTCTGGAGCCGCAGCACGGTGCCGGCCGGCAACTCCTCGTCCAGCAGCACCCGGCTGTCGTCGAAGAAGCGGTGCGGAGAGCCGTCGGCGGGGTTGTTGGTGTAGGGGTAGGCGCCGTAGACCCAGGCGTGCTCGGAGGTCAGCTCCAGGTCGCGGTGGTGCTCGCCGTTCACATAGAGGCTGAGCGTGGCGTCGGTCCCGGTGCCGTCGGCGCTGTCGGGCAGCGAGTGGCGCAGGGTCAACGCGTTGGCGGGCGCGGTGAGTTCGAACTCGACATGGGAGCCGGTCTCCGCCAGCACCACGGCCTGCCGGCCGGACGCCTCGGCGGGCACGGTCAGATAGGTGCGGTCCGGGCCGATGACGGTGCCGTCCGTGCTGCCGGCCTCCGCCTCGTAGGCGGTGTAGGGCAGCGCGGCGCCCCGGGTGGGCGCGGGCGCGGCCTCGGCGACGGTGACGCCGGACAGCTCGAACGCGCCGTTGTCGCCGGACTCGGTGCGCAGCGTCACGGTGTTCACGCCGGCGCGGAGGGGGACCTCGGTCTCCAGGGTGTCCCAGCCGCCGGCGGTGCCGGGCAGGGTCAGCCGCTCGACCTCGGCGCCGTTGGCCAGGAGCGTGACGGTCGCCGCGGCCTCGCCCGGGGTGCGGTAGTGCACGGTCAGCCCACTGGCGCCCGCCTCGGTGCCGGCCACGGTGAACACGGCGCGGGCGCCCTCGGCGGCGAAGCCGGTCAACGCGGCCGCCCCGGCGGCCGGTTGGGCGCCGCCGGAGCGGAACGCGTCGGCGACGGGGATCATGCCGGGCGCCGCCGGCGCTGCCGCCTCGGACGGCGCGGCCTCGGACGGGGCGGCCTCGGACGGCGCCGCCTCGGGCGGGGCGGCCGAGCCGGCCGGCTGCCAGAGCGTCAGCGCCAGGGCCGGCGCCAGCGCCGCGGCGCCGAGCGCCGTGAGCACGTGGCGGCGCGGCCGGCGCGGGGCGCGCCGGGGTGCGGTGGGTGTCATGGGGAACCCTTCGGTTGGCGGCGGCCGGGGGCCGCCGTTGTGGGGGATGGAGGGTGAACGCGCCGGCCGGGGTCAGCCCTTGAGGCTGCCGGCGGTGAGCCCGGCGACGATGTGGCGTTGGAAGATCAGAAAGAGCACCAGCAGCGGGACGCTGGCCATGACCATGCCGGCGAGCAGCTGGTTGACGGGCATGTCGGCGGCGAGCGCGTTGAGCGCCACCGTGATGGGCTGGCGCGCCGGGTCGGGCAGTACCAACATCGGCCACAGGAAGTCCTTCCAGACCCCGACGACCGCGAAGATCGACACCACGGCCAGCACCGGCCGGGACAGCGGCAGCACCACCGAGACCAGGACCCGCAGGCTGCCGGCGCCGTCCATCCGGGCCGAGTCCAGCAGCTCGGTGGGGATCTGGTCGAAGAACCGCTTGAGCAGGAAGATGTTGAACGCGTTGGCGCAGGCCGGCAGCCAGACGGCGAACGGGGTGTTGATCAGGTTGACGCCCAGCAGCGGCACGTCCACCACCGTCAGATAGGTCGGCACCAGCAGCGCGGAGACCGGCAGCATCAGGGTGGCCAGCATCATGCCGAGCAGCACGTTGCCCAGCACCGGGCGCAGCGCGGAGAGCGCGTAGGCGGCGGCCACCGCGAACACCAGCTGGAAGGCCCAGGCGCCGAGGGCTAGCACCACCGTGTTCCAGAAGTACTGGTCGAGGCCCAGCGTGGACCACGCCTCGCCGTAGTTCTCCGGATGCCAGGAACGCGGCAGCAACGTCGGCGTGGACCGGGCGAGTTCGGCGGACGACTTCAGCGCGCCCGAGGCCATCCAGTACAGCGGGAAGAGGAAGGCGAGGACGAAGCCGACCAGGGTCAGCGTCAGCACGAAGCGGTAGATCCACCGTCCGGTCCGGCCGGCCATCTCGGCGGGGGCGACCAAGGTGCGGACCAACGGGTCGCGGTCTCCGGGCTTGTTGGCCATGTGTGCGGTTCCCCTCAGCCTCGGGTCCTGGTCAGGCGCAGATAGCAGGCGGCGAAGACGCCGAGCACCAGGAAGAGCACCGTGCTCATGGCGCTGGCCAGCCCGAAGTCGTTGTAGACGAACGCGTACCGGTAGAGCAGCAGCAGGACGGTGACCGTGGCGTCGTCGGGCCCGCCGCCGGTGAGGACGAACGGCTCGATGAACACCTGCATGGTGCCGAGCACCTGGAGCAGCAGGGTGATCAACAGGATGAACCGCAGCTGGGGGAGCGTCACATGCCACAGCCGCCGCCGGATCGAGGCGCCGTCCAGCTGGGCCGCCTCGTACAGCTCGCCCGGGATGTTGCTGAGCGCGGCCAGATAGATCAGCGTCGTGGTGCCCATGTTGGCCCAGGTGGAGACGAGCACCAGGGAGACCATCGCCAGGTTCTCCGACTCCAGCCACGCCTGCGGCGGCAGCCGCACCACCTCCAGCGCGCTGTTGAGCAGCCCGGGGCCCGGGTCGTAGATCCAGCGCCACAGCAGCATCGTGACGATCGGCGGCAGCATCACCGGCAGATAGACCGCCATCCGCAGGAACGCCCGCCCGTGCCGCAGCTCGTTGAGCACCACGGCGGTCAGCAGCGGCGCGGCGAAGCCGAAGACCAGCGCCAGCAGCGTGAAGTAGCCGGTGTTCCGCCAGGCGGTCGCGAACAGCGGGTCGTCGAGGAGGCGTTGGAAGTTCTCCCAGCCCACCCACTCGTCCGCGCCGGTGAACGTGACCCGCTGGAAGCTCAGCAGGAAGCCGCGCACGATCGGGTACCAGGAGAACAGCGCGAAGCAGACCACGGCGCCGGCCAGGAACAGGTAGGCGGCCAGGTTGCGGCGCAGGGCGGCCGACCGCCCGCCGCGCCCCGGCGGAACGCGGCGCCGGGCGGCGGGTTCCCGGGGCGGGGCGACGGGCGCCGGCGGCGGGGTCGTGGTGTGTGCCGTCATGGCGTCCGACCGCCTCAGCGCACCGTGGCGAGGATGTCGTCCACGCGGTCGGCCGCGTCGCCCAGCAGACCGTCGAGGTCGGCGTTCTCCTCGGTGAGCACCGCCTGCATCACGCCGTCCAACACGGTGTAGATCTGCTGGGCGTTGGGCGGCTCGACCAGGACCTCCACCTCGTCGGCGCGGTCGAGGAACGGCTGGTAGTTCTCCAGCGGAACGTTGGCGTACTCCCGGTGGATCGCGTCCACGACCTCCTGCGACTCGCCCTGCCACAGGTCGGGTTGGGGGAGCCCGACGGGGATGCCGGCCTCGACGCCGTTCCGGGTGATCTCCTCCTCGCGCTCCGGGTTGAGGTACTTCCACTGCACCCAGGTCAGCCCGGCCCTGATCTCCTCGGGCGAGGCGTCGGGGTTGACCATGAAGCCGTCGCCGCCGCCGAGGGTGGCCTCGCCCGGCATCGCGGTCAGCCCGAACTCCTCGTACTCGCGCTCGAACTGCTTGACAATGGTCGGGATGTTGTCGGGTCCGGCCAGATACATGCCCAACTGGCCGCTGCCCATCATGCGTTGGACATCGGCGATCTCCAGCAGCTGCCGGGTGCCCATGCTGTCGTCCTCCCAGCGCATCGCGTGCAGCGTCTCCAGCGCGGCCCGCCCGGCCGCGTCGTCGAACGCCGCCCGCCAGCCGTCTCCGTCCCGCTCGGCGACCCGGCCGCCCATCGAGTAGATCCACGCGGTCAGATGCCAGCCGCCCTGGTTGTTCTTGCTGTAGTCGGCGAAGCCCACGGTGTCGTCGCCGAGCGCGCTGATCTCGCGGGCGGCGGCCCGCACCTCGTCCCAGGTCTCCGGCGGCCGGTCGGGGTCGAGGCCGGCCCGGCGGAACAGCTCGCGGTTGTAGAGCAGGCCCATCGAGTAGTTGCCGGTGGGCAGGCCGTAGGCGCGGCCCTCCTCGTCGCGGAAGACGTCCAGCAACTCGGGGCGCACATCGGCCAGTTCGGGGAACTCGTCGAGGTAGTCGGTGATGTCGGCCGCCTGACCGCGCTCGATCAGGCCGGCCGGGTCGGTGAAGTAGACATAGAAGACGTCCTCCAGCTGCCCGCCCGCCAGCTTGGCGGTGAAGGTCTCCGGGTCCATCAGCCCCTCGCGGGCGTCGATCCGGATGTCCGGGTGCGCCGCCTCGAAGGCCGCTATGTCGTCCTCGAAGTTCTGCCGGTCGATCGCCTGGGTCTCAGGCGGCAGCCCGTTGACGCTGACGGTGACGACCCCGTCCTCCTCGGAGGAGGACGAGGAGCCGCAGGCGGTCAGGCCGAGGACCAGCGCGCACGCCGTGCCCCGTGCCGCGAACCGACGGACGTGTGAGCCAACCATGGCGGGGCCTTTCTGGGAACGGAGGCGACACCGCGTCAACCGCGCGCGGTTTCCCTGGTGTCCGCCGGGAACGGCCGCGACGGCGACGGGATCGTTCGTCCGCGCCCTCACGGCGAGCCCGACAGTAAAATCGCCCCACGCAAGAAGTCAACCATCGTGCGCAAGATCTCGACGATTGGCGCGGGTTCCGGGAGGCCCAACCCGCCCACGGCCCCGGCCCCGGCCGGCGCCCGTTCCCCGGCCCGCGCGCCCCCGCTCAGCCGGCCGGCGGCGGGGCGGTCGAGGAGCGCACCACCAACTCCGGCTCGAAGAGCATCAGTTCGCTGACAGCGGCGTGCCCGCCCAGCTGCGAGGCCAGCGAGGCGACGGCGGCCGCCGCCATCGTCGCCACCGGCTGCCGCGCCGTGGTCAGCGGCGGATCGGTCGCCACCAGGAAGGGCGAGTCGTCGAAGCCCACCACCGACAGCTCCTCGGGAACGCGCAGCCCGCGCCGGCGAGCCGCCCGGATCGCGCCCAGCGCCAGCGCGTCGCTGGCGCAGACCACCGCCGTCACGCCCGCGTCCACCAGGCGCGGCAGCACGGTCGAGCCGCCCTCCATCGAGAAGATGGTGTGCGCCACCCACGGCCGCCAGTCGTCGCTGCCCAGCCCCCTGCGGGCCTGGAACGCCGCGTAGCCGCGCAGCTTGAGCGCGCTTGGCACATGGCCGACCGGCCCCAGGATCAGGCCGATCCGCCGGTGGCCGAGCGAGGTCAGGTGCGCCATGGCCTGCTCGGCGGCCAGCGCGTCGTCCACGTTGACCTGGGCCAGGTCCAGGTTCTCGTCGGCGGCGTTGATCAGCACCAGCGGTATCCGCTCCTCGCGCAGCCGCCGCCCCTGCTCCTCGCCGATGTCGGCGTAGCTGGCGCCGACGAAGACCAGCCCCGCGACGCGCTGTTGGAGCAGCAGGTTGATGGAGTGCGCGTCCGGCCCGCCGTCCGGCGCGCGGTTGCAGAGCACCGGCACCAGGCCGTGCGTGCTCAGCAGCCCGGAGAGCGCCTGGACGAACGCGGGGAAGACCGGGTTGAGCAACTCGGGGATGACCAGCCCCACCAGCGGGGCCCGGCCCTGCCGGAAGCGCGCCGGCCGCTCGAAGCCGTGCACGTCCAGCGCCGTCAGCACGGCGTCCCTGGTCCTGGGCATCACATCGGGGGCCCCGTTGAGCACCCGGCGCACCGTCGCCTCGCTGACACCGGCGAACGCGGCCACCTGAGAGAGTCGTTGCTTCACGGTGGGACTCTATAACGGGCACTGCAAAATATCGAAGCGAGAGCGCAAGAAAATGACGCATCGCGCGGTCCGCCGCCCACCCCGCCACCCGTCAGACTGGGGGCGATGGCCGAACGAGATGGCCGAACGGAACGGGCGGGACATGGAGTTCGCGGTGCTGGGGCCGGTCGAGATCCGGCGGAACGGTGAACGGCGGCTGGTGACGGGCCGGCTGCGCAGGACGCTGCTGGGCGCGCTGCTGGCGCGGGCCAACGAGCCGGTCTCGGCCGACCACCTGATCGACCTGCTGTGGGGCGAGGACGCCGACCCCAGGGCCGGCACCAGGCTGCACCTCCAGGTGCACCGGCTGCGGGCCGCGCTGGGCGGGCCTGAGCGGCTGTCCTGGGGGCCCGAGGGATACCGACTGACCGTCACGAAGGGCGAGTTGGACGTCGACCGCTTCACCGCGCTGACCGAGGAGGCCGAGCAGGTAGCGGTGCGCGAGCCGGAGCGGGCCGCCGCGCTGCTGCGCCGGGCGCTCGGGCTGTGGCGCGGCCGGCCCTTCGCCGACCTCGACGTCCCCGCCCTCGCCGACTGGGCGCGGGCGCTGGAGGAGCGCCGCCTCGCCGCCCAGGAGGCCCTCTGCCAGGCGGAGTTGGCCCGGGGCGCCGGCCACGCCACCGTCGGGCGGCTGCGCGAGCTGGTCCGCGACCACCCGCTGCGGGAACGCGCGCACGCCCTGCTGGTCACCGCGCTCCACCGGGCCGGCCGCACCGACGAGGCGCTGGCCGCGCACCGCGCGGCGCGGCGGCTGATCGTCACCGAGCTCGGCCTCGAACCCGGGCCCGAACTCCAGGAGCTGGAGCGGAGGATGCTGGCCGGCGAGCCCCTGGAGCCGACGCCGTGCGCCGCCACCCGGGCGCCGGCCGTGCGGCCCGCCCAACTCCCCAGGGACATCGCCGACTTCGTCGGCCGCGAGCCCGAACTCGCCGCGCTCGACGAGCTGCTGGACGGGCCGGCCGCCGTCGCCGTGCTGGCCGGCACCGCCGGCGTCGGCAAGACGGCCCTCGCGGTGCGCTGGGCGCACCGGGTGCGGGACAGCTTCCCCGACGGACAGCTCCACGTCGACCTGCGCGGCTACGGGCCCGACCGGCCGCTGACGGCCGAGGAGGCCCTGGCCGGGTTTCTGCGCGCCCTCGACCGCGACGCGCCGAGCCTCCCGCGTCACCTCGACGAGCGCGCCGCGCACCTCCGCTCCCTCCTCGACGGGCGGCGGATGCTGCTGGTGCTGGACAACGCCAGGACCGTCGAACAGGTGCGGCCCCTGCTGCCCGGCACCCCGACCTGTGTCACCGTGGTCACCAGCCGGGAGTCGCTGGCCGGCCTCGTCGCCAGGGACGGCGCCCGCCGCCTCGACCTGGACCGCCCGCCGCTCGCCGACGCCCGCCGCCTGCTGACCGAACTCGTCGGCGAGCGCGCCGAGGCCGACCCGCCGGCCACCGACGCGCTGATCGAACGCTGTGCCCGCCTGCCGCTGGCGCTGCGCGTCGCGGCCGAACTGATCGACACCCAGCCCGGCCGCGCCATCGCCGACCTCGCCGACGAACTCGCCGGCCGCCAGGAGGCGTTGCACGCGCTCGACGTCGAGGGCGACCCGCACACGGCCGTCCGCGCCGTCTTCTCCTGGTCCTACCAGCGGCTCGACCCGGCGACCGCGCGGGCGTTCCGCCTGCTGGGCACCCACCCCGGGCACGACATCGACGCGCACGCCCTGGCCGCGCTGGCCGGCGAGGACCGGCGCCGCACCCACCGGGCCCTGGAGGCGCTGCGCCGCGCCTCCCTGGTGGACCGCACGCCCGTTGGCCGCTACCAGCCGCACGACCTGCTGCGCGCCTACGCCGCCGAGCTGGCCGACTCCCTCGATCCCCCGGAGGAGCGGCGCGCCGCCCTGGACCGGCTGTGCGGCTACTACCTGGCGGCGGCCGCGCTGGCGATGGCGACGTTCGCCCCCTTCGAGGCCGACCGGCTGCCCGGGGTCCCCGCCTCGCCCGCCGAGATCCCGGCGCTCAACTCGCCCGACCAGGCCCGCCGTTGGCTGGACGCCGAGCGGGACAACCTGATGGAGGTCAGTCGGCACGGCGGTCCCGAGTTCGTCACCCTCCTGGCGCGGACCGTCTGGCGCTACCAGGACATCGGCGGCCTCAAGGACGAGAGGGTCACCCTCCAGACCCGGGCCCTGCGCGCGGCCCGGACGCTGGGCGACACCCTGGCCGAGGCCCACGCCCGACGGCACCTGGGCACCGCCCTCAGCACGGTGGGCGGCCAGCAGGAGGCGGCGCTGGACCACCTCCGGCGCGCCCTGGCCGGCTACGAGGAGCACGGCCTGCCGGAGGAACGCGGCGCGGTGCTCAACAACCTGGGCATCCTCCACACCGCCGAGGGCGACCTGTGGGAGGCCCTGCGCCAGACGCGCCGCGCCCTCGACTCCAGCGGCAGCGGCCTCAGTTGGCAGCTTCGGCGCGCGCTGCTGGTCAACCACGCGGCGCACCTGGTGGACCTGGGCCGGTACGGGGAGGCGCTGGACCACGTGGTCGCCGGCGTCGAGGTGTGCGCCGCGCACGACGACCGGCCCATCGAGGCCAACGCCCGCGCCGTGCTGGTCCGCGTCCTGATCGGCCTGGGCCGCGACGAGGAGGCGTGGGAGGAGGCGCACCGGGCGCTGGCGCTCGCCCGCGAGACCGGGTTCCGCGTGGTGGAGGCGATCTGCCTGCGGTCGCTCGGCGCCCTGCACCACCGGCGGGGCGAGCACGAACGGGCGCTGTCCCTCCTGGAGGAGGCCGTGGCGCTGTTCCGCACGCTGCGCGCGACCGACGTCCTGGCCCACTGCCTGAGGTCGAGGGCCGCCGCCCTCGCCGCCGTCGGCCGGCACCGGGAGGCGCTCGCGCACCTCGACGAGTCGGTGGCGGTGGCCACCGAGGGGAACCACCGCCGCGAGGTGGCCGCCGCCCGGCTCGCCCGGGGGGACGTGCGGGCCGCCCTCGGCGAGCGGGACCGGGCCCGGGAGGACTGGCGGCGGGTGGTGGAACTGGCCGCCGGCCTCCGCCTGCCCCAGGCCGAGGAGGCCGCCGCCCGCCTCGCGGCGACCGGCGAGGAGCCCGCCGGGCCGGGGCTGCCCGCCATCGAACCGTGAACAGCCGGCGGGGCGGTGAACGGCCCGCCGGCGGCGCCCTCCGCCGAACTCCCGTCGCTCAGCCGTCCGTTCACCGCCGCACGCCCCACCGTTCATGCCCATGCCAGATGCCCCGGGAAGCCTCCCGGCGAAGCCACGCCGCGCCCGGCGCCCGCCCGGGCCGGCTCCGTTCCGCCGTCCCGAGGAGTTCACCATGTCGACGAACGCCCGCCCGCGCCCCGCCGCCCACCGCGCCCGCCGGCTCGCGCTGCCCGCCACCGCGGCGCTGCTGCTCGCCGGCCTGGCCGGCGCGCCGGCGCGGGCGCAGGACGCCGCTCAGCCCGCCGCCGAGAACGCCGCCCAGAACGAGACGTTCGACCGGATCGTGCTCTCCCCGACCGCGACGCCCGACACCGCCGCGACCCTGACCTGGCGCACCCCGGCCGCCTCGGCCGCGCCCGTGGTCGAGTACCAGCCGGCGGACGGCGGCCCCACCACGACCGTCGCCGCCACCCCCACCGGCCAGGTCGCCGGCGGCCACCACCACCGCGCCGACCTCACCGGCCTGAGCCCCGACACCGCCTACCGCTACCGGCTGGGCGACAGGGCCGCGTTCAGCGACTGGATCACCTTCCGCACCGCAGGCGCGGCCGGGGACCCGTTCACGTTCCTCTACTTCGGCGACATCCAGAACGACATCACCACGGGCGCCGCGCCCCTGGTCGCCGCCGCTCAGGCGGACGTGCCGCACGCCGAACTCACCGTGCACGCCGGCGACCTGATCAACAACGCGAACGCGGACGCCGAGTGGGCCGAGTGGTTCGCCGCCTTCGGCACCCAGCACACCGCCACCCACCCGCAGATCGCCACCCCGGGCAACCACGAGTACGACGGCTGGGAGCTGTCCGACCACTGGACCCGCCAGTTCCCCGGCGCCGGCAACGGCCCGGACGACGAGGACCTCGACGGCACCGTCTACTACACCGACTACCAGGGCGTGCGCTTCGTCTCGCTCAACAGCAACTACACCAACGCGCCCTGGTTCGACGTGGTGGACTGGCTGGAGGACCAACGGGTCTGGCTGGACCGGGTGTTGAGCGGCAACCCCAACCGCTGGACCGTGGTCACCCTGCACCAGCCCGTGATGGCCAACAGCGAGGGCCGGACCGGCGCGGTGGTGCGGGAGGCGTTCCTCGACGTGCTGGAGGAGCACGACGTGGACCTGGTGCTCCAGGGCCACGACCACTCCTACGGCCGGGGCAACCTGCTCGACCGCCGCACCGACGACCCCGCCGTCACCACCGGGCCCGCCTATGTCGTCTCGGTCGCCGGTCCCAAGATGTACGAGCCGACCCCGGCCGACTGGACGGCCGCCGGCGCCGAGGCCCGCGTCCAGCACGGCGACACCCAGACCTACCAGGTCGTGGACGTCACCGCCGACCGCCTCCGCTACGAGGCGCGGACCGGGGACGGCGCGGTGGTCGACGCGTTCACCGTGCTCCGCGACGCCGACGGCAAGCGGGTCGTCGAGGACTGAGCCGGCCCGGACGAGCCCCCACGGGCGCGGGCCGGCGCATGTGGTCGGCGCGCGGGAAAACGCGGTGGCCCGCGCCCCGGCCCCCGGGCCAGAGTGGCCCCATGAGCACCCCCCAGGCCGACTTCATCCCCGGCCTCCAACTCTCCGAGATCCTCTACCGGGAGGCCGTCCTGCCGCTGCTGGAGGAGATCCGCCCCGGGCTGCCGCACGCCGCCGCCCGCGTCGGCGGTGGCTCCGAGGTGCTGGGCTTCGACACCGCCCGCTCCGCCGACCACGAGTGGGGCCCGCGCCTCGACCTCTTCCTCACGCCCGAGGACGCCGCCGAACTCGGCCCGCGCTTCCGCCCGTTCCTCGCCGAGCGACTGCCCAAGGAGATCCGGGGCTGGCCGACCCACTTCGTGCGGGCCGAATCCGACCCCGTCGGCCTGATGACGCCGACCGAGGGCCCGGTCGACCACCGGGTCGCCGTCGAGACCGTGGACGGCTGGCTGGTCCGCCAGTTGGGCCCGGCCGGCGCCGCCGACCCGCTCACCCCGCTCGACTGGCTGGCGCTGCCCCAGCAGCGCCTCGCCGAGGCGACCGGCGGCGCCGTCTACCACGACGGCTTGGGCGCGCTGACCGCCGCCCGCCGGCGGCTGGCCTGGTACCCGGACGAGGTCTGGCGCTATCTGCTGGCCTGCCAGTGGCAGCGGATCTCCCAGGAGGAGGCGTTCGTCGGCCGCTGCGCCGAGGTGGGCGACGCGCTCGGCTCCGCCGTGGTCGCCGCCCGGCTGGCCCGCGACCTGATGCGGCTGTGCCTGCTGCTCGCCCGCCGCTACGCCCCCTACAGCAAGTGGCTGGGCAGCGCCTTCGCCCAACTCCCCGTGGCCGAGGAGCTGTCGCCCCTGCTGCGCCGCGCGCTCGCCGCCCCCGACCACCCCGAGCGGGAACGGGCGTTGGGCGCGGCGCTGGAGCGGGTCGCCCGGCTCCAGAACGCGGCGGACCTCGCGCCACGGGTCGACCCCGGCTTGCGGAACTACCACGGCCGCCCGTTCCAGGTGCTGCACGCCGAGCGCTTCGCCGAGGCCCTGGCCGCCACCCTCACCGACCCGACCCTGACCGCCCTGCCGCTGACCGGCGGCGTCGACCAGTGGGCCGACAACACCGACCTGATCCACCAGCCGCACGCGCTGACCGCCACCGTCCGGGCGCTGGCCGGCGAACGCCCCTGAGCCGGCTGCCCGGGCGATGCCGGTCCGTTACCCCGCCGCCGGGCGATCCGAGGCTAACTTAGCCTAGGCTAACCTAACTTCCGCGCCCGGCGCGGGGACGCGGGCACAGGTCAGCGAGAGAAGGGGCACAGGCGATGGCACACGGCTGGGAGGGCGCGGTCCTCAAGCTGTTCCGGGGCAAGGACTTCACGTTCACCGTCACCGACGTGGAACAGGTCACCGAGCGCTACCGCCGGGTGCGGGTCACCGACGGCGGGCTGCTCACCGCCGTCCCGCCGCACCCGACGATGTGGGTGCGGCTCTGGTTCGACCGGGACGGCAAGCCGCACCAGCGCGCCTTCACCCTGGTCGAACCCGACGCCGAGGCCGGCACGTTCGGCCTGGAGTTCGCCCTCCACTCCGGCGCCGCCAGCGACTGGGCCCGCGCCGCCCAGCCCGGCGACACCATCGAGGCCACCCTCCAGGGCACCGGCTTCGAACCGCCCGAGCCCGCGCCCTCCCGGCTGCTGGTCGTCGGCGACCCCGCCGCGCTGCCCGCGATCGTCTCCCTGCTCGCCGCCCACCCCACGACCCCGGCCACCCTCTGGTTCGAGACCCCGCACCTGAGCGACCGGGTCCTCCCGTTCCGCCACGACCCGGACCTGCACGAGCTGCGCCTGGTCGAACGGGCCGACGACGGCGGCCGGTTGGTCCGCCAGGTGCGGGCCGAACTGCCGGCGCTGGTCGACGACCCGGAACGCGTCTACGCCTGGGTCACCTGCGACGCCGCCACCACCAGGACGCTCGCCGCGTTCCTGCGCAAGGAGGTCGGCCTGCCCAAGCGCCGGCTGCACGCCCTCGGCTACTGGCGCTGAACGCCCCGATCCGAACCGGCTCCTACCCGCCGGCCTCCCGGTAGGCGCGGCCGCTGGCGTTGGGCGTCGCCCCGTCGTAGAGCCCGGTGCGGTGGGTGCCCGTCGACAGCGTGAACCAGGCGTAGCGCTCCACAAACGGCAACTCCTCCAGCATTGCGGTGGAGTTCCGCACGAAGTCCACCTGCTCCTGCTCGCTCGGGTAGCGCGGGCTCGGCCCGGAGAAGTCGATCAGCGCGTACTCCGTCAGCCACACCGGCTTGCCGTAACGGTCCGCCACCGCCTGGAGATAGCCCCGCAGATGCTCCACCGCGTCCGGCCCGAAGTCCGCGCCGTACCAGTGCAGCGGGATGAAGTCCACCCGCAGGCCCCGCTCCTCGGCCCCCGCCATGAAGCGGTCCAGCCAGCCGCCCGGGGTGTCGCCGCCATAGGCCACCGCCGGCGCGCCCAGCCGCAGCCCGGTCTCCTCCAGGCGCGGCCACAGGTCCAGCGCCTGCTCGACCGACATGTTCGCCTGCTCCCCGAGGTCCGGCTCGTTGAACGCCAGCAGCTGCTCGCCCTCCCGGGCCGCCTCCGCCAGCGCCTCGTCGTTGACCGCGTCCGCGCCCCAGATCATCGGCACGAACTCCACGCCGTCCGGCGTCGCGATCCCGTCGTGGTGCGAGGTCCAGGTGTAGTACCAGGAGGCCCCCACATCGGCCAGCGCCTCCGAGATCCCGTCCACCGGCGTCACGTTGGCGCCCTTGCGCCCGTCGGCGGCGACGGGCGCGGCGTCGGCGGACCCGCCGGGCTCCACGCCGGCCAGGGCCGGGCTGCCGATGCCCAGCAGAAAGGCGATCAGACCGGTCAACACGCGGGGAACGAGGGGCATCGCTGGGCCTTCTGGGGGGACGGAGGGACGGAGGGACGGAGGAACGTGGCGGCCGGGGCAACTCGCCGAGGGCGGCGGCACATTGACCGGAGAGCGCTCTCTGCGCTGCGATGCTGGCACGGGCCGCCGAGGAGCGTCAACGCACCCCGGCCGTTCCGGAACGCCCCGCCCGGCCCGTCGCGGTCAGACGACCGTCGGCCGGAACGGGCGCCCGCCCCGACGGCCGCGCCGCCGCCGCGCGCCGGGCGCGCGCCCCGCGCCGCAGGTCAGCGCCGCGCCCCTGCGCACGCGGCCAACGCCCCTGCGGGCGCGGCGCGTTGGCCGTCTTGACCGGCCCGGTGCCGTTGCCTAGGTTCACCCCGTTCCGACCGGCCCGCGCGCCGTCCGGCCAGCGCCGGCCCGTTCGAACACCGCCCTCGAACCGTCACAGGAGCCCAGCGTGCCGTCACCCTCCCCGCTGCCCGGCCGTTCCCCCGACCGTCCCAGGAGACTCCCCGGACCGGCGCGCCGCGCGCGGCGCCTCGGCTGGGTCGCGGCGCTGCTCGCCGCCGTCCTGGCGGTGCTGCTGCCGTCCGGCCACGCGGCGGCGGCCCAGGGCGGGCCGGGTCGGTGGGTGAGCAGCTGGACCACGCCGGTGACCACCGTGCCGGCCAGCGACACCACCGCGTTCGCCGACCAGACCCTCCGCCAGGTCGTGCGCGCCAGCCTCGGTGGGGACACCCTGCGGGTGCGGCTGTCCAACGAGTTCGGCGCCGCGCCGCTGGTCGTCGGCGAGGCCAGCGTCGCGCTGCGGCCGGCCGGCGAGCGGGGCGCGCGGGTCCAGCCGGGCACCGTCCGGCCGTTGACCTTCGGCGGCGCTCCCTCGCTGACCGTGCCCGCCGGCGCGCCGGCCGTCAGCGACCCGGTCGCGCTGCGCGTCCCCGAGGGCGCCGAGCTGGTCATCAGCCTCCACCTGCCGCAGCCGACCCCCGGCACCTCCGTCAACAACTTCGCCGCCCAGACGGGTTATCTGCTCGACGGCAACGCGGTCGCCGAGACCGACCCGGCCGTCGCCGGCACCTTCGAACGCTGGTACTTCCTCTCCGACATCGCCGTCACGGCCGGGCCGCGCGCCTCGGCCGTGGTCGCGCTCGGCGACTCCATCACCGCCGGCACCACCCTCGACGCCAACCACCGCTGGACCGACTACCTCAACGACCGCCTCGCCGAGGCGCCGGGGCGCCGGACGGTCGGCGTCGTCAACAAGGGCATCAGCGGCAACCGCCTGCTGTACGACGCCCACGAGCCCGACAACGACGACCCCGAGGACGACTGGATCGCCTACTTCGGCGAGAGCGGACTCCGCCGCTTCGACCGCGACGTGCTGGCCCACCCCGGCGTCAGCGACGTGATCCTGCACCTCGGCGTCAACGACATCGGCCAACCCGGCACCCTGGTCCCGGAGTCGGAGCGGGTGACCTCCGCCGAGCTGATCGCCGGCTACCGCCAGCTGATCGCGCGGGCGCACGAGCGGGGCGTGCGGGTGCACGGCGCGACCATCACCCCGTTCCGCGACACCCCCGTGGGCTACTTCACGCCCGAGAACGAGCGAACGCGCCAGGAGGTCAACACCTGGATGCGCACCTCCGGCGCGTTCGACTCCGTCGTCGACTTCGACGCCGCGCTCCGCGACCCCGAGCAGCCCGACCGCCTCGCCCCGCGCTTCGACAGCGGCGACCACCTGCACCCCAACGACGCCGGCAACGAGGCCATGGCGGCGGCCGTGCCGCTCGGCCTGCGCGGGGACCCGGCCCGTGAGCTGGGCTGAGTCGGGGTGAACAGTCGTTCACATGTTGTAGGAAGTTTATTGACCCGCACGGGTGCCGACCATAGGTTGACCCAGCCGTCGCACAACGCCGTGTGCGCGTAACCGGGAGATGCCATGCGCAGAAGCACCTGGGTCCTGTCCGGATCGGCCGCCGTGCTGGTGGCCGCCTCGGTCGTGACCCGCCTTGTGGTCTACCCGTCCGTCCACCAGCTGCCTGGGGACACGGACACCACGTTCGAGTACACGGGAACGGCCACGCTGCTCAACGCGGCGGCCCTGGAGACCGGGGACCTGGCCAACGCCTTCCTCAGCGACGTTCCGATCAACCTCGACCGCCACGTCAAGGTCGTGGAGACCGACGGGTCGACCGCCGTCGTCACCGACGACGTCGCGGTGACCGGCCCGGACGGCACCGAACTGTCCACCACCAGCCACCGCTGGGCCGTCGACCGGGTGGACCTGGTCAACGTCGACCCGCCGGAGGGCTCGGAGGCCGAGGAGCACCAGGGCCTGGTGATCTCCTGGCCGCTGGACCCGGAGGAGAAGGACTACACCTTCTGGGACCCGACCACCGCCACCGAGGCGCCCGCCGTCTACGACCGCACGGAGGACGTCGAGGGCCGCACCGCCTATGTCTATGTGATCGAGACCGCCGGCGAGTTGGCCGACCCGGCCATGGTGGAACGCTTCCCGGCCGCGCTGCCCAGGGACGTGCTGGCCGGCATAGCCCAGGGGCTGCCCCCCGAGCAGCAGCCGGACCCGGCGCTGCTGGGGCAGCTCCCCGAGGAGGTGCCGCTGACCTACGCGGCCAGCACCGCGCGCGTCGCCTGGGTCGACTCCGAGACCGGCGCGGTGCTCAACGGCTCCCTGGAGCAGAGCGTCGTCGCCCAGATCCAGGGCCCGGACGGGCCGATCGACCTGGCCCCGGTGAACACCCTCTCCGTGGAGGGCACCGAGGAGGGCACCAAGGAACGGGCCGACGACGCGGACTCCAACTCGCAGATGCTCTGGCTGGTGCGGATGGCCATCCCGCTGGGGCTCGCCGTCGTGGCGGCCGTGCTGGTGGTCCTCGCCGTCTGGCGCGAGCTGCGCGGCCGGGGCCGCGACGGCGATGGCGGGGGGACCGGCGCCGCCGCCGACCCGCCGCCCGCGACCGCCTGAGACCCGGCGTCCCTTCGAGGGCCAAGGGGCCCGTGGGGCGGGAGGAACGTATCTCCCGCCCCACGGGCCCCTTCCTGCTGCCGGCTGCACTCCCGTGTCCGCTTGTTCGTGTCCGGTTGTTGTCGAAACTGAACGCGGCGCCGGTTTCCGCCGTGGCGGCGCCCCGGCGGCGCGCTTTCCGCGCGGCGGGCGGCCGTTGGCGTTTCTCGTCGACGGCGGATGTGATCCAAGTCACCTCGCCGGTCGGTCCCTTTTCGGGTGACCGGTCGAATTCCTTGCGGCGATGGTCGATTGATCGGCCGTTCTCCCGAGAATGAGAAAGCGTCGCGGTCAGCTTCGATCAATTGCATTCCGTGCGGAGCGCGGAGCTTTGGCCATTCCTTGACGCCCATTCCGCGCCGCCCGCATCCTGGCGAAGGCTCGAACCCAGGGGAGGTTCGGGCTGGTGAACGGGGTGTCAAGGGGGAGCGATGACGCACAGGGGCGCGGACGGCGAGGCGCGGAACAACACGGCGGAGAACCGGGACGCGGAGAACCGGGACCGCGAGACTGGCCGTGCGGCCGACCGTCAGGCGAGAAACCACGAGGACCTGATCCGTTTCTACCGGGCCGAGGTCGAGGGCGGCCGCCATCTCTTCGATATCTGGGAATCCGGCGGAAGTCGCGGGGATTCGGTCACTCCCTCCACCTATAGCGCCGCCTATCGACAGTGGATGACCGAAAAGCTTCATGCGGCGCTCGGCGCCACCGGCGGCGGGCTGCTCAGCCTCGGCTGCGGCAACGCGGCCGTCGAGGCCGAGGTGGCGCTGCGCGGCCACCGCGTGCTGGCCGTCGACGCCCTGCCCGAGGCGGTGGCCATCGCCCGGTCCAAGGGACTCGACGCCGAACGCGGCGACATCCACCGCTGGGAGCCGGCCGAGCCCTGGGCGGTGATCTACCTCGACGGCGTGCTCGGCCATCTCCTCGACCCCGCCCACGGGTTGGTCCCCGTGCTGCGCCGCGTCCGGTCCTGGCTCGCCCCGCACGGCGTCCTCATCGCCTCCAACGACGCGCCGCAGGACGGCTCGCCCGCCCAGCCCGCGCCCGGCGTCCACGGCTTCCACTGGCTCTCCGCCGACCAACTGCGGGACCAGGCGCTCCGTGCCGGCTTCGGCTCCGCCGAGACCGAGGAGTACCGCTACCGGCGCCCCCTCTCGGGCGAACGCGTCCGCGCCGTGGTCACCGCCCACGCCCACCCGAGGCTGCCGGGACCCCGGGGGGTCGCCGCATGACCGCCGGCGCGCGACTGCTCGTCGAGGCACTGGTCCGACACGGCGTGGACACCGTCTTCGGCTTCCCGGGCGACACCAGCATCGCCCTCTACGACGTGCTGCGGGAGCGGGCCGACACCATCCGGCACGTGCTCGCCCGCGACGAACGGCACGCCGGGTTCATGGCCGACGCCTACACCCGCACCACCCGCAGGCTCGGCGTCTGCGAGGCGTCCAGCGGCGCCGGCGCGGTCTACCTGGCCAGCGGCATGGCCGAGGCCCTCGCCGCCAGCGTCCCGCTGCTCGCCGTCACCACCGACAACAACCGCCGCAGCCGGGGCACCTCGCCGATCAGCGAGGTCGACCAGGACCAGCTCTTCGCCGCCTGCACCAAGTGGCGGCACACCGTGGAGCGGCCGGCCGACATCCCCGCCCTCGTCGCCCGCGCCATCGCCGCCGCCACCGAGGGCCGCCCCGGGCCGGCCGCCCTCATCATCCCCGAGGACGTGCTGGAGGAGACCGTCCCGCTCCCCCCGCCGATCCACGCCCCCGAAGGCCCGGCGCTCGTCCCGGGCCGGCGCCCCGCCGCCCCGCCCGAGGCGGTGCGGGCCGCCGCCGGCCGGCTCGCGGCCGCCAGTCGGCCGGTCGCCGTCGCCGGCGGCGGCGTCCATCTCTCCGGCGCCGGCGAGCAGTTGACCCAGCTCGCCGACCACCTCGCGATGCCCGTCGCCACCACCATCCACGGCAAGGGCGCCATCGACGAGGCCCACCCGCTGGCCCTGGGCGTCGTCGGCGGCAACGGCGCCCGCGACGACGCCAACGCCGAGGTCGCCGCCGCCGACCTGGTGCTCTTCGTCGGCACCCGCGCCAACGCCACCGACACCCTCGGCTTCACCGTGCCGCCCCGTGGCGTCCCCGAGGTGCTGCACCTCGACGCCGCCGCCGAGCGCGCCGGCCGCACCTACCCGGAGGCGCTGCCCCTGGTCGGCGACGCCCGCACCGCGCTGGCCGCCCTGCGCGCCGCCACGCCAGCCGCGCCCGAGCCCCAACGCGCCCGTCGCGCCGCCGCGTTGGCCGCGGCCCGCGCCGCCTGGGCCGCCGCCCAGGACCCGCCGGCGGCCACCCCCGAGGGCGTGCTCCCGCCCCGCGAGGTCGTCCGCGCGCTGCGCGCCGCCTTCGGCCGGGACACCTGGGTGGTCGCCGACGCCGGCACCCCCACGCCCCACCTCGCCTGCCACTGGGAGGCACCGGGCGACGGCTGGCGGGTCGTCATCCCCCGGGGCCACGGCCCCATGGGCTACGCGGTGCCGGCCGCCGTCGGCGTCGCCGTCGGCCACCCCGGTGCCCGGGTCCTCTGCCTCACCACCGAGAACAGCCTCGCCATGGCCGTCGGCGAGTGGGAGACGGCCGTCCGGCTCGCCCTCCCCATCACCTTCGTCGTGCTCGACAACACCTCGCTGGCCTGGATCAAGATGATCCAGCACCTCTATGTCCAGCGACGGTACTTCGCCGTCGACCCCGGGCCGATCGACCCCGTCCAACTCGGCCTCGGCACCGGCATATCCGGGACGCGCGCCACCACCCTCGACCAGCTCGCCGCGCTGGCCGAGCGGGCCGCGCGGCGCGGCGACGGCCCCTCGCTGATCCATGTGCGGGTGCCCGAGCACATGGCCGCGCCGCCCCCCGTCCCCGTCTGGCGGGCCGCGCTCGACGGGGAGTCCACCGGCCGCCCCATCCACTGAGCGCCCACCCGCCCGGGCGCCCGCCGCACCACGGCCGAACAGCACCGCCGAACCGCCACCGCACCACAGCCCCGCGCACCACCCAGGAGACACCCCTCCCATGCCACGCACCACCGGGGTCCGGCTGCGCGCCGAGACCGCGCCGAACGAGCGAAGGACCCCCCTCGTCCCCACCGACGCCGCCTCCCTGATCGCCGAAGGACTCCCCGTCACCGTCGAGGAGAGCCCCCAACGCGCCTTCCCCGTCGAGGAGTACGCCCGGGTCGGCTGCCGCGTCGCGCCCGCCCACAGCTGGCCCGACGCCGGACCCGGCGAGGTCGTCCTCGGCCTCAAGGAGCCGGCCGCGCCGCCCGACGCGCTCACCCACCGCCACGTCTTCTTCGGCCACGCCTACCGGGGACAGCACGGCGGCCCCGCCCTGCTGCGCCGGTTCGCCGCCGGCGGCGGCACCCTGCTCGACCTGGAGTACCTCACCGACGACGACGGCCGACGGGTCACCGCCTTCGGCGAGTTCGCCGGCTATGTCGGCGCCGCCCTCGCCGTCCTCCACCAACGCCGCCGCCTGACCACCCCGTTGACCGCCACCACCCGCCCCGCCCTCGACGCGCGCCTGCGCGAACACACCGGCGGGGCGCGCGCCCTGGTCATCGGCGCCCTCGGCCGCTCCGGGCGCGGCGCCCGCCGGGCCCTGGAGGTGGCCGGCGTGCCCACCACCGGCTGGGACCAGGCCGAGACCGCCGACCTCGACCGGCCGGCGCTGCGCGCCCACGACCTGCTGGTCAACGCCGTCGCCCCGGCCGCCCCAGGACCGCCGTTCCTCACCCCCGAGGACCTGCCGCGCCCCGACCGCGCCCTGACCGTCGTCGCCGACGTCACCTGCGACGTGACCTCGGACCGCAACCGCCTGCCGGTCAACGACCGCACCACCGACTGGGAACGGCCGGTCCGCCGGCTCCACTCGGCGCCCCCGCTGGACGTGATCGCCATCGACAACCTCCCCTCCCTGCTGCCGCGCGAGTCCAGCACCACCTTCTCCGCCGGACTGCTGCCCCACCTGCGGGTGCTGCCCGACGGCAGCCCCGTCTGGGACCGCAGCGCCGAAGCCTTCCGGCGGGCCCTGGCCACCCCCGACCACCCCGAGCGAGGAAGCGATGGCTGACCTGATCCCCCCGAGCGGCCGCGTCCACTGGATCGGGACCGGCCTCTCCACCGGCAGCGGCCTCGGCCTCGTCTGCGCCGAGACCACCACCGTCCTGTGGGGCCGCACCGTCGCCCGCGCCGAGTCCTGCCTGGCCCGGCTCGGGCTCCTCGGCCAGGCCGAGCCCCGCGCCTACGACCCCGACTCCCTGACCCACCAACTCGCCCCGGGCGACGTGGTGGTCTCCATGCTCCCCGCCGACCACCACCCGGCCCTGGCCCGGATCGCACTCGCCAACTCGGCCCATCTGGTCTGCTCCAGCTATGTCAGCCCCGGACTGGCCGCCCACGCGACGGCCGCCGCCGAACGCGGCTGCGTGCTGCTCACCGAGGTCGGCCTCGACCCGGGCATCGACCACCTGCTCGCCCACCACCTGGTGGACGCCGCGCGCGGCGCCGTCGGCGACCGGCCCGCCGTCGCCCACTTCGGCTCCTACTGCGGCAGCAACCCGGCCGTCCCCAACGCCTTCCGCTACCAGTTCAGCTGGGCGCCGCGCGGGGTGCTCACCGCGCTGCTCACCCCGGCCAGGACCATCCAGGGCGGCCTTCCCCGCCGGTTCGCCCGCCCCTGGGAGGCCGTCGACCAACTGACCGTCGCCGGCGAGACCTTCGAGACCTACCCCAACCGCGACAGCCTGCCCTTCGTCGCCACCTACGGCCTGCCCGCCACCTGGCGGCTGGAGAGCTTCGCCAGGGGAACGCTCCGGCTGGCCGGCTGGAGCGAGGCGTGGAAGCCGGTCTTCGCCGAGCTGGCCGAGGCCGACGAGGCCCGCCTCACCGCGCTCGCCGCGCGGCTGGCCGCCCGCTACCCCACCACGGCCGACGACCACGACCGGGTCGTGATGTCCGTCCGGCTGTCCGTCCACACCGACGACGGCGAGGACTGGTCGGGGGAGTGGACCCTGGACGCCACCGGCGACGCCCGCGAGGCCGCCACCCCGCGCCTGGTCTCCGTCCCCCTCGCCTGCGCGGTGCTGGAGGTCGTCGCGGGACGGGTCCCACCCGGACTCCACCAGGCCACCGACGACCCCGAGGCGGTGCGCGGCTGGCTGACGTTCCTCGCCACCCACGGCGTCACCGCCACCTTCCACGGCGACGGCGAGGTCTGAGATGGCACCCGACACCGCCCGGACGTGGGCCCGATGACCGCCACCCAGGCCACGCTGCGGCGAGGCGTGCTGCCGCTGCTGGTCTACGCCGTGCTCGCCGCCGCGATGGACGTCTACGCGGGGAACCGCTTCGAGGTGGTCAGCCCCGCCGCGATCGCCGCCGTCTCCTTCACCCTGGCGGTGGCCTTCTTCGCCGTGCTCGTCGCCGCCCGCCGCCGCTGGCACCCCGCCGAGCCCGGCGCGCTCACCACCCACCGCGCCGACCTGGTGGCCATCAACGTCACCACCGCGCTCACCTGGCTGAGCACCTTCTACGCCCTCGACCACCTGGAGCCGGCGATCGTCAACGTCGTCAGCCTCGCGCTCGGCCCCGTGATCACCGCGTTCGCCGGCCCGCTGCTGCGCCGGCAGAGCCGGGTGCTGGCCGCCGAGGTCGCCGTCTCGGTCGCCATCTGCGGGCTGCTGTGCGTGCTGATGTGGGGCTCGTTCAGCGGGCGCAGCGGGCTCGGCGAGATCGCCACCGGCGAGGCGCTGTGGGGCCTCGGCTTCACCCTGGCCTGCGCCGCCGGCTCGGCCGCCAACATCATCTATATGAAGCGGCTCAACGACGCCGGCTGCGACCCGGGCACGGTGCTCGCCACCCGCTTCGTGCTGATCGGCGTGCTGGCCTGGGCGCTGGTCGCCCTGGAGGCCGAGCCACGGCTGGGCGAGGCGCTGCTGCCCGGCGCCGTGGTCGCGGTGATCGGGGTCGCGCTGCCGATCTACGTGCTCCAGGTGGGTGTGCGGCACACCGAGCCCATCACCACCTCGCTGCTGATCTGCCTCTCCCCGCTCTTCGCGCTGCTCCTCCAACTCGCCGACGGGCGGCTGCGGTTCTCCCCGCTGACCCTGCTCGGGGTGCTGGGCGTGGTCGCCCTGGTGGCCGTCGGGGTGCTGGTGCGGGACCGGCGACCCGACGACCCCACCCCGACCGCCGTCCCGGTCGCCGCCCTCGCCCCGCCGGGCCCCCGCACCTCGGACCCCGGCGCGCCACGCGCGCCGACCGCCGGCGGACGGAACGAGACCGCCGGCGACCCCCGCGAAGGAGCCCCCTCGTGACCGCACCACCACCCGTGACCGGCCCACCCGAGAGCAACCGGCCGGGGCCCGACCGGCCGGGGACCGTCGCCGTCGTGGACGCCTACGGCGCCGGGCGCCTGCTGCCCGGGGCGCTGCGCCGCCGGGGCGTGGAGGTCGTCCATGTCCGCTCCCCGTTCCCCGACACCCGACTCGCCTACCGGCCCGAGGACTTCGCGGTGGACCTCGCCCACGAGGGCGATGTGGCGGCCACCACCGGCCGGCTGCGCGGGCTGGGCGTGACCCGGGTTGTCGCCGCCGCCGAGTCGGGCGTCGCGCTGGCCGACCAGCTGGCCGCAGCGCTCGGCGCACCGGGCAACGACCTGGCGCGTTCCCCGGCCCGCCGGGACAAGTTCCTGATGCGCCAGGCCGTGCGCGCCGCCGGCCTGGCCACGGCCGACACGCTCCGCACCGCCGCGCTGCCCGAGATCCTCGACTGGGCGGCGGCGCACGCCCGTTGGCCCGTGGTGCTCAAGCCGGTGCGCAGCGCCGGCACCGACCATGTCTTCGTCTGCCACACCCCGGCCGAGGCCGCCGACGCGCACGCCCGCATCCTGGCCTCGGCCAACCGCTACGGCGAGCCCAACGAGACGGTCCTCGCCCAGGAGTTCCTGGCCGGCACCGAGCACTATGTGAACACGGTCAGCCACGCCGGCCGCCACCGCGTGGTGGAGGTGTGGCGGTACCACAAGCGGCTGGTGGACGGCCGTTCCGTCTACGACTACGAGGACCTGCTCGCCCTCGACGAGCCCGGGGTGGCCGAGCTGGTCCGCTATGTCCTGGCGGTGCTCGACGCGTTGGGCATCGGGGAGGGCGCCGCCCACACCGAGGTGATGGTGACGGAGCGCGGCCCGGTGCTCATCGAGTGCGGCGCCCGGCTCGGCGGCGGCCAGACCCCGGAGCTGCTGGGCCGCTGCGTCGGCGCCGACCAGGTCAACAGCCTGGCCCACGCCCTCGCCGACCCGGCCGGCTTCGCCGCCGAGGCCGGGGCGCCGTACCGGCTGCGGAGCCGGCTGCGCTGCGTCAACCTGATCTCGCCCCGCCCCGGCCGGGTCCCGCAGCCGGCCGGCTGGCGGCCGGTGCGGGCGCTGCCCTCGTTCGCCGAGCTGGTGGTCAACGCCCCGGCCGGCGGCGCCCTGTCCCGCACCGTGGACATGGCGACCTGCCCCGGCACGGTCTATCTCAGCCACGACGACCCGGAGGTGCTGGAGTCCGACCACCGCGCGCTGCGCCGCCTGGAGTCGGCGGGCCTCTACGCCGGCCGGCCGTAGCGGGCTGTGGGTGTTGGGACGGGGGCGGGGTGGCGCGGGTGGTGTGTTGGGTGCGGGGTTTGTCTGCGGGCCGGTGGCCGGTGCGGGGCAGCCCGACTGATCGTTTGTTGGTCGACGAGACTCTGCGGTGTGGTGGGGGCTCTGGCGCGGACCACGACGCGTGGCCTACATGGCGCACGATCGGCCGGGTGCGGGCGTAACGAATGCCGGCAGGAGGCTGGCTGGGAGGGGGGCGGGGCTTCCGGGAGGTGGGGTTCGTTGCCGCCAGGGGTGGTCGAAAATGGCGGTGCGTGCCTTCCGGGCGCAGGGACCGCGCCGAGTTCGAGGGCCGGCCGGCGGCTGGGGGCGTGCGTAGCGCGCACCGGCTTCGCCGGCCTGCCCCGGCATGTCGCCCGTCTCGGACGTGACCGATCGTCGGACGACTGAAAGGGGGACGGCCCGTCGCCTCACCCCTGCTGGCACGACGGAGCGCCGGTCAACGACCACGCTGCCGCGCGAACAACGCCTGCCGGTGGGGTAGTCCGCACCTTGTCCGCTTCCGGGCAGGGGGGTGGGGGTCTCTTTCTGTAGGTGCCCGTCTAGAGTTGAACGATCTGTTCACTTCCAAACGGGCACCTAGAAAAAAGGTCCCCCCACCCCCCGGCGCGCCCGCCTTCGGGAGTCGACGGCCCGCTGACTACCAAGACGGCAGGCGATGTTCACGCGGCAGCGTGGTCATTGACCGAACCCAGCACCTACCGCCCGCCCCACCCGAACAACCGGCACCGCCCCCGTGAGCCGCCCGACGATCGGTCACATCCGAGACGGACGACATGCCGGGGCAGGCCGGCGAAGCCGGTGCGCGCCACGCACGCCCCCAGCCGCCGGCCGGCCCCCGAACTCCGCGCGGTCCCTGCGCCCGTGGGGCACGCACCGCCATTCCCGACCACCCCTGGCGGCAACGAACTCCACCTCCCGGAAGCCGCGCCCCCCTTCCCAGCCAGCCTCCTGCCGGTATTCGTTACGCCCGCACCCGGCCGATCGTGCGCCATGTAGGCCACGCGTCGTGGTCCGCGCCAGAGCCCCCACCACACCGCAGAGTCTCGTCGACCAACAAACGATCAGTCGGGCTGCCCCGCACCGGCCACCGGCCCGCAGACAAACCCCGCACCCACCTCTAGCGGCAGCGCTCCCGCAGCCGCAGCCGGCGCCGCAGCAGCGTGCCGGCCAGCGCCAGCAGCGCGAGCCAGCCGGCGTTGAGCGCCAACGCCGGCCGGTGCCCGAGGCTTTCGGCGACCGCCCCGCCCGCCGCGTTGCCCGCCGCCGCGCCCAACAGGCCGACGCCCACCAGCCGGGTGTAGGCCCGGGTGAGGGCCGAGCGCGGCGCCAGGGTGTCCAACAGCGCGGAGGAGGCGATCGCCGACGGGCCGCTGCAGGCGCCCACCAGGAACAGCGCGGCGCACAGCGTTCCCAGTCCGCCGGCGGCCCAGGCCGCCACGCCGAGCGCGAGCGCCGACCCGGCCAGGGTGGCCAGCAGCAGCCGGGACGGCGACCAACGCCAGGTGAGGGCGCCCAGCGCCAGTCCCGCGAGAATCTCGCCGGCCGAGGCCGCCGCCGTCAACAGCCCGCTGTGCGCGGCGGTGCCCAACGCCAGGGCGGCCGCTGGCACCGCGACGGCGACCATCCCGGCCGAGAACCCGGCGCCCGCAGCGAGCGCCAGCAGCACCGTCAACCCGGCGCCGCCGCGCGTCCCGCGCGCGCCGGCGGGGCCCGGGCCCGGCCGCCACGCGCGGGACGCGGACGACCGGGCGAAGAGCAGCGCCGCCCCCGCCGCCAGCAGCGCGCCGCCGAGCACGGCGCCGTCGGGCCCGGCGAACAGCAGCGTCAGCGACACCAGCAACGGTCCGCCGAGCAGGGCCAGTTGGAAGAGCACCGCGAGCAGCGCATAGCCCGCCGTGCGGGTGCCGCCCTCCGGCGGCAACTCGGACAGCAGCACCCTCATGCAGCCGGTGGTCGCGGGACAGGCCGCGCCCAGGCCGGCGCTCGCCGCTACGACCAGGCCCGGCCCGTTCGTCGCCGGACCGGCCGTGACCAGAACGACGCCCCCCAGCGCGCAGCCCAGGCCGGCGACGACGAGGACCGGCGGCTGGCCGAGTCGGTCGATCAGCCGGCCCTGCACGTCGAGCCCCACGGCGTTGCCCAGGCCGAACGCGGCCGCCGCCAGGCCGCCGGCGGTCAGGGAACCGGTCACCTCCCGTGCGTGGAGCAGCAGGCCGAGGCCCAGGATTCCCAGGGGGAAGGCGCCCAGCACCGTGGCCAGCAGGGGCAGGCGCAGCCGGGGGACGCGCAGCACGTCGAGATAGCTCCGCATGGTGACATGCCTCTCGGACATGCCCACCCACCCGGGAGCCGAACTCCCAACGGACCGCCGCCGCTTCGCGGCGACGGATGACGCCGGGCAGTCTATGCCGCCCGCCCCGCCCACGGCCGGGTTGGGGCCCGGCTCAGTCCTGCGCTTCGACGATCAGCAGCCGGCGGCCCGCCAGGTCGGAGCGGGTGGCGCGGGCGGCCGCGTACTCGGGGGAGGCGTACCAGCGTTCGGCGTGCTCCCGGCTGGGGAAGGCGAGCACCGTCATCCGGCGGCCCTCCGGCCAGTCGCCCTCCAGCGCGCCGGGCAGCGCGCCGCGCGCGAGATAGCGCCCGCCGTGCAGGGCGACGGACTCCTGGGCCAACTCCCGGTAGCGGCGCACCTCGGGGCTGTCGCGGTGCTCGGCCTCGGCGATCACATAGGCGGTCACCGCCCCAGCCTGCCAGACGCCCCGGCCGCCCCGGCCGCCCCGGCCGCCCGGGCGCCCCACCCACCCGCGCGCGTGAACGCCGAAGCCGAGCGCCGAAGCCGAACCCCGAACCCCGAACCCCGAACCCTGAACGCCGAAGCCGAGCGCCGCGACGCAACCGACGTGCTACGCCGACCCGTTGGCCGGGGCCGCGCCGCCGATCGCCAGTGGGGAACGGTGGTGACGCGGCCGTTCGATCTCGTCGAGGAGCGCGACCGCCAGGTCGGGGTAGGAGATCCGGTCGTCCCGGTCGGCGTGGTCCGCGATCCGGTAGCGGCCCGTGCGGCCGGCGCCGTGGTCGAAGTCGCCGGCGGGCGCGGCGTAGACCCAGTCCAGCGCCGAGCCCCGCAGCCGCTCCAGGCCGGCGGCGTGCCCCAGCATGAACGGGCGGTACTCGTTGGGGTAGCCGGGCTCGTCCATCAGCGGAACGCCCGAGGCGCCGGGCAGCACCGAGGCCAGCCCCACGAACAGCAGGCGCGACACCCCGGCGGGGGCCAGCCCCGTGTCCAGCGCGGAGGCCGCGCCGGGGAAGAACACGTCGGCGGGTGCCGCGATGTCCGCCGCCGCGTTGATCGCCGCCCCCTGCCCCGTGGCGAGCCGTGCCACGTCGGCCGCCACGCTCACATCGCCGGCGACCACCCGCGCCGCGCCCAGCTCCCGGTGCTTCGTCGGGTCCCGCACCACGGCGGTGACCTCGTGACCCCGCGCCTCCGCCTCGGCCACCGCCGTTCGGCCGGCGCGCCCACCGGCGCCGAAGATCACGATCCGCATCAAGGAACTCCCCTCGCCAGGGCCGGAGTCCCACACCCCGGCCGGTGCCCGGGACGCTAGCGGGAGCACCGGTTACCGATCGGATACCGGCTATCGTTCGCGACCATGAGGGAACCGTTGCCGTCCGACCTGTTCGACGAGGTCTGCCCGACCGCGCTCAGCCCGGTGCGCGTCGGCGACAAGTGGGCCGCCATGATCCTGACCTGCCTGGCCGACGGGCCGCGCCGCTTCTCCGAACTCCGCGTCCCGCTGCGGCGGGTCACCCCCAAGGTCCTCACGGCCTCGCTGCGCTCCCTGGAACGGGACGGCCTGATCGCCCGCGCCGAGACCCGCACCGGCTCGGGCCGGCAGGTCGAGTACCGGCTGACCCCGCTGGGCGAGAGCCTGCTCGGCCCGCTGGAGGTCGTCTGCGGCTGGGTCCGCGAGCACATCGACGAACTCCTCGCCGCCCGCGAGTCCTTCGACGCCGCCCGGGAGCGGCGCACCGCCTGACGCCGGGCAACCGAACGGGACGGGGAACGCACCACCACCACCGCGCCCGCCCGGCGGCTCAGCGGTCCGCGCCGCGGTCCGCGCGGCGCTGGAGGCGCAACCGCCGCTCGCGCAGGGCGCGTTGCCGCTTGCGCGAGGCGTCGCGCGCCGCGTTCCGCGCCCGCTGCTCCGGGCTCGGCGGGGGCCGGCGCCCCAGCCGCAGCAGCGCCCAGACCAGCACCGCGATCAGCGTGAACGTCATGATGGTGAGCACGATCACCAGCGGCAGGGGCAGCCCCTCCACGTCGTACTCCCGATAGATCCGGTGGTGCACCGGCCCGCTCCCTTCCCCCGCCGCCGTTCGCTCGGCCGTCCCACTGTCCCACAGCGGCCCGCACGGCCTCGCGCGTCGCGTCGACCGGCTCGACGCCCTCGTCGTCACGCTCCGCGCCCAAGGCACCACGATCGAGATTCGCCGGCTGGACGTCACCGACCCGGGGGCGGTGCGGGCGTTCGCGCAGACGGCGCTCGACAGGTTCGGGCGCATCGACGTCCTCGTCAACAACGATGGCATCAGGCCGCTGTCAACGGTCGCGGATCTGCGCGTCGACGAATGGAACCGGTTGACTTCCTCCCTCGCCTAGCGGCGGGGGGTTCCAGCGGTCGCCCGCTGGCTTTCCCGCTTCGTCGACGACTGCCCCGTCCGGGTGGACTCCCGGTCTTACATCGTCTCCACAGGCAGACGCGGCCAGCCCGGCGGCCAGAAGGTTCTTCGCCGCGTTCCCATCACGGTCATGCGTGGTGCCGCATTCGCACGTCCATGTGCGGATGTTCAGCGGCAGCTTCGCAGCGATCGTGCCGCAGGCGCCGCACAGCTTGGAGCTGGGGAAGTAGCGGTCGATCACGACGAGTTCACGACCGTTTGGTTCTCACGGACGAGCCGAGTGGTGAGCTTGTGGAGGTGGTCCCGGCGCCGGTCGGCGATCCTGGCGTGGATCTTGGCGACGCGGCGGCGGGCTTTGTCCCGGTTGGCCGATGCCCCGCTCCACAGGAGCTTCGTTCCCTCCCTCGGCCGAAGCCGGAGGTTTCCACGAAGGAAGGCCCCGATGATCGACGTCAACGAACTCGTCGTCCGTCCCACGGCGCAGGGCTGACGCCCGCCCGCGCCCGCCGTCAGGCGGGGCGCGCGGGTTCGTGATGTTGCATCCGCACGCGCATCGGCAAGCGCCGCACGGAACGGGCAACGCCCGCTGGCGTCCCGGTGGTTGACCGGAGAGGACCGCGAAGGTTCCGATAATGCCGAGGGCTGTTTGGAAACGACCGCTTTCCCGGTCCCCGGCCCTTTTCCCTCGCTGCCCCACCGTTCTCCATCGCCTTTCACGCGGCGCCGCTCATCGAATGCGCACGCGGTTATCCGAATGGGTGAACGACCGGCGGCGGTACGGGATTTGCATTCTCCTCGTTGCGTGACGCGCGGGCCGAGAACGGGGTACTTTCCTTCTGTGCGCGCGAATTCCGGTGCGGGGCACCTGAGTTCTGGTTCTTTCGGCGCGCACCGCCAGCGCGCCGGGGAACTCCCCTCCCGGCAGCCCACGTTCCGGCCGGGGTGGCGGGCACGTGGCGCCCAGGCGCCGGCCCGCGCGACAGCCCGCCGAGAGGAGACGGCCCGATGAACCAGCCAGCCCCGGGGGCCCCACCCCCCGAGCTGCGCGCGTTCCGGCAGCTCTACCACGCCCGCTATCTGCGGTACGCGCTGGTCCGCCTCGGCCGCCACCGGGGCGCGGTCGAGGCCGTGGAGCGCACCTTCGCCGAACTGGCCGCCCGCTGGCCCGAGGTGCTGAGCGCCCCGCGCCCCAACGCCGTCGCCTGGCGGCTCCTGAGCCACCACCTCGCGCACCACGAAGTCGCGCACCACGAAGTCGCCCGCCACGGAGGGGACATAGCGGCGACCGGCGGCCCGGCCTGCCCCGTCGAGGCGATGCGCGCCGAGGCTCGGGTGCTGAGCCGGTCGCTGGGGCTGCCGCCGGCCGAGGTCGCCGACGTGATGGGCGCCGACCCCGCCCATGTGACGGTGCTGCTGCGCCCCTGACGCCGAACCGACCGGCCCTGTCAACTCCCGTACGGAATCCCTGAGATCGGGCGGGCCGCTGCGTTACAGTCGGCCCCCGAACGGCGCCCCCGGTGTGCCTGCCCCGGAGCGCGGCGGGAGAACGGAGGCAGGGCTATCAGCGCGCGGATCGACATCACCACGCCCAGCGTCGCGCGGATGTACGAGTATCTGCTCGGCGGCGCGGAACACTACCAGTCCGACCGGGACGCCTGTGCCCGCCTGCTCCGCCTCGCGCCCAGCGGCGTCGCGGTGGTCCGCAACTGCCGGGCCTTCCTGGAGCGCGCGGTCCGCGTCCTCGCCGAGGAACACGGCGTCACCCAGTACATCGACTTCGGCGTCGGCCTGCCCGCGCGGCAGAACGTGCACCAGATCGCCAGGGAACACGTGCCGCGGGCCCGCGTGATCTATGTCGACATCGACCCGATGGCCGTCGCCCACGGCCGGCTGGTCCTGGAGGAGGACCGGCGGACCCTGGTGGTGCGGGCGGACATCACCCGCCCCGAGACCGTCTTCGGCGACGCCGAGGTGCGGCGGCTGCTCACCCCCGAGCCCACGGCGGCGCTCTTTGGCTCCGTGCTGCACTGCCTCACCGACGCCCAGGCCCCCGCCGAACTGGTCGCCGGCGTGCGGCGGCGGCTGCCGCCCGGCAGCTTCGTCGCCATCTCACACCTGGTCAGCGACGACGAACGGGTGCGCCGCGAGGTCAGCGCGCTGATGGGTGAGCTGACCCGGGGCCGCTGGGGCCGGGTGCGCCAACCCGGGGAGGTCGAGGGGTACTTCGCGGGAATGCGCCTGCTGGAACCCGGCGTGACCGACACCAGGAGCTGGCGGCCCGACGGCCGACTCCTCCCGCCCCAGCGGACCGACGAGTGGACCGGCTGGTGCGGCGTGGCCCGCACCTGAACGCGGAAGCGGCCCGCCAGGCCCCGCCCGGCCCGGCCTTCGCCGACCGCCGGCGGCCGCGAAGGCGGGACGTTCAGCCCCGGCGGTCGTCCTTGCGGCGGTACTCCTCGATCGCCTCGCTCAGCAGCGCCTCCGTGCGCTCCCACCGCGAGGCCACCTCGTTGATCTCCTCCAACAGGCCCCGATAGCGCTCCAGTTCGGCCGGCCGCGTCACATAGGTGGCGCTGTCCAGATGCTCCACATAGACCAGCTCGGACGGCCCGCCGTCCCCGAAGTGCAGCCGGGTGACCGGGTAGTGGGGAACGCGGCCCGCGCCCCGTTCGAACTCCACCACCCGCAGCCGCACCGAGGGCCGCCGCGCCACCTCCCGCAGATGCGTCAACTGCCGCCACATCACGCCGTAGTCGCCGACCGGCCGCCGCAGGATCGCCTCGTCCAGCAGCGCCCGCACCATCGGCGGCTGCGGCGCGACGAGCACCTTCTGCCGGGAGACCCGCAGCTCGACCTTCCGCTCCACCGTCATCGCGTCCGCGTGCGGCAGCGCGGCCCTGATCACGGCCCTGGCGTACTCCTCGGTCTGCAACAGGCCCGGCACCACATGGTTCTCGTAGGCGTGGATGCCGGCGGCCGAGCCTTCGAGACCTATCAGCCGGCGCAGGTAGTTCGGCGTCACATCGCTGAACTGCGACCACCAGGGGCTCTCCCGGGACTGCCGCAGCAGCGCCCGGATCTCGCGGGCCTTCTCGTCGGGGACGCGGAAGAAGACGATCAGGTCCTCGATGTCACGCTCCTTCGGCGAACTGGCCCCCCGCTCCAGCCGGCTGACCTTGGCCGCCGACCCGCGCAGCGGCTCGGCGACCTCGCGCAGCGTCAGCCCGGCCTCCCGCCGCAGCTGTCGGAGGCTCTCGCCCAACACCCGCTGCGCCGCCTCCGGCGTGCCCCAGCGCGGTGACGAGGGATCGCCCGAGGCGGCGAAGGGAAGCCGGCTGGGACCGCTCGCGGACATGCGCACTCTCCGTGGTAGGGATATCGACGTTCAGTATCCCCGACCGGAGTGCGCCTGTCCGCGTAACGGCCTTGTTGGGCGCGGGCGTTCGGCTCCTCAGGGCAGCCTCAGGGCCGCCTCACAGCAGCGAATCGAACTCGCCCGCCCGCACCCCGGACACGAACGCCCGCAGCTCCTGGCGCGTGTACACCAGCGCGGGCCCGCCGGGGAAACGGGAGTTGCGCACCGCGACCTCGCCGTTCGGGAGCGCGGCCAGCTCGACGCAGTTCCCGTCCCTCGCGCTCGCCGTGCTCTTCACCCACGTGACCCCGGGGACGCGGTCCGCCGGGCTGCCGTTCTCGAACACCATGGGCACAGTGGTTCCCTTCTCGCACGCTGAATCGCTCCGCGCCGCCGACGGGCGGCGCGGGCCGGGACGTCGCCGTGGTGCACCGGTGCGCGACCAGCGAACCGTAGCCGCCGCGCGGGACGCGCCGCGTCACCCACAGGAGTGGCGGTGCGGGCGCGCGGCGCCCCTCCGTCCGCCAGTTCCATGGCGCGGCCCTGGCGCGGCCCCGGCGTGAACGGCCTTGCCGTGCGGGCGTGTTGGGGCGGTCAGCCGCGTCGGGAGCGGGACTCGACCAGGTCGAGGGCGTGCTTGAGCACCTCGCACGCCTGGACGTAGTTGCCGGACTCCTGGAGGAGTTCGGCCAGCCGGCGGCAGACCAGCACCGCCTCCGGGCCCGTCGTCTGGTGGGTCTGGTGGAACGCCTGCTCCAGTACCTCGATCGCCTCCTTGGCGCGGTCGGCGTCGGCCAGCAGCTCGGAGAGTTCCAGCTGGAGGGCGAAGGTGGTGTCGCGGTCGCTGCCGTCGCGCTCGTCGAAGGCGAGGCGCAGCACGGTGAGCGCGTCCCGGTTGCGGCCGGCGGCGCGCAGCATCCGGCCCAGCCGCAGGCCGGCCGCCGTGATGGCGGTGCGCACATCCGCGTCGACGACGGGCCCGGCCGGCGCGTCAGGGCTGGCCAGGGCCCGGTTGCGGACCAACGGCAGCCGCCCGACGTCGTTCTCCTGGCTGCGCTGCGGCGCCGGCCTCGACTTCGCCCGCAGCCGGTCACTCAACTCCCGGTAGAGCGTGTCCAGATCGAGCACCTCGGGCCCGTCCGCGACGCCCTGCCGCAGCAGCCGCAGCAGCTCGCCGGTGAACGCGGTGTGCGGCTCGCCCTCCGGCGCCAGCGCGGCCCGGTCCCCGGGCGAGGCGGCCAGCACATAGGCCCCGTCCACGGTGGCCCGGGCGGCCAGCGCGTCCGTGCCGTCCAGGGTCCTCGCCGCCCGGCCGCTGAAGCAGCAGTCCAGGATCAGTACCCGGCGCCTGGCCCTGGCCTGCCGCAGCGCGGCCCGCAGATGGTCGAAGGCGACGGCGGTGTAGCCGGTGTGCGGTCGGGAACCGGCCAACGCCAGATACAGGTCGGCCGAGTCGGGATCGCGCAGCCCGTGCCCCGCGTAGTAGACGAGCAGCGTGTCGGTGCTCTCCTCGCCGGCCCGGTGCACCGGGTCAAGCAGCTCCGACGGGGTGGCCGGATCGCACACCTCGACGCAGTTCCGGTCGGGCAGCCCCCACAGCAGCGGGTCCCGCAGGGCGCCGGCCAGGTCCCGCAGATTGGCGGCGACGGCGGGGAGTTGGGCCAGCTCCTCGTAGCGCGCCCCGCCCAGCAGCACCGCCCGGGAGGCGGCCGGGTCCGGCGGGCCCTGGCCGCTCACCGCCCCTCGCCGGAACCGCCGCCGGTGCCGCCCGAGCCGCCGGTGCCGCCGGAGCCGCCGGAGCCAGCGGAGGCGTCGGGCGTGTCGGGCTCACCGTCCTCGGCCGCCTCCAGCAGGGCGACCAGCCGGGCCAGCGTCGCCTCGTCGGCCGGCCGGCCCGGCGGAACGTGCACCTCCCAGGCGCCGCGCTTCACCACCAGCGGCCGGCCGGTGCGCCGGGTGTCCCGCCACTGGAGCACGGAGACGGCCAGCGCGCCCGCCGAGAGGCCGGAGCCCAGCACCAGCGCCACCACGTCCAGCGCCGCGCCCATCTCGCCCTCGCCGGCGGGGCGTTGGGCCTCCAGCCGGCTGACCAGGCCGCGCGTCAGGGTCTCGTCGGCGCGCAACCAGTGGACCAGGGAACGGAGTTCGTCCTCCACGGCGATCGGCTCGCGCCCGCCGTCCTCGCGCGGCGCGAGGCGCACCTCGACCCGGGTCTCGGTCATTCGGGGTCCCCCTTCTCGTTCTCCTCCGGCGCGGGCGCCGGCGCGGACCCCGACGCGGGCGCCGGCTCGCCGTCGTCGGGCGGCGTCACCGGCTCGGTGTGCGCGTTGACGGTGGCCAGCAGCGCCAGGGCCTCCTCGCCCGACCCGAGCCGCGCCAGGCAGACCGCGTGCCAGAACCGGGCGGTCAGGGTCGTGGGGTCGCCCGGGCCCAACCGCTCGGCGCCGACCGTCCCGATGGTGGCGAGGAGGTCCAACGCCTCCCGGTGCTCCCCGCGTTGCACCATGCCCACCGCCTCCCGCAGCCGGGAGACCGCGTTGCGCGGGGTGATCCGGTGCAGCACCAGGGCCTGGGTGACATCGCCCAGCGAGAGCATCGAGGAGGGGGCCGGGAAGGAACCGCTGAGGGTGCGGTCCCGCCGGGCGTCGGCGGGCGCGGGCTGGGGGTCGGGGGAGGAGCCGCCGGGGACGAGGGGGCCGTCGAGGCTCCCGGGGATCTCCAGGGCCAGCGGCTCGCCGTCGTCCTCGACCATCGCGATCAGCCCGCCCAGGCTGCGGACGGGCGCCTCGGCGGTCAGCACCTCCAGGGCGGCGTCGGTCGCGGTCGGCCGCTGGGCGGGGTCCCTGGCGCACCAGCCGTTGACCAGGTCCACCAGTCCACCGGGCACGGACCCCGCCAGGGAGGGGGCGTCGACGGGTTCGACGCCCTCGTTGACCGCCGTCCACAGCAGTGTCGCGGCGTTCTCGTGTTCGGCGAACACCTGCTGGTCGGTGAGGACCTCCCGCAGGCACAGGCCGAGTGCGTAGTAGTCGGAGGCGGGGGTCGGCGCCTCGCCCCTGATCATCTCGGGGGCCATGTAGCGCGGGGTGCCGACGATCACGCCGCTCCGGGTGAGCGAGGTGTCGCCGCTGATCCTGGCCAGCCCCAGGTCGCAGAGGACCACCCGGCCCGCGTGGGTGACGCGGATGTTCGACGGCTTGATGTCCCGGTGCAGCACGCCCGCCTCGTGGATGGCCCGCAGCCCCTCCACCAGGGGCAGCGTCAACGCGGCCGCCAGGTCCCGCAGTCGCCAGCCCAGCGCCGCCCTCAGCCGGGCGAGGTCGAGGCCGTCCAGCCACTCCATCACCAGATAGGGACGCTGTTCGGTGATGCCCGCGTCATAGAGGCTGACCACGGCCGGGTGGTTGACCCGGCCGAGGGCCCGCACCTCGCGGCGCAGCCGCCCGGCCTCCTCGGCGGCGGACATCCCGACGCGTTCGTGCAGCACCTTGACCGCGACCCGTCGTTCCAACTCGCGGTCCCACGCCTCGTACACCACCCCGGTGCCGCCCTGGCCGACCTCCCGCCTGAGGTGGTAGCGGTCGGCGACCACCCTGCTCTGCGCCATGGGGCCATCCTGTCGCGCACCGTGATGCCCGGCAACTCCGCGCGCGCCGCGCCCGGTTGTCTCGGCGTCAGGCGGCCTCGTGCGTCATGTCCCGCGCCGCCTCGACCCGTTCGGGGATCTTGAACGCGGCCAGGCCCCGCGCGTGGAGGAACGCGCGGATCGCCGCCGGTGTGGGGAGGGCCGCGCCGGGCCGGGGAACGAGACGGGCGGTGACGCGTTCGCCGAGGAACGCGTCGGGAACGCCGACCACCAGCGCGTCGTACACGTCCGGGTGCGCCAGCAGGTGGTTCTCGACCTCCTCGGGCGCGAACTGCTGGCCACCCCGGTTGATGCCCCGCCGGACGCGCCCCACGACCACCAGCGCGCCGCCCTCGGTGCGCCGCACCAGGTCGCCGGTGCGGTGGAACCCGTCGGCGGTGAAGGCGAGCCGGTCGTGTTCGGGCGCGCGCCAGTGGCCACGGACGGTGCCCGGGCCCCGGACCAGCAGCTGGCCGGCCGCGCCGGGCGGCACGGGTTCGCCGTGCTCGTCCACGACGCGGATCTCGTCGTCGGCGCAGAGCGGGCGGCCCTGGGTGGTGACGACGGTCTCCACCGGGTCGTCGAGCCGGGTCGCGCTGACCAGGCCCTCGGCCGTGCCATAGACCTGTTGCAGGGCGCAGCCGAGCGCGGGGGAGACGCGGCGGGCCGTGCGTTCGTCGAGCGGGGCGCCGCCGACCTGGAGCAGGCGGAGGCTGCCGAGGTCCTGCGCGGTGGTGGCCGCCGCGTCGATCCAGCGGGCGGCGAGCGGGGGAACGAGGGCGGTGGTGGTGACCCGTTCGCGGGCGATCAGCGGGAACGCGGTGTCGGGGCCCGGGTGGGGGCTGACCACCACGCGCCCCCCGGCGCACAGCGTGCCCAACGCGCCGGGGGCGCCCAACGCCAGCGCGCCGGACGCCGGCAGGGCGCACAGATAGACGGTGGTGTGGTCGATGCCGGCGGCCTCGTTGGCGGCGCGCAGGCCGTGCAGGTAGTCGTCGTGGGTGCGGGGAACGAGCCGGGGCGCGCCGGTGGTCGAGCCGGAGAGGCGCAGCAGCGCGACGTCGCCCGGCTCGGGTCCGGTCAGCGGGCGCACCGGGTCCCTGGGCACGGAGTCGAGCGGGGTGTGCGGCCCGGGCCGGCCGGCGACCAGGACGTGCCGCAGGGTGGGCACCTCGTCGGCGACCCGGCCGGCGAGGGCCCGGAAGTCGTACCCGTCCCACGCGTCGGCGACCACCAGCGCGCGGGCCTCGGTGAACGAGCAGAGGTTCCGCAGCTCGGCCTCCCGGTGCTCGGGGTGCGCGAGGACCGGCGGGGCGCCGAGCCGGAGGAGGGCGAGGGTGACCTCGAAGAACTCGGCGACATTGGGGAGTTGGACGACCACCCGGTCGCCCCTGGCGACGCCCAGCGCGGCCAGCCCGGCGGCCATCCGGTCCACCAGCGCGTCAAGCCGGCCGTAGGTCCAGCGGCGGGGCCCGTCCACCAGCGCCACCCGGTCGGGGTGGGCGGCGGCCCGGTCGCGCAGCGCGCGGCCGACGGTCTCGCCGCGCCAGTGCCCGGCGGCCCGGTACCGGGCGGCGAACTCCTCGGGCCAGCCGGGCGTCGCCCGCGCGTCGGGACCGAGGTCGGGCGAGGCGTCGGGCGCGGGCGTGAGGGAGGGCGCGGGCGGCCGCTCGGCGGTGGCGGGAGCGAACGGGGGGAACACCGGGGCCTCCTGGGGCGGACTGATAACTACGGACTGATAACTTAGGTTAGCCTCACCTTAGCTCGGGTGGGGTGACGTCGCAGCCTGCTCCCCTGGAGGTCTCAAGTGACCCGCACCACCGCCCCCTTCGCCCCCGACCGCAGACGCTTCCTCGGCGGCGCCGCCGGCCTCGGCGCCCTGCTCGGCCTCACCGCCTGCGGGGTGCGCGGCGGCGGTGACGACGGGGCGGCCGAGGGCGAACCGACGGGCGCGGCCGAGCGGACCGTCGCGGCCGACAACGGCGAGATCGCCGTGCCCGCGCACCCCGAACGCGTCGTCGTCACCGACAACTACGGCGTCTGGATGCTCTTCGACGTCGGGCTCGCCCCGGTCGGCGTGCCCGAGGGCACCGCGCTCCGCACCGCCCTGCCCGACGACATCTACCGGGCTGTCCGGGATGCCACCACCATCGGCGTGCCGGGCGAGCCCAACGCCCAGGCCATCGCCACCCTCGAACCCGACCTGATCCTCGACCAGTTCTACGAGGAGAAGACCCGCGAGCTGACCACCATCGCGCCCGTCGTGTACTTCAACTGGGCCGACAGCGGCAACCTCTGGCACGAGCAGGCGGAACGGGTCGCCGACGCGGTCAACCGCGCCGACCGGCTCGCCGCCGTCCGCACCGAGTACCGGGACCGGCTCGCCGAGGTCCGCGAGACGCACGCCGAGCAGATCGCCGCCTCCACCTGGGCCCCGGTCAGCGGCGGCCCCAACGGGACGTTCTTCCTCGGCTCGCCGCTGCTGACCGTCATGCGCGACCTGGGCCTGACCATCGGCGCCGGACTGCCCGAGGAGGAGGCCGGCTTCGTCGAGAAGTCCTACGAGGAACTGGAGATCCTCCAGGACTGCACGGTGCTGGTCTACCCGGAGCTGTTCGACGGCACCCTCGCCGCGCCCACCACCGAGCTGCTGGCCAACCCGCTCTGGGCCGACCTGGCCCCCGTCGTCGCCCAACGGGCCTTCCCCGTACGGCACTACGGCGTCGGCTCCTACCGCTTCGCCATCGGCGCGGTGGACGAGATCGAGGCGATCCTCCGGCAGCTCTGAACGGGCGGCGCCGGCCGGGGGCGCGCCGCGCTCAGCGGGAGCGCAGCAGCCAGCCCAGATAGGCGCCGCCCAGCAGGGCCGTCACGACGCCGACCGGCAGCTGGACATGGCGCTGGTCGGCGTCGACCAGCGCCAGCCAGGCCACCCGCTCGCCCAGCCAGGCCAGCGCGGCGAACAGCTGGTTGGCCACCAGATGCGCGGCGGCCAGCAGGGCCGCGCCGGTCAGGCCGGCCGCCGCCAGGCTCACCCCGGGCCCGCGCGTCAGCCGCACCGCGATCTGCGGCGCGGCCAGCGCGACAAACGGGATCGGCCCGGCACAGGACACCGCCACCGCGCACAGCGCGACGCCGAGCCCGGTCAGCGCCAGCCGGACCCGGACCACGTTGAGGCCGAGGCCGCCGGCCACGTCGTCGCCCAACTCCAGGCAGCGCAGGTGCCGGCCCAGCGGGACCATCGCCGGCACCAGCGCCACCAGCGCGACGAGCAGCGTCGCCACCTCGCCCCAGGAGCGGCCGTGCAGGCTGCCGATCAGCCAGAGGTGCGCGTTCTGCGCGGTGTTCAGCTCCGCCCTGGTCAACAGGTAGGAGTTGACCGAGCCGAGGACGGCCGTCACGCCGAGCCCGATCAGCACCAGCCGGCCGCCGCCCAGGCCGCCCCCGCTGGCCAGCGCCAGGACCACGGCCGCCGCCAGCAGCCCGCCGCCGACCGCGCCCAGCGCCACCGTCTGGGCGGCGCCGCCGAGCAGCACGATCACCAGGATCGCGCCGGTGGCCGCGCCGCTGCTGAAGCCGATCACGTCCGGGCTGGCCAGCGGGTTGCGGGCCATGCTCTGGAAGACCGCGCCGCTGACCCCGAGCGCCGCCCCGGCCAGCACCGCGACCAGCGCCTGTGGCAGCCGCTCCTGGGTGACGAAGTGCACGGCCAGCCGGTCGCCCGTGCCATAGAACAGGGCCTCGGCCACCTCGGGAACGGAGACCGGGTAGGCGCCCACGCACAGGCTCACGCCGACCAGCGCCACGCAGCTCAGTGAAGCCCACGCCGCCACCAGCGCCAGGCGCGGCCGGAACCGGAACGACACCCGCGCCGCGAACAGCCGCACGGGGACGACCCCGGCCACCCGACCGCCGGCCCCGGCGCGGCTCCGGCTTCCCGGGACGGTTCCGTTGGCCGTCACGAGGCGGCCCCCCGCTGCCGGCGCACCATCGCGACAAAGACCGGCGCGCCGAGCACGGCGGTCATCGCGCCCACCTCCAACTCGCCCTCGGGCAGCACCAGTCGGCCGGCCGTGTCCGCCGCCAGCAGCAGGCAGGCGGCCAGCACCATCGCATAGGGCAGGGACCAGCGCAGGTCGGGCCCGGTCAGCCGGCGGGCCACCAGCGGAACGACCAGCCCGACGAAGCCGATCGGCCCGGCCGCCGCCGTCGCGGAGCCGCACAGCAGGGTGATCGCCAGGACACCCAGCAGCCGGGTCCGCGCCAGGTTCACGCCGAGGGCGCGGGCGGTGTCCTCGCCGAGCGCGATCCCGTTCAGCGGGCGCGTCAGGGCCAGCGCCAGGACGAGGCCGACCAGCACGAACGGCACCAGGTCGGCGACCAGTTCGGGCCGCCGGCCGGCCAGCGAGCCCACCGTCCAGAACCGCAGATAGTCGAAGGTCGCCGCGTCCAACACCGTGACGCCCGCGATCAGCCCCGACAGGCAGGCGCTGACGGCGGCGCCGGCCAGCACCAGCCGCACCGGCGAGCCCCGCCCCCGCCCCGAGGCGCCCAGCGCGTACACGGCGCAGGTCGCCAGCAGCGCGCCGCCGAACGCGAACCACACGAAGCCCCCGAAGTCCGTCACGCCCAGCACCCCGACGGCGAGGACCACGGCGGCGGAGGCGCCGGCGTTGACGCCCAACAGGCCGGGATCGGCCAGCGGATTGCGGGTCAGCGCCTGCATCAGCGCCCCGGCGGCGCCCAGCGCCGCGCCCACCAGGAGGCCGGTCAGGGTGCGCGGCAGCCGCAGCTCGCGGACGAGGGCGGCGGTGTACGAGCCGTCGTCCGACCAGAGCGCGCGCAGCACCTCGCCGGGGCCGGTCGCCCGGGCCCCGAGCCAGGTGCTCAGCACCACCAGGCACCCCAACACGACGCCGGCCAGCGCCAGTCCACCGGCGCGGGCCAGCGGGCTCCGTCGGGGAACGGGGGCCCCCGCCGCCCGTTCGGCGACGTCGTCGACCGTCTCCACGCCCCGTCCTCTCCCCGGCAGCCCCACCGTGGGCTCGTGAGGTAAGGCTAACCTTACTCATCCGCCGGGGGGTTGCCGGGGCCGCCCGAGGCCGGGGATCAGCCGTGCCCCGGCACCGCGTCGGTCTCGGGCGTCGCGCTGGTCTCGGGCGCCAGCAGGTGCAGCACGCGGGCGCGGTCCTTGCCGGTCAGCCCGTAGGGGACCACCATCAGCTCGTCCGCGCCCCAGGTGGCGGCGACATCGGCGAGCCCGGCGGCCACGCTCGCGGGCTCGCCTTGGACCAACTGCACCTCGGCCAGGTTCTGTTGGGTCAGATGTCGCTGCCGCGCCGGCGACAGCGGCTGGCCGGGCGAGCGCGTCGCGTGCGCCTCCACCACCTGGGCCTCGCTGGTCTCCCACGCCAGCCGGGCGGCCTCCTCGTCGCTCTCGGCGCACAGCACGTTGACCGAGGCGATCACCCTCGGCCCGGCCGGCCCGTGCCGGCCGGGCCGGAACTCAGCGCGGTAGCGGGCCAGGGCGGTCGGGCGCGACCTGGGGCCGAGGTGCCCGCCGAAGACGAACGGCAGGCCACGGGAGGCCGCCACCCGCCCGCCGTTCTCCGTCGAGCCCAGCACGAACACCTCGGGCGGCTCGGCCGGCAGCGGCGACATCCGCAGCGCGGCGAGCGGATGGCCCTCGGGCCAGTCGTCGTGCAGGAAGCCCAGCAGCTCGTCGATCAGCTCGGGGAACGCGTCCCGCGCCGCCGGCGAGGTGCGCAGCGCGCGGTCCAGCAGCGCGGCGTGCTCGTTGCCGCCGGTGGCGCGGCCGACGCCCAGGTCGACGCGGCCGTCGTGGAGCGCCTGGAGCACGGCGAACTGCTCCGCCACGGCCAGCGGCGCGTGGTTGGGCAGCATCACCCCGCCCGAGCCGACCCGCACCCGCCGGGTCACCGCCGCCAGGTGCGCCATCAGCACCGCCGGCGAACTCCCGGCGCAGCGTGGCGAGGTGTGGTGCTCGGCCACCCAGAACCGGCGGTAGCCGGCCTGGTCGGCGGCCCGCGCCACCTCCACGACGTCCAACAGGGTCTCGCGGGCCGTCCCGCCGGGAGGGATGACGGCCACGTCGAGGACGGAGAGCGGGATCACGGATGCCTCCAACGGTCGGCGGAAACGGGCAGTTGAGCGGGAGTCGGCCAAGCGAACAGACAGTCAGTCGGCAGGGGCGGGGTTCGGCGTCGGGGCGGGCAGGAAGAGCGCGAGGACCGCCAGCACGCCGAAGCCGGCGGCGAAGAGCGCGGCCACCCCGGTCAGCGGCAGCCCCGCCAGCAGCAGCCCGGCCGCCAACGGGCCCAGCGGCTGGAAGAGTTCGGTGACAAAGCCGATCGCCGCCGTGGTCCTGCCATAGATCTCGCGCGGCACCATCGTCGCCAGCAGCACCGCCAGCGAGGCGGCGATCACCGGCGTCAGCAGGCTCATCGCGGCGAGCGACCCGGCGAACGCCAGCTCGCTGCCGCCGGCCCACGCCACCGCCAGCAGCGCGGCGGCCAGCGCCGGCCCGGCCGCCACCAGCAGCTGGATGCGCAGCCGCCGCTGGAGGAACGGCGCGACCACCGAGCCGAGCAGCCCGGTCACCGCCGCCGCGCTGAGCGCAGCGCCCACCGCGCCGCTGCCGCCGTCCCGCTGTCCCAGGCCCAGGATCAGGGCGTAGACCAGCGCCTGGAAGAGGAAGTTGAGGCCGGTGGCCAGCACCGCCAGGGTGCGCAGGAAGCGGTTGGCCGCCACATAGCGCAGGCCGGCCGTCATCCGGCGCCAGAACCGCTCGCCGTCCCCGGGCCGTCGGTCCTGGTCGGCGCGCGGCGCCCGGTCGGCCGGCGGCGGCTCGGATGCCCGGCTGGCGCGGGCGGTGGGGGAGAGGAACCAGACGCAGACCGCCGAGGCGGCGAACGTCGCCGCCTCCACCGCGAACGGCAGGCCCAGCTCCACCGCCACCAGCAGCCCGGCCGCCGCCGGGGCCGCGATCTCCGCCGCGTAGCCGCGCGCCTGGTTCAACGACATCGCCGTCGGCAGCTGACCGGCCGGCACCACCCGCCGCACCACCGCGCTCTGGCTCGGTTTGAACAGCTCCACGCCCAGCTGTGCCACCATCACCGACACCACCGCCAGCCACAGCGGCAGGTCGCCCAGGAACGTCCACACCGCGACCACCGCGAACATCGCGCACCGCGCCACGTCGGCGACCAGCATCAGCGTCCGGTGCCGGAACCGGTCCGCGAGATAGCCGCCGGGCAGCCGCGCCAGCATCGCCGTCACCAGCACCGCCGTGCCGATGGTGCTGGCCGCCTGCGGCGAGTGCCCGCCGCCCAGCAGCGCCAGCGGCAGCACCACGAACGTCATCGAGGCGCCGAAGTCCGAGAGCGCCTGCCCGACCCACAGCAGCCGGAAGTCCCGGTTGGCGCGCAGCGGTCGGGGCGCCGGCGCCGCCGCCTCCGCCGGCGCCGCGTCCGTTGTCACGGCCGGCCCGCCCCGGGCGCGGCGGGCAGCAGGTCGTCCAGCACGAAGTTCCCGTTGCTCCGCGCTCCCGGCCTGGCGTGCCGCACCCGGTCCAGGAAGAGCGCGATGCCGGCCGAGCCGGTGGCGAGGTCGCAGCTCTCCCGGAACGTCTGCTCGCCGGGGAAGACGACGCCCTCCGGCCGGTCGATGGCCATGCACAGCACCGCGCCGGCCATCCGCTCCGCCTCCGCCAGCAGCGCCGGGTCGCCCAGGAACTCGTAGGCGTCCAGCACCGCGTTGCCCAGCCCGCTGGTGCCACGGAACAGCTGTGGCAGCACCGTGAACTTCCGGCACACGTCGGGCAGCAGCTCGTCGATCCGCCGCCGCAGCGCCGCCTCGCCCGTCACCTGGTGGTAGCGCAGCAGGGTGGTCAGCACCCCGGCCGTTCCCTCGTCCCAGTAGTGCCGCACCACGGCCACCTCCTCGTCGCCCTCGACCGCGCGGGACGGGAACGAGTACCGGCCGCCGGACTGGAAGATGGCCTGGGACAGGTCGAACTCCAGCGCGGCGCGGCCGAGTTCCAGCGGCTCCCGCTCGCCCGTCGCCCCATGCAGCGCCAGCAGGAACAGCGCCACGCCCGAGGCGCCGTGCGCGTAGCCGACCGGCGTGCCGCCCTCCGGGTCCGGCCACGAGGCCAGCCCGCCGTCCCGGTGCGCGGTCACCGCCAGCCACGCCGCGATCTCCCGGGCCCGCTGAAGGAACTCCTCCCGCCCACTGTCCCGCCACACCCGCAGGCACGCCATGCCGTGCCCGGCCGCGCCCGACAGCACCCCGGGGCCGGCGTGCAGCAGCGGATGGTCGGCCGCGTCCCGCAGCGTCCGCACCGCCAACTCCGGGTAGCCGAGCGCCGACTGGGCCCAGGCCACCCCCGCGCTCCCGTAGTACAGCCCGGGCGGCAGCCGGTCAGGGGACGCCGGCTGGCGCAACGCCCACCCCAGCAGCGTCTCGTCCACGGTGCCGGTCAGCCGGTGCGTGGCGTAGAGGGTGCCGTAGGCGCCGAACGCCAGGCACAGCGGGTTGGTCTCGAACACCAGCAGGTCGGTGGGGAAGAGCCGGTCCGTGCGTGAGGTGTCGGCGGTCTCGGCGCAGTACGCCACCACGCCGTCGAGCACGGTGTCGATCCGCTTGTGCAGCGCGGACGTCGCCGCCGCGTCCGGCTCCGGCGGCAGCGCCAGCGGCGCGGGGCGCCGCCAGTGCGTGGTCAGCGGCAGCTCCTCGATCCGCCGGCGCAGCGCGGCCGGGTCGGGCGCCGGCGCGTTCTCCTGGTAGAGGTCGGTGATGAGGGAGACCAGCTCGGGCGGCAGGTCCAGCTCGCCGGCCGCCTCCGCCAGCACCCGGCGGGGGATGGTCGGGTCGATGATGTCCGGCTGGAAGCACAGCAGCACGCAGCCGAGGATGATCCCGCCCAGCGCGTAGTAGTCGCTGGCCCGGTCGCCGCGCCGGGCGAGCATCGCGCGGCGGGTCGTCATGCCCGGCGTGAACAGGCCGGCGCCGCGCGCCGCGCCCTCCCGCGCGCCCTCGTGGAACGCCGACTCCAGGTCGATGACGCGGATGCGGTCGTCCGGGGTGACCATGATGTTGGTCGGCGACAGGTCGGCCAGCACGATGCCCCGCTCGTGGCAGGCCGCGATGGCGTCGGCGACCTGGAGCCACAGGCCACGGAACCGGTCGTAGTAGTCCGTCAGCTTCTCGGGGCTCAGCTCCAGCGTGTAGATCGGGTTGTGCACCACGCTCAGGTGGCCCAGATGGGTGCCGGGCACGAACTCCTCGGCCAGGAAGGCGTGTTCCCACTCGGTGAAGTAGGCCACCGGGCGGATGAACAGGTCCGTGTCGGCCAGCTCGGTGAGCATCGTGTGCTCGTGCCGCAGCAGCTCGACCGCGTCCAGGCCCTCGGGGCCGACCTGGACGCCGGGCCGCGCCTCGCGCAGCACCACGTCGGCGCCGGTCTCGTTGTCCACCGCGCGGTAGAGGCCGCCCCGGTTGGTGAACCGCATCGCGCTGGTGACGGTGAACCGGCCGTTCGCCAGGGTGATCTCCCCGCCGGAGCCGCCCGAGCCGGTCGCGCTTCCCGAGCCGGATGCCCTTCCCGAGCCGCGCGGCGCCTCGGCAGGGAACGGGTCCTTCGCCCAGTCGGGCACGTGGAAGTAGGGGTGGCGGATGTCGACGACCGGCTCGCCGTCCGGCGTGTGGATCAGCAGCTCCCGGTTCCCCGCCGGCAGCACCCGGGAGATCGTCTGGAAGCCGCCGTACCGGTAGTGCACCACCCGCGAACCCGGGTAGCGCCGGTCGGAGAGCACCATCGGCCCGTCGAAGCCGTCCAGCGCGCGGGTCAACGCGTCGCCGACCGCGCGGAACTCCGCCTCGTCGGCCGGGTAGACGGTGAGGAACTTGCCGCTGGCGCCCCGGGAGATCAGCTTCCCGTTGTTCTCCCGCATCGCCGAGGCGTCCATCAGGAACTTGAAGTGCACCGCCGCGTCCCGCAACACCGGCAGCGCCGCGCGCAGCGTGGCCTCCGTCGTCGCCGAGGTCGCCGAGACGTGCAGCTTCCACCCCTGCGCGACCGCCGGCACCCCGGGCGGCGTGGCGATCAGCCAGTACCCGCGGCGCGACAGCCGCCAGTCGCCGGGGATGACGGACCGGTAGAGCGCCAGGTGCCGCGCGTCCGGCTGACGGCGCTCCGGGTTCTCGAACCAGCGCGGATGGTGCGCCATATACGCCTGGACCGTCTCCCACTCCACCTTCATCGCCGCGTTGTCCTCTCTGGAAAGCCGGGTGCCGTGCGGGGGTTGGGCCGGCCGGCGCCGTGCGGGGCGGCGCCGGCCGGTGGCGCGTCGGTCGTACGGTTCGCCCGTGCGGCCGGGCGCTCGGTCAGGCGGGGTCGAAGATGCAGCTGGTGACCCCGCAGGAGCCGCTGCTCTGCGCGCCGAGCGCGGTCTCCGCCTGCCGCTCCGGCGACAGGCGCTGGAGCCGCAGCACGGTGCCGGCGATGGCGTGGGCGATCACCTCGGCCGTTCTGTCGGTGGTGTCGTTGGGGCCGGTGCCGCCCTGCGGCGGAGTGGGGTGCTCGACGGTGTCAGCCACGTGCTTCCTCCCTGAAGGGACCGGATCGGGATGTCGAACGGTGGCCGGCCGGGGCGGGCCGTGTTCGCCCGCCCCGGCCGGTCTCGTGTGCCGTGTGTCAGCCGGCGCGCCCGTCAGGCGGGGTCGAAGATGCAGCTGACGGCGCCACAGGAGCCGCTGCTCTGCGCGCCCAGGGCGGTCTCGGCCTGCTTCTCCGGCGCCAGGCGCTGGAGTTCCAGGACCGCGCCGGCCATCGCGTGCGCGGCCACCTCGACGGCGCTGGCCGCCTTGGCCGCCTCGCTCTCCTGCGTCGGCTGCTCGTTGGTCTCCGCCATGGAGCTTCCTCCTTGAGTCGGGGTCCTACGTGGACGGCGTGGCGTCCCCGAGCGGGAAGCGCACGCCGGGAGGAAGGTAGGGAGGGCCGGAAGAGAAACGGTTGCCAAGCGGTGAACGCCCAGGCAGCCGGCGGCCGTTGCCGTTCCCGACGGCGCCCCGCCGCCCGGCGCGCGGCCCCGCGCACCGCCCCGACCCGCACTCATACCGTTCCGCAACCGGACGGCAGCCGCCGCCGCGCAGAATGCCCGTTGCCCCCGCCCGGGCCCGGACGCTCGCCGGGCCGGGGACGGGGCCGAGGAACGTCACCGATACCGGACGCCGGAGAAGGCTGGAGTCAAGGAGGCCCGCGTGCGGCTCACCGACCTGATGTCGCTGCGCCAGACCGTCGGCGCCGGACTCCTCGTCACCCTCACCGAACGCTGCCCGCTGCGCTGCGCCCACTGCTCGCTGGCCGCCACCCGCGAAGGGCGCGATCTCGACGCCGCCGACCTGCTGCGCTTTCTGCGCACCTTCACCCCCGACTGCCGACCCGAGGTGCTGATGCTGACCGGCGGCGAGCCGCTGACCCGGCCCGGCCTGGTTGTCGAGGCGGCCGAGACCGCGCGCGAGGCCGGCACCCGCACCGCCGTGCTCTCCGGCGGCTTCTTCGCCGTCGGCGGCCAACTTCCGCCGGCCGTGCGGCGGGTGGCCGCCGCCGTCGACCACTTCTCGCTGAGCGCCGACGCCCACCACGAGCGGGAGGTCCCGCGCCGCGACCTGCTGACCGCGCTGGAGACGCTGGCCGCGACCGGCGTCGCCGTCAGCCTCCACGCGCTGGCCGCCGGACCCGACGACCCCTACCCGGACGAGCTGGCCGCCGACGTGACCGCCCGCCTCGGCCACGCCGTCCCGCTGCTGGTCGGCCTGGTGCGGCCGCTCGGCCGGGGCGCCGCGCTGCCCGGCGTGCCGGCCGCCGGGCCGCCGCCCCCGCCCTCGGCCGCCGCGCCCTGCGAGCTGGCGGCCTGGCCGGTGGTCGCCGCCGACGGCGCGATCACCGCCTGCTGCCAGCAGGACGTGGTGGACGGCCGGCGCCGCCCGGCCCAGCTGCGGGTCGGCTCGGTGGCCACCGACAGCTGGCACGGGGTGCTCCAACGGGCCCGACGCGACCCGCTGTTGCGCATGATCCGCACCGTGGGGCCGGTGCACATCGCGGCCCGCGCCGGCGCGCCGCCGGGCTCGGCGCCGGCCGGCTACTGCGCCACCTGCCACCGGCTCGGCGAGCTGCCGGCCGCCCGCCGCTGGGCGCGGCGGGTCGGCGAGGGCGCCTGCGGCGAACTGCTCCAGGAGGCCGCCGCCCGCGCCCTGTCCGCCGGCGACCCGGTGGCGCTCGTCGCCCGGCACGGCAGCCCCCGGCACGCGCACCTCCTCGACGAGACGGCCGGCGGGCCGAGCCAGCCGAGCCAGCCGAGCCAGCCGGGGCAGTCGGGGCAGTCGGGGGGCGCGTCGTGAGGGCGCCGGCCGGGCACGAACTGCGCGCCCTCGTCGAGCCGTTGTCCCCGGCGCTGCACCGCGCGTCCGCCGCGCTCTGGCGCCCCGAGGGGCTCAGAGAGCGCTATGCGCGCTACCTCACCACCATGCACGCCGTCATCCGCGCCTCCGTGCCCCTGATGGAGCTGGCCGCGCGCCGCTGCCGTGCCCTCCCGTCCGACCCCGGGGCGCCGGGCATCGCCGGGGAGCCGGGCGCCGACGCCCTGGCCGGCTTCCTCGACGCGCACATCGACCGCGAGCGCCACCACGACGACTGGCTGCTCGACGACCTGGCCGCCGTCGGCCTCGACCCCGCCCGCGCGTTCGAGGAACCGCCGTCGGCCGCCGTGGCCCGGCTGGTCGGCGCTCCGTACTACTGGGTCAGCCACCACCACCCGGCCGCGCTCCTCGGCTACATCCTGGTCCTCGAACTCCACGCCCCGCACGCCGCGTTGCCCGCGCTGCTGGCCGAGCGGACCGGGCTGCCGCCGGCCGCGTTCGACTCGGTGCGGCTGCACGCCGAGGCCGACCCGGGCCACAGCGCCGAGGTGGTCGCCGCGCTCGACGCCGGCGTCACCACCGAACGCGCCCGGCGCGCGGCCCGGCTGAGCGCCCTGCACACCGTCGCCGCGCTGCTGGACGTGCTGGCCGAACTGTCCGCCGCACCGCCCCTGTTGACGCCGGCCACCCTGTTGACCCCGGCCGCCCCCACCGCCCCGAAGGAGGCCCGCACGCCATGACCGCCACGCCGCACCCGCCCGAAGGCAACGCCGGCAGCCCAGCGGCCGCCGACGACGACGCCGCCGCCGCCGCGCGCACCCTGCGCGAACTCGCCGACGCCGGCTTCCCCGTGCCCTCCCTCACCCCGGAGCAGCGCGCCGTCTTCGCCGCGCTCACCCCGGACGAACTCGCCCTGGTGCTGGACATCAAGTCCCGCCTCGACGCGGTGGAGCCCGAGGTCAGGGCGCACGCCGCCGTGGCCGGCGCCGCCCTGTTCTGAGGTCCGGGTTGTCGAACGGGCCCAGGGCCCACCGGGCGCACACCGAGGGAGTCACACCGTGCCCGAGCAACGCAAGATGATCACCGCGCTCTTCTGCGACCTCGTCGGCTCCACCGAGCTGTCCGGGGTCCTCGAACCCGAGACGCTCCGCGCCGTGGTGCTGCGCTACTTCGAGGCGATGCGCGCCGGCGTCGAGGCGCGCGGCGGAACCGTGGAGAAGTTCATCGGCGACGCGGTGGTCGCCGTCTTCGGCGTCCCCCGCGTGCGGGAGGACGACGCGCGCCGCGCGGCGGCCGCGGCGCTCGACATGATCGCCGCGCTCAAGCCGCTCAACGAGGAGCTGGCCGCCGAGGTCGGCAGCACCCTGGAGGTGCGGATCGGCGTCAACAGCGGGGAGGTCGTCACCTCGGGCGAGCCCACCGACGGCACCTTCGTCTCCGGCGAGGTGGTCAACGTCGCCGCCCGCCTCGAACAGGCCGCGCCGCCCGGGCAGATCCTCATCGGCCCCGCCACCCGCCTGCTGCTCGGCGCCGACGCCGACGTCGCGCCGCTCGGCCCGCTGCGCCTGAAGGGCAAGCGCGAGCCGGTCCGCGCGTTCCGGCTTCTCGGGCTCGCCCCGCGCGGCGCGGGCGCCGACACCCCGCCCGACGCGGCGCCCCTGGTGGGCCGCGACGCCGAACTGCGGCGGCTGGGCGAGCACTGGAGGGACGTGACCACCGGTCCCGCCGCCCGCCTGGTCACGGTGACCGGCGAGGCCGGCATCGGCAAGACCCGGCTGCTGCGCGCCTGGCTCGCCCAACTCGCCGCCGACGGCGTGCCGGTGGGCGCCGCCAGCTGCCGTGGCCACGGCGACGAGGCGAGCCTCGCCCCGCTTGCCGACGCCCTCACCGCCCTGCTGCGCCACACCGGCGTGCCGTCGGGCGAGGGCGGCGCCGCCCACGAGGTGCTGCGCGGCGGACTGTTGGCCGACGGCACGCCCAGCCCCTCCGTCGCCGCGACCTGGGGCGCCGTCGCGACCCTGCTGGCCGAACTCTCCCGCCGCCGTCCGCTGGCCCTCGTCCTCGACGACGCCCAGTGGGCCAGGCCGGCGCTGCTGGGCGGGCTGCGCGGGCTGGCGGAGACGCTGGCCGACCGGCCGGTGCTGCTGCTCCGGTCCGGCCGCCCCACCCGGGAACGCCCGCCCCGGGCCGTCGACTTCACGCCGCCCGACGCCGACGAGACACCCGACGCCGACGAACGAACCGACGCCGACGAACGAACCGGCGCCGCCGAACGAGCCGGCGCCGCCGAGGCACCGTGCGCCGACGAGACACCCGACGCCGACGAACGAACCGGCGCCGCCGAGGCACCGTGCGCCGTCGAACGACCGGAAGTCGATCAACGAACCGGCGCCGTCCACCACCTGCCGCTCGGCCCGCTGCCCGACGCCGCCGCCCGCCGCCTCGCCGCCGCCCAGCACCTCGTGGGCCGCGCCGGCCCGCTCTCCAGCGGCGTGCGCGAGGCCGCGATCCGCCGCGCCGAGGGCAACCCGCTCCACCTCGAACAGCTCCTCGCCTGGGCCGCCGACGGCGGCGACGCCACCGACCCCGGCCGCCTGCCCGTCACCGTAACCGCCGTCCTCGCCGCCCGCATCGACGGCCTCGACGGGCCGACGCGCGCCGCGCTGGAGGCCGGCGCGGTCGTCGGCCGCCGCTTCACCACCGCCGAGGTCGACCTCCTGCTCGCCGGCACCCCCGAGGACGGGGCCGCGCCCGAGGCGCTCGACGAGCTGACCCGGCGCGGCCTGCTGGAGCCCGCGCCCGGCGGCGCGCCCGGCGCCCACCAGTTCCGCTCCGGGCTGCTGCGCGACGTCGCCTACCGGGGCCTCAGCAAGCGGCGCCGCGCCACCTGGCACGAGCGGCTCGCCGCCCGGGCCGGCACCGGCGCCGCGCTCACCGCCCACCACACCGAACAGGCGTATCTCCACCTGCGGGAGCTGGGCCAGCTCGGGCCGCGCACCCGGGCGCTGCGCGGCCGCGCAGCCCGCGCGCTCGCCGAGGCCGGCCGCCACGCGCTCGCCCGCGCCGACCTCGGCTGGGCCGCCGAACTCCACCAACGCGCCCTGCGCCACAGCGAGTCCGACGAGCCGAGCTGGACGGCGGCCGCGCTCGGCCTCGGCGAGACCTGGCTGGCGCTCGGCCGCGCCGAGGAGGGCGGCGCGCTGCTGCGGAAGGTCCTCGCCGTCTCCGCCCGCGCCGGCGACCGGCTCGCCCACGCCCACGCCCGGCTCCAACTCGCCTCCCTCGACCCCGAGGGCGAGCAGGGCACCGCCGCCGACGCCGCGCACGCCGCGATGCCCGTCTTCCAGGCCGCCGGCGACCGGCTCGGCCTGGCCAGGGCCCAGATCCGCATCGCCCAGGACCGGCAGCTCGCCGGCCGCCACCGTTCCGCCGCCCGGCTGCTCGCCACCGCCCTCGACCACGCCGTCGCCGCCGGCGTCGCCCCCGAACGCGCCATCGCGCTCGGCGCGTTGGGCGTCTCCCTCTGGCACGGGCCGACGCCGGCGCCCGAGGCCATCGAGCGCTGCCGCGCGCTGCTCGCCGAGCACGGCCCGGGCAACGCCACCGCCACCGTCACCCTCAGCTATCCGCTCGCCAACCTGCTGGCGCTGACCGGCCGCACCGGCGAGGCCCGCGCCTGCCTGGCCACCGCCGACCGGCTCGCCGCCGGCCTCGGCTACGCCGAAGCCGCCGGCTTCGCCCCGCTGTTCGCCGCCGGCGTCGAGGTGCTGGCCGGCCGGCCGGAGGCGGCCGAGCCCCTGCTGTGGGCGGCCGTCCAGCAGTGCCGCGCCGTCGGCGCGCCCGCCCTGCTGGCCACCGCCTCCCGCGAGCTGGCCCGCCTCCACCTCACGCGCGGCGCGCGCCCCGCCCCCGGGCTCCTCGAAGCGGACGCCGCCACCCTCCGCCCGGCCGACGCCGCCGACCTGCACGGGCTGCGCGCCCTGGACGCCTCGCTGGCCGGCGAGCCGGCCACGGCGCGTGCCCTGGCCGCCCGCGCCGTGGCTGCCGCCGAGACCACCGACTCCCCGCTGACCCGGGCCACCGCCCATCTCGACCTGGCCCGCGTCCAGTTGGCGGCCGACCTGCCCGCCAGGGCCGTCGCCTCGGCCGGCGAGGCCGTCCGCCTCTACGCCGCCAAGGGCCACCGGGTCGGCCGCGACACCACCATCTCGCTGCTCGCGCACGCCGCCTCCCGGCTCAACCCGCGCGCCCGGCGAACGGCGGCCGGCGGCCGCCCGGCGCGGAGCGGGGGAGGGGACCGGTGAACGGCGCGCTGAGCTGGGGGCTGCGCGACCGGGGCCCCGAGGACATCGCGGTGTTCGCCGCCGCCCCGGCCGGGATCACCCCCGAGTGGGCCTGGGGCGGCTCCACCGGGCGCGGCGTGCGGGTGTGCGTCGTGGACAGCGGCGTCGAGGGCGACCACCCGATGGTCGGCCAGGTCGCCTCCTCGCACGCGGTCGTCGAGGGCGACGACGGAACGCCCCGCGTCGTGCCCACCGACGCCGACGACCCCTGCGGCCACGGCACGGCCTGCGCCGGGATCGTCCGGGAGGTCGCGCCCGACTGCGAGGTGCACAGCGTCCGCGTCCTGGGCGAGAACTTCTCCGGCAGCGGCGCGTTCCTCCTCGCCGGGCTCCGCTGGGCCGTCGAGCAGCGCTTCGACGTCATCAACCTCAGCCTCTCCACCACCCACTCCCGGTTCGTCGGCGCGCTCCGCGAACTCGCCGACACCGCCTACTTCGACGGCACCGTCCTGGTCGCCTCCGCCCACAACCTGCCGGTGGAGAGCTTCCCCTGGCGGTTCGGCACGGTCTTCTCCGTCGGCAGCCACCAGGAGGCCGACCCCGAGCCGCACCTCTACAACCCCAGCCCCCCGGTGGAGTTCTTCGCCAAGGGGCAGGACGTGCGGGTCGCCTGGACCGGCCGCTGCGTCACCCGCACCACGGGCAACAGCTTCGCCGCACCGAGGATCGCCGGCCGCTGTGCCCAGATCCTGGCCCGCCACCCCGGGCTGACGCCGTTCCAGCTGAAGACCGTCCTCTACCTGACGGCCGCCAACGTCCATCCGGCCGACGCCCGTTCCGCCGAGGCGGTCACCTCCCCGCCGTCCGCCGACCGGCGGACCCGTCACGAGAGATGAGGTACCCGTGCCCAGACCCATCGCATCCGACGGCACCCGCGCCCTGTTGCAGTCCGTGGTCGAGGTGGCGAGGGCCATCTTCGGGGCCGCCGCCAGCTCCGTCTTCCTGGTCGACGAGGACGCCGGGGAACTGGTCTTCCAGGCCGTCGCCGGGGAGGGCGAGGAGTTCCTGGTCGGCACCCGGTTCCCCGCCCACCGGGGCATCGCCGGCTGGGTCGCCTCCTCGGGACAGGCCATGATCGCCGACGACCTCACCGGCGTGCCGCAGTTCGCCCGCGACCTGGCCGAGTCCACCCGCTACGTCCCCGACGCGCTGATGGCCGCCCCGCTGCTCTCCGACGGGCGGGTCCTGGGCGTGCTCGAAGTGCTCGACCCGGCCCCCCGTTCCCGCTCCGACCTGGGCGACCTCGACCTGCTGTCGCTCTTCGCCCACCAGGCGGCCCTCGCCCTGCGCGTCGCCGGCGAGGCCCACCGCCCCGCCGGCGACCTGGTGAACGCCGTGGACATCGTGGACGCCTTCCGCGACTTCCTCCACACCCGCGGATAGGGCGAGGGCGGGCGGTCAGCCCGGGGCCCCGGCTTCCGACGGCAGGCCGCCCGCGAACTCCCGCGCGAACACCGACATCTCGTACAGCGCCAGATGCGCGCTGACCTCGCCGCTCGGCGGGGTCAGCAGGCTGCACTCCAGCAACTCCTCCGCGTCAGCGACCACCCGCTCGTACCGCAGCGGCGGCTGATGGGCCGCCAGCCGCAGGAACGCCGCCCGCTGCGGCGGCGGCAGCCCCCGCCAGAACGCCTCGTACCGCTCCCGCAGCACCAGCTCGCCGGCCGCCATCTCGTCCAGCAGCGAGGGCGCGTCCCGCAGCCGGTCCGCGTACTCCGCCGGCCGCAGATGCCGCAGCGCGTTCAGCTTCGCGCCGGCGATCCGCAGCGCCAACGGCAGCCCCTCGCAGCGCCGCACGATCCGCGCCGCCGCCTCCGGGTCCGTCATCAGCCGGCCCACGCCGATCACCCGGCCCAGCAGCTCAAGGCCCTCCGCCTCGGTCAGCGGCGCCAGCGGCACCCACTCCACGCCGGAGAGACCGCTGAGCCGGTACCGGCTGGTCACCAGCGCCCCGCTGGGCCCGCAGCCGGGCAGCAGCGCCTCGGCGACCGTCGCCGACACCGCGTCGTCCAGCACCAACAGCAGCCGCCGCCGGGCGATCCACGACCGCCACCGGGCCAGGGCCTGCCCCACGCTCCGCTCCGGCGGCAGGCCCGCCGCGTCGAGCAGGCCCCGCAGCACCGTGCCCAGCGGCCGGTCACCCAGCTCCGCCATCAGCAGGCCGTCGGGGAACGCGTCGGCCAGCAGATGCCCCACCCGCACCGCGAACGCCGACTTGCCCACCCCGACCGCGCCGGAGACCACCATCACCCGGCCCTCCCGCCGCCCCTCGCGGAAGTGCGCCAGCGCCCGGTGGATCTCCTCCGCCCGGCCGACGAAGTCCGGCAGATCGCGCGGGAGTTGATCGCCCAGGCCGCCGCCTTCCGCGCGGGGGCCGTCCTCGGGCGGGGCCAGCAGCCGGCGCCGCAGCGCCGTCAGCACCGGGCCGGGCGCCACGCCCAGCTCCCGCGCCAGCGCCAGCCGCACCGCGTCGAAGTGGGCCAGTGCCTCTCCGGTCCGCCCGCCGGCCGCCAGCGCGCGCATCCACGCTGCCGACAGCCGCTCCCGCAACGGGTGCGCCGCCGCGAGGTCCTGGAGCCGCTCCACGACCAGCCGGTGCCCGCCCCGCTCCACCTCCAGCTCAGCCCACTCCTCCAGCGCGCCGAGAAACACCTCCGTCAGCCGGTCCACCGCATCCGACAGGCACGGCAGCCGGCCGAACTCGCCCAACGGCTCCTCCCGCCACAGCGCGACCGCCTCCGCCAGCCGCTCCACCGCGCCCGCCGCGCCCTCCCTGGCCAACCGACGCCCCTCGCGCGCCCGTTGCTCGAACGCCACCAGATCGCACTCCGCCGCCGACAGCCGCAGCAGATAGCCGCCCCCGGTGTGGACCAGGCGGTCGCCCAGGACCCGACGCAGCCGACACACATACACCTGGAGGTTCTTCCGCGCGGTGCGCGGCGGGCGGCCCGCCCAGACCGCGTCGATCAGGGCGTCCACCGGGTGGACCGTGTTGACCCGGCTCAGCAGCAGCGCGAGCAGCAACCGGGGCTTGGGGCCGCCGAGTTCCACGTGCTCCTCGCCACCGAGGCGCACCGTCAGCCCGCCGAAGGAGGTGATGGTGACCGCACCGTTCATGGCACGACCGTGCCACCGTTCCCCGCGCCGCACATGGGGATGCCGCCCCCACATTCCCGCCCGTCCCGCCGGTGACCAGGCCCGACGCCCCGCGCCAAGGCCCCGTCCGGCCCGCGCTGGCGAGAAACTGGGGGCGATTCCCCCATGACCGGCCCCGCCGCCTTTGAAAGAGTCGGCCCATGCACCCAGTCGCCGCGCCGCCAACCCCCGCACCCGCGCGGCGCGTTGCCCCGGCATGGTGGCTGCCGGCGCTGACCGACGAGGAACGCCGCGCCGGCGACGCCCCGCCACCCTGGGCCCAACTCGTCGACCAAGCCCTGGCGTTGGCCCCCGAACGGCCGGACGCCGGCGAACCCCTCCGCGCCGCGCCCGAACTCGGCCGCCCGGGGCGCCTGTTCCACCCGCTCGCCCCGCTGCTGGCCGTCGCCGACCGCCACTTCGCGGCGACCGTTCCCGGCGCCGGCGAGCCCGACGCGCGCGCGGTCTGGGCCGGCGCCCGCAGCTGGCTGGCCGCCCAACTCACCGCCACGGCCGCGCGCTGCCTCGTCCAACGTCTCCAAGCCGCCCGGGCGGCAGGGGAGTTGACCGGCGCCACCCCCCAGGAACGGTTCGACGACGGCGTCCGCGCGCTCGCCACCCGCCCCGCGCTCACCGCGCTGCTCCACCAACACCCCGTGCTGGCCCGGCTGTTGGGCCGGCGCTGCCTGACCGCCGTCGCCGCCGCCGGCGAACTCACCACCCGGCTCCGCGACGACCAACCCGCCCTCGCCGGCCGCCTGTTGGCCGGCGCGGCCCCAGGCCCGCCGACCCGCGTCACCTTCGGCCTCGGCGACCCACACGCCGGCGGCCGCACCGTCGCCCTGCTGGAGTTCGCCGACGGGCGCCGCCTCGTCCACAAGCCCAGGCCGCTCGGCGCGCACGCCCGCTGGAACGACCTGCTCGCCTGGTTCGCCCGCCACCACCCGGCGCTCGCGCCGCGCGCCGTGCGGCTGCTGCCGCGCGACGGCTACGGCTGGGCGGAACACATCGCCGCCGAACCCGTCGCCGACGAGGCCGACCTCGACGCCTTCCACGCCCGCACCGGCGCCCAACTCGCCCTGCTCCACGCGGTGCGCGCCGTCGACATCCACGCCGAGAACGTCATCGCCGCCGGCGGCCACCCGGTCGTCGTCGACGTCGAAACCCTCTTCCACCCCACCCTGCCCACCGCGACCGACGGCGGCCCCGACCCCGCCGCCCACGCGCTGGCCGCCTCCACCCACCGCACCTCGGTGCTGCCGCACCCCCTCCTCGGCCCGCTCGGTTCCGCCGACACCTCGGCCCTCGGCGCGCGCGAGGGGCAGCTCTCCCCGGACGCGCTGCCCGCCTGGGAGGACCCCGGCACCGACCGGATGCGGCTCGGCCGGCGCCGCCTCCCGTGGCCCGGCGGCCCCAACCGGCCCCGGCGCGCCGCCCCGGGACCGCCCGTCGAGCCGACCGACCACACCGAGGCGCTGCTGCGCGGCTTCCGCGCCGCCCACCGGCTGCTGGCCCGGCACGCCGCCGAACTCACCGCGCCCGGCGGGCCGTTGAGCCGCTTCGGCGCCGAGCCGACCCGGCTGGTGGCCCGGCCGAGCCAGGAGTACGCCGAACTGCTGGCCGAGGCGACCGCGCCGGAGGCGCTGCGCGACCTGGCCGCGCGCCGCCGCGCCTTCGCCGCGCTCCTGGAGCAGACCGGCCGCCCGCACACGGCCGCGTTCGCGCCCCACGAGCTGGCCCAGCTGCTCGACGGGGACATCCCGCTCTTCACCACCACGCCCGCCGCCACGACGGTCGCCGCCCCCGACGGCCGGCCCGTCGAGGGCGCCCTGCCCGGCCGCGAACCTGGCCTGCCGGCGGCAGCCGCCGCGCTGCGCGCCTGGGACGAGGCCGAACTCGCCTACCAGGAGTGGGTGATCCGCGCCTCCCTCACCACCCTGCGGCCCTTCCCCGGCCACGGGCCGGGTCCTGCCGGGCGGCAGGACCCGGCGCGACCGGTCCCGTCGACGCCCGGGGGCGCCGACGGGACCCCTGCGGGGCGAGTCCCTGCGGGGCGGCCCGGCGACGAGCGCCCTGCGGGGCAGGGCCCCGCGGGCGCGGGCGGCGACGGGGGCGGCGGGGTGGGCGGCCCGGTGCCCGGCGCGGTGGGTGCGTGCGCGTGCGCCTCCGGCGGTGTGGCGGCTGGCGACGACGGTCTTCGGCGGGTGTCGGGTGCTTTTGGCGGGGGTGTGCCGGGTGGGCGTTGCGTGGTGGGGGAGGTCGACGGGGCGGCCGCTGTCGGTGAGGACGGTCTTCGGCGGGTGCCCCGGTCCGCCGAGTTCGGCGGGGCGGGTGCGATCAACGCGGCCCCTGTGGAAGGGAGTTCGGCGGCGGCCGCCGACTCCGAGGCGGGTGGGGCTCGTCGGGCCCCCGGGCCGCTGTCCGAGGACGGGGAGAGCGAACCCGCCCCCGGTCAGCCGGCCGCTGGCCCCCGCCCTCCGGGGACGCCGCCGCGCGGGAACGGCCACCGCACGCCGCGCGTCGGCGATGCCTCCCGTTCGTCGCGCCCCGGCACCGCCGACGCTTCCACCGGCCGGGCGGCCCACGCCGCCGGTGCCCCGAGGTCCGGCTCCGCCGGCAACGCCCCCACCCCTGGCGCCGTCCCGCCCGTGCCGGGTGCCGTTGCCCCCGAGGAGGCCCCTTCGGGTCGCCCGCCCGGGCCCGGCTCACAGCTCGCCGGCTTCCGTTCCGGCGGGTCGGGTTCGGGTGCCCGCCCGGAGTCGCCGCCCGTCTTAGCGCTGCCCGGGCGGGCGTCCGTCCCGCCGGCGTCAGGTGCTCCGGGTGCCGCCGCTCCCGGAGTGGTGTCGGAGGAGGCTCCTTCGGGCTGTCCGCCCGGCCCTGGCTCGCGGCTTGCCAACGGTGCTTCGGCGGGGGCGAGTTCGCGCATCGGCCCAGTGGCGCCGTCCGCCCCTGCCCCGCCGGTACCAAGTGCTGCCGCGCCGCCCGCGCGCCAACGCGTCTCCGTCCCGCCGGCGTCAGGCACTTCCGTCTCGCGGTGCGAGGACGCTACTACCGGGCCGGTGCCTGAGGGCGTCTCCCCTTCGCCGGCGCCGGGCGTCTCCGCTTCGCCGGCGTCAGGCGCTTCTGCCTCGCCGCGCGAGGACGCTACTACCGGGCCGGTGCCCGAGGGTGCCTCCCCTCCGCCGGTACCAAGTGCTGCCGCGCCGCCCGCGCCCCAACGTGTCTCCGTCCCGCCGACACCAGGCGCTTCCGTCTCGCGGTGCGAGGACGCTACTACCGGGTCGGCGCCCGAGGGCGTCTCCCCTCCGCAGAATCCAGACGCTTCCGCGCCGTCCGCGACGGGGCGCGCCTCGGCGCCGCCGGCGCCCCGCTTCCGCGCCGCGCCCGCGCGCGAGCGCGTCCCCGCCCCGTTGGCGCCGGGCGCCCCGGCGCCCGGCGCCCCCGTCCCGCCGGCGCCCAGCGCCGGCGGTCCGGTGCCGGCCGCCAAGGCCCTCGCCCTGGCGGAGCAGGTCGGCGAGCGGCTGCTCGCCCTCGCCCGGGCGGACGGCGGCCGGGTCAACTGGCTCGGCCTGCATCTGCTCGGCGACAACCGTTGGTATCTCAGCCCGCAGGGCGCCTCGTTGGCGGACGGCTACCCGGGAACGGCCCTGTTTCTCGCCGAGTTGGGGCACGCCACCGGCCGGGGCCGCTATCTGTCGGCGGCGGCCGACGCCGTCACCCGCCCGCTGCCCGACACGCTTCGACTGCTCGCCGCGCACCCGGAGTTGGCGCGCGCCGTGGGCCCTGGCGGCTTTTTCGGCGTCGGCGGCCTCGCCTACGCCGCCGCCCGGCTCGCCCCGCTGCTGGACAGCGCCCCGCTGACGGCGGCGCTGCCGGACGCGTTGACCGCGCTGGCCGCCGCCGGCGAGGCGGCCGAGTCCGTCACCCTGGCCGAGGGGCTCGCCGGCGCGCTGCCGGCCGCGCAGGCCCTGCACGCCGCCACCGGCCTGCCCGAAGCCGCCGCGCTCGCCCGTTCGTTGGCCGCCCGCCTCGCCCGGGCCACGCCGCCCGCCGCGCCCGGCCTGCTGTGGGGTAGCGCCGGCGTGGCGCTCGCCCTCGGCCGCGCCCCGGCCGGCCCGGCCCGGCCGGACGACGGCCTGGGCTGGTGCTCGGGCCTGGCCGGCGTCGTCCTCGCCGGCGGCGACCCGGACGAGGCCGACCGCCTCGCGACCCGTCTCGCCGAGCGCGCCCCGGCGCCCGACCACGCCCCGGCGCCCGACCACGCGCCGTGCCACGGCGAACTCGGCGCGCTGGAGCCGCTGGTGGCCGCGCACGCGGGCGCGGGCCCGCCGCCGCACCCGGCCGTCGCGCGGCTGCTGCGCGACATCGAACGGCACGGCCCGCGCTGCGGCACCCCCGACGGCGTGGCCACCCCGGGGCTGCTCACCGGCCTCGCCGGGATCGGCCACGGGCTGCTGCGGCTGGCCCTCGGCCCGCGCGTTCCCTCGGTGCTCGCGCTGCGGCACGCGGCGCGTCCCCCGGGGCGCGCGCCCGAGGAGCGGGCGCCGGTCGGCCGGACCCGTTCTCCCAAGTTCCCCGAATCTCCCAGTCAAGGAGCGTGACCACCGTGGCGGACGAGCGATCGAACGAGCCGGTGAACGAGCCCGTGAACGAACCGGCACACGGGCCGGCGAACGAGCCGGCGAACGGGCCGGCGAGCGACGCCCGGGAGGCGGCGGCGGAACGGCACGACCCGGCGCCCGGCGACGAGGCGGAGGCGCGCGGCGCCGCCGACGCGGCCCGGCGGGCGCGGGTGCGGCTGGCGATCCTCACCGGGGCCACCGTCGGCGCCGCCGTCGTGGTCTCCGTGCTCAACCACGACCCGGGCACCACCTCGGTCAGCATCAACATCGACATCGGCTGACCGCGCCGGCCGGGCGCGGCCCACAGCCACCGCGCCCGGCCCCCGGCCGGCACCGCGCCCGGCCGGTCAGGACACGTCAACGCCCCTCAGGACGCGTCAACGCCCCCCGGCGACACGGCGGTTGCCCCCGCACCCGGCTCCCGCGCCGCCGTGACGGACAGGAAGTCCGCCGCGAAGTCGCACAGCCGGTTCCGGTCCCCGGTCCCGGTCTTGGCGAGCAGGCTCGCCACATGCTTCTCGACCGTGCGGACCGACAGGTGCAGCCGCCCGGCCAGGGCCTTGTTGCCCAGCCGGTCCACCAGCAGCCGGAAGACGTCGTACTCCCGCGTCGTCAGGCCCATCGCCCGCAGCGCCTCCGGGATGCGGTCGGTGCCGGCCCGCCGCTGCCGCACCACCACGCCGACGCCCCGCAGCAACGAGCGGCACGCCCCGGCCACCGCGATCACCCCGGCGCCGTGGAAGTACTCCTCCGCCTCGGTCAGCCAGCGGCGCGGCTCGCCCCAGCCGTCGGCCAGCGCCGCCTCGGCGACCAGCCGCAGCCCCAGGTGCCGGGCCACCGGGAACGGCTCCGCCTCCCGCAGCGCCTCAGCCACCGCCGCCTCGGCCGCCTCCCGCCGCCCGGCCCTGCCCTCCAGCACCGCGAGCGCCAGCCGGCCGAACTGCCGGTTGAAACGCAGCCGTCCGGCCTGCCCGTCGGCGATCCGTTCCCACTCCGCCCGGTCGGCGCGGCCGGCCAGCACGTCCAGCAGCAGCACCAGCCCGTGCCGACCCGTCAGATGGAAGAAGTCCTGCCCGTTCGCCTCGGCCGCCGCCCGCAGCGCGCCGGCGACCTCGTCGGCCGCCGCCCGGTCCTCCTCCAGCAGCGCGCAGAACAGCTCGCCGAGCCCCCGCGCCAGCGGCGCCTCCATGGACTGCTCGCCGCCGTCCGCCCGGAACTCCGCCAGCGCGGACCGCAGTTCGGCCCGCCGCCCCCGGTGCGCCGCGACCACCGCCCGCACCATCAGCAGATAGCGCGTCACCGAGCGCAGCTTCAGCCGCCGCGTCTCGTCGAGCGCCCCGTCCACCAGCGCGCGCGCCCGCGCGAAGTCGGAGCGCAGCGCGGCGTCCAACGCCAGCAGCGCGCCCGCGTTGTGCGCCAGGCTGACGCAGCCGGTGCGCAGCGCCTCGTGCCAGGCGTAGGTGAGGGAGTCCGTCGCGGCCCGCGCCAGCCAGGCGTTGCCGCCGAGCCCCAGCAGCCCGTGCGCGCGCCAGCCGTTCAGCTCGTGGCGCGAGGCGATCCGCAGCGCCTGCCGGAAACACCGGTCGGAATCCGCCAACGAACGCCCCCGGCCCGCCGCGCCCACCGCGTACCAGCCCTGGCAGGCCAGCGCCGGGTCGGCGCGCCGGCGCGCGCCCTCGATGGCGCGGCGCGCCAGCCGCTCGCTGCGCGCGATCCGGCCCGGGCGGGTGTCGGAGACCGTCAGATACGCCTCCACCGCGTCGATGCCGGCGGTCTCCGCCTCCCCGGCGTCCGCCGGCAGCAGCGCCCTGGCCTCGGCGACCTGCGCCAGGCCCTCCTCCCAGCGGCCCGCCACCTCGGCCGCCCAGGCCAGCCGCACATGCAGCTCCACCCGCCGGGCCGCGCCACTCCCGCCGGGCCCTGGCCCGGGCGCCGCGTCCAGGTCGGCGCGGCGCAGCCGGTCCGCCACCTCGACGGCCCGGTCGAACCGCCCGTCGTCCGCCAGCGCCAGCAGCAGCGTCTCCAGCAGCTCCCGGTGCACGCCGCCGCGCACCGGCGCGTAAGGACCGTCGCCCAGCATCGCCAGCGCCTCGTCGATCACGGTGATGGCCGTGCCGGGGCCGCTGCCCGCCAGCGCCCGGCGGGCCACCTCCCGGTAGTGCCCGGCCGCGACCTCCGGCTCGCCGGCCGCCCGCCGCAGCCGCGCCGCGAGCAGGCACCAGGTGCCGGGCAGCCCCGGGTACAGCTCCGCCACCGCGTCGGCGGCCCGCGCCGACAGCTCCGCCCGGTCCGCCGGGCTCAGCAGCGAGGCCAACGCCTCCTCCGCCAGCGGATGGGCGAACGCGTACCAGTCCGGGCCCAGCTCCCCGTCCGGCTGGAGCAGGCCGTCGGCCACCGCCGCCCGCACCGCCCGCGCCAGCGCCTCCTCGGGCAGCCCGGCGCACCGCCGCAGCACCGACACGGGAAACGAACGCCCCAGCACCGCCGCCACCGACAGCGCCGCCTCACCGCCGGGCCCCAGCCGGGCGGCCCGTTCCGCCACCACCCGCACCAACGTCACCGGCACGCCCGGGCGTTCGGTCGGCACCAGCCGCCAGCCGCCGTCCGCCGCCCGGGCGAGCCGCCCGGCCGAGATCATGCCGCGCACCAACTCCTCGGCGACAAAGGGGATGCCATGGCTGTCGGCCAGCACCTCGGCCGAGACCTCACCGGGCAGCGCCCCCGGCGGGCAGTCCAACAGCCCCGCCGCCAGGGCGTGCACCTCGGGCCCGCCCAGCCGGCCCAGCGGCAGGGCCCCGGCTTCCCCGCGCCGCACCACGGCCTCCACCAGCTCCAGCGCGGCCGAGGGCGTCGAGCGGACCGTCGCCAGCAGCGCCACCGGCTGGGTCGCGACATTGGCCGCCAGATACTCCACCACGGCGAGGGTCTCGGGGTCCGCGTCGTGCAGGTCGTCCACGACCAGCAGGCTGCCGTGGCGCCGGCCGTGCGCGGCGGCCAGCCGCAGCACCGCCTCCGCCAGCACCACCGGCGAGTCGTCGCAGTCGCCGCCCGTGGACCACTCGGGCACCAGCCGGCCCAGCACCGGCAGATAGGGCCCCAACACGTCGGCCGGCGGCGCCTGCCCGGCGCGGGCCAGCGCCAGCAGCGCCTCGGTCAACGGGCGGAACGGCACGGCCGGGCCGACCGTGGTACATCGCCCGCGCAGCACCGCCATCCCGGCGTCGCGCGCCAGGGCCATGGCCCTGGCGGCCAGCCGGGTCTTGCCGATCCCGGGCTCTCCGGTGACGAAGACCGTGCCGCCCCGCCCCTGGGCCGCGCCCCGCAGCGTCGCCGACAGGGCGGCCAACTCCGCGTCCCGACCGACCAGTTCGGCCGTCCTCATCCGTAACGGGCTCGTCATGCGCTCGCGTCGCTCCCTCGTGCCGAACGGTGCGCCCGCCGCCTCGCCACGGGCCCGACCGTCGTTCCTCCCGGGCCCGCCGCGCGCGCCCCTCCCGCAGCGTCACTTCCCCGCCTCGCGCGCGGTACGCGGGCTTCCGCCCGATCATCCGCCCCGGCGACAGGCCCCGCTGGGGACCGTAGCAGCCCGCACCGACAGCCGGCCGAACTCCCGTGTGGCATTCAGGAGCTGAGGGAACGCTGGGCCAGCCGGCTGCCCAACAGCACCATGCGCAGGGCCCGTTCGGCCGCGTCGGCCAGGAACTCCCCGCCGCGCGCCAGCGCCTCGGGCAGCGCCACCGGCGCCGGGAGGATGCCGCTCCAGGCGTCCATCCCCACCAGCGACGCCTCGTGCGCGCCCTCCCCGATGGTGCCGGCCAGCACCAGCACCGGCACCCCCAACGCCCTGGCCCGGCGCGCCACCTCGCCCGGCACCTTGCCCCGGGACGACTCCCGGTCCAGCGCGCCCTCGGCCGTCACCACCAGATCGGCCCCGGCCAGCCGCCCGTCCAGCCCCACCTGGTCCAGCAGCACCTCGAACCGGGGCCGCAGCCGCGCCCCCAGCGCGGCCAGCCCCGCGCCCAGCCCGCCGGACGCTCCGGTGCCGGCCGCCGACCGCAACGCGACGCCCGCCGGCGCCACATCCCTGGCCAGCACGGCGGCCCACCGCTCCAGCGCCGACGACAGCTCGGCGACCCGCGCCGGGTCCGCGCCCTTCTGCGGCCCGAACACCCGCGCCACGCCGCGCGGCCCGCACAGCACATTGAACGGGTTGCACGCCACCACCAGCTCCGTGCCGGCCAGCCGGGGATCGAGCCGCGCCGGGTCGATCCGCTCCAGCCGGTTCAACGCGGCGCCACCCGGCGGCAGTTCACGCCCCCGCGCGTCCAACAGCCGCGCCCCCAACGCCTGGAGCGCCCCCGCCCCGCCGTCCGACGTGCCCGAGTCGCCGCACGTCACCAACACCCGCCGCGCGCCCAGGTCCAGCGCGGCGCGCAGCAGCTCACCCACGCCCCTGGTGGTGGTCGCGCCCGGGTCGCGCAGCCCCGCTGGCACCAGCGCCAGCCCCGCGACCGACGCCATCTCCACCACGAACGTCCCGTGCGCCGTTCCGCCCACCCACGGCGGCCCGTTTCCCCGGTGAGCCTCCCGGTCGGCGCCGTCGCCGAGCACCGCCAGCTCCGCGCGCACCGGCCGCCCGACCGGCCCGGTCGCGGTCACCGGCACCATCCGCCCGCCGGTCGCGGCGGCCAGCGCGGCGGCCGTGCCCTCCCCGCCGTCCACCAGCGGCAGCCGGTCGATCTCCGCCGCCGGCGCGGCCCGCCGCAGCCCGGCCGCGATGGCCTCGGCGGCCCCGGCGGCCGTGAGCGACTCCTTGAACCCGCTGGGGGCCACGACGATCCGATACGGAAACACCAGACAACTCCTCACTCGCGCCGCCCCGTTCAGGGCGCGACGCCGAACAGCGGCCAGACGGCCAGGGCGAACAGCAGGACCAGCGCCGCCGTCAGCGGCGCCAACACGGCGGACAGCCGCAGCAGATCGGCCGGGGTGTACGTCGGCACCCCCGGCACGTCGGAGAAGAGCGCCACCGGCTTGGCCGAGGCGGGCAGCGTGTGGCAGAACCCGGCCGCCGCCGTCGAGGCCAGCGCCGCCGACACCGGATCGACGCCGGCGCCCACCGCGCCCGCCACCACCAGCGGCACCAGCACGCTGGAGCGCGCCGAACGGGACTGGAGCACCAGATGCGCGGCCGTGCTGAGCGCCACCACCACGCCGAGGAAGAGCCACGGCGGAACGTCCCCACCCGGCAACCCGCCCAGCAGCCAGCCGGCGGCGCCCGAGGTCACCAGCGCCACGCCCATCGCCATCGTCGCCGCCATGAACAGCAGCAGCGACCACGGCACCGTGCCCAGCGCCGCCCGCAGCGTGACCGCCCCCACCCGGGGCGCGGTCACCGCGACCGCCCCGGCCAGCGCGACCACCGCCGGCGCGAGACCGTGCAGCGGCTCCGCCGACCACAGCACCACCACCGCGCCCACCAGCGCGGCGCAGCGCCGCTCGACCGGCGTCAGAGGCCCCGTCACCGGCCGCCCGCCGACCCGTTCGACGTCGCCCGGCGCGATCCGCACCGGCGCCCGCCGGTCGGCCCGGCGGGTGGTGAGCGCCAGCACGACCTCGGCCGCCAGGTGCGAGGAGACCACCGCCAACGGCAGCCCCAGCAGCAGCCACTGGTGGAAGCCGATCCGCTGCCCCGTGGTCTCCCACAGCACCGACACCGTGATCAGGTGCGCGCCCGCCCCGATCAGGGTGGCCACCGCCGACAGCAGGATCACCGTCGGGAAGAGCAGCGCCAGCGCCACCACCACCCGCGGCCGGTCACCCAACGCCCGCGCCAGCGCCACGAACACCGGCAGCGCCAGCGCCGCCCGCCCCGAGGTCGCCGGCACCGCGAACGCCGACACGACCAGCGCCGCCGTGCTCAGATGCGCCAACTGCCGCACCGTGCGGGCCCCGCCTACCAGAAACGCCGCCAGCCGCCCCGCGAGACCGCTCTCCGCCACGGCGGCGGCCAGCACGAAGGCACAGATCAGCAGCCAGATCGTGGCGTCACCGAGGGTGCCGAAGAACGCGTCGGCGCTGGTCACCCCGCACACCGTCAACACCAGCCCGGCGCCGAGCGCGACCTGGGTGTCGTCCAGCCCGGTCGCCACCCAGGCGCAGGTCGCCAGCGTGAACACCGCCAGCGTCACCCGCCCCTGGAGGCCGAGCCCCGGGAAGTTGACCGGCACCGCCAGCAGCCCCACCACGCTCAGCGCCAGGCACAGCGCGACGGACCGCCCGAAGGACCACCGCACGGGCGGCCGCCCGGACGGCGGCGTGCGCGGCGCGGGTCGGCCTCGGCGGGCGGACACGGAGGTTTCGGTCGAGGTGAAGGACACCCGTCCAGTGTCGAAACGGGGGCTGAGGCTTCAGTGAACCCCGGATGAGGAGACGTTCACCAAGACACCCGCCCGCTCACAGCGGCAGCCGGTAGCCCATGCCGCGCAGCGTCTCCACGCAGCCGCTGCCCAACTTCCGCCGCAGCGCCCGCACATACACGTCCACGATGTTGGAGCCCGGGTCGAAGTCGTAGCCCCACACCTGGGAGAGGATCTGCTCGCGCGACAGCACCTGCCCCGGGTGCCGCAGGAACAGCTCCAGCAGCGTGAACTCCCGCGCCGTCAGGTCCACCAGCGTCTCCCCGCGCCGCGCCCTGCGGGTGCGCAGGTCCAGACTCAGCTCGCCGCCGCGCAGGATCGTCGCCTCCGGCGCCCCGCTCGCGGTGCGCATCCGCAGCCGCACCCGGGCCAGCAGCTCCTCGAAGCGGAACGGCTTGGTCATCCAGTCGTCGGCGCCGCCCTCCAGGCCGGCCACGGTGTCCCGCACCGAGTCCCGCGCGGTCAGCACGATCACCGGCACGTTCACCCGCGCCTCCCGCATCTGCCGCAGCACCGTGAACCCGTCCCGGCCCGGCAGCCCGATGTCCAGGAGCAGCAGGTCGAACCCGCCGCCGAGCACCTGCTCCAGTGCCTCGTCCCCGTCCGTGGCCACGGTGGTGGCGAAGCCGTTGGCCCGCAGCCCCTTCCGCACGAAGGAGGCGATCCGCTCCTCGTCCTCGGCGATCAGTATCCGGTTCATCCCGCACTCCCCACGGTCGGCGTCCCGCCGACATCGGCGTGTTCCCCGTGCTCTCCGTGTTCCCGGTGGCGCCGGACCGGCAGCGTCAGCGTGAACGTCGCGCCCCCGCCCGGCGTGCGGCCCAGCTCGGCCCGGCCGTGGTGGCCCTCGGCGATGGCGCGTACGATGGACAGGCCCAGCCCGGCGCCGCCGCCCCGCCGGGCCGCGCCGCGCCAGAACCGTTCGAAGACGAACGGCGCGTCCTCCTCGGCGACCCCGGGCCCGCCGTCCGCGACATACAGCTCGACGGTCGCGTCCCGCCGCCGGGAGCCGATCCGCACCACGTCCCCGGCGCCGGTGTGGCGGACCGCGTTCTGCGCCAGCTGCACCATCGCCTGGGTGACCCGCTGCGGGTCCAGCGCCGCCTCGCCCTCGGCGACCTCGGCCAGCTCCCACCGGCGCTCGCCCAACGCCCGCGCCTTGACGAAGACATCGGCCGTCAGCTCGGCCAGCTCCACCGGCTCGGGCCGCACGAAGTCCGGCCGGTCGGAGGTGGCCAGCAGCAGCAGGTCCTCCACGATCCGGCTCATCCGGTCCAGCTCGTCGCTGACCAGCCGCAGCGTCTCGCGCCGCTCGGCGGCGCCCGCCGGCCCCTCGTCCTGGCTCATCAGCTCCAGATGGCCGCGCACGATGGTGATCGGGGTGCGCAGCTCGTGCCCGGCGTCGTCCACGAACCGCCGCTGCGCGGCGAACGCCCGCTCCAGCCGGTCGAGCATCGCGTTGAACGTCTCGGCGAGCGCCGAGACGTCGTCCGAGCCGCGCACCGGGATGCGGCGGGCCAGATCCTGCTCGGTGAGCTGGGCCGCGGTGTTGCGCACCAGCCGCACCGGCGCCAGGATGCCGCCGGCCACCCACCAGCCGACCACGCACGTCATCAGCAGCGCCAGGCCGGCGACCAGGACCAGCGTCCCGACGACGTTCCGCACCGAGTCGTGCGCCTCCTGCGGGTGGTAGGTGACGAGGAACGCCGCCGGCCGCTCCGAGTCGCCGAACGTGATGTTCACCTTGGCCCAGTCGACGTCGCCCGCCGGGCGGCGCAGCGTGCCCGAGCGGGCCTCGTCGGCGAGGATGCGCTCCACCGAGGCGGTGTCCCGGTGCAGCGGCAGCCGGGCGCTGATCTCGCGCGGCTGCCGGATCAGGGTGCCGCGCTCGCCGCCGGGCACGAAGCCCAGCAACTCCTCGGCCGGCTCGGGGAACTGGCGCTCCAGATAGTCGTTGAGCAGCGTCCTGGGATCGGCGAACGGCTCGCCGGTGCGGACGTCGCGCCCGTGCTCCACGAAGTTGTGGAACTCGGCGGTCTCCTGGCCGAGGATCTGCTGGACCCGCTCGTCCGCGTCCCGCCACAGCACGGAGCGGACGATGACCACGACGGTCGCCAGCGACACCGCCATCAGCACCACCAGCCACACCAGGATGCGCAGCCGCGCGCCGACCCGGAACGGCCGCCGGGCCGCCGCCGGTTCAGTCGTCCCCGTCGTCGTCGGCGCTGTCGTCCCCGTCGTCCGCGTCGTCGTCCCCTTCCTCCCCTTCCTCTCCTTCCTTCCCTTCCTCGCTTTCGTCTCCGTCGTCGGGCTGTCCGGCTCCGGGCCGTCGGTCGTCGTCATGGAGGGAGGTCTCGGTGGGTCGGGGACGGGGCGCGACCTCCTCGTCGGGCGGCGCCGTCGGGGAGTTGGTCCCCGACGGCGGCGGTGACGTCGCGCCCAACCGGACGTCGGGCGCGACATCGGGCGGCGCGGCGTCGTCGCCGAGCACCTGACTGGCCCCCGCGATGGTCACGGGGATCAGCACGACGGCGGCCAGCGCCGCCACCCGGTGGGAGAAGGCCATGCCCCCCAGCCTGCGGCGCGCCGGGTCACCGTGTCATGAGCGGAAGATGAGAGATTCCTCATCCGCCCGCCGGTGCCCCCTCGGGCGGGTCGGCCAACTCCGCCAGCGGCGCCGCCAGTCGGCCGGCCAGACCGGCGTCAACCGCCGCCGCCTCGCGCAGCAGCGCCGCACAGGCCACGCCCAGCGCGCGGACCAACTCCCCGCGCTCCAGGGCCCGCACCAGCGCCCCGGCCAGCGGCCCGGTGACGTCCGCCGGAAGCTCGTCCATGCCCCGGCCCTGCGCGGCCGGCAGCCCGTGCCGCAGACAGGCCAGCGCCAACGCCCGCTCCCGCACCCCGCTCACCATGTACTCCGCCTGCCACAGCCGCCCGCGCGCGATGCTCGTCCTGGCGTGCAGCGCGTACAGCCAGCCCCAGCCCACCAGTTCGCCGGCCGCCGGAGGCGCCGCCGGCGCCGGCTCGCCGGCCGCCCCGAAGAGCAGCCGGAACTCCGGCCCACGGGCCCGGAACTCCTCCGCCGCCCAGAACGACACGTCCACCTGGAGCGTGGAGGGCAGCAGGAACACCCGGTAGAGCGTGCCGCCCGCCCACACGTCCAGATGCGCCACCGCGCCGTGGTCCTCGTACAACAGGGCGCTCCACGCCGCCACCACCGCGTCCCGGTCGGCGCCCGGCGCCAGCGCGAGCGCCAGGTCGATGTCCGACCACCGGTCCTCCCGGCCGCCGGCCGCCGAGCCCACGAGGGCGGCGGCGCCGATCGCCGGATCGCGCCGGGCCTCGGCCACCAACCGTTCGCGCAGCGCCGCGCGTTGCTCCGCAGTGAACACGCCCCGGACGCTAGCAGCCGCGCCCGCCGGGTCAGGAGCGGGCGCCGGGCCCGGGGCCGGCCAGGCCGACGGCCAGCGCGACGCCCGCCAACGCCGCCGCGCTCCCCAGCAGCACCGTCAGCGACGCCGCCTCCACGACCGCCCCGCCCAGGAAAGCGCCCAGCGCGATGGCGGCCGTGAACACCCCCACATACACCCCGGTGACCTGCTCCACCCGCTCCGGCGCCGCCCGCGTCATCCAGATCTGCCCGGCCACCGAGAGCCCGCCGTAGGTCAGCCCCCACAGCGCGACGGCCAGCGAGGTGGCGGCGGTCAGCTCGCCGAGGAGCGCCAACAGGCCGATGGAGACGGCGATCCCGCCGGTCAGCACCAGCACCGTGGAGCGCGGCCGAGTCGCCGCCCGCGCGCCGGCCACGAAGTTGCCGACCAGGCCGAAGACGCCGTAGAGCAGCAGGAGCAGCGCGATCGGCGTGGGGGACAGGCCAGTCAGGTCCTCCAACACCGGCCGCACATAGGTGTAGGCGGCGAAGTGCGCCGTCACCAGCAGCGCGATCAGCACCAGGCCGAGCCGCACCGCCGGGGCGCGCAGCAGCGGTTCGGGCGCGGCCGGCTCGTCGGGCCCGGTCGGCACCGCCGGGCGCGGCAGCCGGGGGAGGGCCAGCGCCAGGCCGGCGGCCAGCAGCGCCGCCACCCCGCCCAGCGAGGCGAACGCGGCCCGCCAGCCGAAGGCGTTGCCCACCACGGTGCCCAGCGGGACGCCGACGACGGAGGCCGCCGCGACGCCGCCGACCGCGCAGGAGACCGCGAGCGCCGCGTCGCGCGGCGCCACCAGCCGGACGGCGACGGCCGAGGCCAGCCCCCACACCGCGCCCATCCCGAGGCCGAGCACCACCCGGGAGACCACCAGCGCGCCGAAGCCGCCGGCCACGGCGGTCAGGACGTTGCCCACCGCCAACACCACCATCGCGACGGCCAGCACCAGCCGCCGGTCCAGCGCGCCGAGCAGGCGCGGCACGGTCGGCGCGGCCACCGCCGTCACCAGGCCGGTGATCGTCAGGCTGAAGCCGGCCGCGCCCTGGCTGGTGTCCAGTCCTTCGGCCATCGGCGTCAGCACGCCGACCGGCAGCATCTCGGAGGTCACCACCACGAAGGTGCTCAACGACAGCACCGCGACCGCCAGCCACTGGCGGCGGGTGGTGCGCCGCGCGTCCGGGTCGGCCTCGGCCGCCGACGCCTCGGGCAGGGCCTCAGGTGGGTTCGCACTCATGCCAGCCAGCCAAACAGCGGCCCTGACCGGGAACAACGCCGATCTTCTCAACGCATCGATGAGCTACGCTGATCGATGGCCCGCCAACGTCGACCGGCGCTCACCCGGCGGACCGTCCGGCGTGGACCTTCCGGCGAGTAGGGGCGGCGATGAACCCGGTGCACGTCCAGCAGATCGAGTGCCTCCTCGCGCTCGCCGACGAGCTGCACTTCGGGCGGACCGCCGAGCGCCTGGGCTGTTCCCAGAGCCGGGTCAGCCAGCTGCTCGCCGCCCTCGAACGACGCCTCGGGGTGCGGCTGGTGGACCGCACCAGCCGCCGGGTGGCGCTGACCCGCTTCGGCGCGCAGTTCGTCGACGAGGTGCGCCCGGCGTACGAGGCGCTGACCGCCGTGCTCGCCCGCGCGCACGAGCGCGCCAGGAGCGGCGCGCTGCGCCAGCTGCGCGTCGGCTTCCACGGCAGCGTCTACGAGGAGATCACCGTGGCCTTCCGCCGGCTGCGCGCCGAGCACGGCGTCACGGTCGCGCTCAACGAGATCCCGCTGGGCTCCCCGTTCGCCGCCGTGCTGGACGGCCGGCTGGACGCAGCCGTGGTCGAACTCCCCGTCCGCGAGCCGGCGTTGACCGTCGGCTACCGCTTCCCGCCACAGGACCGGCTGCTGGCCCTCGCGCCCTCGCACCCGCTGGCCGACGCCGCGCCGGTCGACGTCGAGGCGCTGGCCGGCCTCGACCTCCTGCACCCGACCGGCGACGCCCCCGACTACTGGCGCACCGCCCGGGTGCCGCACGCCACGCCCGCCGGGGCGCCGATCAGCTCCTCGATGGGCATCAGCACCGTCCAGGAGGGCCTGGCCCTGGTGGCGGCCGGCGAGCACGCGATGCTCGTCTGCCGCCCGCTGGCCGAGCGGGCGGCGCGCGGCGACGTGCGCTATCTGCCGGTCACCGGGCTGGAGGAGTCCTCCCAACTCGGCCTGGTCTGGCGCACCGACCGGGCCGTTCCCGCGCTGCTCGCGCTCGCCGGGCTGCTGCGCGAGGAGTTCACCGGGCCGGCCGCCCGGCCGCCGGCGCCCAGCGCCGTCCCCGCATGACCGCGCGACGACCCCGTGTGAACGGACGTTTCGCCAGCTCAACGACTGTTTCACGTTGTCTCACACCATGAGACGACCGCCCGGTACGGCTTGCGAACGCGCCGAGCGCGCCCCCAGGATGGGCCCCGTGATCGAGCCGAGCCGCACCGTTACCACGCGCCCCAGCGCACGCCCCGGCGTGCGGCGCGAGCCGGCCGCGCGCCCCTGTTGTCGGGCCTGAGCCCCCGCGCCCCCGCCCGGCACCCCGCGCCCCGCCCGCTGAGCGGGGCGCGCCCCAACGCCCCCGCCCGGGCCGGCCGTTCGCGACCGGCCCCGCCCCGCGACGGGCGCCCCCGGCGCGCCGCCCGCCCCACCACCGGCGCACCCTCAGCACGCCCCTGACCACCCCCTGACCACCCCCTGACCACGGAAGGGTTCCTTAGCCATGTGCGGATTAGCCGGCTGGGTCGACCACGCCGGGCTCGGCCCCGACGCGCAGGCCGTCGCCGAGAAGATGAACGACCAGCTCACCCACCGGGGCCCCGACGGCTCCGGCGTGTGGCTCGCCCGCCGCGCGGTGCTCGCCCACCGCAGGCTCTCCGTGATCGACATCGAGGGCGGCGCCCAGCCCATGACCCTCGCCGAGCCGGGCCGCACCGAGCCCCGCTGGGTCGTCACCTACAACGGCGAGCTGTACAACCACCGCGAGCTGCGCCGGGAGTTGACCGCGCGCGGCCACCGCTTCCGCACCGCCAGCGACACCGAGGTGCTGCTGGCCGCCTGGGCCGAGTGGGGCGCGGACGCCGCCCGGCGGCTCAACGGGATCTTCGCGTTCGCCGTCTGGGACGACCGCGAGGAGACCCTCTGGCTGGTCCGCGACCACCTCGGCGTCAAGCCGCTGCTCTACCACCACGACGGCGGCCGCCTGATCTTCGGCTCCGAGGCCAAGGCCATCCTCGCCCACCCCGACGTCGCCACCGAGGTCGACGAGGACGGGCTGCGCCAACTCGCCCTGCCGCTGCTGAAGTTCCCCGGCACCAACCCCTACCGGGGCGTCGCCGAGGTCCTTCCCGGCCAGGTGCTCTCCTTCACCGGGAACGGCGTGCGCACCCACCGCTACTGGGACCTCGCCGAACTGGTCGCCGCGCCCGCCGCGACCGAGGACCCGGACGAGGCCGCCGAACGCCTCCGCTCGCTGCTGCACGACACCGTCACCCGGCAGACCATCGCCGACGTTCCGCTGTGCACCCTGCTCTCCGGCGGCCTGGACTCGTCCGTCGTCACCGCCATCGCCGCCGGCCTGCCGGAACGCGCCGGCCTCGGCTCGTTCTCCGTCGACTTCACCGACGCCGCAGGGTCCGCCGACTCCCGCTCCGCGCAGGACCGCCACCACGCCCGCGAGGCCGCCGCGTTCATCGGCACCCGGCACGCCAACATCGTGCTCGACAGCCACCTGCTGTCCGACTCAGCCGAGCGCGACGCCACCGTGCGCGCCCGCGACCTGCCCAACGGCTTCGGCGACCTCGACACCAGCCTGCTCCTGCTGTGCCGCGAGATCCGCCGGCACGCCACCGTCGCGCTCTCCGGCGAGGCCGCCGACGAGATACTGGGCGGCTACCTGTGGTTCTCCGAGCCACGGGCCGTCGCCGCCGACACCTTCCCGTGGATGGCCGACAGCCCCGCCCACGGCTATCTCCACCAGCGGGTCCTGGGCACCCTCGACCCCGAACTCGTCGAGCGGCTGCGGCTGGAGGAGTACCTCGCCGACGCGTACGCCACCGCGCTCGGCGGCCTCGACCTCGACCCCGCGCTGGCGCCGCGCGAGCGACGCCACCGGGAGATTGTCTATCTCGCGCTCACCCACTTCCTGACGATGCTGCTGGACCGCAACGACCGGCTCAGCATGGCCAGCGGCCTGGAGGTGCGCGTCCCGTTCACCGACCACCGCGTCGTCGAACTCCTCGTCACCCTGCCGCGCGCCGTCCACCACGCCGGCGGCCGGGAGAAGGGCGTGCTGCGCGACGCCGCCGTCGGGCTGCTCCCCGAGAGCGTCCGCGAACGGCGCAAGTCGCCCTACCCCACCTCGCCCGACCCGGACTACTCGCGCCGGCTGACCGACCACCTCACGCGCGTGCTGCACGACCCGCCCGAGGGGCTGGACGCCATCTTCGCCGCGCCCGCGCTCGACCCGCGCCACATCGGCGAGGCGGCCCGGTCGCACGGCCTGGTCAGCAACTTCGAGGGCGAGGTCATCCTCAACTTCGCCTCCTGGCTGCGCCAGTACACCCCGCGCCTGGCCCTCTGAGCCGCGCCCGCCGCGCGCCCTCACGCCCGCCGCGCGCCCCCGCGCCCGCCCCGTTCCTCCGCATGACCCGGGAGCCCACCCATGACCAGCAGCGACACCCTCCGACAGACCCGCGACCACCTCTGGCTGCACCTGACCAACCACGCCCGGCTCGCCGCCGGCGGCGAGGTCCCCGTCATCACCCGCGCCGAGGGCGCCTACGTCTGGGACGACCGGGGCCGGCGCTACCTCGACGGGCTCTCCGGACTCTTCGCCGTCAACGTCGGCCACGGCAGGCCCGAACTGGCCGAGGCCGCCGCCCGGCAGATCCGCGAGCTGGACTACTTCCCGATCTGGGGCCATGTCCACCCGCGCGCCGCCGAGTTGGCCGAGGCCCTCGCCGACCGCGCGCCCGGCGACCTCAACCGGGTGTTCTTCACCAACAGCGGCAGCGAGAGCGTCGAGACCGCCTGGAAGCTCGCCAAGCAGTACTTCCGCGCCACCGGCCAGCCCACCCGCCACAAGGTGATCAGCCGCGCCATCTCCTACCACGGCACCACCCAGGGCGCGCTCTCCATCACCGGACTCCCGCAGCTGCGCGCCCCGTTCGAGCCGCTGGTGCCCAGCGGCCACCGTGTGCCGACCACCGACCGCTACCGCGCGCCCGCGCATCTGCGCGACGACGAGGCGGCGTTCGGCCGGTGGGCCGCCGACCGGATCGCCGAGGCCATCGAGGCCGAGGGGCCCGACACCGTCGCCGCGATCTTCCTGGAGCCCGTGCAGAACTCCGGCGCCGCGATCCCGCCGCCCGCCGGCTACCTCCAACGGGTCCGCGAGATCGCCGACCGCTACGGGGTGCTGCTCGTCGCCGACGAGGTCATCACCTCCTTCGGCCGGGTCGGCGACACCTTCGCCATCAACCGCTACGGCGTCGTCCCCGACATCATCACCGGCGGCAAGGGCCTGACCGCCGGCTATGTCCCGGCCGGCGTCACCGTCGTCAGCGACCGCCTCTTCGAGCCGTTCACCCGCCCCGAGCACACCTTCGCCCACGGCCTGACGTTCGCCGGCCACCCCGTCGCCGCCGCCGTCGCCCTGGCGAACCTCGCCGTCTTCGAACGGGAGAAGCTCAACGAGCGGGTCCGCGAGCACGAGGACGCGTTCGCCGCCACCCTGGCCGGCCTGAAGGACCTGCCGATCGTCGGCGACGTGCGCGGCGCCGGCTACTTCTGGGGCGTGGTGCTGGTCAAGGACCAGCACACCCGCGAACCCTTCACCGGGCCCGAACGCCGCCGCCTCATCGACGAGTCGCTGGCCCCCGCGCTGCGCGCCGCCGGGCTCCACGCCCGCATCGACGAACGGGGCGACCCCGCGATCCTCCTCGCGCCGCCCACCGTCGTCGGCCCCGCCGAGTTCGCCTTCGTCGAACAGGTCCTGCGCTCCGCCCTCACCGACGCCTGGCGGGGGCTGTAGACGCATGGCGGACATCCTCGACCCGACCGTCACACCCGCCGCTCCGCCGCGCCGCGCCGGCCACGCGGCGCGCCGGGCCGGCACGTTCGCCACCGTGCTGCTCTCGGCCTACACCCTGGCGTTCTTCCTGCTCTACGCGCTGCCCAGCGACCCGGTGGCGCTGATGCTGGAACGCCGCTCCGCCGGCGCCGGCGGCAGCGGCCCCGAGCGGATCGCCGCGCTGCGCGAGGCCCACGGCCTCGACGACCCGCTGCTCCTGCGCTACCTCACCACCCTGGGCCGGCTGCTCACCGGCGACCTGGGCACCTCCTTCCAGTCCGGCCGACCCGTGCCCGAGGTGCTGGCCGCCGTCGCCCCGGCCACGCTCAGCCTGGCCGCCGCCGCGCTCGTCCTCGCCGTGCCGTTCTCCGTCGCGCTGGCCCTGGCCACCTCGTGGCGGAGCGAAGGACTCGCGCACCGCCTGCTGACACGGCTGCCGGCGCTGATCGCCGCCATCCCCGCGTTCTGGCTCGGGCTGCTGCTGTTGCGGCTGTTCTCCTTCACCCTGGGCTGGGTGCCCTCCTCCGGCGGCGAGGGCCTGGCCGGGCTGGTGCTGCCCGCCGTCGCCCTGGCGCTCCCGGTCTCCGCCGCGCTGACCGCCGTGCTGGTCCGCTCCCTCGACGACATGCGGCAGGCCCCGTTCGTCGAGCTGCTGACGGCCCGTGGGCTGCCCTGGCGGCGCGTCTACCTCGCCCATGTGGCGCGCAACGCGCTGCTGCCGTTCGTCACCCTCGCCGGCCTGACCGTCGGCGGGGTGCTGGTCGGCACCGTGATCACCGAGACCGTCTTCGCCAGGGCCGGTCTCGGGCGGCTGCTCGCCTCCTCCGTCGAGACCCAGGACGCGCCCGTGATCCTCGCCATCACCGTGCTGGCCGCGCTGGTCTTCGCCACCGTCAACCTCGCCGTCGACCTGCTCTACCCGCTGCTCGACCCGAGGCTGCGCCGCGAGAACGGGGGAGCGCCCGCATGACAGCGCCCGCGCCCGCACGCGCCGCCACCCGCCGCCGCGCCGCCGCCCCCTGGCCGGCGCTGCTCGTCCTCGCCGCCGTCGGCCTGGCCGCGCTGCTGCCCGAACTCCTCGCACCCCACGACCCGTTCGCCCAGAACGTCACCGAGCGGCTGACCGGGCCCACCGCGACGCACCCCTTCGGCACCGACGAACTCGGCCGCGACCTGCTCAGCCGCGTGGTCCACGGCACCCGCGCCACGCTCGCCACCGCGCTGCTCGCGCTGGCCTTCGCCTTCGGCCTCGGCCTGCTGATCGGGCTGGCCGCCGGCTACCTCGGCGGCCTCGTCGACCGGGTGCTGATGGCCGGCGTGGACGTGCTGCTGGCCCTGCCCTCGCTGCTGATCTCGCTGCTCATCGTCTCCGGCCTCGGCACCGGGCCAGGCAACCTCGCCGTCGCCGTCGGCATCGCCTCCGTGCCCGCGCTGGCCCGCGTCACCCGCGCCGAGGTGCTGCGCGTCAGCTCCCAGCCGTTCGTCGAGGCGGCCGCCGGGTTCGGCGTCGCGCGCCACCGCGTGCTGCTGCGCCATGTGCTGCCGCACGCGCGCGGCCCGATCAGCGCGCTCGCCGCGCTGGAGCTGGCCACCATGGTGCTGTCCGTCTCCGCCCTCAGCTTCCTCGGCTACGGCACCCAGCCGCCCGACCCCGAGTGGGGCACCCTGATCGCCGGCGGGCGCGACTACTTCGCCACGGCCTGGTGGCTGACGACGCTGCCCGGCGCCGTCCTCGCCTGCGCGGTGCTCGCCCTGCACCGCCTGGGCCGCTCCGTCGGCGCCGGCCACGAGGGGCTGACGCCGTGACCGACCGCCATCAGGCGAGCGGCGCCCCCGCGCTCGCCCTCGAAGGGCTCACCGTCCGCTACCCGCGCCCGGGCCGGAACGGCCGGAACGCCGGCCAACTCCTCGCCGTCGACGACCTGTCCCTGACCGTCGAGCCCGGCCGGACCCTCGCCGTCGTCGGCGAGTCCGGCTCCGGCAAGTCCACCACGCTGCACGCCCTGTTGGGCCTCACCCCGCGCACCGCCCAGGTCTCGTTCCGCCGGCTCGCCGTCCGCGCCGAGGACGGCCGGGAGCCGCGCGAGGTCGCCGACCCCCGGGCGCTGCGCGGCCGTTCCGTCGGCCTCATCCCGCAGGACCCGGTGCGCGCCCTGGACCCGCTGGTGCGGATCGAACGCCACTTCGCCGAACTGCACCGCCACCTCCTCGGCCTGACCGACCGGGCCGACAGCCGCGCCCGCGCCGTCGCCGCCCTCGCCGACGTCGGCGTGGACCGGCCCGAGGCGCGGCTGCGGCAGTACCCGCACCAGCTGTCCGGCGGGCAGCGCCAACGCGTGCTGATCGCGCTCGCCCTGGTCGGCGAGCCGCGCCTGCTGCTCGCCGACGAGCCGACCTCCAACCTGGACGCCACCGTCCAGCGCCGGGTGCTCGACCTGGTCGACCGGGTGCGGGCCGAACGCGGCCTGGCCGTGCTGCTCGTCACCCACGACATCGCCGTGGCGGCCGAGCGCGCCGAGCGGCTGCTGGTGATGCGGCACGGCCGCGCCGTCGAGACCGGGCCCACCCGCGACGTCCTCGCCCGCCCCCGACACCCCTACACCCGCGAGCTGTTGGCGGCCCTGCCCAGCCGGCTGCCGCCGCGCCGCCCGCGCCCGCAGGGCGCCGACGAGCCGCCGGTGCTGGCGGCGCGCGGCCTGTCGAAGTCCTTCGGCGGCGGGCGCGGCGCGCCCCGGGTGCCGGCCGTGCGGGACGTCGACCTCGCCCTGCACCGGGGGCGCACCGTCGCCGTCGTCGGCGAGTCCGGCGCCGGCAAGTCCACGCTGCTGCGCCTGCTCACCGGCCTGGACCGGCCCGACGCCGGCACGGTCACCCCGGCCCCCGGCCGGGGCGGCCGGCGCGCGGCGGCCCGCCGGGTTCAACTCGTCTACCAGAACCCGGCGCGCAGCCTGAACCCCGCGCTGACCGTCGGCCAGATCGTCGCCGAGCCGCTGCACGCCCACCGCGTCGGCACCCCGGCCACCCGCGCCGCGCACGTCAGCGAACTGCTCGCCCAGGTCGAACTCCCCGCCGAGACCGCTGCCAGCCGCCCGCCCCAGCTCTCCGGCGGCCAGCTCCAACGCATCGCCATCGCCCGGGCGTTGGCCCTCCAGCCGGACGTGCTGGTGCTCGACGAGCCCGTCTCCGCCCTCGACCAGGCCGTGCGGTTCGCCCTGCTGAAGCTCCTGGCCGAACTCCAGGACCGGCTCGACGTCGCCTACCTGCTGGTCTCGCACGACCTCGGCGTGGTGCGCGCCGTCGCCGACGAGGTGCTGGTGATCCACCGGGGCCGGATCGTCGAACGCGGCCCCACCGAGGACGTGTTCACCGCGCCCACCAGCCCCCACACCCGCGCCCTGCTGGACGCCGTGCCCACCCTGCCCGAACCCCTCGCTACCGAACCCCTTGCTACCGAACAGCCCGCCACCGAACAGCCCGCCACCGAGCGGCAGAACAGGACGACCACGCCATGACCCGCACCACCCGCCAGGTCCCGCTCGCCCTCGCCACCGCCGCCACACTCCTGCTGGCCGGCTGCGGCGGCTCCGCCTCCTCCACGGACGCCGGCGACCCGACCCACCTGCGGATCGCCTACGGCTGGTACCCGACCTGCTTCGACTACGCCCAGTTTAACCCGTTCGCCCTCTTCGGCCGGCAGGTGCTGGACACCCTGCTCAGCGAGAACCCCGAGACCGGCGCCATCGAGCCCTACCTGGCCGAGTCCTGGGAGACCCTGGAGGACGGCCGCGCCTACACGTTCACCCTCCGCGAGGGCGTGACGTTCAGCAACGGCGAGGAGCTGACCGCCGAGGTCGTCGCCGACAACTTCGAGACCCTGTGGTCGCTGGCCGAACAGGGCGTCTCGCCGACCGTCGAGGCCTATCTGCGCGGCTACCACCACGCCGAGGCCGTGGACGAACGCACCGTCCGTGTCGCCTTCGACGAGCCCAACGCCGGCTTCCTCCAGGCCAACACCGAGGGCCAGTTCGGCATCGTCGCCCCCGAGTCCCTGGCCCGCACCCCCGAGCAGCGCTGCGCCGAGGGCACCGTAGGCACCGGACCCTTCGTGCTGGAGGAGGCCGTCCAGGACGAACGCGTCACGTACGTCCGCCGCGACGGATACGCCTGGGCGCCCGCCGCCTGGGGCCGCGAGGGCGAGGCCGCCCTGGAACGGGTCACCGTCCAGATCGTGCCCGAGGAGAGCGTCCGGGCCGCCGGCGTCGTCTCCGGCGAGTACGACGTCGCCTACTCCGTCACCGACGCGGGCCTCGCCCAGGCCGAGGGCCAGGACGGCGTCCAGACCGTGCTCGCCCCCGACCGCTCGGTCGTCAACACCCTCGTCGTCAACACCGCCGACCCCGTCCTCGCCGACTCGGCCGTCCGCCGCGCCCTCCAACACGGCATCGACCGCGAGGAGTTCGTCGACACGTTCTACGGCGAGGGCGTCGAGCCCGCCACCGACGTGGTCTCCCGAGGCCACCGCTACTACACCGACCGGAGCGAGGCGCTGGCGTACGCCCCCGACCTCAGCCGCTCCCTCCTGGCGGAGGCCGGCTGGCGCGCCGGCGAGGACGGGGTGCGCGCCCGCGACGGGCAGCGCCTCGAACTCACCCTGACCTTCGTCGGCTCCGACATCGGCACCTCGGCCGCCGGCTGGGAGTACCTGGCCAGCGGGCTCGCCGAGATCGGCATCGCCCTCGAACTCCGCCAGGTCTCCGACGCCGAACAGGCCGACCTGCGCACCTCGGGCGACTGGCAGCTCGCCGTCTACCAGGGCGCCAGCCGGGGCGACGCCGACGGCATCGCCGCGTTCTACCACACCGAACTCGCCCAGTGGACCGGGCAGGCGCCCCGCCCCGAGGTCGACGCGCTGCTCGCCGAGCAGGCCACCACCGTCGACCCGGAGCGCCGCCGCCAGCTCGTCGACGAGGCGGTGACCCTCCTCGTCGAGGAGGGCTACGGCATCCCGCTCTTCGACTCCGCCCAGGTGCTGCTGGCCCGCGACGCCGTGCGTGACCTCACCTTCCCCGTCAACGCCTGGGAGCCGATCCTGCACCGCGTCACCAAGGAGGACTGACGACCGGCACCGCGCGCCGCCGCCACCTGCCACCCGCCGATCGAGCCAGACCGAGCCAGACCGAGCCAGACCGAGCCAGACCGAGCCAGACCGAGCCAGACCGAGCCAGACCGAGCCGCACCGAGCCGAGGACCCGCATGACCAGCCCCGCGACCACTCCCACCCTGCTGCTCAACGCCCAGTACCTGCCGACCAGTCGGGACTGGCGCACCGAGGCCGGCCGCGCCGACTCACCGTTCCTCGTCGACACCTTCGTGCGCGAGGCCCGCCGCGCCGAGGAGGCCGGCTTCGACGCCTTCTTCCAGGCCGACTTCTCCGGCGTCAACCGCGCCGCGCTGCGCACAGGCCCGCCGCTGACCGTCTTCGAACCGTTCCAGGCCGCCGCGCTCATCGCCTCCGCCACCCGCAGGATCGCCGTCCTGCCCACCGTCTCCACCCTCCACACCCACCCGTTCTCCGCCGCCCGCTCCCTCGCCAGCCTGGACCGGATCTCCCGGGGCCGCGCCTGGGTCAACGTGGTGTCCTCCTTCCGCTCCGGCACCGCCATCGGCATCACCCGCGCCACCCCACCCGAGCAACGCCACGCTCAGACCGAGGAGTTCCTCGACGTGCTGCGCCGGCTGTGGGCGAGCTGGCCGCCCGAGGCCAACCGGCCCGACCCGGCCCGGGACCACTTCGTGCGCGAGGAGCTGATCCGGGACGTCGTCCACCACGGCACGTTCTACGAGCAGACCGGGCCGCTCGACATGGCCCCCTACTCCGCCGCGTTCCCCTTCGTCCTCCAGGCGACCTCCTCGCTGGCCGGGCTCCGGCTGGCCGCCCGCACCGGCGACGGCGTCTTCGCCGGCACGCCCACCCTCGGCGCAGCCCGCGCGCTGCGCGCCATCCTGCGTGCCGAGACCCGTGCCGCCGGCCGCCCGGCCGGCGCCGTGACGCTGCTGCCCGGCGCGTTCCTCCGGATCACCGCCAGCCCCGAGGAGACCGCCGGCCTCCTCGACGCCCAGCGGCGGCGCGCCCACGCCGGCAGCGGCCGGCCCGCGCTGGACGCGCTGCGCGCCCGCTTCCCCCGGCTGCCGCTCGGCGAAGCCGGCCCGGCCGACCCGCTCCCCGCCGACCTGCTGCCCGAGACGCCGGACGAGGTCCTCGCCACCCTCGGCTCCCCCTACCTGCCGCTGTGGGACCTCGCCCGCCAACCCGGCCTGACCGTCGGCCACTTCGCCGCCGAGGCGTCGCTGCTCGGCGAGCACGCCCGGTTCGTCGGCACACCCGAGCAGCTCGGTGCCGAGCTGCGCCGCTGGTTCGACGAGGACGGCGTGGACGGCTTCCAGTTCATCCTCGGCAACGACTTCGACGCGCTCTGTTCCCGCGTCGTCCCCCTGCTGCGCGGCGAGACGCCCCGCCGCCGGCACCCGCACCCCCGCCGCACCCCCAGCAGAACAGGTGACCACCCATGACCGAGAGCCCGCACGCCGCGCCCCCCGAGCCCGCCGTCCACCCACCGGCCGACAAGCCCACCGCCAAGTCCGCCGACAAGTCCGCCGACGAGTCCGCCGACGCCGACGCGGCCGCCGCCCGCAGCGCGTTATGGCGGCGGCGCCTCTTCGAGGGCGAGGCCGGACTGACCCGCTTCGTCGTCGAGACCCGCGCCGGCGCCCACATGCGGGCGCTCCTCGAAGTCAAACAGGCGATCTTCGAGTCACTCCCCGACAACAACGACGAACAGGAGTGGAAGGCGGCGTTCTTCCGGGGCCAGGCCCTGATGGAACGGTTCGTCGTCCACCACTTCGGCCACCCGGAGCTGGCCGCCTGGGCCAGGTCCAACGGGATCATCTACGCGGCCGTCGACCCCGCCCCGAAACACGACGCCAGGGTGCCCCTGGACCGCCTCGCCGCCCAGGCCGACCTCTACGACTCCGACACCGAGTGGCTCGCCCACGACCCCGAACACGCCACGCTCCGCATCCGCCGCTGCGCCATCTGGGAGTACCGCGAACGCGCCCGCCGGCGCGGCGTCCCCATCACCCTGCGCGCGCCCTGCGAGTACTGCGTGCCGGCGACCACCGCCATGGTGACCATCAAGGGACTGAACGCCCGCCACCAACTGACCGAGGACGCCTGCGGCCACGGGTGCGTCTGGACCGCTTCCCGCGGCCCGGCCGCACCGGAGGCGCCGGACTCCCCGAACGGCCCGGACTCCCCGAACGGCCCGGGCTCCCCGGTGCACGGCCCCCGCAACGGACGCGAAGGTTGACCGCCATGACGACCCGCCACCCCGGAACGAGCACGCTGCCCACCGCCCCGCCCCCGTCGCGCGTCGACGCCGACATCGCGCGGCTGCGCGCCCTGCCAGCCCGCCAACAGCCCGACTGGCCCGACCGGTCCGCGCTCCACGCCACGCTCCGCTCGCTGCCGCCCGGTGACGCGGTGACCCGCGAGGACGTCGACGAACTCCGCCACGAGCTGGCCCGGCTCGACGCCGCCGGCGGCCTCGTCCTCCAACTCGGCGACTGCGTCGAGGACATCGACACCGACGTGCCGGCCGCCACCCGCGCCAAGGTCGCGTTCCTCACCCAGGTCCGCTCCCACCTGCGGACCCGCACCGGCCGCGACATCGTCGCCGTCGGCCGGCTCGCCGGCCAGTACGCCAAGCCGCGCTCCGCCGAGTTCGAGGTGGTCGACGGGCGGCGGCTGCCCGCCTACCGGGGCCCCATCGTCAACGCGCCCCAGCCGACCCCCGAGGCCCGCCGCCCCTCGCCCGCCCGCCTCGCCCGGGCGCACGCCGCCGCCCGCGCCGCCCACGCCACCCTCGCCGAGCACCACCGGGCGACCGCCCGCCGCGACCCGATCTGGACCAGCCACGAGATGCTGCTCCTCGACTACGAGCTGCGCTTCCTGCGCGCCGGCGAACCGGGCGGCCGGCACCTGCTGGCCACCACCCACTGGCCCTGGGTCGGCGCCCGCACCCGGCAACGCGACGGCGCCCACATCGCGTTGGCCGCCGTGCTGCACAACCCGGTCAGCGTCAAGATCGGCCCCGACACCGCGCCCGAGGAGGCCGCCGCGCTCGCCGCCGCCCTCAACCCCGAGGACGAGCCGGGCCGGCTGACGTTCATCGCCCGGATGGGCCACCGCGAGATCGACCGGCTCGGCCCGCTGGTGCGCGCCGTCCACCGCCGCGTCGAGCACGTCCACTGGGTCAGCGACCCGATGCACGGCAACACCGTCAAGGGCGTCCACGGCTTCAAGACCCGCCATGTCGAGCACATCGCCGCCGAGTTGACCGCGTTCCAACGGATCGTCGCCGAGGCAGGCCGCCGGCCCGCCGGCCTCCATCTGGAGGCCACCGGCGACGACGTCCACGAGTGCGCCGAGCGCGGCGTCGAGCCCCACGACCCGGCCCGCTACCGCACCCTGCTCGACCCCCGGCTCAACCCGGAGCAGACCGCCACCGTCCTCGGCCACTGGCACGCCTGACCCCCGGCCCCGCGACGCCCGGGCGCCCCCCGCAGACAGGAGAGAACCCATGGCGCAGCATCCCCTTCTCGCCCTTGAGGACACCGCACACCCCGACCCCGAGGAGTACCTCCAGGCCGCCCTGCGCTGGCACTTCTCGCCCGAGACCGGCTCCCGGCTGTGGCTCGACCTGGCCCGGCAGCTCGACTTCGACCCCGTCCGCGACATCACCGGCTACGCCGACCTGGGCTGCTTCCCCGACATCGCCGCACAGCTGCGGGACCGGCCCGTCGAGGACCTGATCCCGGCCGGGCTCGCCGACGAGCCGGTGCCCGCCGTCTTCGAGACCGGCGGTACCACCGGCTCGCCCAAGCGCCTGCCCTACACCGACCGTTGGGTGCGCCGCGCCCTGGAGTGGAAGACGGCGGAGCTGCGCGCCGCCGGCTTCCCCGAGGGCGAGCCCTGGCTGGTCGCCATGCCCTCCGGCCCGCACGCCTACGGCCACACCAGCCGCCTCCAGGCCAGGGCGCTCGGCTCGGTCCTGCACACCGTGGACCTCGACCCGCGCTGGGTGAAGAAGGAGATAGCCGCCGGCCGCCGGCCCGACGCCTATCTGACCCACCTGGTCGACCAGCTCGGCCACGTCATCCGCACCCAGCGGATCGCGGCCCTGACCACCACCCCGCCGATCCTCACCGAACTCCTGCTGCACGACGTCCTGGTGGACCGGCTGCGCGCCTCGCTCCGCTACCTCGCGCTCGCCGGCGCCCACCTCGACGACGACACCTACGACCTCATCGCCGGCACCCTGCCCGACACCGTGATCCAGAACGTCTACGGCAGCACCATGGTGCTGACCACCGCCCGGCTGCGCACCCCCACCGCGCCGCCGCCCGCCGCCCTCTACGACGGCTACCCGCCGTTCGTCGTCTTCGCCGTCGTCGACCCCGACACTCACCAGCCGGTGCCCTACGGGCAGCGCGGCCAGGTCCGCATGACGCACGTCAGCAGCGGCCTGTTCATCCCCAACAACCTGGAACGCGACTCCGCGATCCGGGTCCCCGCGCCCGAGGGCGGCGTCGGCGACGCCCTCAACGCCCCGCGGCCGCTCGCCGCGTTCGACGGCGAGCCCGTCATCCAGGGGGTCTACTGATGACCATCGCCGAACCGGAGACCGCCACCCTCCTCGAACTGCCGCTGCTCACCCACCGGGGCACCCACACCACCCGCGCGCACCAGACCGTGCACGGCGTGGACGGCGCGCCCCTGGCCAGCCTCTCCCTCGCCCCCGACCTGCTGCTCGGGCAGGCCCTGGCCGCCCAGCGGCGCGCCGCCCCGCTGCCCGCGCCCGAGCGGGCCGCCCGCCTCGCCGAGGCCGCCGACCGCTTCCTCGACGACACCCTCGGCGGGCTCACCTTCCGGGACCACCTGGCGCTGGTGCGCCGGGTCAGCGGCCACAACGCGCCGCTCACCGAGGAGTTGAGCCGCGCCGTCGCCACCGCCGTCGCCGCCGCGCCGGCCCGCGCCGACCGCGCCCGCCCCGTCGGCTCGCTCGGCTCCTGGCGGCAGGCCGCCGCCGGTCCGGGCAGCGGCGTGTGGACGCGGCGCGGCGAGACCCTGGCCGCCGTGCTCTCCGGCAACACGCCCACCATCCAGAACGGTTGGCTCCAGGCCCTGGCCCTCGGCTACCGGGTCGCGGTGCGCCCCTCGCGCCGCGAGCCGTTCACCGCGCACCGCGTCGTCGCCGCGCTGCGCGCCGCCGGCTTCCAACCCACCGACGCCGTGTGTCTCCCGACCGGCCACGCCGGCGCCGAGACCCTGCTGCGCCGCGCCGACCTCGGCCTGGTCTGGGGCGGCGACGACGTCCTGGCGCGCTATGGCGCCGAGCCGACGATCAGGGTCGGCGGGCCGGGCCGGGCCAAGACGCTGGTGACGCGCGGCCACCACACGCCCCGCACCGTCGCCTCCATCGCCGAGGCCGTCACCGCGCTCTCCGGCGCGGCCTGCGTCAACACCTCGGCGGTGCTCGTCGAGGGCGACCACGCCGCGCTGGCCGCCGAGTTGGCCGCCGCCCTCACCGAGGCGGCCGCCGGGCGCCAGACCACCGACCGCCACCTCGGGCCCCGGGTGGCCGAGGCGACCGCCGAGGCGCTGCTGGGCCAACTGCGGCGCGCCGGCGCCCACTTCGAGATCCCCCTCGACCGGATCGCCACCCCGCACCCCGAGGGCGGGGTGGTGCTGGGCCCGGCCGTGCTCACCGTCGCCGACGCCCACCACCCGCTGGTCGGCGGCGAACTCCCCTTCCCCTGCGTCACGGTGGCGCCCTGGGCGCCGGCGGACGGCATCGCCCCGCTGCGCGGCTCGCTGGTCGTCACCGCCCACACCGAGGACGACGCGCTGGTCGAGGCGCTGCTCCACGAGCCCACCGTCGGCAACGTCCACCTGGGCGCCCCGACCAGCCACGGCGGCCCCGAGCTGCCCCACGAGGGCTACCCGGGCACGTTCCTGATGCGCGACAAGGCGGTGGTCGCCGCCCGCTGACCCGGGGGACCGCTGGGCGCCGCCCGGCTCGCTCAGAACTCGTCGTCCAGGGCGTCCAGCGCCAGCTCCAGCTCGGTGAGGTCCGGCGGCACCAGCGTCGTGGAGTCCACCAGCTCCCGCAGCAGGTTGTGCATCAGCGTCGCGTCGCTGGCGTCGTCGTCCGCCTCCCGCAGCAGCTTGGCCGCCACCCGCCCGCTGCGGTGCAGCCGCCTGCGCACCGCGCCCACCCGCTCCTCGACCCGCCGCTTGGTCCAGCCGTACTGCGGCTGGAGCGCGGCGAGTTGGGCCACCGCCCTGCGGTACACCAGGGGCCTGGGCTCCAGGTCGTAGCGCAGGTACTCCTGGCCCAGCACGATCAGCGCCAGCCGCTCCGCCTCGTCCAGCGGCCACCGCTGGGGCGGGATGGTGTCGGCGGACTCCCGCGCGCCGGGCCCGGCGTCGTCGTGGTCGGCGACATACAGCTCCACCAGGTGCTCCCGGTAGCCGAAGCCCCGCACGAACACCGGCGTGTACCCGGGCGCCAGCGGAACGGGGTCGGTGGAGCTGTGCACCAGCTTGCCTCGCGGCAGCCGCAGCAGTCGCTGCCCGGTGTTCCGCAGCCACCAGCCGTGGTCGTGGAACGTCACCTCGCCGTGGCGGCGGCTGACGCCGGTGTCGTCGCCGCCGACCTTCAGCTCGTTCTCCGGCGTGCCGGCCCGCCCGAAGCGGACGGTCCGCACCGAGCGGGGATCGGCCCGCACGCTGCCGGAGACCGTGCGGGCGTGCAGCGTGCCGGGCGGGGCGGGCTTCCGCTCGGCGGCCAGGCGGGCCAGGCTCTCCGGAGGGTCGAGGCTCATCGCCGCGCTCCTTTCGCTTCGTCGGCCGAACTCGTCGGTGGTGGGCGCGGGGGAGGGGACCAGTCTCCCGACGCCGGCCGTGACCCCTCCCGGCCGCTCCGTCCCGAAGGTCAGGCCACCGTCCCCCAGGTCAGGCCGCCGGCAGCTCGGCGGCGGCCGCCTCGGCCAACCCCCGGACCGCCGCGCACAGTTGGTCCATGTCCCGGCCGGCGGCCGGCTCGGCGCGCACATGGACGCGGACCATCTCCGCATAGGTGTCAGCGTCCCGCCCGCCATAGGTGCGGTACTCGACGAACGCCGTGCACGTCCCCTCGCCGTTGCCCTCCTCCTCGATGACCGTGTCGAAGCCGTGCGGCCGGAACGGCTCGCCCGCCGGGTCCGTCCTGGGCTGGTCCCGGTGGAAGGCCACCTCGGCGCCCAGGGTCTTCTCCTCGTTCGCCCACTCGCAGGACCACTCCCGCACGCCGACCTCGGGCTCGTCCTCGGCCAGCCCCGGCAGCCCGGCCAGGGCCTCGGCGTCCAGCAGCGCGCAGGCGCTCGTCCAGACCAGCGAGTTCGCCGCGTGCGGGGTGGCCAGGCGCGGCACCCGCCCCTCGTTGAGCACATCGGCCGCGCCGGCGGCGACCGCCTCGGCCAGCAGGCAGAGCGTCCCCTGGCCGCCGGCGACCGGGCCGTCCTCCTCGGTGACCCGCAGCCCCACGACCAGTTCCTCCGCCTCGGCGGCCGGTGGCACCAGCGTCAACGCGCACTCGTCGTCCTCCGGCTCCCCCTCCAGCACCCCCACCTCGCCGATGGCGCGGGAGAACTCGCCCGCCTCGGGCGGCGCGCCCGGGCGCAGCGCGAGCGAGACGTCGATGCGGGAGTCGGGCGCCAGCCGGTCCTCCTCCTTCGGGGTGATCAGCACGTCGCACTGGTCGAAGTTCCCGAAGTCCGCGTCCAGCCGCACGCTCCCGAACCGGCTCAGCGCCGCCGCGTCGGCCAGCTCGCACAGGTCGGCGGTGCGCGGGTCGCCGATCGAGCCGGGCCCGTCGTCCGTCGAGTGCTCCGGGCCGCCGCCCGCCCGGTCGTCGCCGCCCTCGCCGCCGTCCCCGCCGGGCACCAGCAGCAGCGCCAGCACCAGCGCGGCCACCCCGAGTGCCCCGGCCAGTAACGCCCGCCGCCGCCACGGGCGTTGGGTGGCGCGCTCGGGACCGGGCTCGGTGTCGCCGTCCGGCTCCCCGCCGACCGCGCCGCCGCCGGGACCGGCGACCGCCGCCAGCAGCCGCCCCGCCTCGGCCGCGTCGGGCCGCCGGCGCGGGTCCCGCCGCAGCATCGCCGTCAGCACCGGCGCCAGCGGGCCCGTCGCCTCCGCGTCCACCCGGACCACGCCCTGCTCGGCCCGCCACCGGCGCAGCGCCTCGCCGCCCTCGGTGGTGTCGGCGTCGGTGGTGTCGGCGTCGGTGGCGTCGTCGTCCTCTGCCGCCGGCCCGTCGTCCCCGCGCGGCGGCGCGCCGGTGACCAGCGCGTGCAGCGTCGCGGCCAGGCTGAACACGTCGGAGGCGGGGCGCGGAATGTTCCCGCGCGCCACCTCGGGCGCCGCGTAGTCCGGGGTGAAGCTGAACGGGCCGTTGACGGTGACCGTCTGGGTGTCGCGGAACCGGTACGCCGCCCCGAAGTCCAGCAGCTTGGCCGCGCCCCGCCGGGTCAGCCCGACATTGGCCGGTTTCACGTCGCAGTGCACGATGCCGGCGGCGTGTAACGCGTCGAGTGCGTCCGCGAGTTGGGCGCCGAGCCGGGCCACGTCCCGGGGCGCCATCGGCGGCCGGCCGTCCAGGCCGCCGCCCGGCACATGCTCCATGACGAACCAGTGGGCCTCACCGCCGCCCCCGGCCGGCACCGTCACGATGTCCAGCAGCGTCACCACGTGCGGGTGGTCGCGGAACTTCGCCAGCGCGCGCGGCTCGCCCAGCCGTCGCACCGGGGGCGCGCCGTCGCTCCCGGCCGGCACCGGCTTGAGCACCACCCGCTCGCCCACCAGGCGGTCGTGGGCCAGCCACACCTCACCGCCACGGCCGGTGCCCATGACCTCCTCCAGGCCATAGCGACCGGCCAACTCGTCTCCGGGACCCACGACTTCCCCCTCGTGTTCCTCCCTCGTGCCCCCGCACCGTCGCGACGGAGCACGTCATGAACCTACTGTGCCGCTCGCGGTGGCGCACCGCATCCGGTCACGTACCCGGCGTCTTCACCGGCCGACCACAACCGTGGAGACGCCCGCCGGACGCCGGAAAAACGCCCGGTTCCTCCCGCTATGACGCCTTCCCTGCCGCCGTCGGGACCCCTCCCGGCGCGCCCCGCCTACCATCGCGGCGCGCGGCCCGGCCGGGCGCGCACCCGCCCGACCAGGAGGAACGCCCGTGAGGCAGCCCCGCCCCACCCGCCCCGCACGTGAGGGACGCGGCCGCACACCGCTGGCCCTGGCCGCCGTCGCGGCGCTGACCGTGCCGCTGGTCGCGGGCACCGCGGCGCGGGCCGCCGAGGAGCCGGACGGCGGGAAGCACCGGCCCGACGGCGCCGCCCAACTTCCCTCCGACGTGCTCGACCTGAGCGACTGGAAGATCACCCTGCCCACCGGCGAGGACGAGGACCCCGAAGAGGTCACCCAGCCGGAGCTGGACGACTACGAACATGACGCGTTCTTCACGGTCGTCGAGACCGACTCGGGCGACGCCGTGCGCTTCCGCGCCCCCGTCGACGGCGTGACCACCGGCGGCTCCTCCTACCCGCGCGCCGAGCTGCGCGAGATGGAGCCGGGCGGCGACGACGAGATCGAGTGGTCCTCCACCTCCGGCACCCACACCTTGACGGTGCGGGAGGCGTTCACCGCCCTCCCCGAGGACAAGCCGCACGTGGTCGGCGCGCAGATCCACGGCGGCGACGACGACGTGACCGTGGTGCGCCTGGAGGGCACCGAACTCTGGATCACCGAGGGCGACACCGCCCACCACCACCTGATCACCGACGACTACCAGCTGGGCACGGTCTTCGAGATCAGCTATGTGGTGAGCGACGGCGAGATCGAGGTCTACTACAACGGGGAGTTGGAGACCACCCTCGACCACGACGACGACACCAACTACTTCAAGGCCGGCGCCTACACCCAGGCCAACTGCGACAACTCCAGCCCCTGCGACGAGGACAACTACGGCGAGGTCGTCATCCACGAGCTGACCGTCGACCACGAGGACGACTAGGGTTCCTCTTTCGGGTCTTCGGGTCTTCGGGGATCGGTGCGGGCGCGGGCCGCAGGCAGGCCGGCAGCCCGTCAGGCCGTCAGCTCGGCCAGCGCCGCCAGCAGCCGGTCGATGTGCTCGCGCGGGGTGCCCGCACCGAAGCTGACCCGCACCGCCTGGAGCGCCCCGCCGCAGTCGTCCGCCGGCCCGTCCGCGCCCAACAGGCGCCGCACCAGCGGCTGGGCGCAGAACATCCCGGACCGCACCCCGATCCCGTACCGCTCCGACAGCGCCCGCGCCAACGCCTCGCTCTCCCAGCCCCGCACCGTGAACGACACCACCGCCACCCGCTCCGACTCCGACCCGAACAGCGACAGTTCGGCCACCGCCGGCAGCGCCGCCAGGCCGGCGCGCAGCGCCGACAGCAGCTCCCGCTCCCGCGCCTCCAGCGCGCCGTAGCCCGCGCCCTCGGTGAGCGCCCGGCAGGCCGCGGCGATGGCGAAGGCGCCGATCACGTTCGGCGAACCCGCCTCGTGCCGCGCCTCGTCCTCCGCCCAGGTCACCCGCACGCCCTCGGCCGGGTCGGCCGCGACCACGCGGGTCGCGCCGCCGCCGGCGAGATAGGGCGCGGCGGCGTCCAGCCAGTCGGCCCGCCCGGCGAGCACGCCGGCGCCGAACGGCGCGTACAGCTTGTGCCCGGAGAACGCCAGCCAGTCCACGTCCCAGTCGGCGACGCTCACCGGCCGGTGCGGCACCAACTGCGCCGCGTCCAGCACGATCCGGGCGCCGTGTCGGTGCGCGACGGCGGCCAGTTCCCGCACCGGCCACAGCTCGCCGGTCACGTTGGACGCGCCGGTGACACACAGCAGTCTCGGCCCCTCGGGGGCCGCCGCCAGCGCCGACTCGACCGCGCGCACGGCCTGTTGGGGGTCGCGCGGCGTCGGCAGACAGTCGACCCGGTGGCCGTGCCGGGCCCAGGGCAGCAGCGCCGCGTGGTGCTCGGACTCGAAGACGAACACCCGCGTGCCGGCGGGCAGCGCGGCCGCCAGCAGGTTCAACGAGTCGGTGGTGGAACGGGTGAAGACCAGCCGGTCGTCCGCGCGGCAGTCGAGGAACGCGGCGACCGTCGCCCGGGCGCGCTCGAACAGCTCGGTGGACAGCCGGGAGAGATGACCGGCGCCCCGGTGCACGCTGCCGTAGTACGGCGCGTAGGCGGCGACCTCATCCCAGACCCGGCGCAGCACCGGGGCGCTGGCGGCGTAGTCCAGCGCCGCGTAGCCGATCTCGCCACCGCCGAGAAGCGGCGCGGTGACCGCCGCGCTGAGCACGGCGTGCGAATCATCAACGGGGGAGGCGGGGGAGGGCGGCGGAACGGAGGGAGTGGTGGCAGGGCGGGGCGCGGTGTGAGTGGGCATGACGCTGTCTCCGGCGGAACTCGACGGGTTGAGAGACGCCACGGCGGAACGAGCCGGCCGTGACCGATAACCGATAACCAGAGGGAGGAGCCGACGGCTCCTAGCGCATTCGCTGACGCATGAGTGACTCCCGAGAGGCCGCACTTGCCATGGACCCTGCTGTCCACGGCCCGGTCATCACCCGGGGCACCCCGCCGCGACGGAGGGTTGCCGGACAGCGGGCCGGGGCCCTGTGGCGCTGTCACTCGTGACCTTGGCCGGCAGTCTGCCACACACCGCGCCGCGCGCGGTAGTCGGGCCAGGCCGGAACCCCCGGACGCCGCCGACGTCCGGGGGTTCTCCCGCCGGCCCAGACGGCCGGCGCCGCCTCAGTTGAGGATCGTGGACTCCAGGGAGTCGAGATCCACGGTCTGGCCGTCCAGGCTCTCCGCCCTGGTCAACTCCTCGGTGCGGTCGCCCCATTCGATGGCCATGGTGTCCCCGCTGAGCCGCAGCGTCACGCTCGCCGCCGTGCCCTGGCACATGAAGAACACCGGCTCCCAGTCGAGCGCGCCCTGCACCCCGACGCTCTGCCGGCAGGTCTCGCCCGTTCCCGGGTTGCCGTAGAGAACGCCGTCGGCCGTGGTGTAGAGCGTGGCGCCGTTGGCCTCCCAGCGGGCGAACCAGGCGGGGTCGCCCCCGCCGGCCCCCGGGTCGGGAAGGCCCTCCGCGTCGGGGGCGCCGTCGCCCTCGGCGCCCCCGTCGCCGAAGCCGCCGGTGGTGTCCAGCTCCAGCTCCTCGTTCATCTCGAAGTCCGGCAGTCCGCCGCCGGCCCCGGGCAGGCCGCCGCCACCGCCCTCGTCGTCGTCACCGCAGCTCGTGAGCACCGCGCCGGCCGCGAGCGCGGCCACCACGGAAATGAGGCGAATTCGTGCACGCACAGGTGTTTCCCCCGTTGTCACTGTATGTGGGAAGGGCTGTCGCTGCCCGACGTTAGTGAGCCCCGCAAGGAAATCGCAAATCGAATGCGCGCATGGTCGGAAACGGTTACCGATTCGTCTCGAAGAAAGCAGCGAGAAAGTCCGGAGAAAGTCTCGGAGGGCGTCGAGAAAGTCCGGGGAAAGCGGCCCGTGTTAATGAGGAGAGAGCCGCGGGCGGGAAATGCGCGGCCCCCCTTTCCCGCGCCCTTTCCCGCCCGCGTGCCCCCGTGCCCGCGTGACCCCGCGTCCGTCGTCCCGCCGCGCTCAGCGCTCCGGCCGGTAGGTGGCGATGACCACGCCGCTGCTGGTGGGCCGCGCGCTCACCAGCGTCAGCTTCTTCAGGGGCGCGTCGTCCGGGAACAGCCGCCTGCGGCCCTCGCCGGCGACCACCGGGTGGATCAGCAGCACCAACTCGTCCAGCAGGTCCGCCGCCAGCAGGGATGCGACCAGCCGGGGGCTGCCGGCGACCGAGATGCCCTTGCCCTCGCCGGCCTTCAACTCGTTGACGGCCTTGGCCAGATCGCCCTTCAGCAGCTGGCTGTTGGACCAGTCGGAGACGTCGCTGAGCGTGCTGGAGACCACGTACTTGGGGGAGCCGTTGATCCAGTTGGCGAAGTCGACGTCCTCGCCCTCGGTCACCGTCGGCCAGTAGCCGGCCCACTCGGTGAAGGTGACCGCGCCCATCAGGATCGCGTCGTTGCTCTCCAACGACTCGGTCAGCACCTGGCCCATCTCCTCGTCGAAGGCGAACTGCCACTGGTCGGGCGACTCGGCCACGCCATCGAGGGAGACGAACAGGCAGGAGACAAGCTTGCGCACGATGACGCACCTCTCTGTGTCCGGAACGTCGTCCGGGCGGCGCCCGCGTTCCGGGTGGCCCCGATGGCCACGACAGGGAGGCTAGGCCGAGTCGAGCGGCCCGGTCTTGTACGGAAGCGACATCGCCTCCTCCTCGGTCCGCGCACTGAGCTGAGTGGCGGTACGCCCGACGAAGCGGCTCAACGAACGGGCCAGATGCGGCTGGTCGAAGTACCCCAGCCGGTGCACCACCTCGCCCGCCGGCGCGCCGCCCTGGATCAGCAGCGCCGCCTCCCGCGCCCGTTCGATCTGCCGGATCGCGCCCCGGGTCAGCCCGGTCGACGCGACGAAGCGCCGCTGCGCGGTGCGCGCCGACACCTCGGGCTCGCGGCCCGCCAGCACCGAGGTCACCACCGGGTCGCTGACCAGGATGTCCTCCCGCACCAGCCGCCGCACGAACGCCTCCGCGTTGTCGAAGGTCGGCAGGTGCCAGGCCGAGCCCCGCAGATAGAACGAGCGGCGGGTGGTGTCCGGCAGCGGCGCCGAGCTGTCGACCAGCTGGCTGACCGCCAGGTGCGGCATCCAGGTCCCCAGCGCGAAGGTGATCCCGAAGAACGTCGCGTCCTGCGGCACCGGCGCGATGCTGGCCCGCGACTCCGGGCCCTGGAGGTTCGCGTTGACCCGGCCGGCCTCCTCCCAGATCACCAGCTCCCAGTGCGGGCTGGCGACCGAGGTCATCGAGTCCACCCGCGCGCTGGTCGAGCGCCACACCTGCGCCACCCACGGCGAGTCCGAGTCCCGACACTCCATCGAGAGGCCCATCCGCGTCCCCTTCCCCTCTGCCCGCCCGGCCCGGTCGCGCCCGGCGTGCGCCCCGCGCGCGACGCCTCGCGCTGGGCGCGAGGATACCGAGCCCGGGCCGGCGGGCGCGTGGGAACGCCCGCCGGCGCCCGGGCCGGCGCGGCCGGCGCGGGCCTCAGGGCAGGGTCGCGCCCTGGTAGACGCGGTCCAGCAGCGCGAACAGCGGCCCGTCGTAGCCGCGCAGCTCCTGCCGGGTGTTGATCTCGTTGTGCACGCCGTCGCCGCCGCGCGGCCCCTCGCGGTTGACGTCGAAGTAGCTCTGCACGCCCTCCGCCCAGTACTCGGAGGTGTTGGTCGCGGCATAGGTGTTCTGCCAACGCCCGGCCGCCCTGGCCTGGTTGTAGGCGCTCTCCAGCTCGCCGGCGAAGGCGGGGTCGATGTGGCGCAGCGCCATGTCGGCCACCGAGTGGCCGAACTCGTGGACGAAGTTGTTCTCCCCGCCCTGGTTGTCGATCAGGTTGGCCTCGGTGCCCACGGAGAGCGGCAGCGCGTCGGTGGCGCCCATGCCGGCCCAGTAGCGCTCGTCGAGGGAGGTCCCGTAGATCGCGTAGACCTCGGGGATCGAACTCATCTTCTCCGACCTGGCGGTCAGCACGACCCGCACGTTCCGCGCGTCCAGCTCCTGAACGGGGAAGTACGGCCAGGTGCGGGTGAGGGTCTCCAACTCGGCGGCGGCGCGCAGCAGGGTCGCGTCGTCGATCGCCGCCGAGCCGAGCACCGGGATCGACCGGCCGCTGGCGTCCGTCGGCCCCGCCACGTACTTGGCGTACCAGCGGGTGTCCAGCTGGTAACGGTCGACGACCTCCCGCGGCACCGGGCTGACCACCGTGGCCGCCGGGGCCACGGCTCCCGCGCCGGCGGCGGGGGCGTTCCCGGCCGGGGACTCGCCGGCCGAAGCGGACGCCGGCACGGCGACGGCGAGGCCCGCCACCAGCAGGACGGCGGCCGAGCAGGTCGCCCAGCGGCGTGCCCGGCGGCGGCCGAGGGGGCGGGGGACGGACGTCTTGGGCTCCGGCGGGTGGGGCATCGTCGACCTCTTCTCGTCGATGGCGGGGCATGTGACATGGCACAGGAGCGCACAGCCACCCGTATCGCACCATCATCGGACAGAAACGCCCGTCATCTCCTGTGCGAGGCTGGGTAGTTGTGTTGGTGAGCCATCCTGGGGGCGCCGCCCCCGCCTGTAAAGAGGTCGCGTCGACCACAACCGGCCAACTCCCCGGAGAGCACACCCGGGGCTCCGCGAACGCGACCGGGCCCCGTCACCGCCGCTCGCGGATGACGGGGCCCGTGGGGCAGCTCGGCCCGGCCACCGGACGTGCCGCTACCTCCGAACGCGCCTCAGATGCCGAACTCCGTGGGCGACAGGTTCAACGCGGCGCACGCCTCGCGCAGCACCGCCGCCTCGGCCGGCGCCACATAGCCGTCCGCGCCCGCCACCACGATGCCGATCTGCACCACCGCCCGCGCCTCCTGCGGCTTCTTGGCCACCTTGGCCACGTCCGCCATCGCCGCCGACCTGCCGTCGGCGAACCGGGAGCCCAGCGCGTCCACATGCTTGGCGAACTGCCGGCGCAGCTGGTCGGCCGGGAAGTTCTGAAGAACGTCGTTGGTGAGGATCAGCTGCTCGACCTGCTGCCGCTCGGCCGGATCGACATGCCCGTCGGCCGCCGCGACCAGCGCGCACAGCGCGACGCTCGCGTCCCGGAACCCGCCCGACTTCAACTCGCCCTTCAACGAGGTCAGCTGCGCCTTGAGCGCGCTCACCAGCTTCGCCTTCGACTCGCCGCGCCCGCCCGAGGACGGCGCGTGCCCGGGCTGCTGGCCCGAGCCGCTCTTCGACTGCTGAAGGTTCTTCGCCTGGTCCTTGATGCGGTCCCACATCGCCATCGGCGCACTCCCGCCTCTCTCTGTTCGCCGCGTACCGGTGCGGTGACGCCTCGCGTTCCTCCAGAACGACTCCGGGCCGGCGCGAGTTCCCGGCTGTCGGCCGTTCGGGGACCGCCGGGGAACCGGCCGGGAACCGGGGTGCCCCGGACGTCGACTCTTCGAGGGGGAGGCCCGCGCGGCGCGGGCGAGACCGGGAGAACACCGGGCGAGAACCGGCAGAGAACCGGGAGAAAAAGAGGGGAGAGCCCATGACCGAGCCGGAAGGGCCGGACGAGGGCCGGCCGGGGCGGGCCCGCCGGATGCTGATCGTCGCCTACGACGACGCCCAGATCCTCGACATCGCCTGCCCGGCCGGCGCCCTGGAGATCGCCAACGCGCACGGCGCCGCGCCGCCCTACGCCGTCGAGGTCGCCACCCCGACCGGCCGGGCCGCCCGTACCTCCAGCGGGGTGCTGGTCGGCGCGCCGCTGGCGCTGGCCGAGGTGACCGGGCGGCTCGACACGTTGATCGTCAGCGGCGGCTTCGGCAGCGAGGCCGCCGCCCGCGACCGGCCGCTCGTGGCCCAGGTGCGCCGCCTGGCGCGCGGCGCCCGGCGGGTCGCCTCGGTCTGCACCGGCGCCCACGTCCTCGCCGAGGCCGGCCTGTTGGACCACCGCCGGGTCACCACCCACTGGCGCTACGGGCGGGACCTCGCCGACCGCTACCCGAGGGTCGCCGTCGACCCCGCGCCGCTCTACGTCCGCGACGGCTCCGTCTTCACCTCGGCCGGCGTGATCAGCGCCCTGGACCTGGTCCTCGCCCTGGTCGAGGACGACCACGGGCCCGCCCTGGCGCGCGCCGCCGCACGGGAGTTGGTCACCTGGGTGCACAGGCCGGCCGACCAGGCGCAGCTCAGCGCGTTCCTCGCCGCACCGCCGCCCAGGGACCGCGCCGTCGCCGACCTGCTGCGCCATGTCGCCGGCCATCTCGCCGACGACCTCAGCCCGCGCGCGCTGGCGGCCAGGGCCGGCGTCAGCCCCCGCCATCTGACCCGGCTGTTCACCGCCCACCTCGGCATGACCCCGGCCCGGGCGGTGCGCGCCGCCCGCGCCGAGGCGGCCGTTCACCTGCTGCGCACCAGCTCGCTGCCGCTCGTCGCCGTGGCGCGCCGCTGCGGCTTCGGCTCGGCGACGGTCCTGCGGCAGGCGCTCCTCGACCACTACGGTGCGACGGGGGACACGCTGCGCAGGATGGCGGACACGCCGGCCCCGCGCGGCCCGAGTCCGCGCCACGCTTCCCTGCCATGACGCGAGACACGCACCCGCACCCGCACCACCCCGACAGGCGCCCCACGCACCGCAGGACGTTCCTGGCCACCACGGCCGCCAGCACGGTGCTCGCCGGCGCCGCCACCCTCGGCGCCGCCCCCGCGCCCGGCCGCCGCCAGCCAGCGCCGCAGGAGGCGGCCGCCGGCCGGCCGGCACGGGAGGGGACCGGGCCGCGCGTCGGGATTCTCCTCTACCCGGGGTTCACGCTGCTCGACGCGACCGGCCCGGCCGAGGTGCTCGGCCGGCTGCCCGACGCCGACGTCGCCCTCGTCGGCGAGCGGCCCGGCCCGGTCCGCACCGACACCGGCGACATCGCCGTCACGGCCGACCTGGCGCTCGACGAGGTGGACCGCCTCGACGTGCTGCTGGTCCCCGGCGGCGGCATCGACGGCGTGGTCGCCGCCATCGACAACCCCGCGCTCCTGGACTGGATTCGCCGCCACCACCCGGGCACCCGCTGGACCACCTCGGTCTGCACCGGCTCGGTGATCCTGGCCGCCGCCGGGCTGCTGACCGGGCGGCGGGCGACGACCCACTGGGCCTCCGCCGAGTACATCGAGTCCACCTACGGCGTCGCTTACGTCGCCGAACGCTTCGTGCGGTCCGGGAAGTTGCTCACCTCCGCCGGGGTCTCGGCCGGCATCGACATGGCGCTCCTCCTCGCGGCCGAACTCGCCGGCGAGGAGGTGGCGCGGGCCGTCCAGCTCGCCCTGGAGTACGACCCGGCACCGCCGTTCGACTCGGGCAACGCCGCCGAGGCGAGCCAGGAGCTGCGCGACCTGGCGCTCCGGTTGCTGGCGGACTCCACGGGCGGATAGCGGTCCGCGCCGGCGCGCGCCGGCGCGAGGCGGGCGCCGTTGCGCCGGGCCGCCTTGACCGGCGGCCGGACCCCGTGGTCACCATGGAGGCGCCCGCCCCGCGCGGCGGCCCGAGAGGCGGTGGACATGACGGCGGCACCCCGTTCCGCGCCCCGCGTGCTGCTGGTCGTCAACCACGAACGCAGCGGCGCCGGCCGGCTGTTGGGCTGGCTGCCCGAGGAGGGCCTGACCCTCGCCGAGGTCCAGGGCCCCGACGTGCCCGAGGACCCCGGCGGCCACGACGCGGTGGTGCTGCTCGGCGGCGGGTTCCTGCCCGACGACGACGCCCGGCGCCCCTGGCTGGCCCGCGAACGGCGCCTGGCCCGCCGGGCCGTGGCGGACGGCGTCCCGCTGCTGGGCATCTGCCTGGGCGCCCAACTGCTGGCCGCCGCCCACGGCGGCACCGTGCGCGGCGACCACGGCACGCCCGAACGCGGCTCCCACCCGGTCACCCGCCGCCCCGAGGCCGCCGACGACCCGCTGTTCGGCCCGCTGCCCGCGACGTTCCCGGTCATCCAGAACCACCGCGACCAGATCACCCACCTCCCGCCCGGCGCCGTCCACCTGGCGAGCAGCCCGCTCTGCCCGGTGCAGGCGTTCCGGCTGGGTCCTTCGGCCTGGGGCACCCAGTTCCACCCGGAGGTCGGCGCCGACCGGCTCGCCCACTGGGACGCCGCCGCCCTCGCCGACGGCGGCCTCGACCTGCCGGCGCTCCGCGCCGAGGCCGAGCGCCGCGAGCCGGAGTCGGCCCGCGCGGCGCGGCGGCTGGTCGCCCACTTCGCCGCCGTGGTGCGCGCCAGCGCGGGCGCCGGCGCGCGCTGAGCCGCACGCCCGCGCGCCCCCGGCGCACCCCGGCGTGGGCGCGCCCGCCCCCGGCGATAGCCTTGCCGCCATGGATGCGACACGCGGTGACCTGCGAGGACCGGGTCCCGGGCCCGACGTGCCGGCCGGCCGGCGATGACCGTCGAACTCGCCCTGTCCGACGCCCTCGTCACCGGGGGCAAGGGCGCCGCGATCCTCGCCGCCGGCTTCTGGGCCGGGATGATCAACGTCGTCGTCGGCTCCGGCACCCTGGTCTCGTTCCCCGTGCTGGTGCTGTGCGGCTACTCCCCGCTGGTCGCCAACATCTCCAACAACATCGGCCTGGTCGGCGGCGGCCTCTCCGGCACCATCGGCTACCGCCGCGAACTGCGCGAGAACGCCGACCTGGCGCGCGTCCTGCTGCCCGCGTCCCTGGTCGGCGGCATCGCCGGCGCGCTGCTGCTGCTCGTCCTGCCCGACGAGGCGTTCGGCACCGTCGTCCCCGCGCTGATCGCCGTCGGGCTGCTGATGGTGGTCGCAGGACCGTTCGTGCAACGGGCCGCCGCCCGCCGCGCCAGCGCGGAGCCAGCGGAAGCCGACCGGCCCGCCCCGCCCGCGCGCCGCCTCGGCCTGCTGAGCGGGATCGCCGTCGTCGGCGTCTACGGCGGCTACTTCGGCGCGGCCCAGGGCATCCTCGTCGTCGGCCTGCTCTCCATCCTGACCGCCGAGTCCCTCCAGTCCGTCAACGCCGTCAAGAACCTCCTGGTGACCGGCGTCAACCTGGTCGCCACGCTCGTCTTCATGACGGTGGCCTGGGGCTCCATCGACTGGCCGGTCGTCGCGCTGCTCGCCGTCGGCGCGACCCTCGGCGGCGTGGTCGGCGCCCGCGTCGGCCGGCGGCTGCCGCCCCGGCTGCTGCGCACCCTGATCGTGGTCATCGGCACGGTCGCCATCGTCAACCTGGTCTTCTTCTGACCGCTCCGCCGGGCCGACCGTCCGCCCGGCGACGGGCCCGCCACGTCGGTATTGTCCACGCGCAGCCCGGGATAGTGCCACCGCCTCCTCCTACGCTGGCCCCCAAGTGCCGGCCCCGGGCGGCGCGTTCCCCGCCCCGGACCGTGCGCGCCCGCCCGGGGGCGACCCGTCAGGGAGCCGCTCGCCCCCGCTCGCGCGATGCCGTCGGACGCGCGCCCCCACCCCGGTCCGATGAGGAGTTGACCGCATGTCCCTGCCCCGAGTCCCCACCCGCCGCCGTCGCGTCACCCTGGCGGTGACGCTCGCCGGCGCGACGACGGCCTGGCTGCTGTCCGGCGCCGTCGCCGGCGCCGACGAGACCGCCGACGTCACCGCCTCCGGCGTCCCCCTCGCCGCCGACGCGCTCTACGCCGCGCCCGACGGCAGCCCCGACGCCGCCGGCACCGAGGACGACCCGACGACGCTCACCGCGGCCGTCGACCGGGTCGCCGCCGGCGGAACGATCTACCTGCGGGACGGCACCTACGACCTCGCCGAGACCGTCACCATCGACCCGGGCAGCGACGGCACCGCCGACGCCCGCACCACCCTGACCGCCTACCCGGGCGAGACCCCGGTCCTCGACTTCTCCGCCCAGGAGGAGGACCCCGCCAACCGGGGCCTGGCCCTCAACGCCGACTACTGGCACCTCTACGGCATCGTCGTCCAACACGCCGGCGACAACGGTATCTTCGTCAGCGGCAGCGACAACGTCATCGAGCGCACCGTCACCCGCCACAATCGCGACTCCGGCCTCCAGCTCTCCCGCGCCACCTCCGAAACCCCCGAGAGCGAGTGGCCGGCCAACAACCTCGTCCTCAGCGCCGTCTCGCACGACAACGTGGACTCCGACGGCGAGGACGCCGACGGCTTCGCGCCCAAGCTGACCGTCGGCCCGGGCAACGTCTTCCGGCACACCGTCGCGCACCACAACATCGACGACGGCTACGACCTCTACACCAAGTCCGACACCGGACCCATCGGCGCGGTGACCGTCGAGAACTCCCTCGCCTACGCCAACGGCACCCTCTCCGACGGCTCCCAGGCCGGCGACGGCGACCGCAACGGCTTCAAGCTGGGCGGCGAGGACATCCCCGTCGACCATGTGCTGCGCGACAACCTCGCCGTCGACAACGGCAAGCACGGCTTCACCTACAACCGCAACACCGGCTCCCTGACCGTCTCCGGCAACGTCGGCGTCGGCAGCGCCGAGCGCAACTTCAACTTCGACGGCGGCTCCTCGGTCTTCCGCGACAACGTCTCCTGCGACAGCGGCTCCAACGACCGCACCATCGGCGACGTGGACGGCTCCAACGCGTTCTGGTCCGGCGAGAACGCGCCCGAGTGCGCCGCGTACGAGGGCGAGTTGGCCTGGTCGTTCGCCGACGACGGCAGCCTCGTCGTGACCTTCGGCGGCACCGCGCTCACCGACTGACCCACGCGCCCCTCACCCCCCACCGCGCGAAAGGCACCCACCATGACCGGAACAACCACCAGAAGGTCCGCCAGGACCAGGAGAAGGCTCGGGCTGCGGCTCGCGGTCACCGCCACGCTGACCGCCGTGGTCGCCGCGACCGGCGTCACGCTCGCCACGACCGGCGCCTCGGCCGCCGCGACCGGCACCGCCTCCGGCTACGCCAGCCAGAACGGCGGCACCACCGGCGGCGAGGGCGGCGCGACCGTCCGGGCCACCACCGGCACCCAGATCCACGAGGCCCTCTGTTCCCGCGCCAGCGAGGACACCCCGATCACCATCGAGGTCGAGGGCACCATCAACCACGGCAACACCAGCAAGGTCTCCGGCGACAGCTGCAACACCGCCGACGGCGTCATCGAGCTGAAGCAGATCAGCAACGTCACCCTCGTCGGCGTCGGCGACGGCGCGGTCTTCGACCAACTGGGCATCCACATCCGGGAGTCCAGCAACATCATCATCCAGAACGTCACCGTCAGAAACGTCAAGAAGTCCGGCTCGCCCACCTCCAACGGCGGCGACGCCATCGGCATGGAGAAGGACGTCCGCAACGTCTGGGTCGACCACGTCACCCTGGAGGCGTCCGGCGGCGAGGACGAGGGCTACGACGGCCTGTTCGACATGAAGAACAACACGCAGTACGTGACGCTCTCCAACAGCATCCTGCGCAACTCCGGCCGGGGCGGGCTCGTCGGCTCCAGCGAGAGCGACACCTCCAACGGCTTCGTCACCTACCACCACAACCTGTACGAGAACATCGACTCCCGCACCCCGCTGCTGCGCGGCGGCGTTGGCCACGTCTTCAACAACCACTACGTGAGCATCAACGAGTCCGGGATCAACTCCCGCGCCGGCGCCCGCGTCCGGGTCGACAACAACTACTTCGAGGACTCCAAGGACGTGCTCGGCACGTTCTACACCGACGAGGCCGGCTACTGGCAGGTGTCGGGCAACGTCTTCGACAACGTGACCTGGTCCAGCCCCGGCGACGACACCAACCCCGCCGGCCCCGACCCCGAGTCCAACACCACCGTTGACATCCCCTACTCCTTCCCGCTCGACGACGCCAGCTGCGTCCCCGACGTCGTCAGCGACATCGCCGGCGCCGACAACGGCCTCCGCTTCTCCGACGGCACCTGCTAGCCCGTCGCGCCAGCCCTCCGGGAGCCGCCGCCTCCTCGCTCACCCGAACGGGTGGGCGAGGGGGCGTTCCGCGTCCGCGCGGCACGGGCCCGCGCACGAGGTGCTCGGCCCGCCGTGGGACGCGGTGGCCGCCCGTTCGGGAAGCCGGCGGAAGAGTACGCTGAAGAGAAGTTGAAGCTTCAAGAAGACTTCAAGAAGGTTCGAGGAGGTGTCCGTGGCCGGCTCCGCGCCCTTCGCCGCCACCCGCGCGCCCCACGCCCCGGCGCGGTCCGCCGCCGCCGGCGAGCGCCGCGCCACGGTGCTGGTCATCGGCGGCGGCCAGGCCGGCCTCTCGGCCGGCTACCACCTGCGCCGGCGCGGCTTCACCAGCGCCCTGACCGAGCCGGGCGCCGACCCCGGCGCCGACCCCGCCGCCGGCCGCACCTTCGCCGTGCTGGACGCCGAGCCCGCCGCCGGCGGCGCCTGGCGGCACCGCTGGGAGTCGCTGCGGATGGCCACCGTCAACGGCATCTTCGACCTGCCCGACTTCCCGCAGCCCCCGATCGACCCCGCCGAGCCCAGCAGCACCGCCGTCCCCCGCTACTTCGCCGCCTTCGAACGCGCCACCGGCCTGCCGATCCTCCGCCCCGTCCACGTCACCGCCGTCACCCGCGCCGACGCCGACCCGCACGGCGACCTCCTCGTCGACTCCGACGCCGGGCGCTGGCGCACCCGGGCCGTCATCAACGCCACCGGCACCTGGAACAACCCGGTCCTGCCGCACTACCCGGGCCAGGAGACCTTCCTCGGCCGGCAGCTGCACACCCGCGACTACACCTCCGCCGAGGAGCTGGCCGGGCTGCGCGTCGCGATCGTCGGCGGCGGGATCTCCGCGCTCCAACAGCTGGAGGAGATCTCCCGGGTCGCCACCACCTTCTGGTACACCCGCCGCGAACCCGTCTTCCGCGACGGGGAGTTCCGCCCCGAGGTCGAGGGCCGCGAGATCATCGCGCGGGTCCTCGCCGACGTCACGGCCGGCAACCCCACCGGCAGCGTCGTCTCCTACACCGAGCTGCCCTGGACGCCCTACGCCCTCGCCGCCAGGGAACGCGGCGCGCTGGTGCGGCGCCCCATGTTCACCGCCGTCGAGCCGACGGGCGTCCGCGAGGCCGACGGCACCCTCACCGAGGTGGACGCCATCCTCTGGGCCACCGGCTTCAAGGCCGCGCTGCGCCACCTCGACCCGCTCGGCCTGCGCAACGAACGCGGCGGGATCGCGCTGCGCGGCACCCAGGTCGCCGACGAGCCGCGCGTGCACCTCATCGGCTTCGGCCCCTCCCAGTCCACCGTCGGCGCCAACCGCGCCGGCCGCGAGGCGGCCCGCGCCCTGGCGGCCCTCACCACCCGCTGATCCGCCCAACGGCCGGTGTCCGAGGGGGAGTTGAGGGTACCCGTTCGCCCCCCGCCCGTTCGCCCCCGGCCCGGTCAACTCCGGCCCTGGCCCCGGCCCGGTCAACTCCGCCCCGGCGCCCGGCCGATGACCCGGTCGAGGTACGGGTTGGCGAAGACGCCGCCCGGGTCGAGGCGGTCGCGGACGGCCAGGAAGTCGTCGAAGCGCGGGTAGCGGTCGCGCAGCGCCGCCGCGTCCAGCCAGTGCAGCTTGCCCCAGTGCGGTCGGCCGCCGGCCGCGTCCGCGATGGCGGCGACGGCCCGGAAGTACCGCTCGTACGGCAGCCGGTGGTACTGGTGCACGGCCACATACGCGGTGTCCCTGCCGTGCGCCGTGGACAGCCACACGTCGTCGGCCGGGGCGAAGCGCACCTCCACCGGGAAGGCGACCGGCTCGCCGCTCCGCTCCACCCAGCGGCGGACCGCCGAGACCACCTCCGTCACCGCCTCCCGGGGCACCGCGTACTCCATCTCGCGGAAGACGACCCGGCGCGGCGAGACGAACACCCGGTGCGAGGCGGCGTCATAGGCGCGCGCCGACAGCGCCCGGCCGGCCACCGCGTTCAGCCGGGGAACCGCCCGGGGCACCGCCGTGCCGAGCCGACAGACCGCCTCGAACGCGGTGTTGGACAGGAACTCGTCCTCCCACCAGGCCCGCGCCCGGCCCAGCGGGCGCGGCCGCTCGCCCGGCGGCAGCCGGTTGTTCCGCTTGGTGAGGGTGCGGTCGGTGTGCGGGAACCAGTAGAACTCGAAGTGCTCGTTGGCCGCGAGCAGTTCGTCCAGCCCGCCGAGGACGTCGCCCAGCGGCATCGGCCCCTCCTCGGCCCGCAGCACGAACGCCGGCTCGCACTGGAGGGTGACGCTCGCGACGACCCCCAGCGCGCCAAGGCCGACGCGGGCGGCCGCGAACACCTCCGGCTCCTCCTCCGCCGAGCACCGCAGCGACGAGCCGTCCGCCAGCACCAGTTCGAGCGCCCGCACCTGCGCCGCCAGGCTCCCCGAGCGGGCGCCCGTGCCGTGCGTCCCCGTCGATATCGCGCCGGAGAGCGTCTGCCGGTCGATGTCGCCCAGGTTGGTCATGGCCAGGCCGTGCGCCGCCAGCACGGCGTTCAGCCGGTGCAGCGGAACGCCCGCCTCGACGGTGACCAGGCCCGAGCTGGCGTCCACCCGGATCGGCGCGTCGAGGGCGTCCATCCGCAGCTGCACCCCGTCGGTGACCGCTATCCCGGTGAACGAGTGGCCGCTGCCGACCGCCTTGACGCGCAGCCCCTCGCCGGCGGCCCGCCCGATCGCCGCCGCCAACTCCTCGACGCTGCCCGGCCGTTCCACCCGCGCCGGGCGCGCGCTCGCCGTCCCCGCCCAGTTCCGCCACGCGGTCATCGCGTCCCCTCCCTCGCACCGTCCCGTCGTCCCAGCCGTCCCGGCCGTCCCGTTCGGCCGCCGTCGCGCGGGGGCTTGCGCCGGGCGGCGGCCCCGTTACGGTGGTCCGCACCCGGCCGGGCCACGCCGGCCGCACCGACGCACCAGGGGGTCACCGTGGGCGCACCCGTCACTATGGCGCAGCGCGCCGCCGACGACGAGACCCACGCACGGCTGGAACGGGCCACCGCCGCGCTCGACCCCCCGTTCGCCGTGGTCGACCTGGCCGCCTACGACGCCAACGCCGCCGACCTCGCCCGCCGGGCGCTCGGCAAGCCGCTGCGGGTGGCGAGCAAGTCGCTGCGCTGCCGCGCCCTCACCCGGCGGGTCCTGGACCGGCGCGGCTTCGCCGGCGTCCTCGCCTACACCCTGCCCGAGGCGCTGTGGCTCGCCGACGCCGACGACGACGCCGACGCCGACGACGACGCCGACGACGACGCCGACGGCATCGAGGACGTGGTCGTCGGCTACCCCACCGCCGACCGGGCCGCGCTGCGGCGGCTGGCCGACGACGAGCGGCTGGCCCGGCGGGTGACCCTGATGGTGGACTCCGCCGCCCACCTCGACCTGCTGCGCGAGGCGGCCCGCCCGTCCGCCGCCCGTCCGCTGCGGCTGTGCCTCGAACTCGACGCCTCGCTGCGGCTGTTCGGCGACCGGCTGCACATCGGCGCGCGCCGTTCGCCGGTCCGCAGCCCGGCCACCGCGCTGGCGCTGGCCCGGGCGGTGGCCGACCGCCCGGAGTTCCGCCTCGTCGGGCTGATGGCCTACGAGTCGCAGACCGCGGGCGTCGGCGACGCCCCGCCCGGCGCGCCGCTGCGCGGCCTCGCGGTGCGCGCCACCCAGCGCGCCTCCGTCGCCGAACTGCGCGAACGCCGGGCCGAGGCGGTGGCCGCCGTGCGGGAGGTCGCCGACCTGGAGTTCGTCAACGGCGGCGGCACCGGCAGCGTCGAACGCACCGCCGCCGAGCCGGCCGTTACCGAGATAGCCGCCGGCTCCGGGCTCTACGGCCCGGTCCTCTTCGACGGCTACCGCTCCTTCCGGCCGCGCCCCGCCGCCTACTTCGCGCTGCCCGTGGTGCGCCGCCCGGCGCCCGACGTGGCCACCGTGCTCGGCGGCGGCTGGATCGCCTCCGGCCCGCCGGGCGCCGACCGACAGCCGCGCCCGGTCTTCCCGCCGGGCCTGCGGCTGCGGGGCATGGAGGGCGCGGGCGAGGTGCAGACCCCGCTGCTCGGCCGCGCCGCCCACCGGCTGCGGATCGGCGACCGGGTGTGGTTCCGCCACGCCAAGGCGGGTGAACTCGCCGAACATGTCCGGACGTTCCACCTGGTGGACGGCGATCGCGTCGTCGCCGAGGCCCCCACCTACCGGGGCGAGGGCCACGCGTTCCTCTGAACGGGGAACGCTGGCCGTAGCCGGGGAACGCCGGCCGGCGAGTCGCGGAGCCCGGGCCGGCCGGGGCGCGGAACCCCGCTCGGCGGGGCGGGGAACCCCGGCCGGCGGCGCCTCGTTCTCCAGGGCGGGCCGAAGGCACGCGCGAGAGGGCGGGGGAACCATGACGGGGCAGGACGACCTCCCGCCGCCGCGGGCGGCCGGCCGGGGGCCCGGCTGGTACCGAGGCGACTGCCATGTGCACTCCACGCACTCCGACGGCGGCGAGCTGACGCCGGGGGAACTGGCCGCCGAGGCCCGCCGGTTGGGCCTCGACTTCCTCGCCACCACCGAGCACGCCTCCACCGCCACCCACGGCGCGTGGGGCCGGCACGCCGGCGACGACCTGCTGGTGATCCTCGGCGAGGAGGTCACCACCCGCGACGGGCACTGGCTCGCGCTCGGCCTGCGCCCCCACCAGACCATCGACGCGCGGTACGGCGCCGGCGACGCCGCGCACGACCGGCACCTCGCCGAGGTGCGCGAGGCCGGCGGGCTGTGCGTGGCCGCCCACCCGCACGCGCCCTACCCCACCGGCACGCTCCGCCACCCGTACCGGGGCTTCGACGCCGTCGAGGTGTGGAACGGGCAGTGGGCCTCCGACCTGCCGTGGAACGCCGACAACGAGGTCGTCCTCGCCGACTGGGCGCGCGCCCTGGCCGCCGACGTGCCCCGGGGGCGGTGGCGGCCGGCGATCGGCGACAGCGACGTCCATCTCCGGGGCCAGCTTGGCACCCCGGCCACCGTCGTGTACGCCGACGAGCTGAGCGCTGACGCGATCCTCGCCGGCCTGCGCGCCGGCCGCTGCTGGATCGCCGAATCGGCCGCCGTGGGACTGACGTTCACGGCGCGGGCCGGCGACGCCGAGGCCGGGGTGGGGGAGCGGCTGGCGACGCGGGGGCGGGCCGCCGTGGCCCGGGCCGAGGTCCACGGCGTGCCCTCGGGCACCGTCGGCCTCCACACCGAGGCGGGCCCGGTCCACCACGCGGCCCTGCCGGCCGAAGGCTCCGGCGCCGTCGAGTGGGCTGCCGACGCGCGCCGCCCGGCCGCTTTCGTCCGCGTCGAGGTGCGCCACGCCGACGGTCGGATGGCGGCGCTGAGCAACCCGATCGTCCTCGACTGACCCCCGTCGCGCCGCTTGGTAGGGTGCCGGCATGGAGATCGAGGTCGACAGAATCTAGCCACCGAACCGCCGGTGGCACCCCTCACTCACGCGGGCCGCGCGCCCGCGCCCCCGAGTGACCCGGTGATCCCTCCCGCACGCGGCGTGCGTCCGCCTCCCCACGAGGCGTTGACACCCCCGCGTGAACCCCCGGCACGTTCGCACCGCACCGACCCCGGTCCGTTCGTCGCCCGCCGCCCGCGCCGCCCCGAGCGTCGCGCGGCCCCCGCCACCCGGCCCCACGCCCGGGTGGCCGGCGTCCGCCCGTGGTCGGTCCCTCCCCGTCAACCCGCCCGGCGGCCACCGAGCCCCGCCGCGCCCCAGGTCACGCCGGAGAGCCCCATCCCGGCCGACCGGAAGTGGAAGGAACCCCATGCCCACCCCCTCCGCCATCACCCTCCGCGACCTCACGTTCGAATGGCCCGACGGCACCGTCGCGCTCGCCGGCGTCAACGGGACCTTCCCCACCGGCCGCACCGGCCTCATCGGCCGCAACGGCGCCGGAAAGTCGACCCTGCTCCGGCTGGTCGCCGGCCTCCTGCGCCCCACCGCAGGGCGGATCGACACCCTCGGCGAGGTCGGCTACCTGCCGCAGACCCTCACCCTCAGCCACGAGACGACGGTCGCCGCGCTCCTCGGGATCGACGCGACCATCGCCGCGCTCCGCGCCATCGAGTCCGGCGACGTGGCCGAGCGCCACTTCGAGGCCGTCGGCGACGACTGGGACATCGAGGCCCGCGCCGAGGAGGCCCTGGACCAGATCGGGTTCGGCGCCGCCGACCTCGACCGCCGCGTCACCGAGGTCTCCGGCGGGGAGGCCATGCTCATCGCCATCACCGGGCTGCGCGTCCGCCGCACCCCGATCACCCTCCTCGACGAGCCCACCAACAACCTCGACCGGCCCACCCGCGCCAGGCTCGCCGCGTTCGTCGACCAGTGGCCCGGCACGCTCGTCGTGGTCAGCCACGACCTCGAACTCCTGGAGCACATGGAGCACACCACCGAACTGCACGACGGCGCCCTCGACACCTTCGGCGGTCCCTACAGCGCCTGGCAGGAACACCGCGAGCAGGAACAGGCGGCGGCCGTCCAGGCCGCGCGCTCGGCCCAGCAGACCCTCAGGGTCGAGAAGCGGCAGCGCGTCGAGGCCGAGACCAAGCTGGCGCGCCGGGAGCGCACCGCCAGGAAGACCCAGAAGGACGGCGGCATCCCGAAGATCATCGCCGGCAACCGCGCCAGCAGGGCCCAGGGCTCGGCGGGCGCGCTGCGCACCACCCTCGACGAGAAGGTGCGGGCCGCCCAGGCCGCCGTGGACGCCGCCGACGCCCGCGTCCGCGAGGAGGAACACATCCGGCTCGTCCTCCCCGACCCCGAACTCCCGCGCGGCAGGCGGCTGGCCGAGCTGGTGGACCAGGACCGCACCGTGGTCGTCCAGGGCCCGGAGCGCGTCGCGCTCGTCGGCCCCAACGGCACCGGCAAGTCGACCCTGCTCGAACACCTGGTCAACGGCACGGCGCCGGTGCCCGACCGGCCCCACGGACGGCTGCTGACCGAACGCGTCGGCTACCTCCCGCAGCGCCTCGACGGCCTCGACGAGGACGCCAGCGCGATGGAGAACGTGCGGGCCGTCGCCCCCGACACGCCCCCGGGAACCGTCCGCAACCAGCTCGCTCGCCTCCTGCTGCGCGGCGCTGCCGCCGACCGCCCGGTGCGCACCCTCTCCGGCGGCGAACGGTTCCGCGTCTCCCTCGCCCGGCTCCTCCTCGCCCAACCGCCCGCCCACCTGCTGGTGTTGGACGAGCCGACCAACAACCTGGACATCGTCAGCGTCGAGCAACTGGTGGAGGCCCTCGACGCCTACCGGGGAGCGCTCCTCGTCGTCAGCCACGACGCCGGCTTCCTCGACCGGATCGGCGTGGACACCGTCATCGCCCTCGACCCCGACGGCCGAATGCGCCAACGCCGCGACCTGTCCGCCTGACCCGGCGCGCCCCGCCCCGCGAGCGGCGGGGCGCACCTGGCTGGCCACACCGGCGGTGGGCCTGTCGCGCGCCGGCGCGCGACAGGCCCACCGCCGGAGACTCACGGGCTCGCGTCAGACAAGGGCACCTCCCTTCGCGCCGTCCGACGCCGCGACCGCCCCTCGGGCAGGCGGAGGACAGCGTGCAGCGGGGTGCCCAACTCGGCCCAGTGGCGCAGCCGTTCCCGGTCCAGCCAGTGCACCTGGTGCCGATCGCCCCAGGCCTTGGCGTCCCGGGTGAGGTCCGCGTTGGTGACGACGACCGCCGTGTCGGCGCCGTGCACCGGACCCGCCGTGCCCTTCACCTGGTACATCACCGACGACCTGACCTTGTTCCCGACGCGTGTGTGCTTGGCCTGAAGCACGATCCGCCCGCGCCGCTCCTGGTCCGCGATCACATCCGCCGCCTGGTCCCCCTTTCGCCCGACGACCCGGGCCGCCCACCCGTCCCGGATCAACAGGTCGCGCAGCGCGAACTCGAAGGCTTTGTCGCCCATCGCGTCCAGGTCGTCGAGACGTATGCGTAACGTGGCCAGCGCCGCCGCCCGTTCCCGTTCCGCTCTGGCACCGCGCCAGGCGCGCCAGCCTCCGCAGAGCGAGCCGCCGAGAGCCGCTGCCAGCGACACCGGCCAGCTACGCACCAGCAACTCGGCCGCCGCTGCCGCCAGTTCGACGAGGGCCGTCAGGAGCGCGACCGCCACCAGCGCCGCCGCCAGCCACTCGCCGCCACCGCGCGGCCAGCGCGGGCGCGGACCCTTCATCGCCGGTCCGCCGACTCGCTCACCGAGGTCTCCGACGTTGCCGGCTCCTCTGCCCCGGCGTCACCGAATCCGAAGACCTGTCCCCACAGCCACACGCCAGCGATGAGCGCGGCGATCGTCCAGCCGCTGAGTCCCCTTTTCGTGTTTCCGCCACCTCGCGCCGTCGGCAGGCGCCGAATGTGTGACCTGACGCGGACGAATCCGTCCGGTACGTGCTTTCCCTGCGGCATCTGCCGTGCCCTCTCCTCCGACGGCGGCACCACCCGGCGCGGCGCCACCTCGGGATCCGGTCTAACAAGCGGCACTGACAGTTCCCGACCCACGGGCGCCGGTGGGCCGGCCGAGAAACCGCATATGGCCGGCGCCGGCGTGACAGTAGTGGCCGAGTTCCACGGAGATCACATACCGAGGAACGCCGCCGAGTTGCCAAAATGAAAGAAGTAGACCGGCTGCGACCATTCGTTCAAGGGAACTGCCGCACGCTTATCGAATGCCCAACGGTCGAGGAGCGGATCAGGACATCCTCGTCTGGCTGAACGGCGGCCGGCCCGGACGTCCGCGTGGCGGGTCGGTGCGCACGCTCCAGCGGCCGTCGGCGCGGCTGAGGCGCAGCGGGTGGTCGAAGCACTTGCTGACCTGGTCGCTGGTCAGGGTGGTCGCCACCGGCCCGCGCGCGAGAACGCGCCCCTCGCGCAGGAGCAGCGCGTGGCTGGTGCCCGGGGGAAGTTCCTCCAGGTGGTGGGTGACGAGCACGGTGGTGAGGGCGGGTTGGGTCAGTCGCAGGGTCTCCAGGCTGTCCAGGAGCTGTTCCCGGCCGGCCAGGTCAAGCCCCGTCGAGGGCTCGTCGAGGAGCAGCAGTCGAGGCCGGGGCATCAGCGCCCTGGCGATCAGGGTGCGCCCCCGCTGGCCCTGCGAGAGCGTCGGCCAACGGGCGTCGGCCCGACCGGCCATGCCCAGCGTCTCGATCAACCGGTCCGCCAGCGCCCGCTGTTCGGCGCTCGGCGCCCAACGGGGCAGCGGCTCCACGCTGTTGGTGAGCCCGGTCAGCACGACGTCGCGCACCCGCAGCGGGGAACGCAGCGGATGGCGCGGGTCGACATGGCCGACGGCGGCCCGCAGCTCCCGCAGGTCGACCCGGCCCAACGTCCGGCCGAGCACCCGCACCGTGCCCCTGGTCGGGTGCCCGCGCGCGCCGAGCAGCGCCAGCAGCGTGCTCTTTCCCGCACCTTTGGCGCCGAGCAGCGCCCAGTGCTCGCCCTCCCGGACGGTCAGCGACACCTCCGCGAGGATCGGCGTCCCGTCGCGGACGACCTCCACGTCGCTGGCGCTGATCACTTCGGGCCTCCGACTCATCGCACCGTTCTCACTCGTCTCGCCGTTCTCGCCGCTCCCCGGCACGAGGGTAGGCGACGGCGGTGCCGCCGGCCCGGCCGAGCCGCCGGCCCGGCCGAGCCGCCGGCCCGGCCGAGCCGCCGGCCCGGCCGAGCCGCCGGCCCGGCCGGTGCCCCGGAAGGGCGGCTGGCGGGCGGGGCGGCTCAGGCACGAGCCAACTCGGCCTGCCAGACGGGGCTTTCGTGGTAGTGGTTGTCGTACCGCTCCGAGCTGGCCCTGATCTCCTCGACGCCGGCCCGGCCCTGGTAGACGCGCTCCAGCAGCCGGTAGTAGTCGAACCGGTCCATGCCGGGCGTGAAGGCCACCAGCACGTCGGCCTCGGTGCCGGGGGCGGGCGCGAACGCGTGGGGCAGCCGGGGCGGGACGGTCACGAGGTCGCCCGCCCCCAGCGTGACGACCGACTCGCCGAGCAGCACCCGCAGCTTGCCGCCCAGCACGAAGAACAGCTCCGTCGCCCGGGTGTGGAAGTGCGCCGGAGCGCCGGGGGAGCCCCTGCGCAGGGTGGCGCGGTTGGCCGTCAACGCCCCCTTGGTCTGGGCGGAGTCGGCGAACAGGGTGATGAGGCTGGCGGCCCCGTCCCGCACCGTCTCGGCGGAGGCGGCACGCACGAGAACGGGGGCGGGGGCGGTCACTTGCTCGGTCATGGGGACGCTCCTTGCGGTGGCTGTGACATCGGGCTCGGGTTCCGAGGACGGGGAAAGGGCCGGCTGGTGCCGGCTCCTCGCCGCGCCCCCGTGACCACCACGCTAGGCGCGGGAAAGACCCCGGGTAGGGTGCAATCCCATGGCTGATTCCTGGGTCAATCCGGCCGAGCGCGGCGGCAGCGACATCCACCTCGACCTGCGGCTCGACCCGGCGACCGGCGGCGGCCGCCGGGCCGCGCTCGGGCGCGCGCTGCGGGAGGCCATCGAGGACGGGCGGCTGGCCCCCGACACCCGCCTCCCGCCGTACCGTTCGCTCGCCGCCGACCTCGGGCTGGCCCGCAACACCGTCGCCGAGACCTACGCCGAACTCGTCGCCGAGGGCTGGCTCGTCGCCCGCCAGGGGGCGGGCACCTGGGTGGCGCCCCGCGCCCGGCCGGCCGCCACCCCGCACGGCCGCTCGGCGCCCGCGCCGACCCGCCCCGCGCTCCCGGCGCACAACCTGCGGCAGGGACTGCCGGACGCCGGCTCGTTCCCCCGCACCGTCTGGCTGGCCGCCGCGCGGCGGGCGGTGAACGCGGCGCCCAGCGAGGCGTTCGGCCCCGGCGACCCGCGCGGCCGGCCCGAGCTGCGCGAGGCCCTCGCCCGCTACCTGGCGCGCGCCCGGGGCGTGCGCGCCGGCGCGGAATCGATCGTCGTGTGCTCGGGCGTCGCGCACGCCCTGCGGCTGCTCTTCGGCCGGAAGGTGCTGGGCGGGAAGGTGCTGGGCGGTCCGTTGGCCGTCGAGTCCTACGGGCTGCCGTTCCACCGTTCGATCCTGGCGACGGCGCGGGTGCGGACCGTTCCGCTGACCGTGGACGAACACGGCGCGCACACCGGCGAGTTGACTGACCTCCCGGGGATCAGGGCGGCGCTGCTCACGCCAGCGCACCAGTTCCCCACCGGGGGAACGCTCCACCCGGAGCGGCGGGCGGCCGCCGTGGACTGGGCGCGCCGGTCGGGCGGCGTGCTCCTGGAGGACGACTACGACGGGGAGTTCCGCTACGACCGCGACCCGGTCGGCGCCGTCCAGGGGCTCGACCCGCAGCGGGTGGTGTACCTGGGCTCGGTCAGTAAGAGCCTCTCGCCCGCGCTGCGGCTCGGCTGGATGGTGCTGCCCGACCACCTGATCGAGCCGGTGCTGTGCGCCAAGGGCGAGCGGGAGGCGTGGTCCAGCGTGACGGACCAGCTGACGCTCGCCGACCTCCTGGCCTCAGGACAGTACGACCGGCACGTCCGCAGGGCCAGGCAGCGGTACCGGGGCCGCCGGGACCGCCTCGTCGGGCTCCTCGCCCGCCGGGTGCCGCACGTCACGCCCACCGGCATCGCCGCCGGCCTGCACGTGGTCCTCAACCTGCCGCCGGGGACGGAGCGTTCGACGGTCACGACCGCCACGGCCACGCGCGTCTCCGTCGACGGCCTCGCCGCGTTCCGCCACCCCGACGCGACCGACCCGCCCCGCGACGGTCTGGTCGTCGGCTACGCCGCACCCCCCGACCACGCCTACGGCGCGGCGCTCGAAGCCCTCTGCCACACCCTGCCCCCGCAGGGTTAGCCACCGGGGCGCCCCGGGCGCCGGTCGATCAAGGAGTCGCCCGCGCTCCTTCGGGAAGGAGCCGCCCGCCCCTTCGGGACCGCCCGGGGTCAGTCGTCGACCTCGACCCCGTAGCGCCGGGCGAGGTCGGCGAGGCCGTGGTCGTAGCCCTGGCCCACGGCGCGCAGCCGCCACCTCGGGCCACGGCGGTAGACCTCGGCGAGCACCAGCGTCCGCTCACTGGTGGCGGCGTCCAACGTGGCCTGGACGAGTGGCGGCGCCGAGGGGCCGGGCGCCGCGCTGATCTGGATGGCGCCGACCTCGCCGAACGTGGCCGCGCCGTCGATCGCGGCGGCCACGACCACCCGGTGGGCCGAGGGCGGCAGGGTGGCCGGTGTGACCTCGACGGTCTGCTCGGTCGGCCCGTCGCCGAGCAGCCGCACCGTGGAACCCGGGTTCTCGGGGGCGCCGTAGAAGACGAAGTCCTCGTCGAACGCGACCTGTTCGTCCTGGTCGAGCACGAAGGCCACGACATCGATCTCGCAGGTCGTGCGCTGTTCCCAGGAGGCGGTGACCGCCCAACGGGTCGGCGGCGCCCCGCCGTTCTCGGCCGGCAGGTCGACGACGCCGCCGCGCGGCAGCACCAGCGCCGCCCCGCGCGGCTCGGCCGTGCCCGGCGCCGGCCGGCCGGCGGGTGACGCCGTCAGCCAGGCCGCGTCGTGCGTGGGCAGGCCGAGGTCGGCGATCCGGCGCATCCGCCGATCCGCATCGCCGCCGGCGAGCAGGACCACGTCGGTGACGCCGGCCGACAGGTTGACGGCAGCGGCGGCGCCCCGCTCCACGACGCGGGCCCGGGCGGCCACCGCCGCGTCGTGCGGGCCGCCGAGGACGAGCACGCGCCGCCCCGCGAGGTCCGCTTCGGCGTCTGAGACCGCGTCTGAGACCGCATCCGCCGGGCCCCCCGGGCCCGTGGCACCGGGCGGTGCGGCGGCCCGAGTCGTCCGTGCGGCGGCGGCCGCGCCGAGCAAGGTCGCCGGGGCCTCCGCCGCGTGCGGGACGCCAGGCCGCACCGCGTCCAGCAGACCAAGAAACGTGGCCTCGTCGACGATCGGAACGCCCTCGGCCCGGGCTCGCCTGGCCTTCGCCGAGGCGGACGAGGCGTCGTTGGTCACCAGCAGGCTGGTGCGCCGGCTGACGGACCCCATCACGTTGAGCCCGGCGGCGACCGCCCGTTCGACCAGCTCCGCCCTGGATGCCACGGTCGGCCCGGTGACGGCGATCTTCATGCCCTGCACGAGCGGCCCGCCCGGAGTCCAGGGACCGGGATTGCGGTACGCGCAGGTCGACTTGGGCGGCTTCGGCGCGAACCGTGGGTCCTGGCGCGGCGGGCAGGCCACCAGCGGCAGCGGAACGTCCAGCCTCGCCGCCTCCCGCAGCGTCGCGCGGAAGACCCCGCCCAGCACCCGGGCGTCGTCCAGCGCGTCGTGCGGCCGCGCCTGAGGGACGCCGTAGTGTGCGGCGAGCGAGCCGAGCGTCAGGTCCCCGGTCGGCGGCTCGATGCGGCGGTTCAGCGCCAGTGTGCACAGCCGTCGCGTCACCGGGAGCGACATCCGGGCGCGGGCGAACTCGTGCGCGAGGAAGTCGTAGTCGAACTGGGCGTTGTGCGCGACGAACACCCGGCCCCGCAGCAGGGCCCCGATCCGGTCCGCGATCCGGTCGAACGTCGGCGCGCCCCGCAGCCGCTCGGCGGTCAGCCCGTGGATGTGCGTCGGGCCCGGATCACAGCCGGGGTTCAGCAGCGTCGCGAACTCCCCGGTCGGCTCGCCGTCGGGACCCAGAGTCACCACCGCCACCGACAACACCCGGTCACGGCGCGGCACCAGGCCCGAGGTCTCCACGTCCACCAGCGCCCAGTCCGGGGCGTGCGCGGGTGGGTCGGACGGATCGGACAGGCCCAGGGCGGGCGACATGAGAGACATGGCGATCAGAATGCGGGGGGATCACCCCGCATCAAGCCGAACGCCCATTCCTCCCGATACGCGCCGCCGCCCCCGAAGGCCGCCAACCGGACGCGGGCCGCGCCCAGTTGGAACGGAACGTGGGAACGGAACGCACGCGGCGTCAGGGGCGCAGCTCGGCCAGGTCATCGGCGTCGAGGTCGAGGTCGCCGGCCGCCACGTTCTCCTCCAGGTGGTCGACGGAGCCGGTGCCGGGGATCGCCAGCACCGAGGGCGACAGCGCCAGCAGCGAGGCGATCTGCACCTGCGAGGCGGTGACCCCCCGGCGCGCCGCGACCCGGTCGAGCCGTGCCACGTCGAGCGCGTTGCCGCCGCCGCCCAGCAGGAAGTACGGCACGAACGCGATCCCCGCCGCCTCGCACTCGGCGAGCAGCGCCATGTCCTCGGTGTGCGCGTTCTGCACGGCGGCGACCGGTGCGATCGCCCGGGCCTCCGCCAGTTGGGCGGCGTCGACGTTGCTGATGCCCAGGTGCCGGATCAGCCCCTCCGCCCGCAGCTCGGCCAGCACCGCGAACCGTTCCCCGATCGACTCGCCGCCGGGACCGCTCATCCCGCCCACCCGCAGGTAGACCAGCGGGAACTGGTCGAGCCCGAGGGTGCGCAGGTCCGTGGTGACCAGGCCGCGCAACTGGTCCGGCCTGGCCTGCCCGCTCGGCACGCCGTTGTCGGCGAGCAGCGGCCCGACCTTGGTCGCGATCACCAGGTCGTCCGGGTAGGGGGCGAGCGCCGTGCGGATCAGCTCGTTCGCCCACACCCCGCCCCTGCCGTAGAAGCCGGCCGTGTCGATGTGGTTCACGCCCAGCTCCACGGCGCGCCGGAGCACCGCGATGCCGGCCTCGGGATCGCGCGGCGGACCGTCGAACGTGGACATCGCCAGCCGCATCGCGCCGAAGCCGAGCCGGTTGATGGTCAGGTCTCCACCGAGGGAGAAGATCTTGGTCGTCATGGGCCCATGGTGTCCCCGGCCGAGGGGGCGGGCGAGTCCGTGGCAGCCTGCTGCCAGACTGGTGGGGTGCGGAAGGAACAGGTGTTCTCAGTGCGGGGCGACGCGGAGCTGATCGAGCGCGCCGGTCATCTCTTCGAGTCCGCCGACCGCGAGTTCGTGTGCGCGGCGCGTGACCTCACCACCTGGTCGCGGCCCCGGGCCAGGGCCGGGATGATGCGCCGGATGCGGGCCGGCGCCGACCCGAGGTTCACCGCGCGCAAGCTGCTCAGCCCGGCGTCGCTCGCCGACGAGGAGACCCGCGCCCACCTGCGACTGATCCGCGGGCGCGGCACCGTCGTCCGGATCAGCCAGGCGCCGCTGCCCCAGGAGACCATCGTCATCGACCGCCGGGTGATGATCCTCGCCGGGCCCGCGAGCCCGGCGGGCCGCGAGTACACCGTGACGACGTCACCGGTCCTCGTGGACGGCGTCCACGCCCTGTTCTCCGCGCTCTGGGACACCGCGCGCGACCTGGACAGCTACCTTGGCGACGACGTTCCCCACCTCGACGCCGCCGGCCGCCAGGTCCTGGACGCGCTCGCCTCCGGCCTCACCGACGCGGCCGCCGCGCGGCGGCTCGGCGTCTCGCTGCGCACCTACCGCCGGCGGGTGGCCGAGCTGATGGCCGCGCTCGACGCGGACTCCCGCTTCCAGGCCGGACTCCGCGCCGGCTCCTGGGGCCTCTCCCGCTGAACGAACGCCTCGGCCCGGCCCCACGGCCCGGGGTCCGTCAGGGCGCCTCGCCGACATCGGCGCGTCCTCTCCGACGAGGTTCGGGACGAGGTTCGGGACGAGGTGCGGACGGGATGGAGGGCGGAAACGCCCAGAAGAGAAACGTCCGAAACAAAATGTTTCCGCAACCCGGATGTAACCACGGTGCATGAGAGGGGCAACCCCAACAACAGGGAAACAAAAGGGAACTACACGCGGGCGCCGGGCGGGGCGACGGCGGTCGACTCGCGCGGCACGAGGTCGCACTCGACGGTCGTGACCCCGGGGCGGGGCGCGACGCCCCGCAGGGTCGCCTCGATCATCCGGTCCGCCGCCACCGCGCCGACGTCCGGGAGGTTCAGGTCGACACTCGACAGCCGGGGACGGCTGGCCTCCACCATCACCGCCCAGTTGTCGAACCCCATGACGCCGATGTCGTCGGGGACCGAGACGCCCAGCGTCCCGAGCGCGCTGGTGACGCCCCGGGCGATCACGTCGTTCCCGCACACCAGCCCGTCGAGGCGCACGCCGCCGTGCACCAGCCGCATCGCGGCCTGCCGGCCCCACTCCTCGCTCCAGGGGCCGTGCAGCGGGTCGACGGCCAGGGCGAGCCCGTGCTCGGCGAGCACCTCCCGCGCGGCGGCGACCTTGACCCGGGCGGCCTCCTCGCGCCGTGGCCCCAGCACGCAGGCGATGTGCCGCCGGCCGGTCGCGACCAGGTGCCGGACGGCGGCCTCGGCGCCGCCCCGGTCGTCCGGCACTACGGAGACGTCGCGCGGATCGGTCGAGGCGCTCGTCGTGTAGACCACGGGCACGCCGACGGCTCCGCGCAGCGGCGGCCGCGTCAGCCGCTCGCCGCCGCTGCCCGCCACGAGGATGCCGTTGACCCGGCGTCGGAGCAGCGACTCCGCGAAGTGCTGCTCGCGGATGGGATCGCCTCGGCCGTCGCAGAGCAGGAAGGCGATGTCGTGCTCGGCGAACCGCTCCATGGCGCCGAGCAGCAGCGGCGACGTGCGCCGCATCCCGAAGGGCTCCTGGGCCACCAGGCCGACCGTCAGGTCCCGCGCGGGCGTCGGCTCGAGGGGCGTGCGGGCGGTCCTGAGGCCCAGCTCCCTCGCGGCCCTGAGCACGCGCTCCCGCGTGTCGGGGTGGACGGCCCCCCGGCCCGACAGCGCCTTCGACACCGTGCCGGGCGAGACCCCGACCAGCGCGGCCACATCACGAGCCGTGACACGCTTTCCGTTCGCCATGGGGGATCCCTACGCCAGGTTTCCGGAAGTTTCCCCAACGCGTTCCCAACGGGACACCGTGCCCACGACCTGAGCCGCGTCCCGGAGCCCGGACCCGGGCCGTGCCCCGAGCCGCGGCCCGGAAGCCGGCCGTCGTCGGCTGGCAGGGGCGTTCTCAGCTGCTCGCGCTGTCGTAACGGGCCAGGCCCCGCCGCCACACCAGCGCGGTGACGGAGGCCGTCGCGACGAGGACGACGGGTGCGAGCACGAGCGAGGCGTCCGGATCGAGCAGTTGCCGCGCCGGATAGGAGCCGCTCAGCGCGGCCGGGGCCAGCGACACCAGCACGATCTGGAACGTTCGCGGGAAGAACTGCCGCGGGTACTGGCCGGCGCCGCGCCAGGCGGCGGCCAGCTCGTTCACCGGCTCGATGGAGCGTGCCCAGAAGGCGAGAAACGCCAGATCGGCCCAGAAGGCGCAGTAGGCGACGGTCCCGACGAACGCCCACACGACCATGCTCACCACCGCCAGGGGAGCGATGGCGAGGTCGCCGGTCCCGAGAGCCACCGCCAGGATCGCGATCCCGCTCAGGCACCTGCCCAGCTCGGTCGGTTGAATCCACCGCAGCACGGCGTAGAAGAACGTCGGCACGGGCCTGACGATCGCGAGGTCCAACTCGCCCTGGCGAACGGCGAAATCGAACCTCCGCAGGCCGGGGGAGACGAAGCAGTCCATCAGCCCCGTGGTGACGGCGAACACGCCGACCGCGAGAACGGACGCCTGCGAGATCTCCGGGTCCGCCCCCGTGTAACGGGTCAGGACCAACACCGGGACGACGCCGACGAGCAGTTCCCCCACGCTCGCGGCCAGGTGAATCCACGCCTGCGAACGGAACTGGAAATCCCGCATCAGTGCCTGGCGCACCAGCTTTCGCCACACCCGGAAGGTCACCAGCGCGGTTCGTGTCTTCATGCGCCCGCCCCGTGGTAGAGGCGGAGCCCGCGCCGCCAGACGAGGCGGGCGGTCGCGAGGAGGAGAAGGGCCCAACCCACCTGGACGACCAGGCTCGTCCCCAGTTCCGCGCCGCTCGGCTCCAACAGCGTGTCGATGGGAAACGCGACGATGTATCCGAAGGGCAGGACATCGAGGAACGGCCCCCACGCCGACGGCATGACCGCCAGCGGAACCAGCGCGCCCGACAGGAGAAGCGTGATCAGCTGCCGGAAGCGGTCCACGGCGCTGATGTCCTGCCACCAGAAGGCAAGCGAGCCGACGACGATGTCGAGGCAGAACGTCATCGTGGCACCCAGGGCGAGGGCCCAGGCGAAGAGCAGCCAACGTCGAGGCTGCGTCGGCAGGTTGATGTCACCGAGGAAGGCCACCGCCAGAACGGCGACGAGCGGCAGCAGCGTGGCGAGCTTCGCGATCTTCTCGGCGACGTTGTTGGCGGCGGCGGCCAGATGGGTGGAGCAGGGCCGGACGAGCCAGGTGTTCAGGCGTCCCAGGCGGATGCTCTCGGCGAGGAACCTGGTGGTCCAGCTCGACGTGAGCATGGTGACGAGGCTGACCAGGACCAGATAGGTCGTCAGATACTCCCGCGTGACCGGCGGGTCGGCTCCGTGGGAGATCGCACCGCGCCACACCAGGAGGGAGATGAGCGGGATGACGACAACGCTCGCCTGCATCGCCAGCAGCCACCAGCGGTACTGGGCGATCGTCTGGAATTCCTGACGCAACACCGCGACGAACACGGCGGCGTTGCGTCGCGGGACGTGGTGCGTCACGGGCGGCGTCCGCTCTCGCTGAACACCTTCGACATGACCTCGTCGAGCCCGGGCTCGACGATCCCGACGTCGGCGAGGTCGCCCCAGCCCGTGGCGGCCTGGACGAGCGTCGCCACCGGCTGATCGCCCAGGCGCAGCCGCACGCTGTGCGCTCCGCTCTCGACGGACGCCCGCAGGATCTCGGGCGGGAGCCGGGGTGTGTCCCGGTACGTGAACACCACCGTCCGCGCGATGCCGGCCCGCGCGCGCAGCTCGCCGATGTCCCCGTCGAAGGCCGCCCCACCGTCCGTGACGATGACGACGCGGTCGCAGAGCGCCTCCACGTCACTCATGTCGTGACTGGTCAGGACGATGGTGGTGCCGAACGTCCGGTTGATCTCCCGGAAGAGGGCGCGCACGACCACCTTGGCCTCGACGTCGAGGCCGATCGTGGGCTCGTCGGCGAAGAGGAGCGACGGCCGGTGCAGCAGGGCCAGGGCGAGTTCGCAGCGCATCCGCTGCCCGAGGGAGAGGTTGCGGACCGGAACGTCCAGGATGCCGCCGATGTCGAGGAGTTCGCCGAGCCGCGCGACGACCTCGGAGAAGTCGTCGTCCGGGATCTCGTACATGCTCTTGTGGATCCTGAACGACTCCCGGGTGGACACGTCCCACCAGAGCATCGACTTCTGACCGAAGATGACCGAGATCTGCGACAGGAACGGGTACGAGCGACGTGCCGGGGTCTCCCCGCAGACGCTCAGGCCGCCCGTGGTGGGCACCAGCAGACCGCACAGCATCTTGACGGTGGTGGTCTTCCCGGCGCCGTTCGGCCCCAGGAGGCCGACGATCTCCCCGCGCCGCACGTCCAGGTTCAGGTCCCGGACGGCCTGAACGGTCGTGAGTTCGCGGCGGAGGAGGCTCCGGAGGGCACCCAGCAGGTTCGCTGGCTGCTCGTAGAAGTCGTATGACTTGCCCAGGCCCCGGGTCGTGATGATCGGATCGGGCTTCGCTGCGCGTGCGTGCACGACGGACTCCCCGTCGACCACGCAGGGCGGGGTCGACCGACGTCGTGTGGAAAGCTCCAGCCCTGAGGAGCCTGCACGATCCTAGGGGAGGCGTTCCGAGAGCGGCAACCGCCCCACCACCGGGCCACTTTCCCGCCCACGACCGTCGCCCGCCGCAGGTGGAGCGCGCCAACGCCCGGGCCCTGCGGCGCCGTTCCCGACAGCTCTCCGGGTCCTCGGCGCACGGACGGGGAGCCCCGACGGGTGCCGTCGGCCAGCGTGCCCCGCCGGGGCCATCCGAACCCGTGAGGGTGCGGATTCCGGGAAACCCACGTGGGAGCCCTGACACGGGCGGCAGGATGGCCGCATGGACCGTGAGGATATGAGGTCGGGCGAGGCGCGGCCGGTGCTGGTGCGGGTTCCGGTGGAACCGGTCGAGGCCGCCGTGGAGGCGGACGCGGTGGACGCCGCGATGCGGGCCTCCGATATGGCGGTCCGTGGGCCGCTGTTCGGCGTCGCCACGCAGGACGCGAACGACGGGCCCCGGTGGCGGTTGGTGGTCCCGGTGACGAACGGCTGCCCGCAGACCGCGCGCGACGGACTGAACTCGCTGCTGTGGTTCCGCGCGAAGGACGAGGCCGGCGACAGGGCGGAGCGGCGCGCCCTGTTGGCGGCGGTCGCCCGGCTGGAGAGCGAGCCCGTCGACGAACTCACCGTGCTCGGCACCCGCTACCGCGTCGTGCGCGCGGAGGAGTACGCGGGCATGGGCCCCGACGGCTTCGAGCAGCCCCGCCCCACCGATCCCGAGCCGCTGACCCCCGACTGGAGCGCCGGCGCCAGGGAGGCGGAGGCCGACGACGGCCTGGTCCTGGACCCGGACGCGCCGGTGACGCCCACCCAGGCCGCCGAGCGGCTGTCGCTGCGCGGCCTGACCTACGCCGGTTCCCGGTACCCCGACCACGTGCTGCGCGACTCGCGTCGCGCGCTGCGCACCCATCCCGACGTGCTGTTGCTGCCCGTGATGTTCAAGATCGTGAAGCGGGCCGGCGCGGGATGGGAGTCGGACAGCGGCCTGTTCGTCAGCGCGCACGGCGCCCGCAGGTCGTTGGACTTCTCGCTGACGTACTGGGAGCCGCGCAGCCGTGGCCTCATCCCCCTGAACGCCGACCGGCACGTCGACGCCCGCACCCGGGCCGCCGAAGGGGCCGACGCCGGGGCGGGGGAGCTGGCCGCCTATGCCGAGGCCGCCGATCGGCTGCGCGAGGGCCGGGTCAACGAACTGGAGGTCCTGGGCACCCTCTACCGGATCGGCCGCATCCGCCGCCTGCTGCGCTGGGGCCCCGACGGTCCCGAGGGCCCGCGCCCCTCCGACGTTAGCCATCACGAGCCCGGCGCCCTCCACCCGGTGCTCGACGAGGACGGAACCATCCACTTCGACGAGGACGACGAGGACGAGGGCGACGACGCCTGAGCCGCCGAGTCCACCGTCGGGCGGTGAACGCGGGGGGCGCGGTGAACGCGGGGAACGCGATGAACGCGGGGAGCGGGACCGGCCGTTGAAAGCGTCGGCGTGTTCAACGGGGGCGTCCGCCGTGGTGAGGTGGGGCCATGCTGCTGCCCACCAACGCCACGCTGGGCGTGGTCGTCGCCGTCCTGCTGGTGGCCGCCGCAGGGGTGGCGGCGTTCGCGCGACTGACCCGGGACGGTGACGCCGGTACCTACGCGTGGCCGATCGTGCGGGCCGGGCTGCGGGCGGTCGCGCAGCTCGCGGTCGTCTCCCTGGTGATCGGCTGGATCGTCGGGCAGACCGCGCCGCAACTCGGCTTCGTCGCCCTGATGTTCGCCGTCGCCTCGTTCACGGCCGGTCGGCGCATCACCTCCAACGCGACCTGGCGCAGGGCGGGTTGGGCGATCCTGGCCGGCGTGGCGCCGGTCGTGTCGCTGGTGCTGGCGACCGGCCTGGTGCGCCCCGACTCCTTCGCTCTCGTCCCGGTCGCCGGCATCCTGATCGGCGGCTCGCTGACCTCCACCACGCTGGCCGGCCGCCGGGCCCTGGAGGAACTGGAGGCTCGGCACGGCGAGGTCGAGGCCGCGTTGGCCCTGGGCCTGTCCGAACGGGAGGCGCGGATGGAGATCGGGCGCACGGCGGCGGCCAGCGCGCTCGTCCCGGGCCTGGACCAGACGCGAACGGTGGGCCTGGTCACCCTCCCCGGCGCGTTCGTCGGCATCCTGCTGGGCGGCGCCTCGCCGATGGAGGCCGGCGCCGTCCAACTCTTCGTGCTCATCGGCCTGATGGCCGTGCAGTCCGTCTCGGTGGCCACGGTGCTGGAGCTGATCGCCCGTGGCCACCTCCACCGGGACGCGACCGAACGGTGAGCGCCGGGCGGCCTTCGAGACGGCCGGTCCTCGTTGCCTCCCTCCGGTGTGGACAGGAACCGCGCGCATCCGAAGGGGCCCGGCGCCGGAACCGGCTAGGTGGTCCTGTCCGTGGTCCTGGTCGTCAGCCAGGTGTCGATGACCTCGGCGACGAGGGCGGCACCTCGGCTGTTCTGGTGGATGTGGTCGGTCGTGAGCACGAGACCCCGGCGGCGCGAGATCGTGTCCAGGCTGCGGCGGAGCACGGCGTGCCGGATGAGGACGCCGAGGCCCGCCGCGGGCGTCGGCTCCCGGTAGGGGACCGGCGGCGGGTCCGCCCGGCGCAGTTCCTCGATCTGGCGTTCGTGGAGCGGGAGGTAGGCCGCCGCGCTGGCGTCGGCGACCTCGGCGATCAACCGGCTGTACGCCTGCGACGCCCGCGCCGCCGCCCCGTCGGGTCGCTGGCCGAGGACCGGGAGCGACAGCAGACCGATCGCCGCGTCGGTCTCCGTTCGCAGCCGTTCGACGACGGCTCCCAGGCACTGCTGGAACCAGCCCGCCGACGGGCGCTCGGGGAGTCGCTTGCGCTTCATGGCCTGCTCGACGGGGTAGCCGGCGAGGCTCGCCCGGGCGTCGTTGGTCCCGATCAACACGGTGATCACGTCGGGCGGGTCCACGACGACGGCGTCGAGGCGCCGCAGGAGGTGGTAGGCGTAGTCCCCGTTGGCGCCGAAGCGGACGAGCCGCACCTCGCCCGGAGGGCGGCGCCGTTCGACAAGGTCCAGATAGTCGACGCTGAGCTGCGCGCGGGTGAGGCTGTCGCCGAGGCAGGCGACGCGGGTCGTCACGGCGCCTGGGTGCTGGGCGTGTTGCCGACGTGCTCGGTCGGGCTGGTGTCGGTCCGGGGACGGTGCTCGGTGCCGAGGCCGGGGGTGATGGTCAGGATGACCGCCGGCCCCGCCATGTCGACCGCGTGCCAGGCACCGGCCGGGTTGACGGTGGCTTCGCCCGCCCCCAGCACAACGCGTTGGGCCACCCCGGCCACGTCGCGGATGACCGTCACCGACCCGCTGAGGCAGACGACCATCTCATCGCCGGAGGGGTGGCGCTCCCAGTGGTCGCCGGGGCCTTCGCCGTCGATGATCGTCACCAGCCGGCCCTCGGCGCCGTCCGCCGCGACGGCGGCGCCGTAGGCCCGGAGCACCTCCGGGTCCCAGGCGAAGCCCTCGACGGGGTTCGCGCTCGATCCCAGCCCGAGGTGCACGGGGGTGGTCCGCAGGTCGATGGCACGGTGTGCGTGGTTGACGAGTCTCATGCCGACGATCGTCACAGGCCAGCGCTCGGGCGGTCTTGAAGGAATGGGAACGGAAGCCCACGCGACGGGCGGCCGGCCGGCGACCACCCGGCGCGGCCGGCGACCACCCGGCGCGGAGGGCGACTACCCGGCGCCGAGCAGGACTTCGCCGCGACGCCAGACCGTCGGCGACCGGCCCGTGAACTCGCGCCAGTCCCGGACGAGATGGGCCTGGTCGGCGTAGCCGGAGGCGGTCGCCACATCGGTCCACGGGAGCGTGTCGTGCGCCGTGGCCAGTTCGTGCGCGTGCTCGAAACGCAGAACGCGGGCGAAGGTCTTCGGCGACAGGCCCACCTCACCGCGAAACCGCTCGGTGAGGTACCGGCGACTCCAGCCCAGTTCCCCGGCCACCGCCCCGACCTGGACGCGGCCCCGCGCGGCGACGAGGAGGCGCCAGGCCCCGGCCACCTCGGGGCGGACCCGCGACAGGGGGTCGCCGCCGACCTCGCGGCCGACGGCTCGCAGCAGCAACTCGTCCAGCACGGCGAACCGCGCGGCCCAGGCCGTCGCCGCCCGGAGCCTGTCGACCAGTTCGATGCCGAGCGCGCCGAGAAGTTCGTCGAGTGGGACCAGCCGGTGGGCGAGCGCGGCGGCCGGCATCCCGTAGACGGCCCGGGCCCCGAGCGGTGTCAGCGACACCTGCACGCCCTGCTGGCGTCCGTCATGGTGGATCGCGACGGACCGGCACATCAGACCGCCCGCCACGCTGTCGAACCGGGTGACCGGTGACCCGTCGTCCACGCCCGCCGCGACCTCCAACGGGTCGGACAAACTGATCACCGTGGTGAGCACGTGGCCCGGCGGACCGCAGTGCACCCCCGCCGGGAATCCGCGAAGGTCGAAACCGGTATACGAGCGGACGTACCGCCGCAGGGCGGGGGCCGGACGGGCCTCGATCATGGTGGTCGTAGGGTCCTCCACCCTCGGCAGTCTACGAACCGGCCGCCGGCCACCGCCGGGCCCCCGGGCAAGCGAAAAGCGCTCTGACCGGGGTTCGACCCCTGTCAGAGCGCTTGTTCCACCGTCGGGACGACAGGATTTGAACCTGCGACCCCTTGACCCCCAGTCAAGTGCGCTACCAAGCTGCGCCGGTGCTGCGCGCGGCGGACCAGCGCTGATGTCGCCCATTCCAGCAGGTCAGAGCCCAGGCAGCGTACCCCCGTCGCTCGGCGGGCATTCTGCTGACAGTCTCGAATCACTCTGCCGACAGCCCTCAGGGCCAAGATCAAGACCCAGATAGGACCCAGAACGGAAGCAGCCCCCTCGCAGGTGGAGGGGGCTGCCCGTGCCGGCCTGAGAGGCTGCCCGTGTCGCCGGCACGCTTGACCGCGCTCGAACGTGCGTGCGAGCGCTCCCAGCGCCCCAGCCTCTCGCTTGATAGATAAGTCGTCAACAACCCTAGCAAGATCAATAACTGTACCAGCGATGGTACAGACTCCATGATCACGATCCGGTGGCGTGGGGCGGGTGCCCCTGCCCGCCGACGAACGCCGCCTCGCCCGCCGCTTGGACGTCGGCCGCCGCGTCCGCGCCGCCCGCCTCCGGGCCAACCTCTCCCAGGGCGACCTCGCCCAGCTCGCCGGGCTCGACATCAAAACCGTGAACCGCATCGAGAACGGGCTGACGTCCCCGGTGCTCGATCACCTGCTGGACATCGCCGACGCCCTCGGCGTCCCGCCCGCCGTGCTGATGCCGGGTGGGCCGGAGCCTGGGTGATCCGGGCTCCGGCCCTGGGCCCCGCGCGGCCATGCCCCAGGCCGCGCGGGGAGTCGGGGGGTCAGCGGCGGAACCAGCCGCGCCGCGCGGGAACGTCCTGCTGTTCGGCCGGTTCGGCGCCGCCTGTCGCCCGGCGGAAGCACCCGTCGCAGATCCCAGATTTCGGCGCGCTGCCGTCGGAGTATCGCTGCACCCGCACCTGCGTCGAGCAACCGCTGGTGCCGCACGGGACGATCGCCTCGTCGTCTCCGCTCTCACTGCTGCTCCTGCGTCCGAACACGGCGGCGTCCTCTCTGTCGGCTCTGTCGGCCCGGGCGATCGCGTGCACGAGGGTCCGCGTCCACCACCAGGACGCGGCCAGGTAGGCGGCGGCGAGGGTGGTGGTGAGGGCGAGGACGATCACGCGGTCTCCGGGGTGTGGGGTGGCCCGCCCGCCGACGGGGGTGCGGCGGGCGGGCGGGTCCTGCGCCGGACGACCGCGCGGCGCAGGGGTTCGTGGGTGCCCGCCCCGCGCCGAGGTGGGGTGGCGCGGGGCGGGCGTCCCGCCGGCCGAGGCCGGGCAGCTCGGGGGTACGGCTGAGCCACCGGGCGACGGGAGCGTGGGGGCCGCGCTACGGCGGCGGGGTGGCCTCGTCGGCGCACCCGAGGTGGGCGAACAGGTCGTAGCGGAAGCCGTGCCGGTCGTCGACCTGGCCGACCGGCACGGCGGTGCGGGGCGGCATGTACTCGCCGCAGCGGACGCAGTCCAGCCCGATCCACACCCGGCGGGGAAGCCGGTCCAGGTCGATGTCGGCCAGGGCCGGCGGGATGGGTATGGGCTGGCAGCGGTGCGGCGTCGCCTCGGGTCGCACGGAAAACTCAACGCGGCACTTGATGCAGGCGGTGACCGTGCCCGGCACGGCCGCCGTGGTGTCGGCGGCGGTCACCGGACCGTCCTGCTCAGCACTCGGGACAGCGCATCCAGCAGCACATCCGGGTCGGCCAGCGGCCCCGGCCGGGGCGCGATGCGCCAGCTGGTCGCCGGCCCGCCGTCCCACCGCTCCCACACCTCCGTCGCGGCGGGCACCGTGAGCCGGCGGGCGGCGCGGGCCGCGCGCAGCACGTCGACGTGGCGCAGGTCGGGCCAGTCGCCGGCCGCGCCCTTCGGGATCAGCCAGGCCACGGTCACGTTGGCCTGATTGCGGATGACGGGCTGGGGCCGCTCCATGGCGGCGACCAGGTCCATCCCCAGGCCGAGCGGCACCCGCGCCGCGTCCCAGTGGACACCGGCCGGGAGCACGGCCGCCCCTTCGGCCGTGCTGGGCATCCAGGCGGGCGCGGTCACCGCGCGGCCCTCGGTCTCCACGTCCATGCCGTTCCTCCCACCAAGGCGTGTGCCAAGGACGGTAGGAGCGGGGCGAGATCAGCCACCAGCGTCTTGCGGATTCTTGCGGAGATTCACCCTGCAAGGGCACTGAGCGCGGCCGCGACCAGGCGACGCGCGTGCTCGCCGCGCACGGCCATGTCCATCAGCCTTGCGTGCGCCCGAACATAGAGATCAACTTCACCCGGCGCCGTCACCGTTACCTGGGCAGCCAGCAGTTCGACGTGAACACGGGAGTCGTCGAACATGGTGAACGCCTCGGTGACCCACTGCGCCCGGCTTCGAGCGGAGAATGGGACGATCCCCAACGAGACAGCCGGCAGCGCCATCGCGGAGAGCAGCGCGCCGAGCTGACCCGCCATCACCTCCGGGGAACCGATCTGGTAGCGAAGAACGGACTCCTCGATGAGCATGGCGAACCGGGCCCGCCCCTGGCGGATCACGTCCGACCGGGCCATGCGTGCCTCCACGGCCTCGGCGACATCGTTCGGAGTCCCCCGGAAGTCGGTGATCGCCGCCATCAAAGCCGTGGCGTACTCCGGGGTCTGTAGCAGGCCGGGCATCACGTGCGACGAGTAGGTGCGGAACAGCCGGGTCCGCTCGTACAGCGGAACACGGGACTCCTGAAGCTGTCGTAGACCGCCGCGCTGAAGGCGCTTCCACTCGATATACATGCTGTCCGCATCGCGCGATGCGGCGATGAGGTCGGCGACCTGGTCGTCAGCGCCACAAGCCCTGCACCAAGCGCGGATATCCGCGTCGGACGGGGCCGCCTTCGCGTGCTCGATGCGGCTCGTCTTGGCAGGATGCCAGCCACACGTCTCCGAGAGGCGATGCGCCGTCAGGCCAGCGTCCAGGCGTAGCCCGTGAAGCCGATCGGCGATGGCCTTTCGGGCCGCCTGGACGCTGGACGAGGACGATGCACCCACGATGCCGAGCCGGTCAGATCTGGTAATCGGCGTGCGGAACAGCCCGTTCCCATACCTTCTCGAACGCCGAGGCGCACAGGTCCACTACGGCCGGATCAGTGACCACCTCCGGGCCGCCGCTGGCCCCGTCGCCGCTGAAGTGGTTGAAGCGCACAATGCGGCCGTCGAACAGCCAGAAGTCGTTCCCCGGTAGCGCGATATCGGAAGCTCGGCGCCGAGGGAGCCAGCGGACGTCTTCACCGGCCGCGATGTTGAGCGCCGTTCCGGCGTGCTCGAACCGGATGTACTCGCTCACCGGCTCGGACACGATCCGGGCGCGGCGGATCTCCACGCCCCGCGCGGTCGCATCACGAACGGTGTCGAGCCATGCCTTACGGCGTCCAGTCCCGTCGCGCCGGCTGCTGTCGTCCCCTGCTTTCCAGGCGGCGAACTCGCCAGCTTCGGCGGCGATTCCGTAGACGTCGCGCATCTCCAGATGCACGGCGGATTGGTGGCAGTCAGCCAGCTGCTCGTTGAAGCTCGGCGGCCTCTGCGGCATCGCACGCCTTCCTCAGGATCGGCACCATACGTGCTGGGAGACGGATGACCGCCTCAGTCTCGGGGATCTTCCCGGTCTCCAAGCACTCAGCCTCGGTCGCGCCGTCGGCCTTCCAGCCCTGGACCACGATCTCGGCCTTCTCCTCATCCACCCATGCTGTCGGGCATTCGTCCCCGTCGGTCTTGGGGTCGATGCCCATGAACCGTAGTGCCATGGCGTGATCTCCTGTCGAGTGGGTTGCGCGTACTTGCGGACCATCACCCATCCGAGGAGCCCCGTCAAGAGTGCACTACGGTGCGTGATGGCTGGCAGTCGCGCTCCAGACATGACGAACCGCCCCCGCCGGCCGGAGCCAAGCGGGGGCGATGTCGTCTACCACTGCCGGCGCGCGGGGTCGAGCGCGCCGAGGAGCCCGCCGGTGGGCGGGGCCTCCGGGGTCGAGGTCGGGGAGCACGTGTAGTCCGTGCCGCCGTCGGCGGCCGTGCACCGGTACGTCGTGCCGTCCGGACCCGTCCACGTCCAGCTGCTCGGCGCCGGCCCGGCCGGGCCGCGCTCCCCAGCGGGCCCCCGTTCCCCGGCGGGTCCTGCGGGTCCGGGGTCGCCGGCGGGCCCGGGTGGTCCTGCTGGTCCGGCCGCGCCGTCGGTGCCGTCGCTGCCGGGCGTGCCCGGGTCGCCCGGAGTTCCGGCGGCACCAGGATCACCCGCCGGCCCGTCGTCGCCGTCATCCCCCGGCTCCCCGTCGTCGCCGTCCTCGCCGGCCGGGCCGCGCGGGCCGGTGGGGCCGCGTTCACCCGGCGGGCCGGGCGGGCCCGAGGCGCCGGCCTCGCCACGGCTGCCGGGCGGGCCGGCCACCGGATCGGCGCCCAACTCCTGTACCTGTTCGGCCAGCAGGTCGCGCGCCCGGTTGGCGTCCCGCAGATCGTCAGCCAGCCGGGTCATGGTGATGACCACCCAGGCCAGCACCGCCACCGCCACCAGCACGCCGAGGCCGTAGCCGAGATCGGCTCGTGTCCTCCTCTTCATGCGGACCCTGCCCCCCTGGCTGAGAGGTAGACCTGGAGCAGCAGGAGCAGCACGGGGGCGACGAGGGCGCTGAACGCCAACCGGCGGTCGGCGGCGCGCTTCCGGTCCCGCTCGGCTTGGCCCGCCTCAACGGCCGTCGCTCGCGCGGCGGCGTCGGCTATGTCTTTCTCCAGGGTCTTCATCCGCAGCTCAAAGATGTCGGTTGAGACCTTGCCGTCGAGCCGGCTGGCGAGTTGGTGCAGGTCTTCCTTGAGGTCGGCGTGGACGTCTGCGAGACGTCGCGCCACCTCGCCGAGGGTCGGCTCATCGGCCACGGTCACCCCCTCGTCAGGATCGCGGCAGTCCGGCGCGGGCTGGCGCGGGCGTGGGCGTCTCGGTCGCGCCGGGCCCGCCCGGGGTCGCCACGGCGGTGAGCACCGCGAGCAGCGCCGCGCCGCCGGCGGTCGCGAGGGCCGCCGGCCAGTCCACGCTCAGCAGATCCACCGCGCCGGCGCCCAGCACCGCCACCAGCGTTTGCGCGGCGGTGCGCACGGCGCGCTCCAGGGTGGCGCGCCAGAAGGTCCAGGTCGTCATGGGTCGGTTCCTCTCGTGGTCAGTTGGTGACGTCGAAGCCGCGCTTCGCGCCGAGCTTCTGGAGGCTGGCCTTGCCGGGGATGCCGTCGGCGTCGCGTCCGGTGTAGCCGAGCTTCCGTTGCCAGGCGGCGTAGGCGCTGATGGTGGCGGTGCCGAAGTGGCCGTCGGCGAGGGAGCGGTTGAGGAGCCCTTCGGCGGCCAGGGCCTCCTCGACGGTGCGGGCGCCGGCGTAGGAGACGGGGGTGCCCTGCTTCGGGGGGTCAGTGCGCGCGGCGGCGACCAGGCGGGCGAGGGAGACCTTCGGCCGGGCCGGCGCCGGTGTGCTTGGCTTCCCCTTCCCGGGGATGGCGAGGCGCTGGCCGGGCCGGATCACGTAGGGCGCCGTGATCTTGTTGGCGGTGGCGATGTCATGCCACTTCACGCCGAGGCGCTGGCCGATGCCGGAGAGGGTGTCGCCGGACTTCACGGTGTAGGTGGTGGTGCCGCCGGTGGCCGGCGGGGTGGAACCGCCGGGGCGGGGGGCGCCGGCGCGGACCCAGGCGTACAGGGCGTCGCCGGGGCATTCGGTGGCGCGGTGGTCGCGGTGGCCGGTGAGTTGGGTGCCGGCGCCGCGCTGGCGCAGGTAGTCGATCGCGTCGCGCAGGCCGCCGAGGAGCGCGGCCGGCGCCTCGCCGCTGTTCTTGGCCCACAGGGCGCAGACGGCATAGTGGTTGGCGTTGGCGGTGGTGGTGCCGTTGGCGCCGGACCGCTTCTTCGCGCCCCGCCCCTCGAACATCGAACCGTGTTGGCAGACCAGCAGGTTGTAGGCGATGTCCACGTAGCCCTCGGCCTTGTTGGCGAGGTGGGAGGCGCGCACGGAGCGGACGTAGGCGGCGCACTGGGTGTGGGCGCGGGGGGTGTAGGTGGCGCCGAGCCAGTGCACAGCGACGCCCCGCGCCGTGGTGAGCGCGGCGGCCGGTGACGACGCGGGTGCGCCCCACTGGGCGCGGCTGACGAACTCCATCGGGTGCCCCTCTCATTGGGCATGGCGGTGCGCCCCGGGGGCCTGGTGGTTCCCGGGGTGAGCGGTGGGGGTGGTCAGCCGATGCGCTGGTAGACCACGGTGGACTGCGCCCTGAAGATGGTCTGGTCGGCATGGCTGGCGCCTTGGGCGACTTGGACGCGCGCGACGCCGGCGACGGACCCGATGGTGATGATCCCCTGATCCAGCGCGACCCGGAAATCACCGGGCGGGCTGGAGGCGTCCTTGCCGCCGATGACGATCTGGGTGCCGGGTGCGGGACGGCGAAGCAGCACCGCGCCGCCGGTACCGACGCCGGCCGAGGTGTTCGCCGGGTCGAAGCCGACGATGCCTCGGGACGCGCCGCTGCCGCTCGGCAGCGCCCAGTTCCAGCGGAAGTCGCTGTTGGTCGTAGCGCTGTAGCTGAGGCTGGCCCAGTAGGCGTAGACGGCGCCGGCTACCACGTCCCAGACCAGGTCGGTGGACTGTGGCGTGATGCTGGACGTGATGGTGATGTCCGACGGCTGCTCGACGCGCCGCAGCCGGCCTTCCTCCAGCCGGGCCGCCGTGACGACCATCCCGGGTTGCCATGGCCAAGGCATCAGCGCCTCCTCATCGAGCAACGATCATGGGGTCGGCCAGGCGCACAACCACGCTGGCCGGGTGGCTCTTGGCCACCCCGTTGATGGAGCGCTCCACCTCTACGTACTGTGGGCCGACCACCTGCCAGGCGGAGAACCGGATCTGCGGCGAGGAGTTGGTGTTGCCCGACTCGCCCATGGCGACGACGCCGACGAGCCCGACGGGCACCGGGTCGGTTTCCACCGTGCGGTCGAGCTGCCACGCGTCGGGCTCCAGCACGCTGGCGGCCGTCCAGACCTTTGCGCGGATGCGGTGCCCTTCCAGCCGCACGCGGAGGCGCAGCACGGTTCCCCCGGTGTAGGTGTAGGGGGTGGAGGCGACCGCGCCGATGACCGTGCTGGCGCGGGCGGCGTCCAGCCCCACCGTGCCGTCCGTGCCGAGCAGGGCCCGGACCCGGTAGTACGCCGTGCCGGCGACGCGCATGATGACGCCGGCGGCCAGCGCGGCCCCGGTGGCGAGCTGGCTCGGCGCGATGTTGACGAGCAGTTCGGCGTCGTCGAAGTTCGGCGGCGACAGCAGCATGAACCGGGGGGTGGTGGGGCTGCTGGTCAGGGTGATGATGCCTTCCCCGGCGGACACGGACCGATCCCCGGCCGGGCCGGAGTTGGCCAGCCAGGTCAGGCCGGTAGTCGTCGTCCCCCAGCCGCCCGAGAGTGTGCGGTCGAACGCGTCCCAGCCGACCGGCTCAATCCGGGAGGCGCGCACTACCTCCCCGCCGAGGGCGAGGTCCACCGGCAGGTCCCCGTCGGCGGCGGTTCCGCCGGCAGGCCCGCCGCTCGTCACCCACTCCGGCCCCGGGTTCGACCACAGGTACAGCACCGTGGCCGACTCGTTCACGGGCACCGCCAGCGTGGTGCCGTCCGTGTCCACGTGCACCGGCGCCGGCCGCGCCTCGTCGGGGTCGTTGGGGGCGACCTCACCCACCCGCCACGGTGATGCCGGGGTGCAGGTCAGCTCCACGTCCCATTCGAACTGGCCGATCGTCTCCGTGTAGCTCTGGACGATCAGGTCGATGGGTTCGGGCGGCAGCCACGGCGGGGGGTTGGAGATCGTGATCCGCGCGCCGACATCCACCCGGTCGAGGTACGCCTGGATGTGCTCGGCCATGCGCGGGTTGCGCAGGTTCAACCGCACCACGGGGTAGCGCACCTCGTCGATGGTCGCCAGGTGGAGGCGCCACGCTGCGATGTCCGGGAGCTGGCTGTCTGCCATCACGTTGACGTCCACGGCCTCGTCGTAGACCCCGATCCCGGCCGGCGGGGGCTGGACGGACAGCGGCCCCTCCTCCAGCACCGCCCGCGCCGATGATCCACTGGTGCGAGTGACGGTGATGTCGTTGCGGACCTGCTGATCGTCGTCCTCCGGCAGCAGATCCGGCGCGATGTGCCCGACGGCGTAGTCCAGCTCCAACGCCGGCCTCCGGTTCAGCATGGAGGTACGCGGCATGTAGGAGAGGGCGATGTCGTCACGGACCTCGCCGAGCAGGCCGCCGTCGGCCTCGGCCGCGTCCCGCATCAGATCCATCATCGTGGCGATGCGCTGGGGGCCCAGGCGGGTGTACTCCAGGGCGGTACCCCAGCCGGCGGTCGTGACCGGCAGCTGCTCTTCCTGCGCGAGGCGCCGCAGCCGGGCAACAGAGGTTTCGCCGCGCCAGCCGTTATCGGCGCCGCCGACACCGCCGCCGTAGGGGTTTCCGGTCGGCGTGTTGGTGTAGGTGATGTGCCCGATGGGCAGCCCCGCCGCCGTGCTGGCCCAGGTGGTGGCGATGCGGCGGGGAACCGCGTAGAAGGCCACCCCATCTTGCAGCCCCCATTCGGCGGTTTCACCGACCGGTGTGGACATCACGCGCCACGTGGTGGTTCCCCCAGATGGGGTGGCCGTGATGTAGAGGCGGCACCAGCCCGACCGCCACCACTCCAGGATTGCGGAGTTGCTGGTGCCCATGGCGTCGACCTGGGCCCCGTCCCCGTCGTACCAGCGGAACTGGAGACTCGAAGAGCTGATGCCCAGCGTGACCCGAGCGATCCCATCGCCGGCGACGTCCAGCGCGATGAGAACGGTCTCCGTGGAGGGCAGGGTGTCGAGGTAGTACACCATCTCGAATCTCCAGCCGGGGCTCCCGGCCGGGAGCGGGGGCAAGGGCGCGACGATCCGGGCCCCGTCGGTGACGGTCGGCAGCGGTGCCGAGCTGGGCAGGTCGGAGTTGGCGGCGAAGTCCAGCCCGATAGCCGTCATGGCCGGGCTGTTCGGCATCGCGCTGGCGGCCTCGGCGGCGTCGGCGCCGTCCTCCATCGGCCAGTAAGCCAGCAGGGCCGGGCCGTAGGAGGGGATCTTGCGCCGGAGGGTGGATTGCAGCGGGCGGGCGCCCTGGCCGAGACGGCGCAGGATGCCGGCCGCGCGCACCGGGGTCCACACGTCCGCCTCGGACAGGTCCCAGCGCGGCGGCCACGCCGGGATCTCCCCGGCCCAGCGCGGGTACCAGTCCGTCACCTCGGCGTCGCCGACCAGCACCCAGTCCACGCCCTGCGCGTCGGTCAGCGCGGTGTCCCCGGGCGAAGCGGTGGTCCAGTCCGGCGCGGCGACGGGTGCGCCGTCGATGGCGTGGCGCACCTCGGCCCGGTAGTGCCGCGCCCCGTGAGGGAGCACCCCCATGCTGGCGACGGCGCCCACCCGGATAGGCACCGTGCTGGCGAAGGGCGGCGCCCCAGTACCGGTGAGCTGACCCATTTCCCGCCACGGCCCCTCCAGGGTGGGGGCGTGGTAGGCGGTGGTGGTCCACGCGCCGCCCGACCAGACGGCGACCAGGCGCAGCGCCCACCGCTCACCCGAGGCGTAGGGAGCCGACGCGGTCGCACCCTGCGCGGTGACCACGCTCCCCGGGGCGTTGGTGCCGTCCGTGGACCACCGCAGGGAGAGCCCGCCCACGCCGTTCACGGCCAGGAACCAACTGCGCTGGCCCACGGCCGGCACGTACTGGCCGATGATCTCCGTCCAGTCCGAGACGAACGGCGTCGGCGAGCTGGCCGGGGCCTGCCCCGGCATCCTCGGCAGTGCGAGTTCCACCCGCACGTCCAGCGCGGTGGTCGGCGTGGCCAGCGGGGCGGAGACCGCCGCGTCCAGCGTCGCCGACTCCGGCACCATCAGGTACGGCGCCCCCGCCCGCACACTGACCCTGACCGGGGTGTTCCTCCCGATGACCTCATACAGGTCCGACCGGGGGTTGCGCGGGGAGTAGCGGCCGACGATCCCGTTGACGTTGCTCGTCCCGTTGTTGAGCTGGAACGAGCAGCTGCCGGGGTCGGCCACGGTTGCCTCGTCCGGCCGGCCCCGCGCGATCGTGGTGGCCTCCCTGGTGCGGACGTCCGCCGTGATGTCCTCCCACTGCTCGCCGGTCCAGATCTCGACCCGCTGCGGCAGCGGACCCTGCGGCCACTCCATCCCCGTCATCCCCCCAACACGACCTGAACGTTCCCGCCGCGCACCCGCACGGCCTTGCGCATCATGCGAACCAGCTCCTCGGGCCCCTCGAACACGAACCGAACCTCCAACGGGCCGGTAGAGCCGGCATCGGGGCCGCGTCCCCGGGAGAGCGGAGTCACCTGCGCCCCGCCCGGCAGCGACAGCAGCTCCGGCCCGCGCTCGCCGACCACCGCCGCACCGGCCCGGTTGATGAGACCGCCCTGAGCGAGGAGCGGGACGTTCGGGGTATTCAGCGTGAACGACGGAACACCGACACCCATAAACGACCCGCCGCCCACAGTGAACGACAATCCATTCCAGGCCCGGATGATCGCGTTAACCCCGCCGTCCTTGAAGCCGTTCTTCATCTTGCTCCCGATATCTGAGCCGAGACTAGAAAACCAGGAAACGACCTTGCCGGGCATATCCCTCAAACCGGTGATGAAGTCCTTGGCTTTATCGATCCCCCACTTGACCTTATCCTTCACCCAGGTCATCGCACGCCCGGCCGCGCCCTTGATCTTGTCGAAGTGCTTGATGAAAAGCCCCGGGCCGGTCCAATTCAAGAACAAATTCTTGAGGAAATTGAACCCGGCCTTAATCAAGTTCCAGGTCCAATTCCAAGCGGCGGTCACGGCGGTGCACATCGCCTTCCAGACGTCCTGGAAGAACGTGGTCTTCGTCGCGACGGCCACGATGATCGCGATGAGCGCGACGATCGCGATAACCACCCACGTCATCGGATTCGCCAACAGCGCGCTATTGAGGAGCCACTGGGCGCCGGCCCACAGCGTCGTCCCGGCCGTAACGAGAGCCTGGCCAGCAGCCCACGCCATCATCCCGGCCCTGACCAGCAGAATCGTCGCAGCGAGCGCCCCGATGCCGATGGCCAAGGGCTGCACGATCTGCGGGTTGGCCATCGCCCACTGCGCGAAACCCCCGGCGATCGCACCGATTTCGGCCATGGCCTTCCGCTTGAAACTCTCCAGCGCGCGCGCCGGGTTATCGGCCAGCGTCTCGGCCATTGCGTCGGCCGCGCCACCCACTTCACCGAGCGCCGCCACGGCCTCCGACGGGTCCAGCGCGTACAAGCTCTCGCCAAGATCCTCCGCTTTCGTCCCGAACAATTCGATCGCGGCGGCATTCCGCTCCGTGGGGTCTTCGATCGCCCGCAGCGCGTCCAGCGTCATATCCAGAGCGCGCGCCGAGGAATCCCCGCCGGCCGCGATCATCTCCGTCATCTCGCCGGCATCCAGGCCGACGCTCGCGAATCCCTCGCTGACCCGCTCCCCGCCGGCAACGGCCTCGATCGAAAATTCCTTGATCGCGTCCGCGACGGTATCGGCGTCGCGTGCACCAGCCTGGAGACCTTGCGTCAGCAGGCCCATGGCTTGGTCCCCGTCGAGGCCCATATTGCGGAACTGGGTGGAATACTCCGAGAACGTGTCCAAGAGGTCATCGGCCTCGTTGGCGCCGGTCTGGAAACCGCGCGCCAGAATGTCGAACGCCTCGTCCGCGTCGGCCGCCAGCCCCGTCTTGATCATCTTGCCGGCGGCGCGCGCCGACGCGGACACGTCCTGATCGAACGTCTCGCTGAGCGCCAGGGCCTTGACGGTGACGCCCTCCAGCCCACCCTCCGCCGTCGAGGTGTCGCCGATGTTCTGGTAGACCGCCCGGATCGCCTCGTTCACCGAGGCCGTCGAGTCGCCCCACGCGTCCTGGTAGACGGACGCCGACACCGCCGCCAGCTCGGCAGCCTCCGCCTGCCCCACACCGAGCTGCGCCGCCAACTTGTCGCTGGCGGCGGACACGTCCATGGAGTGCGTGAAGCCGCTGGAGAACGCCATAGCGACGCCCTCCGCGATGACGCCGGCCGTCGCCGTGATCCGATCCCCGGTCCGCCGCAGAGCAGCGCTGGCCTTGTCCTTCGCGATGATGTTGAAGATCAGGGACGTGTCCGACACAGCCGTCTACCGCCCCTTCTTCAGTTTTTCGCTCGCCTCGCGCTGCTGCTGCTCGTAGGCGTCAATCCAGGCCAGGACGTGGTCGGTCTCCTCGACCGTCATGAGCTGCCATTCCCAGGGGCGGATGCCGAGGAGGTGGGCGGCGGTGCCGAGACGCGCTAGTCGGCGATCGGCAGACTCGCTTTTCCCTCGTCAGCCTCGTCGTAGGCGTCGGCGATCTTCTCGTCCAGCTCGGCGAGGATCGCGGCGCGCTGCGCGGCGGGGGCGCTCTTGGCGGCCTCCTCGCGCATCCGGGTCAGCTCGCCCCGGGAGTACTCCAGCGTCAGCTCGTCCCAGGCGAAGTCCACGTCGTCGAAGCGCAGCTTGGGGTGGTCGCGGCGCATGAACATGAACAGCAGCGCCCTGCGGCACAGGCTGTTGCCCTGCACCACGGCCTGCGTGAAGTCGGAGAAGTTCATGCCGCTACGACGTTCCAGCTCCTCGCGGTCCACGCTGCGGAGCTTCTTCGGGAGGTACTTCCAGCGGGTCGGCTCGTCCTGCCCCTCGGGCTGGTACACCAGATACATGCGCGCGGTCTCCTATCGTCCTCGGCCGGCGATCCGCGCGGCCATCTGCTCCATCGCGTCCAGCACCGCGCGCCGGTACTGGGCCTGGCGGCCCTCCAGCGCGCGGTCGAACCACTGCTCCCGGCCGCGCTGCTGTATCCACACGTCGCGGTTCCCGAACAGGGGGTGGCGCCAGCCTTTCGCCCTGTTGGTCCGTTTCGGGGCGTTTCTGAACCCGCGCGCGCCGGGCGTCTTGAACGCCTTCACGCGGGCGCCGCTCCATCGGCCGCCGAGCTTGACCTCGGGGCGGATCTTCTTCGCGATGCTGCTGCGGAGCGCCGGCGAAGTGCCGGGCCCCGCGCTGGACATGGCCATGATCCCGGACTTCGCCAGGGCGGCGGCTGGCTTCAGCTCGTTGCGGAGGTTCGCCGCCAGCTCTCGGCGCAGCTCCTTGCCGTCCTCCTCCGCGCGGATGCGGCGCACCAGCGCGTCCAGACCCTCGTGGGTCTCGACCCGCAGAGCGAACGGCGGCTCTCCGCCGGCCATCAGCTCGTGGCGCGCGTGACGGGGCCCGACGTCGGGTAGCCCACGCTGACGGACGCCTCGTCGCCCACGCTGCCCTCGATCGGGTTCCAGCCGTTGATCAGGATGTTCCCGCCGTACTCCGGGTTCGAGGCGCCGACGGCTGCCTGCGACAGGCGCACGGTGAAGGGAACGACCTGGCCGAGCAGCGGCCACATGATGGAGTCGATCTCCGACGCCGCGACGTCCTGGAGGAATTCCAAGCTCAGTTCGCCGGACTTCAGGCCGCCCAGCAGTTCCTTCCAGCCGTCGCTTGCGTAGGTGGTGACGTCCTTGTCCTCCACCTCGACGGTGACTTCGCCCTTGCGGCAGTACTCGGACAGGTCGTTCCCGTTGATGCTGACGTACTCGGCGAGCAGGACCATCTTCGGCATGGCGTGATCCCCTTTCAGGGCAGGTTGAGTAGCCCCGCGCCGCCCGGCCGGGGAACGGATTGGTCGGTGCTCAGGCGATGCCGAGCGCGACCACGAACAGGAACGACGGCGACGTGCCGGTGATCTCCCAGGACACGCGGAACCAGCCATCCGTGACGGCGTCGCCAGCGGTGCGGACGACCTGGCCGCCCGGCTCGGTCGCCGCGTCCAGCGTCAGCACGGTGGCCGGCTCCTCGAACTCGTCGTCCCCCGACGACTCCACGGTGACGGTCAAGGACGGGGTTGTGCCAGCGGCCGACAGGACGTGCAACACGGCGTACAGCCGGCCACCGGCCGGGACCGGCCCCAGCTCCACCCCGGCCGACGAACCGTCGGCGGTACGCGCGATGCCGGGCGGGTGCTCGATCACCCCGCGCACCAGCGGCCAACTGGACTTCGCGGTGCCGGACCAGGGGGCCACCTCACCCACGGACTCGCCCAGGGTGTAGTCCGCGCGCAGGGCGCGGGTGAAGTACGCCAGCGCGCCCGGGGTGCTGTCGGTCGGGCAGACGGTCCAGGCGCCGATGCCGCCGAGCATGGACCACGACACGTCGTCCACCATGCCGGGGTCGCCGGCCTCCCACTGGCCGGCGCCGGAGATCTCGGCGGACGCGAGGCCGCCCAGCACCTCGGTCCATCCGTCGCTGCGGTAGTTGGTGACGTCCTTGTCCTCGGTCTCGCCGCTCAACTCGATCTTGTTGGAGTGCCCGGAGAGGTCGGCCCCGCCGGTGAACAGCCTCGCGTCCAGCAGCACGAACGACACGACTACCCCTCTCCGATGACTTTGATGATCAGCTCGGCGCCGACGTAGTCGGTGCCCTGGTGCTCGTACCAGCGGTAGCCCTGCACCCGCATCACGTGCAGGTCATGGGCCAGCCCGCCCAGCGCGTACTCCCCGGGCCCGCCGCGCGCCGCCTCGATCGCCGCTTTCAGGGACGCGGGCCCGCTGCCGGCCAGCAGAGCGTCCAGCACCCGCTGGGCCGCCCGGTCGTCCTGCCGGCCCACCAACACGCGGCAGGTGAACTCCAGTTCGTCCAGCGAGCGGTTCATCGCCCGGTCGAAGTCGGCGGTGAACTCGCCGACGAAGAAGTGCGGCTCCGTCACCGCGTCAGGAACGTACCCGCTGCACGTCAGCCGGCGGATACCGGACGGCATCGTCACCGCGCGCGCCGCGTCGGCCAACGCGTCGCGGATCAGGCTCGGTTGCACGATGACCCCCTCACCCGAAGCCCGGCGCCTGGTAGTGCTCAATCAAGCTCCACACGTCCGGGTCCCGGCGGGACAGCCGCACCACGCCCCACTCCGCACTGCCGGTGACGCCCTCCGGGGAATCCTTGCGGCGGTAGAGCCGTTGGGCCTGGATCAACGCCGCCTGCCGGATATCGTCCGGCACCGCCGGCCACCCCCACCGCGCCGTGATCCGCACACGCGGCCCCGCCCAGCCGCCGGCGATGAGCGCGGTCACCGGCCGGCCGCGCGCCACCGCATTGTCCGGCGCCAGGTCCACCTCGTTCACCGGTGTCCAGCCGCCAGCGCCGCCGGTCTCCACGGTGATGTCGTCGGCGCCGATGTCGTCCACCAGCAGCCGCTCGCCGTCCTCGCTGCACAGCAGCCGGCCACGCAGGGAGAACACCCGCTCCGTGGCCTCGTCGTCCAGCCAGAACCGCCGGCCGCACGCCACGTCGATGCTGCGACTGGCCGACGCCACCGCGGAGTTGAGCAGCGCGTCCGCCGAGGTGTCGTCCGGTGCGATGTGCAGCGCGGACTTCAGCGTGGCCAGGTCGGCGTAGTCCACGGCTACTCCTTGACGATGTTGCCGGCGGCGTCGCGTGGCGGCCTCGGCCGGCCCCTGCCGCGCTTCGGCGGCTCGGGGTCGCGCTCCTCGGCCGCCGGGGGCGTGGAGGTCTCGGCCGCCGGTGGCGCGGACACCTCGGGCTCCGGAGGCGTCGCCGTCTCCGGCTCGGCCATGCCGGCACCGAGCAGCTTCCGCGCCTCACCCTCCGGCAGCTCCACGCCCTCGCCCCTTCCCGGCCACGGCCGGCCGTTGCGGGTCCCCGACAACTGCACCTTCATGCGCACACGCACGCCGATCACCTCGCCACAGGCGCGTAGCGGGGCCGGCCGAGAAGGACGGCGGCGGCGACCACCGCACCGTCCGTCGCGCCGGCCGTCGTGACCACCACACGCAGGTAGCGGCGGCTGTGCACGACACCGATCTCGTAGACCGTGTCGGCGCCGCCGTCGTCGATCACCGGCACCGTGCCGCGCAGTTGACCGGCTGGCACGGCGGTCCAGCCGGTGGAGCCGTTCGCCGAGTCCTGAACGGCCACGGTATGGGTCCCGTCCTCAACGGCGCCTGCGGTGACCACCACCACGGCGTCGGCCATGCCGCCGTTGATGGCCCGGTCCACCGTGCTGCCGGTAGCCGCACCGGCGGTCAGAGTGGCGGGCGCCAGCGTCGGCACCGTCACCACCTCGTCGTACAGAGACATGTGATCCCTCCCAGGAAGGTGGGGCGCCGGGCCCAGTGCGGGCCCGGCGCCGGGTGGTCAGCTGGCGCCGCCGGTGAACGTCTTCACCGCGCCGGTCAGATCGACCAGCGCGGCGTCCGCGCGCATCAGCGCCCTGAAGGTGACGAGGTCGGCGTTGAACGCGAACTCGTCGGACCGCTCGAACCGCACGCCGCCGGCCATGCGCACGAAGAACTGCGACATGTCACCGAAGATCACCGAGTCGGCGCCCAGGCCAACGTCGGGGACGTTCGGGTCGGTGAGCACGGGCTTGCCGAGGATGGTGTCCGGGGTGCCGGCGATCACGCTGGGCTGCCAGATGTACTGGCCGTCCGTCGTCTTGATCCGCCGGATCACCCCGGCCGTGGTGTCGTTCATGATCCACCGGCACGACCCCGACGCCCGATACGGCGCGATCACGCTGTGGAACAGCTCGATCAGCAGGTCGGCGCCCTCGCCCACGGTGGACTGGGAGCCGAACCCGCCGCCCTCGCCCGTCGGACCGGTCGCGCCGGTCGTCGCGTCCAGCAGGATGCCGCGCGGCTGCCCCGACCCGTTGCCGACCAAGGCGTGCGCCCCGAACGCGTTGCCCAGCGCGCGGCCGGCCTGCATCGCCAGGTAGCCCTCCAGGTCCACCCCGGCGTCCGTCAGCAACTCGCGGGACACCTGGATAACGGTGCCGTACTTGTACGCCCCGAGCGACACCTGGCCGAACGCCGGGTCCGACTCCGTGATCGGGCTCGTCTCCGGCGCGATCGCCGCCGACGAGTGGGCGGTGGTCTTCGGGACCTGAAGCGCCTCACCCGAGGAGGTGTTCAGCACGGTCGCGCCGGCCTGGAGGATCGCGCTCGTCTCCACCAGGTGCGCGACCAGCGAGCCGTAGAAGCTCGTGGGGACGGTCGCCCCACCCGCACCCGAGGAGAGCTTCGACAGGTCACGGAAGGAGACCTTCGCGTCAGGCGAAACGTCGAACGTCCGGCCGCCCTCGCCGCGCAGGAACTTGCGCAGCTCCTCGTCACCGGCGCCGCCGCGCTCCTGCTCCTTCTTCTTCGGGTTGCCCCGCAGCGCCGCCATGGCGTCCTCGGCGTCCTTCGCGCGCTGCTCGCCGGCGAGCACGTTCTTGATGCGCTTGTCGAGGGCGTCCAGCTCAGAGTCGAGCGCCTGCCACGACGCCTCCTCCTCACCGGTGAACTGGCGGCCTTCCTCGGCCGCCTTGTCCGCCAGGGCCTTGGCCTGCTCCCACACGCTGTTGCGCCGCTCGGTGAGCCGCGCCGCGAGTTCAGACATGATCATCTCCCGTTGGGGGTTGGCATCCAGCGGGAGCCCGCAGCGCCCCACACCCCTCCGGGTGCCGGTGGCCGACGCGTGGTGCAATCGGCGGTCGCTTGATCGCTCTCCGTGCTACGCGTGACGACGGGGTGTCCAATCGCCATACCCGGCCGGATGCCGGGCACCGGCCGCTAAGCCGGCGCGCCAAGTCCTCACGTCCCTACGGCTGGTAGGGGCCCTGCTTGCGGGCCAGCAGCGCCATCCGCGCCGCCGGGCCGAACGTCTTCTTCTCCGCCGGGCCGGGACCGTCCGAGCGGCGGAAGAACCGCCGCAACTCGTCCCGCTCGGCCAGCGACCTGACCTCGTCGAACTCGGCGCCCACGTGCGCCGCCAGCGACCGCAGGCCAGCCGTCGAGTCCGGATACGCCGGGGTGTTCACCGGCGCCACGTCCACCAGGCGCACCTTGACCAAGGTCCGCATCGGGAACCCCTGATCGGTCGTACCCCACTCGTCCTCGATGGTGCGGAACGCGAAGCTGGACTTGCGCACGTCGCCCCGCTGCACCAGCTCCAGGATGTCGGAACGGGACTTCGGCGGCTCCACCTCGTAGTCCAGCCCGGTACCGTCGATCGCCAACCGCAGCGTCCCGCCCCCGGTACTGCCGAGAAGCATGTTGTCGTCGTGGTTGTAGCGGGCGATCACGTCCGGCCAGCCGTCCCCGCGCGACGCGTTGAACGCCGCCGGGTCCACAACCTCGACGAACCCGCCGAGGTTGCTGCTCTGCCGGTTGAACACGGCCGCGTAGCCGCCGATCATCTTCCGGTCGCTGGAAGCCCGCAGCTCGACGGGCACCTTCGTAAAGCGCCGCTCGGTGTCCGTCACCGTGGGCTCCCTTCCTCTGGATCTTCCTGCCCAGGGCCCGGCTCGGGTGCCGCCCCGGGGATCGGGTTCGGGTCGTCGCCCCACGGCACCGGAGGCATGTCCTCCAGCGCCCTAACCTCGTTCGGGATCTTCCACTGTCCATCGAGCGCCAACTTGTGGGCCTGGTACCTGGACAGGGTGTCCGCGCGGATCAACGCGTCCGCGTTGAACTTCACGAACTCCCGACCCGGCATCAACTGGGACAGGCGGGACTCCAGCAGCGTCATCCACGGCCGCAACGTGAAGTTCACGAAGTTGATCGCCTGCTGCTCCACGTTGGCGTAGGTCATGCTGCCGCCAGAGTCCCCGCCGACCATCTCCGGCGCCACACCATAGATCGCCGCAATCTGGCTGGCGTTGAGCCGCATCGTCTCGATGAACTGCGACTCCTCCGGCGACACAGACAGCGCGGTGAAATCCCAGTCCGCGCCGTACACCAGCGGCTTGCCCGAGCGGATCGACGCCATCAGCCGGTCGCGGATCTCCTCGGACTCGTCCCGGGTGATGGTCTTCTGGGTGTTCTTCATCGTCGCCGGCGGCGTGCCACCGTTCTCGAACCAGCTCAGGCCGTACTCGGTGGCGGCGAGGCCGATGCCGATCGTGCGGGCGAACGCCTGCACCGGGGACAGCCCGACCACCCGGCCCGGGGGCACCATCCACGGGATGTGCACGATGTCGTCCCGAGGCACCTCAACGCCCTGCCAGTAGTACACCGGGAGGGTCGGACGCAGCTCGTCCACGTACACGTCGTCGGGGTTCAACCACTCGATCATGATCGGGTAGCCCATCGGGTCCCGCTGCACCACCAGCCCGTAGGCGTTCCCCCGCAACGCGAGGCTGTACACCGCCTTGTGGAGCCACTGGAACAGGTCGTCCCGCGCGGCCGGCTGCCACAGCAGTTGAGGCACGTAGGAGACCGGTGTCCGCGTCGCGCCGTCTCGCCGGTACAGCTGGACCGGCAGCGACGCGATGCTGTCCGCGAGGATGCGCACGCACGCCCACAGCGGAACCAGCGACATCGCCCGCTCCGACACGTCCACCGCCGGCCGCCCGCCGCCCGCGATCCACGGAAGCGACTGGATCGCCCGCGTCGACACCCCGGCCAGCGCGCGGAACGGCGCCACCAGCGCGCGGCCCACGGCCGCGAACCCGCGCCGCCAACGACCCGGGCCCGGCGGGGGTTCACCCGCGTACCAGGCACCATCACGCCCCAGCGTCGGCACGCGACCACCCCCTCACAGAACCGAGTCCAGAACGTCGTAGTCGGGGGCGATCAGGTGTGCGCGGGACTCGAACGCCCACCTGGCCAAGGTGACGGCGACCAACGGGGAGATATCCACCGTGGACAGGCGCCGGCCCCAGCCCCACGCGTCCCCCAGCGGGCGCGTCCGCGCCCCGGTGATCGCCGTCTCCAGCAGCTCTTGCCCGATGTGCCGCAGCGTTCCCTGCGTCACCGCGTCCACCAACTGCCCACAGCCGGCCGCCACTTCCTGCGCCGTCGGGATCGCCAGATCCCCATACCGAGGCTCGGCGCCGTCTGCCGGCCGGGTGATGCCCGCCTTCTCCAGATCGACCAGCAGAGAGCCGACCGGGCCCTTCACGTCCAGCCCGATCGCGACTGGCGTGTGCCGGTCCCGCAGCCGCGCCAGGCGACCCACCAGCCAGTCCGTGCCCTGCCGATGCTCGATCACCTCGGCGTGCCCCAGCCCGTCCGCGCGCAGCCCGTAGGCCGCGATCGACGCCCAGTCCCGCGAAGGCGTGACGTCCACCGCGAACGCCACCGCACCCTCGCGGCGGCTGGCACGGTCCGTCAGCTCGGCCCACCGCCCGAGATCCAGCACCGACGAGCCACCGACCGCCCGGGGATACCAGGCGCCCAACCGCTCGATCGGGAACCGCTCGGCCAACCCGCTGGGCTTGGCCTCGTCTTCCACGGTCTCCTCAGCGATCCGGATACCCATCGACGGGTTGCACGCGTACCAGAGGTCCCGGTCCTTCGCCCCGCGCCGCACGTCCAGCGGGTCCGTCGGGTCCAGATCCGCGCCCCAGTCGAAATGCGCCATGCGCGGCACCCCGGCCTCGCCATCCTCCCGAAGCCCGTAACACCACGCCGTCGGGTCCTCCGGCGGCGTTCCGAAGAACCACGCCTGCGGGTCCGGCTGCGCGGACAGCGTCGGCATCATCGCCGCGTTCTGCTGCGAGGTGATCTCCTGCGCCTCATCCAGAATGTTCTTCCGCCCGGAGAAGCCCCGGCCGGAGCCACGCGACCGGGCCACGAACCGGAGTCGCGCACCGCCCGCGCTCCTCGTCAGCTCGATGCCCTGTTCGCCGTTCGCCTCGCGGATGCGCGCCACCCGCCGGTCCAGGTCCGGCGTGGACTGGATCAGCTCCTTAACCCGGACGAACGCTTCCTGCGCCGTCTTGAACTCGTGCGCCGAGTGCAGGATCAGGCGCTCCCGCGTCAAGAACAGCCAGCCCAGCGTCAACGCCTCGATGATCGCGCCCTTGCCGTTCTGCCGAGGCACCCAGCACGACACCTTCGTCGCCGCGCACCGCCCGTCCGGCCGCTCACCCAACCCGTGCAGCAACACGTACTGCTGCCACGGATCGAGGATCAGCCCAGCCGACGCCGCCAGGTCCACGAACTCCGGCCCGGCCGACGAGGAGTACTCGGGCCACTTACCCACCCGAGGCGTCTGCGCGCCTCTCCGCACGTCGAGCAGCGAGTTCGTCAAGCGGACTCACCTCCTTGCCGCCCGGCAGGGACTCCAACTCGGCCACCGTCGCCCGCAGTTCCTTCGCCACCGCCGCCGCGTCCTTGCCCTCGACGGCGGCCAACTCAACCGCGAGCCGATCGCGCACGGCTTCCAGAATCGCCCGCCGGTCGCCCGACTCGGCAGCCGCAACAACGTCACTCACGGTCACCGCCTACGGAGCGTCACCGGCCCCAGGGGGCGCGGGGAGAGAAACGGAAGAGTGGGCGCGGGGTCGTCCAGCGCCCCTGGCCAAAAAACGATCACCGCGCCGCGCGTGACGGCGCGTCACCAAGCCTCTGACGTGCGCAAATGCTTCTCGATCGGCCCTGCTCCGCGCTCGGTGTTGCAGGCGCGTCCGCATGTCGAGCAGCGTGCGTTGACTCCGTGCGCTGGGCGCATGGCGTGTGGGTCCACTGGTTGCTGAGCGTCAACGCTGACTGGGATCAGATGGTCGGCTTCGCCTGCGCCTGCGTGCCCGCAGATGTGGCAGCGGTCGCCGTAGATGGCGAACATCTGCTGGCGGGCCCGTCGGTAGGGGCGGCCGGAGCGATGTCGCCTGCCTGCTGCGGTGGACACGGGGGCACCCCCTCGGGGCCGGGGTGTGGGGGCGGGGTGGGGGTGGGGGGACCCCCGGGGGGGTGTTGGCCGGGGGTTCAGTAGGTGGGGCAGAGGTGGTCGTGCACCACGGAGTTGATCTGTGCGGCGATGTCCGGGCCGTGGCCGTCGGGGTGGGTGTGGCCGTTCCGTAATGCCGTCGCCGCCCGACCCTCACCGGGCGGCGCCAGCTCCCCATCCACCTCGCCGGTGGTTCAACGCCGAAGACCCCGACTCACCGTCGGGGCCTTCGTAAGCTTCTGTGTCCGGGCACGCCGGACTTGGGGTCAGGATGCCGGATGATCGCTGCTGGCGCAACTACCGTCGCCGCCGGACTGGGTGGGGGGCCAGGGCCGTTCAACCCACTGGTTGGTGGCGGGGTTGAGGTCGAGGCTGCTGTCGCCGGCCTGGACGCGCTGGATGGTGGTGCGGGGGTCGCGGATCTCGCCGAGCACGGGGAACTCCCGGTCGTGGTGCTGGTTGGCGTAGTCGATGAGGGCGTTGCACAGGTAGTACTCGCGCTCGGCGGCCAGCTGTCGGTTGGGCTCGTGGGCGACGGAGGCGAATGTGAGGGTGCCGAACCTCCGGGCGGCGATGTGGTCGTGGGCGCAGAGTTCGGTGAGGCGGGCGTCGGCCCAGGCGATGTCGGTGCGGAAGTCCGCCGGGTCGGGGCTGTCGTGGTCGGCGCCGTACATGACGCGTTGGAGTCGGGCGGGGACCTGGGAGGCGAGGGTGGCGCGCATGGCGGGGTCCAGGGTTTCCCAGGGTTCGAGGTCGGGCGGCGGGGTGTGGGTGGCCATGGGTTCATCCTCTCGCGGAACGGGGCCGGCCCGCCCGGGTGTTGGGCGGGCCGGCGGGTTGGTTAGTGGTGGGCGACGGTGAGGGTGGTGAGGGTGCCGTCGCTGGTGGCGTTGAGGATCGTGATGTGGCCGAACTGGGCGGTCACGTCGCTGTCGCGGAAGTAGAACAGGAAGGGATGCGTCTCGCCAATGTGCTGTCGGGCGATATGTAGGGGCATTTGGTCGGTGGGGGCGGACATGGTGCTGGTGAAGCGGTCGTCGGTCACGGTTCCTCCTGGGGTGATCGGGTGCCTTCACCGAGGCTAGGCGGGGGCGACTGCACGCCCCGCCGACCTTGTTATGGGGCGGAGGGCCCGAATCTGCTCGACTGGGGGGCTACTTGTTGCAGGGGCAGGTCCATCCGCCGTCGGCGGCGCGGTTCATGGTGTGGCCGGCGCCGCACTGGGGGTCGCGGGCGATGGGGTGCGGGAAGGGGGGCAAGGGCCGGGCGGGGGCGGGCTCGGGGGTGGAGCGGCGGCGGAAGAAGGGCATGATCGTGGTCTCCGTCTCGTGTTCGGGGCGGGTCCCGGGCCGGCCGCATCACTGCCAGGCGACCGGCCGGCCCGGGGGGTTATGCGACGTGGTGTCGTGCGGTGGTTTCGGCGGGGTCGCGGGTGACCCAGCCCCCCTGCCCGATCTCGTCGACGATCGTGTTGTTGGTGTTGTTGTTGGCGGGCTGACCTGCGGCAACAACACCGTCGGGAGAGGTCTCCCGGTCGGGGAGTGGGGGCAGGTCCTTCGCGCGGATGCCGGTGCTGGAGCCGGGCCGGGTGGCGGAGCGGGTGCCGGCGATGGGGAGGCCGGCTTCGGCGGCGAGGTGGCGGGCGTCGGCGGGGGTCCAGTGTCGGTGGGGCCAGCGGCGGGTGAGCGCCGGGGGGATTTCGGCGAGGTGGATGCCGGGGCCGTCGCCGATGAGCGCCCGGACCAGCTCGGTGAACTCGGCTTCGTCGGGGCCCGGTTCGGGCTCCGGGTCGTCCTGGGCGGCCTCGTCGTCGACCGGCTCCTCGGTCTCGGGTTCCGGCCGGGTGCGGTAGGCGACGACGCACCAGGCGGAGGCCGCCGGCCACATGAGCACGGGGGAGTCGAGCACGGCCGTTCCGGCGAGGTAGAGGACTCCCCCGGTGGCGGCGAGGCGCCTCAGGGCGGCGGGGAGGCTCTGCTGGTCCTCGTCCTCGGGCCAGATCCACCTCGCCCAGCGGCGGGCGATGATGGCGCTGCCGTCGTGGACGCGGGCTGCCGGGATGCGGATGGTGGGGCCGGGGCGGATCACAGGACACCCACAAACGGGTCGCCCGCGCCGTTGAGCAGCGGGGAGATGGTGCGCCCGAGGGTGCCGGCGAGGCCGGAGGAGTAGGCGAGGGAGACGCCGGCCCAGACGCCGGCGGCCAGTTGGATGCGCTTCTTCTTCGGGATCTTCTTCCAGAGCGCGATGAGGGCGACCAAGGCAACAGCGACGATAAGCGCTCCGCCGTCGGTGAGGTAGGTGATGTCGTTGGTCGCCATGTCGCGGCCCTGGGCGCCGGTGGTGCCGGCGAGCGCGGTGTTGCCGCCGCCGCTGTTGAGGTTGGAGATGTAGTACGCCGTCCAGCCGATGAGCCCGCCGACGCAGGCGACCATGGCGGAGCCGTAGACGAGCCCGGAGGCGAGCGGGAGGAGTTCCTTCCAGTCGCGGGTGCTGGTCTCGACCGCTTCGCCGTCGCCGCTCTTCTTGCCCTTGCCCTTGGGGCGGCCCTTGTACCACCAGCGGGCGCCGTACCAGGTGAGGATGCCGAGGCCGATGAGGATGCCGCCGAGGGAGACGCTGCCGGGCGGGGAGTTGTAGAGGTTCACGGGTTCACTCCGGTGAGCACGTAGACCAGGCCGTCGGCCAGGGGGAGGGTGAGGGCGGCGCCGGCCACAGCGGCGCAGAGGATGGCGCGGGCGACCCAGCCGGGCCGGTAGGCGCGTTCGTCGGGGTCCCAGCGGGACGGCCGGTTCCTGACCCGGCGGTCGTTGGCGAGGGCTCCGGCGACGGCGGCCCCGCCGATGACCCAGGCGGCACCCATGCTGGCCTCGGCCTGGATGTCTCCGAGGGTGAGGGCCCAGCGGCCGGCGGGGGCGCCGATGCCGGGGATGGGCATGAGTCCGATGGCGCCGAGGATGGCGGTGCGCAACGTCCAGGCCGGCCGCCACCACGGCCTGACGTCGGCTTCCACGGGGGACACGTCGGTGCCGGGGGTGATGGTGACGTGGACGTGCAGCACGTCGGGCGGCGCCTCGTAGGGCCGCTCGGCCACCGGCTCCTCAGCCGGCGCCGGGTCGGGCTCCTCGCGGAACCACGGCCGGGCCAACCGGCGGGGCAGAGGCTCATCCGGCGGCAGGATGCGGCCTTGGATCGGGTCGGTCATCACGCACCCACCCAGGCGAGGCCGGCGGCGCCGGCGAGGACGGTGATCGCGGCCCAGGCGAGGAGGTCCAGCAGCTCCTCGGGCTCGATCACGGCGAGCAGCGCGCCGACCGCGAGCACGGCGACGAGGAAGAAGAGCAGCTTCACGACGCCTCCCGTCCGAGCGCCGACGGGTAGGTGGCCAGGCCCGGTTCGGTGCGCTCGATGCGCTGCCGGGACGCGCGGGCGGTGGACTCGCTGTCGCCGAGCCCGGCGGCCGTCATGGCGGCCCGCATCTGCTTCGTCGTCGGCCGGTACCCGGTCTCGTAGAGCGGGCGGATCGCGCGGTCGACGGGGCTGTCGTAGGTGACGGGGGGCGCCGGTTCGTCGTTGGGCTGGTCGTCGCCCGTCGTGTCGCCGGTGTCGGGGGCGTCGAGTTCGACATTGCCCGTCTGCTGCGCGGTGTCGGGCGTCTCGGCGGGCGTCGCCGGGGTGGCGACGTGGGCAGCGAGGATGCCGTGGATCTGCCGCATGAGGGCACCGAACGCGAGGAGCGCGGCGACGGGCGGCACGGCGGCGACGACGTAGTCGAGGCGGGGCGCGCCAGCGCCGACGCCGGCGATGTTCAGGGCGATCGACCCGGCGGAGCCGGCGGCGGTCAGGGTGATGGCCCACCAGTCCACGCGGCCCTGGAGGCTGCTGCGGAGGATCAGGATCTCGCCGATGACGATGAACGCGTCGAGGGTCGCGGGCCATGCCCACATGCGTTCGCCGGTGAGCCCGTGGGTGCCGGCAACCTCGGCGAGGTGAGCGTATGAGAGCCAGAACGCGGCGGCGGTGAGGCCGATGGTCACGGCGGCGGCGGTGAGGGCGAGCCAGTAGATGGCGTCGCGGGGGCGTCCCGTTTCGGGGGTCGCGTGGGTAGGCTGTTGCTCAGCCATGGAGGTCACTCTCCGGTGGTCAGAGCCTCGGCCGGGCTTCCACACACCGACCGGGGCTCGATTCATTTGTGGGGCCCGAGGGCCTGCCAGTTCGTGTCGGGTAGCCGACACCTGTTGAGCGTACCCGACACGGCGCCCGTCGTGTACCCCTACGCTCCGGCGGGGAGGTGGAGTTCATGGCGGATGCGGAGGAACGGCCGGAGGTGGCGGCCGTCAGGACGGCGGTGCGCGCGCTGGAGGCGATCCCTGACGCGACAGAGCGGGCGACAGCGGCGACGGAACTGCTGCGGGGGTGGCCGGAGTTGCACAGGCTGGTGCGGGAGATCCGCGAGCACGCCGTCATGACGATGCACGGGCAGGGCATGGACTGGCCGGAGATCGGCCGGGCGATCGGGGTGGATCGCTCGCGGGCGTGGCGGATCGGCCACGGGCATGACGGGAAGCGTCGGGCGGGCGCCAGTGGGGGTGACGCCCGACAGCCGGAGGGCTGACGCCCGTCAGGCGGCGGCGGTGGTGTCGAGCGTCCACCGGCGCCCGCAGGCGTCGCAGTCGATGGCGGGGTCTGTCCCGTCTCCGCCGCTGACCATGAGGTCTCCGCCGCATCCGTCGTGGGTGCGGCCGGTCGCGGTGGTGCGGCGGGCGATGCGCAGCAGGGTCTCGATGCGGTCGGCGGCCGTCTCGGCGGCGCGCTGGATCTGGTGGAGGTGCTGCAACGCGAGGGGGGCGAACGGGCCGCCCGGCTTCGCGGACAGCCGGTGGGCGAGCCATTGTGCGGCGGCGGGGGCCGAGCGCTGGCCGGTGTAGCGCCAGCGTCTCGGGTCGGCCGCGTCGGCGTCGGCCAGTTGGTCGCGCCGCTCACGGTCGGCGGCCGGCCAGCCGGCGGTGCGCGGCGCGTGGCTCATGGCGGGCCGCTGGGTGTCGGCGGCGATCCGGTCGGCGAGGTCCACCAGGCGCTCGGTGATCTCGGTCATGGCGTCGAACACGTCCACCGAGATGGGGAGCGGCCGGACGTCGCCTGGGCGCCCGTCCCCGGCCTCGTCAGGTTCCCGGAGGCGCGAGATGCCCATGGCGGGGGGCCAGTCGCCGGCCGGGCGGGCGCCGACCGCGTCGGCGAGCAGGGGCCACAGGGCGATGACGTTGGTCAGGGCGGTGCGGGTGGCGGTCAGGTCGAACACGGTGGCTCCCCGATCGGTTCGGTGCGGGCGGCGGGTTGGGTGGCGGCCCGGCGAACTGCCGGGCCGCCGAGGGTCAGGCCGTTGCGCGGCGGCATCCGGGGCAGGTGACGGGCTCGCTCCTGTGCTGGGCGCGGTCGACGGCGCGCAGGCGCCTGCTCCCGCAGGCGGTGCGGGCTACGCCGTCGTCATCGCGCACGACGGCATGGACGACGCGCCCGCCGCGCACGATCACGCGGGTGACGCTTGGGGGGATGCGGTCGGGCATGGGGATCTCCGGTCGGTGCGGGGGTAGCCCGGCTGGTCCGGGCCGCCGGGTTAGAAGGGGTGGTGGTCGGGGTCCAGCCCGCAGTGCCCGCATCGGTCCGGGTCGTCGCCGGGGACGAACTGCTCGCAGACGTCTCCGGTCAGGGCGCGGATGGTGGGGCAGGGCCAGGGGGCGCGCAGGACGCCGTCCGGGGTGGTGCAGGAGCCGCAGGTGTCGCCGTGGCCATGGCCGGACCACTGGGGGTGGAGGGCACGGACGCGCGCCAGCGCCGCCTCGGCAGCCTTGCGGGCTCGGATGGTGGTGGTGAGCGCGGCCTCGGTGTCGGCCAGCCGGGCGGCCAGCTCCCGCTCGCGCTGCTCGGCGGCCTCGGCGCGGGCGAGGAGCGGCTGGACGACGTAGCGATCGACCTGGACCGCGGCCTCGCCGGCGGCGTCGATGCACTGGTCGTGGTCGGTGCGCCCGAACGGCTGTGCGCCCGTCTGCGGGCCCGAACTGGCGTCCAGGGTCCCGGAGTTCGCCGGGGCGTCTGCGGGGCGCTCAGGGGCGCTCAGGGGCGCCACGGTGGGTGCGTTGCTGTGCGGGGGGATGGCGGACTGCTGCCACCACGCCCCCGTCGCCTTGTCCACATGCCGCCAGCGCGGGTGCGGGCCGGGGGGCAGGCTGCACGTCCAGTCCTCCAACTGGTCCCCGCACACGGCGGGCGTGGGCTCGGTCATCGGTCGGTCTCCTCCGGGTTGCGGGCGGCGAGGTAGGCGCGGAACTCGGCGATGGCCTCGCGATCGCCGTCGGTGAGCTGGGTGTTCGGGTTGTTGCCGCAGCGTGGACCGACCTCGGCGCCGTCGCGCTCCTCCTCCCGCCGGCGGGTCATGAGCTGGCCCATGAAGCGGCGGTCGACCTCGACCGCGCCGAGCTTCACGGCTTGGGCGCGCTTGGGTGGGGTGATGTCGTAGTGCCACCGGTAGTCGCGAGGCCCCTTGCGTTGGAACCACGTGCGGCGCAGGCCGAGCCGGTCGGCGAACGCGTGCAGCTCGTCGACGCCGTCGGCGGTGAGGTGGCACCAGTGTGTGTGGCGCAGGCCCCGGGCGCGGGCCAGCCATGTGTAGTCGCGGATCTCGTCGACGTAGACGGCCATCAGCGGGTCCTCCTCCGGCGGTTGCGTGCGGCTGCGCGCCTCGTGGCGCGGTTGGGGCGGGGCTCGGGCTGGCCGTCGGGGATGTAGACCTCGCCGGTGCCGGCGAGGGCGGTCTCCCACGCGGCGCCGGGGCGCGGGGTGTGCTCCGGGCGCGGGGCGGACGACGGGCCGCTCACGCCGCCTCCCCGATGACGGGGCGCGGCCACCGGCGGCGGCAGGCCGCGCGGTTGACGCACACGATGATCGGCGGGACAGCGGGCAGCACACGGAACTGGCGGGTCCCGGTTCTGCCGCACTGCTCGCAGCGGCGCTGGATACGGGTCGGGGATGCCATCTGGTCCTCCAGGTTGGTGGTGTGGTGGGATCGGGGGGCGCCCGCGCCGGGTCGAACGGCGCGGGCGTCCTGCTGGGTGGTCATGCGACGCTGCCGAGCGTCGGGTTGCGGTGCAGGTGGTCGATCCACTCGGAGAGCTGGGGCCAGTTCTTGTCCGGGCCGAACGCGAGGAACGTTCCGTCCGCGCTGTCGCAGCCGAACCACTCGGCTATGCCGAGGCGTTGGCGGGAGTTGACGCGGCCCATGTGGACGCCCTTGCCGCGCTCACGCGCCTCACGGGCCAACTGCTCGGCGACCGGGCCGACCTTCCATCCGGTGCTGCCGGCCAGGAACAGAACGTCGAACGCGTCCCAGGGCACGCCCAGCAGGTCGCACCCGTCCTGTGCGGCGAACGCTGCGGGGATGCCCAACTCGCGGATGCGGGCCAGCCACGGCAGGGACTCGGTGAGGGTTCCTCGGGCGTCGAACGGAACGTCGGGGGCGACAGCCCACAGGCAGCGGTCGGCGCCGTAGCGGGCGACGGTGCGGGTCAGCCAGTCCCACCATCGGTCGGCTCCGGGCCAGCCCTTGCCGAACTTGCCGTTGTCGCAGGCGTACATGGCGCCGTCGGGGATGCGGTTGCCCTGCGCGGGGGTGGTCATGCAGCCGATGAGTCCGGCGGACATGGCGGCGCGGGCGTCAGGCCCGGACGGTGTCGCGAGGTACAGCACGGTGGGTCACCCCCCACCGGGCGGCGACGACCAGGGCGACGGGCAGGGCGGTGGCCCACGCGACCTTGCCGACGAGCTGGCCGCCGACGACCGACGCGGTGAGGGGGAACCCGGCCAGCCACAGGAACAGCCAGGTATCCACCACGGCCCCGACGGCGCCGGAGGTGAGGGCGGCTCGGGCCCAACCCTGGGTGCGGAGTGGGGTGTAGACGGCCATGTCCGCCAGCTCGGCCACAAGGAACGCGGTTGCGGATGCGATGGCGAGGGCGGGCGCGGTGGTCCAGGTGAGGGCGGCGCCGGCCGCGATACCGGCCAGCACCCAGCGGCGGCCGGCGGTGTCCTGCACGGTGTCGCGCAGCAGCAGGGCGGCCCCGGCGGCGAGGGTTCCGGCGGTGGTGGTCAGGCCGGGGGCGATGGGGATGAGGCCGTAGGTGTCGGTGGCCCAGTTCGCTCCGGCGATGGCTGTGATGTAGGCGGCTACCGCGAGGGCGGCCAGGGTGGTGCGGGCGGGTGTCATGTCTCGTTCCTCTCGGTGGTGGTGGTGCGGGCTGGGTGGCTGCCGTCCATGGGCCGTCCGCGTCGGGTGGTGCATCGGGCGCCGGCCGGTGCGTGGCACCAGGGGCGGGGGCGGCGGCCGGGAAGCGGCGGGGCGGTCACAACTGGTCCGCCAGTTCGGCGAGGCGCGCCTCCAGCAGGGCGACGCGGTGGGCGAGGTTGTCCTCCTGAGGCAGCGTCAGGTTCGCCGAGCAGGTGCACCAGGTGAGGAGGCGGGCCGTGTCGGCCCCGGCCTGGTTGGCTGCGGTACCCATGCAGCCGGGCATCACGTCGCCGTCGAGGTCGGGGCAGCGGTGGCAGGTGGGCGGGCAGCGGTGGCTGGTCACGAGGTGGCCTCCCATCGCTGCCGCGCGGCCTGCGCCCGCTCCCGGTGGGGTCCGGCGCCGCGCGGACGGCCGGACGGGAGCCGGCAGCCCCGGCCCATGGGCGCGGTGCAGCGGGGGCAGGGGATGGACATGGGGCCGGGCTCGCGGCGGGGCGCGGGGACCGCCCGGCCGACGCCGGCGACGAGGGCGGCGACGGGCCGGGGCCGCTCCAGCCCGGACGCGGCCCGCTGCCGTCCGGCGCGCAGGGCGGCGAGGTAGCCGGCGACGTCGTCCGGATCAGCGTCCGGTATCTCCGCGCTGAGCCCGGGGCCGACGTAGTCCGCAGCGGCCTGGGAGCGGCGCTCGCCCACCCGCTTGCGGATGTCGGCGATCTTGACCCACTGCTGGGTGCGGATCAGGTCGGCGGCGGCGGCCATGCAGTCCCGGTAGTCGAGGTCGCCCAAGGCGGCGTGCCACACGTCGGGGGTGCCGGCCTCCATGCGGTTCAGCACGTTGGCGGCTGAGAGGAGTTCGAGTAGGTCGGCGGTCTGGTTGAGGTTCACGGGGTGTGCTCCTGTGCGCGGGCGCGGAACTGCGCGATCACGGACGAGTTGTGCGAGGTGCCGCCGGTGGTGCCGTTGGCGGCGGCGGGGAGCGCGGGGGCCCCGGGGGTGCCGGCGGGGACGGACGGCATGTCCTCCCAGATGCGGGTGAGGTACCGGGCGGACCTCGGTGGGTCGGCGGGGTTCCAGCGGCGGCGGGTGAACTCCACGAGCGCCGGGACGGACGACCGCTTGATGTGGGCGTGGATCTTGAACCACTCCACCTCGGAGAGGCGCCAGCCGACGACCATCCCGGAGGCGGTCAGCTGGTCCACCAACTCGCGAGCGAAGTCGGGCACCAGGGGGCCGTCTTGCGGGCTTGCTTGCTTGTTCTTCTCCTTCGTAGAAGGAGAAGAAGGACGGGACGGGGACGGGGCAGCGTTACTAACGGCGTTACGAACTTCGTTGACCTGCGACGACGGTTGATTTTCGGAGTCGCTTCCGTGCGCGTTCGTGTCGCCGTCGTGTCGCCGTCGTGTCGCCGAGGCGTCGTTTTCGACGTCAGAACCGTCACCCGTAACGCCGTTACTGGGGGCGTTACTCTGCCCGTTACGCGCGGCCTCTTCGGCGGCGCGCTTCGCTTCCCGCTCGGCCTTCTTCCGCTCCCGCCACGCCTTCTGCCGGGCGGCGTTCGCCTCCCGGTCCGCCTTCACCCGAGCACGGTCAGGGTTGTACTCCAGGTAGTCGTGCACCTCCCAGCCGTCTTCGGTCCGGTCCCACAGACCGGCCTTCTCCAGCTCGGCCGCTGCGGTCTTGGCGCCGCGCACCCGGGAGATGAGGCTCAACTCCCGGGTGGCGATGCGGCCTTCGGTCAGGTTCTCGGAGCACCAGCAGAGCCCGGAGACGTACAGCCGGAACGCTCGGTCGGACAGCAACGCGACCTTCCGGTGAGAAGGGAAGCGGTCGTCCAGGCGAACCCAAGGCATCGGTGCTCCTGCGTGGTCAGTTGGTCGGGGTGGCGTCCGCGCGGTTGGCGGCGGTGGTGCGGCGGCGTTGGAGATGGGCGCGCTGCTCGGGGGTGTATCCGCCTCGGATGCCGTGCCGGCCGCTGCGGGGCCGCTGCTCCTCGGCGAGGGCGGCGTCCAGGCAGGAGATGCGGACGGGGCAGTGGTTCCAGCAGATGTCGAGGGCGACCCGGCCGGACTCGCCCTGGCTGGGGAACCACAGCTCCGGGTCCGTGGTACGGCAGACCGCCTCCCGCTCCCAGTCGTAGGTGGTCACGACGCCTCCCCGTTCTGCCGCCGCTGGCCGAGCCGGCGGATGGCCTGGTTGACGTAGTCGCGGGAGACGCCCAGCCGCTCGGCGGCCTGCTGGCGGCTGTGGCCCTGCTGCTCCAGCCACATGGCGTTCTCGGCGATCACCGCGTATCGGGGCTGCTCGCTGGCCGCCGGCTCGCACTCCGGCGCCTGCGGGTCGTCGATGCCGCCCCAGTCCTCCCAGAACTCGGGGTTCGGCCAACTGCCGCGCTGGGCCCGGTTGATGGCCCGCTGGTTCCCGCCCGGGCTGGTGGCCATCTCCCGGTAGGCGGTGGCGACGCGGCCGGCGACGTCGCGGCTGACGTGGGGCCGGCGGCCGGCGGTCAGCTCTTGGAGAAGGCCGGCGTCCACGCCGCTGTATCCGCTGATGGCGGTGATGGTGTGTCCGATGGCGGCCAGGGCGCGCAGGCGGCGGCGGGTGCCGGTGGCGTCCACGAGGCGCCGGCCGGGCACGGCGTCGCCGGGCTGGAGTGCGGTGATGCGGCGGGCGGTGTCCCGCCGGACCCAGGCGAGTTCGCCGTTGAGGATTGCGGAGATGGTGGAGGAGGAGCAGCCGGTCGCGGCCTGGAGTTGGCGCCAGCCCGCGCCGGCGGTCCGGAGGCGGTGCAGGTGTTCGGCGACCGGCCCGGCGGGCACGGTGAGCGCGGTGTCCGGGGAGAGGTTGCGGAGGCGGCGCCAGCCGTCGTAGCGGCGGGCGGCGGCCATGCACGGCTCGCATCCGCAGCCTCGGACGCCGGCGGCGGGGCGGCCCTTGGCGCGCGCGGTCGTGCCGTGCGCCGGCGCGGGCCTGGTTGCGGTGGTCACGCTGCCTCACCACCCTGCGCGGTCCCGGCGCCGATCCACTGCCGGCAGGCGGACGCCTTGACGGTGGCGCGCTTCGACTGGACGTAGCCGGCCGGGCGGATCACGCCCCGGCGGGCGGCTGCGCCGAATTGGGGGCCCCACTGGTTCGGGTGCTCGGGCTCGTCCAGGAGCCCTTCCTTCAGCAGGTCGGCGGCCTGGAACGGGACGCCGCGCTTCGCCATGACGGCTATGGCGGCTTGGCAGGCGGCGGCCCACGACGGCGCGGTCGCGGCCTGGGCGCGGGCCATGCCGGCGGTCTTCGCCGCGCGGCCAGCGGCGGGGTCCACGGCGCCCTGCACCACGGCGGGGAGCTGGAGCTGGGTGCCGGTCACCGGGCGGCTCCGTCCTCGGTGGTGGCCTGGCGGTGCTCGCACTTCCCCAGCAGGCACGCCATCACCGTGGCGTCCCACTGCTCGCGGGTGACCAACTCGTGGGTGTAGCCCGCCTTCTGGTCGCGGTCGCGGTCCCGCTGGCGAGGGACGAACTCCTTGTGCGCCTGCTCCGGCGTCGCGGCGTACTCGCCATGGAGCGACCCCTCGGCGCAGCCGTCCGCCGTGCGGCGGACCCAGAAGCAGGTGGTGAGCGGGACGGTCGTGCCGTCGATCTGGACCATCAGCGTGGTCATCGCGTGCTCCTCGGTATCGTTCGGGGTGGCCGCCGCCCGGGCCGGTTCGGACGGGCCGGGCGGCGGCCGTGGTCAGCGGGCGGTGGCGTCCTGGCAGGCGTCGCAGCGGGTCTGGCCGTAGGTGGGGTGCCAGCCGGCGTCCTCGCGGGCGGCCTCGGCGTCCTCGCGGGTTGCGTACTCGCCGTCGAGTAGCGCGGCGCAGGCGTCGCATCGCACGTGGTACGTGGTCTCGATAGCCATCGTGTGCTCCTGGGTATGGTCGGGGTGGCCGCCCCCATGTCGGGTGGGGGCGGCGAGGTGTTGGGGGTCCCGCCGGCCGGGTCTGGTCACCGGCCGGCGGGACCGGATCAGGGGGTGGGGCCGTCGGTCAGCCCGTGGCGCCGGAGCGCCGCGTCCAGGTCGGGGCTGCTGGCCACGTCGGCGGCCAACTGCTCGCGCCACGCGGCCAGTTCGTCCGCCGTCGGCTCCGGCACGGGGCCGGTCGTGGTCCACAGCGCGGGCAGGTGCGCCAGGACCACCAGCCCCACGCCGGCGGCGATCAGGGCGACCGCCACAGCCGTCAGCAGCAGGTAGGGGTTCACCGGGCACCGTCCTCGGGCGCCTGGCCGGTGATCTCGTCGACCGTGACGGGCTCGGCCACCGTGGTGGTGACCGGCCGCCCGCCGGGACCCGGGTCCAACTCCTCGGCGGCGTAGGGCATGGCGTGCAGAACGTCGGAGGCGATGAGCCGGCAGATTTCGCCCGTCGCCCGTGCGACGAGCATGGTCTGGGGCTGCTTCTTCCACTCGGGCTTCTCGGTGAGCTTCATCTGGGCGGCGCGCTCGATGGTCCACGTGACGGTCTGCCACGTCTCCGAACCGGCGCGCCGGCCGCGCATCACGCAGTGCTCCGCGCTGGAGTCCACCAACTCGACCTCGTGGCCCCGGGACTGGACCAGGCCGCGCATGGCGTGGGCCCGCAGGGCGGGGGTGCCCTGGATGACGTCCATGGAGCGGAGGGTGGCCATGGGCCGCATCCCCAGCTCGGCGCCGGCCAAGATGGCGGCGGTGATGTCCTCGGGCTTCCCCCGCAGCGAGGCGGGGACGAACGACGTCTTCGCCAGGCTGGTGGCGATGCCGGCCGCCTGCCGGGCTTCCTGTGCCCACAGGATCAGCTCGCTCGTCATCTCGGCCGGCGGGGCGGCCGGGGCGACCTCGCCCGGCTCGTCGGGGAGGGCCAACTCGCTGCTCACAGCCATTCCTCGTCTCGCTTCTGGGCCCATGAGGGCTGCTGGATGATCAGGGGTTCGTCGGCGTAGCCGGGCCAGTGCCCGGACGCCGTGCAGTCGCGGAAGAGCTGGCGGGCGGCGGCGTTCTTCGCGCCGGCCAACATCAGGTCCGACGGGGCGATTTGGGCGACGGTGACCACGTAGGGCGGCGTCGGCTCCTGGAAGACCAGCAGGAAGACCGACCCGTCCGGGGCGAGTCCGGCCGCCGCGACGGCCTCCGTGTACCAGTCGCCCTGCTGGTGGTAGCCGTAGTTCGCGATCGACCGGGCGATGGCCGCTGGCGAGGCGTCGACGGTCTTCTTGTAGTCGGGGATGATCAACCTGCGGCCGGCCACGGGGTTCCGCAGCCAGTCGAGGCGGGCCCGGCACGAGACGCCGGTGTCGGGGTCGGTCCACCAGATCGACACTTCGGCCCGCCCGTCGCCGGGCTGGAAGAGCGGTCCGGCGACCGGGTGTTGGCGCACGGCCTCGGCCATGGCCTGCACCTGGTCGTACTCGGCGGCCAGCAGTGGCACGGCGCCGTCGGCCCGCGCGGCGTCCCGCTGCTCCCGGGCGGCCTTCGTGCGCCAGTCGGGGGCGTCCACCACCACGACGTCGGGGCCGACGCCCAGCACGGCGAGGTGCGCGGCCGTCCCCGTCTCCATCGCCCGCGTCGGCACGCTGCCGTGCTCCCGCTCGTAGGCGAACTTCGCCGGGCAAGCGAGCAGTCGGCGGGCGCCGCTGCTGCTCAACGCCGGGTCCGCGTGATACGCGTCCTCGGGGATGCCGTCGTACACGCCGGGCGCCATCCCGGTCTCGGCCGGCGCGCTCACCGGTCCTCCCACCAGGTCAGCAGGACGACCAGCGCGACCATGGCGACCAGCGCGATGACGAGCGCGAACCACCAGTTGGCGAGGAAGCTCACGACGCCTCCCCGAGGTTGGGCTGGGCGGTGTGCGCGGCGGCCGTGGCGAACGCCTGCTGGGCGCACTCGCGCCACAGGCCGCCGGTGACTCCGGGGTGGGCGGCGGCGTAGGCGACCATGCCGTCGCCGCGCTGCTCCTCCTCGACGGCGAACGCCTCGCTGGGCTGCTGCGGGGTCATCGCGCACCCCCGTCGGTGTCGGCGTCGGTCTCGTCGGCGAGGCGGCGCAGATGGGCGGCGGCGTGCAGCTGCCCGGCGTGCACCAGCTCGTCCGCCGCCTCCCGCAGCACGTCGGCGCGGGACGGGGCGGTGCTGGCGGGCTCGTCCTCGGCCTCGTCCGCCGGCCGCGATGCGGCGCGGTGGAGCCACGACGCGATCACGGCGACGGTGGGCCAGTCCCACCCGGCCAGCCAGGTCGCCATGCGGATGTCGTAGGCGCCCAGCTCCACGCCGGCCGTGGACAGGGCCTCCAGGATCAGCGCCCGCTGCGCCTCGTCAGGCATGAACCCGGCCGGGCGCTCCTCGATCGGCCCGGTCGGCACCGTCGGCTCGCTCATCGCGCACCGCCCTCGGTGTTGCGCGGGGCGACCGGGGTGGGGAGGTGGAACGTCAGCTCGACACGGACACCACGGACGGTGGTGGACGCGGTCAGCCACGACGAGCCCTTGTGGGTGTCCAGCCGCACCTCGGCCGGGGCGATGCCCAACGCGACGCGCCACGGCTCCATGTCACCCGGGTCGCCGTGCAGGGACACCTCGACCGTGGACGGGTGGGTGTAGGACACCGAGATCATGGCCGCCGGCAGGCCGGGGTCCTGCTCCGCGATCAGATACGCCAGGTGCAGAGCCGGCGCGAGGTGGCGCATCGTCGGCTCGCTCATCGGGCCACCGCCATCCCGGCCGGGGCGAGCGCGCGGAACGCGGCGTCGGCGAGGTCGAGCTGGTGGCGCTGCTCCGCGAGGCGGGCGTCGGCCAGCTCGGCGAGGCGCGTGGCGTAGGTGACCGGCTGGGTGGCCCACCGGCGCAGCACCCGCGCCGCCCGGTTCGCGGACTCGTCGCTGCCGGCCAGGCGCAACACGGACACGACCCGGCTCGCCCGCTCCAGCAGCGCCCGGTCACGGGCGGGGACCGCCGCGTCGGCCGGCTCGGGCAGGGTCAGGTACTCGGTGATCGCGGCCAGCAGCTCGCCGGCCGCCGTGGTGGACAAGGTGCGGGTAGGCTCGGACACGGCCTACTCCTCTCTCGTAGTGGTGCAGGGGGGTGGGTCAGGCGCCGTGGCATCGGCGCCCGGGCCGCCTCTCGGGGCGGCCCTTCTGCGTCAGGCGGCGGCGCGCTCGGGCAGCGGCCGGACGGCGGTCATGTCGGAGATCTCGCGGATGTCGCGGGCCGTGAAGGTGATCCGGCCGCCCCCGCGGTTGTGCGGGACCGCATACTGCTGCGCCTTCATGCGCAGGACGCGGGGCGACCAGGGCAGGAACTCGGCCGCCTCCTCGGGGGTGTAGTGGAAGACCTCGCCCTCCGGGGTACCGGGGAACGGCACCTGTCTGGGCTGGCTGGCCATGTCTGCTCCTCGGGTGATGTCGGCTGGCGGCACCGCCAGCCCATCCGCTATGTCGCGGATCGTGCTGTCGCTCGCCCCGGCCTCCCCCCTCTCCAGGCGGGAGAGATAGCTGGTGCTGAGGCCGGTGGAGTGGGCGAGATCCGCCAGACGCAGGGAGCGCATGGTCCGGATGGCCCGAATCGCGGTGCCGTTCGGTGTCACGCTCTGAGCATATGCGCAGTCAAAGCCAGTGCACAAGCAGTCTGAAGCCAGTTTCCTGGCGATGCACTGGCTATGTGCGCAGTGTGCGCCCCCCATGCAACCCGTGCTACACATATGCGCTGCTCAGAGGGTGAGACGGGGCTATCCCATGTGCATGGGCTCAGGCATGATGAGGCCATGGACACGACCGGGCACGACTGGAAGCGGCTGGGCGGGCAACTGCGGGCTGATCGCCTGTTGCGCGGTCTGGAGCAGCAGGCGGTCGCTCGCAAGCTGGGCGCCGGCCGATCGACCATCCGGAACATCGAGAACGGACACATTTCCACGCAGACGCCGACCTTGGTGCGGTACGCCGCCCTACTGGGATGGCCGGATGGTGCGATCGACAGGGTGCTGGCCGGGGGGGAACCGGAGCCCTCTGGTTCGGCCGAGCAGCAGTTGGCGGCACCGAGTGACCTCTCCGCTCGCATTCAGCGAGCGATCAGTGACGGCGTCCTGGTGGATGATCAGGTCGTCACCGTGCCCATCGGGGATGGGGAGTTCACCGCCACGATCGTCGTGCGCGGTGAACGGCCGCCGACCGACGACGAGTTGCGCCAGTGGGGGCGGCAGATGAGGGCGGTCGAGGATGCCTTGCGGAACCCCCCGCCGCCGGCGGACACCAATGCTGACTAAGCGTCAGGTTCGGGGTCACATCAGTCACATAGTGCCAATTCGTCTCACAGACTGCCCCTGGCTGTGCACATGTGGTGAGATGTACTGACCGGATGAGAGGCTGCTCAGACGGTCAAGGGGGACTGATGGTCGTCCGAGTGATGCGAGTGGTGATGCCGGCCAGGGTGACCCTCTGGTGCGGCGCAACGGGGATCGTGCTGGTCAACAGAGAGCACGTCAACGAGGTTCAGGCGCGGCTGCTGGAAGCCCACCTCAACGAGCCCGAGGCGTAGGGAAGTCGCGTACCCCCATCACCCCGCCGGGGAACGGCGGGGTGAGGCGCGGCACTGTAGGAAAGGGGTGGCGATGGCTGGCGCTGAAGGGCGCCGTGGGCGTGACGGGCGGCTCTATTACCGCGCGCGGTACGAGCGACCGGACGGCCAGAAGGGCACGGTGCTGGGCACCGACGGCAAGGCCATCCGGTATCCGACGAAGGCCAGCGCGCTGAAGGCCGCGCGCGCTGCCGAGGACGAGGTCGACGCCGCTGCCGGCCGGGGGCGGTGGGTCGCCCCCGAGAAGTCGAGGGTGACGCTCAACGAGCACATCTACGGACGCGACGGTGCCGGCGGTTGGCTGACTGCGCAGGAGTTGGCGGCCTCCTCCGGTCAGAGCTACGCCCACCACATCAAGCGCGCGATCAGTGAGTTCGGGGACACCGCGCTCGGCGACCTCACTCGCACCGCGATCGACGCCTGGGAGCGGAGCGAGGCGGCAGCAGGGTCCGCCAGCAGCGCAGCGACCTACCGGCGCGTGCTGCACGTCGCGCTAGAGGATGCCGTTGAGGCCGGGCTGATCGCGGCCAACCCAGCGAAGAGGAGGCGGAATCGAGGGCGCCGTGCAGGGCGATCGACGGCGCGTGGCCCCGAGCGGCGCATCACTGACGCGCTCGGTCTCCTGCTCGCCGCCGAGCGGGCCGCGCTCCTCGCTGGCCGTGACGACGAGTTCGTCGAGACGATCCTCGCCGGCTACACCGGGATGCGGTGGGGCGAGATCGTCGGCCTGGAGCCTCAGTTCGTGCGCGACGATTCGATCCGGATCGAGTGGCAGCTGTACGAGCTGGACAGCGGCGCCCTCGTCCGCTGCCCACCGAAGGACGACAGCTACCGCGACATCGACGCCCCGCGCTGGCTCACCGGCCTGATACGTGATCACGTGGCGCGTATCTCGCCCACTCCATGCCCATGCCACGGCATCCGGTACGTCTACCGGGGCGGGGCCGCGCGCACGGGCCGGGCCGGTCCGACGATGGCGGACGTGGCCAGGGCCGCCGGAGTCTCCGTCGGGACCGTCTCCAACGTCATCAACCGGCCCCACATGGTCGCCGACGCCACGCTCGCCCGGGTCGAGGCGGCGATGAGCGAGCTGGGGTACGTGCGCGGCGGAACCCCGCAGGGGACGGCGGCGCACTGGCGGCGCTCCGGCCACGCCGCATGGATCTGGACCCCGGCCGTCTCCGGCTGGTACCCGAAACGCGGGCCGGCGGCTCCGCACCCCGTGCCGATCTTGGCTGAGCCGTGGCCCGGCGTCCCAGCACGTGGCCGAGGAGCCGCCGGCCGCGCGACAGCTGGCTGGGTGCCGATCAGCACAGGCATGACCCGACACGGCCGGCGCCACGCGCACCGCACCGTACTAGAAGAGATCGGCACGCCGAAGGTGTTGATGGATGAGCGGATGGGGCACAGCGACAGCTCGGTATCCGCGCGGTACGCTCATGTCACGCCCGCGATGCGCCGGCGGCTCGTCGTCGGCCTCACGGAGGTCTGGGAGGAGTCCCTGGCGGCCCGCCGAGCAATGCATCCCCGGTCGCCGGTTGCCGTGCTTGATCGACTGCTCGGCTGACCCTGGATTCCCAAGATCAAGACCCAGATAGGACCCAGGAGCCCTGGAGACGCGAAAAAGGCCCCTCGCCGAGTTCGGCGAGGGACCTCTGACCTTGTACTTCACCGTCGGGACGACAGGATTTGAACCTGCGACCCCTTGACCCCCAGTCAAGTGCGCTACCAAGCTGCGCCACGTCCCGGTGCCCGTCTGATCTGGGGCTTCGCCCTCGATCAGCGCGCGGTAGAACCATACCGCATGGCCGGGGGTGCTTGCTCAGCCCCCGGGGCGGGGTCGGGGCGGGAGGTGTTCGCCGGTCGGCTCGGCGTGCCACCAGGCGCCGGTGGCGCGGCGCTCACGCCAGGTCGTGAAGCGGTAGCGCAGCACCCGCGCCCGCACCCACCTCGGGGGTTCGTCGGGGAACGGGTTGTGGCGCAGCAGCCGCAGCGTCGCGGCGTCGCCGGCCAGCAGCCGGTCGACCAGCTCCCGCATCCAGGGCCTGGGAAAGCGCGGCGAGAGCGCCGCGAACCACATCGCCCAGTCCAGCCGCAGGTGGAACGGCGCGAACTGGCGTGGCCTGCGCCCGACTTCACCCGGCTTGCCGTGGAAGCCGTAGGGCAGCCACACCGTCTCCGGGCCGATCTCGGCGTCCGCCGTGCCCTCCAGCACGATCTCGTGCCGCAGCCGCGTCACGCTCGCGAAGGCGCCGTAGCTGTTGACCAGGTGCAGCGGGTTGTAGATCACGTTCATCCGCTGGCGCGGGGAGAGCAGGTTGCGCACCGGGTGCCGGCTCAGCACCACGACCAGCGCCGCCACCGCCCAGGTGGTCGCCGTGAACCAGGCGGGCGCCGTCGGCTGGTCGGCCGGCGGCGCCGGCAGCGGCAGGTGGCGGGCGGCGAGCGCGCCGTCCACGGCGGCCAACGCCAGCAGTATGGTCAGCCAGTTGAGCCACGCGAAGTTGCCCGAGGCGATGAGCCACAGCTGGGTGACGATCACCGCCAGCGCCACCCAGGTGGCCACCGGCCCCGGCAGGAACAGGCCCAGCGGGAGCACGATCTGGGTGACGTGGTTGGCCGCCACCTCCACCCGGTGCAGCGGCCTGGGCAGTCGGTGGAAGTACCAGCTGAACGGGCCCGGCATCGGCTGCGTCTCGTGGTGGTAGTCGAGGCAGCTCAGCTGCCGCCAGCAGCGGTCGCCGCGCCACTTGACCAGCCCGGCGCCCAACTCGACGCGCACCACCAGCCAGACCACCAGGAGCAGCGTGAGCGTCGGCGGGGCGATCGCGGCGTTGCCCAGGAAGACGGCCAGGAAGCCGGCCTCCAGCAGCAGCGACTCCCAGCCGAACGCGTACCAGTGCTGCCCGACGTTGACGATCGACAGATAGAGCACCCACAGCGTCGCCCACAGCGCCATCGAGCCGGCCAGCGGCACCGCGTCCGCCGCGCCCAGCGCGATCGCCCCGGCCAGCGCGGCGCCCAGCCAGGCGACGCCGGCCAGCAGCCGGTCCGCGTAACGCCAGTGGAAGAGGCTGGGCGCCTGGCGGAACGACACCCGCCGCAGCAGCGCGGGCGCCGGGGTGAGCCCGCGTTCCCCGGCCAGCACCCGGAACTCGCGGACGGCGGCGACGAAGGCCAGCAGATAGATCACCGCCAGCCCGCGCTGGAGGATCAGCCGGGGCAGCCAGGCGTCGGGATCGGCGGCCCAGTCGACGGCCACGTTCACGGACAGGTTCGCGGCCAGGTCCACGGCGAGATCCATGGACCGTGGTTACCACAGCCGGCCGGGCGCCCTCGCGGAACGGCCGTTGACGTGCGGCGAAGCGCCACGTAGCTTTCCGCCGTTGATCGTTGGGCCGCTCCGGGGAACGGGTGCGGTCAGGAACTGAGGAGGCCGGCCGTGGCGCTGACCGATCTTTCGTTGGACGAACTGCGACGCTACGACTCGGGCGCCGAGCGGCCGGCGGACTTCACCGCGTTCTGGTCCGGCACGCTCGACCAGGCGCGGGCGGCGGGCGCCGGGCGCGAGGTGGAGTACCGGCCGGTGACGGACGTCCGCCTCGCCTCCGTGGACATCTTCGACGTCCGGTTCCCCGGCTGGGACGGCCAACCGGTCGCCGCCTGGCTGCTGCTGCCCAGGAACGCCCCGGGGCCGCTGCCCGCCGTGGTCGGCTTCCAGGGCTACGGCGGCGGTCGCGGCCTGCCCGTGGACCAACTGCTGTGGAGCGCCGCCGGCTACGCCCACCTCGTGGTGGACAGCCGGGGGCAGGGCCACGACACCCCCGACCCCGACCCGGTCTCGACCGCCCAGTGGTTCGGTGGCTTCATGACCCGGGGCATAGGCAGCCGCGAGGAGTACTACTACCGCAGGCTGATGACCGACTGCGTGCGCGCCGTGGAGGCGCTGCGCGAGCACCCCGCCGTCGACCCGGCCCGCGTCGTGGTCGCCGGCGGCAGCCAGGGCGGGGGACTGGCCCTCGCCACGGCCGGCCTGCTCGGCGACGCGGTGGCCGCCACGCTGGTGGACGTCCCGTTCCTGTGCGACTACCGGCGCAGCGCCGACATCGCGGGCCGGGGCCCCTACTCCGAGCTGGTGACCTATCTCGGTCAGCACCAACGGGTAGAGCCGGCCCGGGTGTTCGACGTGCTGGCCTACTTCGACGGCCAGCACTTCGCCCCCGACGCCACGGCGCCCACGCTGTTCAGCGTCGCCCTGATGGACCCGGTCTGCCCGCCGTCCACGGTCTACGCCGCCTACAACCGCTACGCCGGCGAGAAGGACATCACCGTCTGGGAGTTCGGCGACCACGGCGGCGGGCGCTCCACGCAGTCCGTCCGGCAGCTGGAGTGGCTGGCCCGGCACGGCCTCGGCGCCACGGACTGAGGCCGCCGCCCTCCTCGGGCACGAAGACGTTCCTTCCCGTGGGACGGGGACGGGGACGGGGACGGGCCGGGGCCGGGACCGGGACGGGAGGGGAACGCGTGCGGAACGGGGCGAAGGCGGCACCGTGGGGCCCTTGACCAGGGAGCGGGCACCCCTGGACAAGCCCACCCGATCACCTGTTTTAATTGCGAGCGGTTCGCAACAACAAGCTGGTGACAGCGCGCCGGGCGCGCTGGGCAGGGGTGTGGTGATGACGGTCCGCAGGCTGGTCCGCGGTGGCGCCGTGACGGGAGCGGTGGCCGCGTTGGTGGCGACCGCCGGGTGCTCGACACCCAGCGACGACGAGGGCGGCGACTCCGGCGGCGGAGGCGGCCGGAACAGCGTGGTGGTGGGCATCGCCAACGAGCCCGACTCGCTCAGCCCGCTGCTCGGCTACGGCAAGGACGGCAACTCCAAGATCTTCGACGGACTGCTGCGCCACAACGACGAGTTGGGCCTGGAGCCGGCGCTCGCCACCGAACTGCCCGAGGTCAGCGAGGACGGGCTCACCTACCGCTACCCGCTGCGGGAGGACGTCTCGTTCAGCGACGGGACGCCGTTCACCTCGGCCGACGTGGTCTTCACCTACGAGACCATCCTCGACGAAGGCACCAACAACCCCAACAAGGGCGAGCTGGACCCCATCGAGAGCGTCGAGGCCGACGGCGAGCACGCCGTGGTCTTCACCCTGAAGTACCCCTACGCCCCGTTCGCCGAGCGCACCGTGCTGCCCATCGCCTCCGAGGAGCTGGCCGGCGGCGAGGACGTCAACACCGGCTCCTACAACACGGAACCGGTCGGCACCGGCCCCTATCTGCTCACCGACTGGTCGCCCGGCGAGCGGATCTCGCTGGAGGCCAACCCCGACTACTGGGGCGGCGCGCCCGAGGTCGAGCAGGTCACCATGGCCATCATTCCGGACGACGACGTGCGCGCCACCCGGCTGCGCTCCGGCGACCTGGACGCGGCCGTGCTGCCGCCCAACCTTGCCGAGGGCTTCGCCGACGAGGAGGGCCTGACCACCATCAACGCGGAGAGCGCCGACTTCCGCGCGGTCACCCTGCCCTCGGACAACCCGGTCACCGGCGACATCGCCGTCCGCCGGGCCCTGGACCTGGCCGTCGACCGCGAGCTGATGGTCGAGTCCATCCTGCTGGGCGCCGGCCACCCCGCCTACAACGCCATCCCCACCGCCAGCCCCTGGTTCGCCGAGGGCACCGAGCGGGCCCACGACCCGGAGGAGGCCGCCCGCATCCTGGAGGAGGCAGGCTGGACGGAGGGCGAGGGCGGCATCCGCGAACGGGACGGGCAGCGCGCCGAGTTCACCCTCTGGTATCCGGCCGGCGACCGGCTGCGGCAGGAACACGCCCTGGCCTACGCCTCGGACGCCAAGGAGGTCGGCGTCGACATCACCGTCGAGTCCGGCTCCTGGGAGGTCATCGACGGCCGCCTCGCCGAGGACGCGGTGCTCTCCGGCGGCGGCGACCCGGCCGACCCGGACTTCCAGCTCTACAACCTGCTCTACTCCGAGCTGGCCGGCAACGGCTACAACAACATGGCCCACTACCGGAACCCGGCCGTGGACGAGCAGTTGGACCTCGGCCGGCGCAGCGGCGACCAGGCCGAGCGGGAGGCCGCGTACGAGGCGGTGCAGCGGGAGCTGGCCGAGGACCCCGGCTACACCTTCCTCACCCACATCGACCACGTCTATGTGATGGCCGACGCCTGGGACGGGGTCACCACCCAGGTCGAGCCGCACGACCACGGCCTCGGCCACGGCCCGTGGTGGAACGTGGAGGACTGGCGAGTCCGCCCGTGAGCGCGCCCTGGCCGGCCGTGGGCCGGCTCGTCGGACGGCGGCTGCTCGCCGCCGTTCCGGTGCTGGTCGTGGTCACATTGGGGATGTTCGCGGTGGCCGCCGCCTCGCCGTTCGACCCGGTGCGGCGCTATGTGGGCGACGGCTCCAGCGCCTCCCAGGAGACGCTGGACGCGCTCCGCGAGAACCTCTCGCCCGACGGCACCTTCGTCGAACAGTGGTGGAGCTGGCTCACGTCCGTGCTCGGCGGCGATCTCGGGCAGTCGTTGGCGCTGCGGCAGCCGGTCTCCCAGGTGATCGCGGAACGGGTCGGCTGGTCGCTGCTGCTGTGCGCGGTCGCGTTCGTCGGCTCGGTGCTGTTGGGCTGCGCGCTCGGCGTGCTGGCCGCGCGGCGCGAGGGCGGCTGGCTCGACCGGGCCGTCACCTCGCTCAGCTACACCCTCCAGGCGGCGCCGCCGTTCTGGCTGGCCCTGCTGGCGATCTGGCTGTTCGCGCTCCAGCTGGACGTGCTGCCGGCCGGCGGCCTCACCGAGGCCGGCGAGTCCACCGTCACCGCCGGCTCGCTGCTGCGCCATCTGGCGCTGCCGGCGGCCGTGTTGACGATCTCGCAGACGCCGTGGTTCGCGCTCTACGTCCGCCAGGGCGTCGGCGACGCGCTCCACGAGGACCCGGTGCGCGGCGCCAGGGCGCGCGGGGTGAGCGAACGGACCGTGCTCCTCGGCCACGCGCTGCGCTCCGGGCTGCTGCCGGTGCTCACCCTGGTCGGCACCCGCATCCCCGAGCTGATCACGGGGGCGCTGTTGGTGGAGACGGTCTTCAGCTGGCCGGGCATCGCCTCGGCCACCGTGCGCGCGGCGACGTCGACCGACTTCCCGCTGCTGGCCGCGCTCACCGCCCTCTCGGCGCTCGCGGTGCTGGCGGGCAACCTGCTGGCCGACCTGCTCTACGGCCTCGCCGACCCGCGCGTCGACCTGAACGAGATGTGAGGGCCATGCCTCCGGAAGTGTCCCCAGAGATGTCAGAGGAACCGGCCCGCGAGTCGGCCGGGGAGCCGGCGGGCCGGGAGGCCGGGTCGGTGGCCGTCGAGGGGGCGCGGGCGCCGGTGCCCGCGCAGGGCTCGGGCGCTCGGGATCGTTCCCGGGAACGATCCCGAGCGGGCGACGCGGCCGAGTGGCGCGCGGCCGGGAACGCGCGCCGGGGCACGCGCCGCGTGCGCGTGGTGGCCTCCGTCTCGTTGGTCGGGCTCGCGGCGCTGGCCGTGCTGCTGGTCCCCGCCTTCTTCCCGCTCGACCAGCAGGCCGTCGACCTCACCGCCAAGCTGCTGCCGCCCTCAGCCGAACACCCCTTCGGCACCGACGACATGGGCCGGGACCTGCTGCTCCGCAGCGTCTACGGGCTGCGCGTCTCGCTGCTGGTCGGGCTGGTCGCCGCGCTGGTGGCCAGCGGCCTGGGGCTGGCGCTCGGCTGCCTGGCCGGAGCGGTCGGCGGGCGCGTCGACCGGCTGCTGATGCGGCTGGTGGACACGTTCACCGCCGTGCCGCACCTGCTGATGGGCATCTTCATCGTGGCCATGTTCCGGCCGGGCGTCTGGCCGGTGGTGGCCTCGGTCGGCCTGACCCACTGGGTCTCCACCGCCCGCATCGTGCGGGCCGAGGTGCTGTCGCTGCGCGCCCGGCCGTTCGTCGACGCCGCGATATCCGGCGGCGCCTCCCGGCTGCGGGTCGCCACCCGCCACCTGCTGCCCGCCGTGCTGCCGCAGGCGGGGCTCGCCGCCGTGCTGATGGTGCCGCACGCGGTGTGGCACGAATCGGCCCTGTCCTTCCTGGGGTTGGGCATCCCGGCGCACCAGGCCAGCCTCGGCACCATGATCAACGGCGCCCGTGGTTCGCTGTCGGCCGGCGACTGGTGGCCCACCCTCTTCCCCGGCCTGTTCATCGTGGTCACCACCCTCGCCATCGCCGGCGTCGCCGGGCTGTGGCGGGAGCGGATCAACCCACGCCGCCGATCGGAGCTGGTCCTGTGACCGAGGCCCCCACCACCGCACCCACCTCCGCCCCCGGGCCCGCGTCGGCCGACCGGCCGGCCCGACCGGTGCCGGCCGGCGAGCCGCTGCTGACCGTGACCGGCCTGTCGGTGCGGTTCCTGATGCCGGGCGGGCGCGACGTGGCCGCAGTCAACGACGTCTCCTTCGACCTCGCGGCCGGCGAGTGCCTGGCGCTGGTGGGGGAGAGCGGCTGCGGCAAGTCGGTGCTGGCCTCAGCCCTGTTGGGGCTGCTGCCGGCCAACGCCCGCACCCGGGGCAGCGCCCGGCTGGCGCCCGAGGGCCCCGACCTGCTCACCGCCTCCCAGGCCATGCTCTCGCGCACCGTGCGGGGCCGCCGGCTGGGGCTGATCCCGCAGAGCCCCTCGGCCCACCTCACCCCGGTGCGCACCGTCCGCGCCCAACTGGAGGAGACCGTCCGCGAGGTCACCGGCACCCCGCGCGCCGGGCTGCGGGCCGCGACCCGACGGGCCGCCGAGCGTGCCGCGTTCCCGCTCGACCACCTGGACCGCTACCCGCACCAGCTCTCCGGCGGGCTGGCCCAGCGGGCCGCCACCGCGCTGGCGCTGGTCGGCGAAGCGCCGCTGCTGATCGCCGACGAGCCGACCACGGGCCTGGACCGCGACCTCGTCGACCGCACCGTGGACGAGTTGCGTCGACATGTCGACGACGGGCACGGGCTGTTGGTGATCACCCACGACCTGGCCGCCGCCGAACGGATCGCCGACCGGGTCGCGGTGATGTACGCGGGCCGCATCGTCGAACTCCGTTCCTCCCCCGACTTCTTCGGCGAGCCGGGGCCTCGACACCCCTACGCCGCCGGGCTGTTGGACGCGCTGCCGGAACGGGCGTTCGTCCCGATCCCCGGGCTGCCGCCCGAACTGGACGCGCTGCCGGCCGGCTGCGCCTTCGCCCCGCGCTGCCCGGCGGCCTCCGAGACCTGCGCCACCCTGCCCGCCTTCGCCGGCGGTCTGGCCTGCCACCACCCGCGAGAGGCCGTCGCCGATGCCTGAGCCGAAGCCGTCGATGCCTGTGCCGAGGTCGGAGTCCGAGTCGGAGTCGGAGTCGTTGGTGTCCGAGCGGATGTCCGAGTCGATGCCGCAGGTGCTCGAACCCGGGTCGCCGATGCTCGAACTGGACGGGATCACCGCCGGATACGACCGCCGCGCCCCGGTGGCGCGGGGGATGTCCCTGACCGTCGCCGACGGCGAGGCCGTGGGCCTGCTCGGCCCCAGCGGCTGCGGCAAGTCCACGCTCGCCCGCGTCGCCGCGCTGCTGCACCGCCCCTACGCGGGCACGGTGCGGCTCGCCGGCCGGGCGGCGACCGGCTTCCGCTTCCGCGCGGCGCGTGAACAACGCACCAGCGTCGGCATGGTCTTCCAGCAGCCACGGCTGGCCGCCGACCCCAGAATGACGCTCCGTCAACTGATCGCGGCGCCGGCGCACGCCACCGGCCGGGGCGAGGAACTGCGGGGACACGTCGACGAGTTGGCGAACACCGTGGGTCTGACCCCCGACCTGCTCACCCGCCGCCCGCACCAGGTCAGCGACGGACAGCTGCAACGCGCCTGCGTGGCACGCGCCTTGCTGCTCACGCCCCGGCTGCTGATCTGCGACGAGATGACCGCGATGCTGGATGCCTCCACGACGGCCGCACTGGTCGCGGTCGTCGAGGAGTACCGGTCGGCCAACGGGGCGGCGCTGCTGGCCGTCGGACACGACCGGGTGCTGCTGCGCCGCTGGTGCGACCGGGTGGCGGACTTCCCGTCCAGCGCCGAACGGGCTGCCGCCTGAGGTGCCTTCGCCGGGCGGTCGAGGGCAGGACCAACGAACGGGCAGGTGGTGCGGCACCCTCAGCCCGGGCACACCGTTAGCCCGGGGAACTACGACCCCGGGCCAGGTCGGGGCGCGGGAGATTAGCCCGTGGTCCGATGACGGATACCGTGTGTGACCGGCACGGTGGGGGCATGAACACCGCGCCGGCCGCAGCGGCCGTCACCACCCGTCAATCTTTGTCCCTCTTCGGACTGTTGGGCCGCCGACGCCGCGCCCTGGCCGCGCCGGCCGCGCTGGCCGCGCCGGCCATGCTGGCCGTGTTGGCGGCTGTGCTCGCCGCCCTCCTGGTCCCGCCCGGGGCGGCGGCGGCCCCGGCGGCGGTCCCTCCGCCGCCGGGGACGGCCCGTGTCGCCGATGCGCTACCCCTCGAAGCGTTCGGCCACACCGCCCACCAGCACGCCCAACACCAACAGCACCACGGAGGCGAAGACCTCGTAGCCGTCGAGAAAGCCGATCCGGTGCACCAGGGTCCACACCTCGAACCAGTCCCAGAAGTAGTGCACCAGGCCGCCCAGTCCCTGGGACAGCAGCAAGAAACAGAGGAGTCCAAGAAGCTTGCTCATGACCGGGAACGCTAGGGACGACGAAGGGCACGCCGCCTCCGGCGAAGGTCGCCGGCCGCCGCGACCTTGGTCGCCCGGCGCGACGACCAAGGGATGACGTGCGTCGACCAAGGGATGAGCCGCCCGGGGACGGCTCCCGCCCCGGGCCGCCGGCCGGTACCGTCGGGACGCGTGAACGAACGCACCCCGTCGGACGGTCGGGGCGGGGACCGGCGCCAGCTGACCGTCGACCTCGCCATGATCGGGCTGGCCGCCGTCGCCACCGTCCTCAGCTCGGGCGTGCTGGCTGGGGAGACCCACGAGGACCCCGACGTGGTCGTCATCGACCAGGTCGTCGCGGCCCTCGCCTGCGGCCTGCTGTGGTGGCGCCGCCGCCACCCGGTGGCGATCGCCCTGATCGTCCAGGTGCTCTCGCTTCCCTCACACGCCATGGCGGGCCCGATGCTGGCCTCGCTGTTCACCGTCGCGGTGCACTGCCGCACCCGCACCCTGGTGCTGCTGGTCCTGCTGAAGCTGGCCCTGATGCCGGTCAACGTCGACCAGCGGCCGGAGTCCAGCATCTCCGACGGCGCCTCCGTCGCGTTCATGCTGGTCGTGATGACCGCTGTGATCTCCTGGGGCCTGTCCGTGCGCTATCGCAGGCGGCTGCACGAGACCCTCTACGAGCAGGCGCAGCGCCGCACCAGGGAGGCCATCGCCCGCGAGATGCACGACGTGCTGGCGCACCGGCTGTCGCTGCTGAGCGTGCACGCCGGGGCGTTGGAGTACCACCCGGACGCCTCGCCCGAGCAGGTCAGGGACGCCGCCGCCGTCATCCGTTCCAGCGCCCACCAGGCGCTGGAGGAGCTGCGGGACGTGATCGGGGTGTTGCGCGCCGGCCCCGGGGCGCCGGCGGCGGAGCCGGCCGGTTCGACGCGTCCCCAGCCGACCCTCGCGGATCTCCCGCAGCTGGCCGAGGAGTCCCGCAGGGCCGGCACCCCCGTCCACCTCCGTATCCCCGCCTGGCCCGACACCCTCGTTGAGCCGGACGGGCGCGGCGCCGGGCCGCCCGGGCCGCCGCCCGAGGCTGTGGGGCGCACCGTCTACCGGGTGGTCCAGGAGGCCCTCACCAATGTGCGCAAGCACGCCCCGGGAGCGGAGGCCCTCGTCCACGTCGCGGGCGGCCCGGGCGACGGCATCACCGTCCGGGTCAGCAACCGCGTCCCCGCCCCCCAGCCCGCCCGCGTCCCCGGCACCCGCGTCCCCGGCGCCGGCGCCGGCCTGACGGGCCTGCGGGAGCGGGTGACCCTGGCCGGCGGCCGGCTGGAGCACACCAGGGGGCGCGATGACTTCGTCCTCACCGCCTGGCTACCGTGGCCGGCATGACGATCGGCGTGCTGCTGGTGGACGACGACCCCCTCGTCCGGTCCGGACTCCGCCTGATGCTGGGGGCCGCCGAGGACATCGCCGTCCTCGGCGAGGCGGCCGACGGCCGCGAGGTGCCGGCCCTGGTCGCCGAGCACCGCCCCGACGTGGTGCTGATGGACATCCGGATGCCCGGCATGGACGGCCTGGCCGCCACCGAGCGGCTGCGCCAGCGCGACCCGGCGCCCGAGGTGATGATGCTCACCACCTTCCACGCCGACGAGCACGTGGTGCGCGCCCTCCGCGCCGGCGCCGCCGGCTATGTCCTCAAGGACACCCCGCCGCAGGAGATCGTCGCGGCCGTTCGCCGGGTCGCCGCCGGCGAGCCGGTGCTCTCCGCCGACGTCACCCGGCGCCTGATCGCCCAGGTCGCTGGCTCCGGCCGGGAGCGGCGCCAGGCCCGCCGCAGGGTCAACGCCCTGCCCGAACGGGAGCGTGACGTCGCGCTGCTGGTCGGCCAGGGCAGGTCCAACGCGGAGATCGCCGCCGCGCTCTATCTGTCGGTGCCCACCGTGAAGACCCATGTCTCCCGGCTGCTCGCCAAGCTCGACCTGGCCAACCGCACCCAACTCGCCCTGCTGGTCCACGACGCCGGACTCCTGCCCGACGAGCCGCGCTGAGGCCGGGACCGGCCGGTCCCGGTCAGGACCGGCCCAAACCGGGACCTCAGGGCTTGCGGGCGATCCCGCCGTACATGCCGATGTCCTCGTCCCTGATGCCGGCCGGCTCGGTGCCGTCCGGGCGCCACCTGTGGATCTGGACCACGCCGGGGTCCACCAGCTCCAGCCCCTCGAAGAACGCCTCCGCCTCCGGCAGGTTCCGCAGCCGCATCGGCATCCCCCGGGCCGCGTACTCCCGCGAGACGCGCGCGATCTCCTCCGGCGCGAAGTCGGCGGTGCCGATGGTCATCGCCAGATAGCTGCCGGAGGCCAACGGCTCCAGCAGCCGGTTGACGATGCCCACCGCGTCGTCCTTGTCCAGCACGAAGTGCACGATGGCGATGACCGTCAGCGCGACCGGCTGGTCGAGGTCGAGCGTCGCGCGCAGCTCGGGCGCGGCCAGCACGCCGGCCGGGTCCCGCATGTCGGCCTCGACATAGGCCGTGCGGCCCTCCGGCGCGCTGGTGAGCAGCCCGCGCGAGAGGGAGAGCACGATGGGGTCGTTGTCCATGTAGACGACGCGCGCGTCCGGCGCCACCTGCTGGGCGATCTCGTGCAGGTTCGGCGAGGTCGGGATGCCCGTTCCGATGTCGAGGAACTGCCGGATGCCGGCCTCCGCCGCCAGATAGCGCACCGCGCGGTGCATCCAGTCCCGGTTGGCGCGCATGTGGACGGGCAGCGCCGGCCACTCCACACACATCGCGTCGCCGGCCTCCTTGTCGGCCGGGTAGTAGTCGGCCCCGCCGAGGATGTAGTCGTAGATGCGGGCGGAGTGCGCGCTGCCGGTGTCGATGCGGTCGGCAGGCCAGCCGTTCTCGGACATCTCGGGTCCCTTCCGCCGGCGAGTCCTTCCCGCCGGCTCACAACCACCCCGCCACGCAGGGGAGTTCGTTCCGGAGTGCGCCGCGCCGCGGCTCTCAGAGTTCGGCGCGGAGCGAGGCGAGGATCTCGGGGGTGCGGGTGTCGGGCGACGCCTGGGCGCCCAGCCGGTCCAGGGCCTCCCGGTAGACGAGGACGTCCGCCCGGTCGTCGAGGTAGACCGCGCCGATCAGGCCCGCCAGATAGACCACGTCGGGCAGTTCACGCGCGCGGAACCGGAACAGGTGGAACGCGCCCGCGCCCAGCGCCGGGTGCGGCCCCCGCCCGAACCGCATGATCTGGAGCGTCACATGCGGGAGTTCGCACAGCTCCAGCAGATGGTCGAGCTGCTCACACATCACCGCCCGGCCGCCCACGGGCCAGCGCAGCACCGTCTCGTCCATCACCACCCACAGCCGGGGCGGGTCGGCGCGCCCCAACAGCTCCTGCCGGCGCATCCGCAGCGCCACCCGCCGTTCCAACGCCGCCGGCGCGGCGTGCGGGTTCTCCGTGCCGAGCAACGCCCGGGCGTAGGACTCGGTCTGGAGCAGGCCGTGCACGAACTGCGGCTCGTAGGCGCGGATCTGACGGGCCGCCTGTTCGAGGTTGAGATAGGCGGCGAACCAGTCGGGCAGCACATCGCGGTAGGTGTGCCACCAGCCGCGCTTGTTGGCCTCGCGGACGGTCTTGAGGAAGGTGTCGACCTCCTCGCGGTCCTCGACCCCGTAGGTCTCCAACAGCTTCTCGACATCGCCCAGTCGGAGCCGGGCGACCTTGGCCGCCTCGATCCTGCGGATCGTCGAGTGGCTCACGCCCAACGCCTCGCCCGCCTGGTGGTAGGAGAGCCCGGCGCGGCGGCGCAGCTCCTCCAGCTGCCGGCCCAGGATCATGCGCAGCACGGCCGGTGCGCCGCCCCAGTCCGTTCCCTGGATCATCTGACGCCTCCTCGCACCGTGCGCGACGCGTCCCACGGCGTTCGCTCGTGAACCCACCCTAGAGTCATGGCAGTGGCGATATGCAAATTGCAACTTACCTGTTGCGGACTGAACTTGGCAGTGCCAGAGTGACTGGGAGCGTTTACTCCCGGCATGATCCGTGGCCGGACGCGGGGGAAATACCCTCTCCTGTCCGGTTCTTGACGGTTTCTGTGCGCGCATCAGCAGAGAAAGGCAGCGCCATGCTCTCCCTCGCCGCCGCGGCCACACAGCGATCCTCACGACCCGCCCGTGGTGAGCTTCGCTTCCGGCTGCCCGCCGAGCTGAGAGCCGCCGGCCAGGCGCGCCGCCGGGTCCGGGCCGCCCTCGCCGCCTGGGGCGTGAGCGACGAGACGGCCGAGACGGTGGAGCTGGTGATCTCCGAGCTGACCGCCAACGCCGTCCAGCACACCGAGAGCGCCACCGTCGACTGCCGGCTCTGGGAGGCCGGCGACCGGCTCGGCGTCGAGGTCACCGACGAGCACGCCGGCTGTCGAACGCCGCGCCCGCGCGCCGCCGGCGTCGACGAGGAGTGCGGGCGCGGGCTGGCCCTGGTCGACGCGCTCAGCCTCCGCTGGGGTGTGGACACCGCGTGGCAGGGGATCGGCCAGCGCGTCTGGGCCGAACTGCCGCACGACGCTCGGGAGAACGACGCGGCGGTCCCGGCCGGCCGTGGACCGAACCGTCCCGCCGAGCAGAGGTTCTGACGCCGCCTTATGGTTCAGTTCACCCACCCCACGCCCCGCCCGCGTCACCTGCGGCTGGTGCACAGCCGTCGCCCCGGCTGGCTGGAGAGCGACGTCGTCGAGATGCCCAGGGAGCACGGCCACCGCGTGCTGTCCGGCCTGCCCCGGCCCGGTGCGATCTTCGCGGTCGGCCCCAGCTGGTGGTGGCCCGTTCCCAGCGGCTCCCAGACCGGCATGTGCTGGCCGGCGCCCACCCGCTACCTCACCGACGTCCGGCTGGCCATAGCCGCCCCGCCCGAATGGGCCGGCGAGGGCCTGTGGGCCCCCCGGCTGATCCACTGGCCGCACCACGGCATCCCCTACAGCCAGCCGCTGTTCCTCTTCATCTCCGTCTGCCGCCTGGCCGGCGTCGACCCGGTGGCCACCACCACGGCGGGCGACCTCACGGCGACCTAGTTAGGCGCTTGCCCGCAGGTCATGGTGTGGGCCGGTGGGGGCGTGCGGGGCGCGCACCGGCTTCGCCGGCCTGCCCCGGGCGGACGCCCCGTCTCGGCCCCGGCCCGGCGGCAGTCCCGCCCTCACGCTGCCGGCGCCCACGCCGGCAGCGGTTCCGCGCGGCGTAGCCACTCCTCGGGGGCGGCGGCCACGCCGACCCGTGCCGCGACCACGCCGCCGGTGATCGCGCAGGTCGTGTCGACGTCCCCGAGCCCCTCGGCCACGCACCACAGCGCCCCGGTCAGATCGTCGAGATGCCGCGCGGCCGACCACAGCGCGAACGGCACCGTGTCGTCCGCCCGCATCCGAGCGCCGCTGCCCAACGCCTCGGCGGCCGTGCCCGGCGCGGTCGCCGCCGGCAGCGTCGCCCCCCGTTCCAGCCCTTCCCGCACCAGGCCCGCCGGCGTGAACCCGGCGACCCGCCGCAGCAGCGCTCCCGGGTCCACCGGCCCGCGCGCCGTGACCGCCAGCGCCGCCGCCACCGTCACCGCGACCGCGCCGGCCACGCCCTCCGGGTGCCGGTGGGTCACCTCGGCCGCGACCACCGCCCGCTCGGCGGCCAGCCCGGGATCGCGGGCCAGCAGCGCGCCCAGCGGGGCGGCCCGCATGGCCGCCCCGTTGCCCAGGCTGCCCTCGCCGCCGAAGAGCGCCCGCGAAGCGGCCCGCCACGCCCCCGGCTCCTCCGCCAGCCGGGGCAGCAGCTCGTGCATCCCCGAGGCGTAGCCGCGCCCGTCGTCCGCCCGGTACGCCAGCCCGAACTCCCGGGCCACGGCGTCCGGTTCGACCGCGCCGTCCGGCCACGCCGCGCGCAGCAGCGCCGCCGCGAGCGCGGTGTCGTCGGTCCACGGCCACCGGTCCGCCCCTGGTGTGCGCCGGGCCCGGATCAGCGCCAGCGCGTCCCCGCCCGCGCGCAGCACCGGAAACCAGGTCTCGCCGAACGCGTCCCCCAGCGCCAGACCGCGCAGGCTGTCCAGGGCCGCCACCGTGCCACGTCGCATCCCCCCATCCTGCGCCACCGCCGCCCGGCTCGGCCAACCACCGCCGGGAATCCACCGGGAATCCGCCGGCGGGCCGCCGCGTTCCAGCAGGACATGAGCACCGCGCCCGCGCCCGTCGCACCGCCCGCCGTCCTGGCCGAAACCCGCTGGTCCGTCCTGGACCGCGCCCAGGTCAGGGCCGGGCGGACGCCGGCCGAGGCGCTGCGCGCCACGGTCGACTTCGCCCGCGAGGTCGAGCGGCTCGGGTACCACCGGTTCTGGGTGGCCGAGCACCACGCGGTGCCCGGCGTCGCCGGCGCCGCGCCCACCGTGCTGGCCGCCGCCGTCGCGGCCGCCACCGAACGAATCCGGGTGGGCACCGGCGGCGTCATGCTGCCCAACCACCGGCCGCTGGTGGTCGCCGAGCAGTTCGGCGTGCTGGCCTCCCTGTACCCGGGCCGCATCGACATGGGCCTGGGCCGGTCCGTCGGCTTCACCGGCGCCGTGCGCCGCGCGCTGGGCGCGGAACGGGAGGCCATGGACGACTTCCCCGCCCAACTCGCCGAGCTGCTCGACTACTTCGCCGGCCGGGGCCCGGTGCGCGCCGTTCCCGCGCAGGGCCTCGACGTGCCGGCCTTCGTGCTCGCCACGGGCGCCGGCGCCGACATCGCCGCCGACCTCGGCCTGCCCCTGGTGCTGGGCGCCTCGGCCGACGCCGCCCGCACCCGCGCGGCCGCCGAGCGCTACCGGGACCGCTTCACGCCCCGCGCGCCCGGGGGCGCGCGCCCCTACCTGGTGCTGGCGGTCAACGTGGCGGTCGCCGAGACCGCCGACGCCGCGCGGCGCCGCCAGCTGCCGGAGGCGTGGGCCGTGGCCCACTCCCGCACCCGGGGCGACTTCCCGCCGCTCCAGCCGCCGGCCGCGATCGCCGAGCGGCGGCCGACCGAACGGGAGGCCCGCTATCTGGCGGAGGCCCTGGCCGGGCAGGTGCACGGCGACGAGGCCAGCGTCGCCCGGCAACTGGCCGAGCTGGTCACCACCACCGGCGCGGACGAGGTGCTGGTCACCTTCGCGACCCACGACCCGGCCGAACAGCTCGACTCCTACCGCAGGTTGGCCCGGCTGGCCGGCCTCCGACCGGTCCCGACCCATCGTGCAACGCGATCGATGGGCTGACGAACATGTGGTGGACTCATTGATCGTCGCGGGCCGAGACTGCCGCCATGACACCTCCGCTCAGCCCGGAGCGAGACGGCGACCCCGCGTCGGGCGTGCTCGGGCGCACCGCCCTGACGGCGCTCGCCCCCGCCGTGTGGGGCACCACCTGTGTGGTCACCACCGAACTCCTCCCGCCCGGGCACCCGTTCTTCGCCGCCCTGCCGCGCCCTGCCCGCCGGGCTGGTTGCCGTGGCCGTCGGCCGGGCGCTGCCGCGCGGCGTCTGGTGGGGGAGGGCCACCGTGCTCGGCGTGCTCAACATCGGCCTGCTCTCGCCGCTGGTCGCCGCGCTGCTCGGCGCCGCCCTGCTCGGTGAGACCCTGGGGCCGGTGCGACGGCTGGGCTTCGCCCTTGCCCTGGCCGCGATCGTCGTCGGCCAACTCCCCGACCGCGCCAGCGCCTTGACCCTCACCCGCGAACGGCCCGGCGCCCCGGCGGGACCGACCCCACGACCCGGGCCTGACCCCGCCCGCCACCCGTTGAACGGGCCCGCGACCGGTCGTCGTCAGGCGCGCGGCGAGCCCGCCTCGTCGTACCGGGCCCTGGCCGCCTCGACCCGGTCGAGGTGGCTGCCCGCCCACTCCGCGAGATGCGCGAAGAGCGGCGCGAGGCTGAGTCCGAGTTCGCTGATCTCGTACTCGACGCGTGGCGGCACCTCCGGATGGTAGGTGCGGACCACCAGCCCGTCGCGCTCCAGCTGGCGCAGGCGCTGGGTGAGCACCTTCGGCGTGATGCCCCCGATCCGCCGCTCCAACTCGACGAACCGCTGCCGGCCGAACGCGTGCAGTGACCAGAGGATCGGCGTGGTCCACCGGCTGAACACGATGTCCACGACGGGGGCGATGGGGCAGGCCGCCTCCGGGTCGGCCGCGCCGGCCATGGCTTCGGGGGTCCAACGGCCCGCCTCGGTCGTCATGCGTCACATCCCTCCGGGGTAGTCACTTTCTCCTGGGTACCTACTATATCGAGCCTGTTAACGTCCCGGTCGTCGCAACAGAGAGCGGCTGACAAGGGAGTTCAGAATGATCGTGGTGACCGGAGCGACCGGGAACGTCGGACGGCCGCTGGTGCGGGCCCTCGCCGAGGTGGGGGAGCGGGTGACGGCCGTCTCGCGGGACAGGGCCCCGGTGGACCTGCCGGACGGGGTCGGTCATACGCCGGCCGACCTGGCGCGGCCCGAGACCCTGCGGCCCGCCCTCGACGGCGCCGAGGCCCTCCTCCTGCACGACGGCGGCGCCGGCGGCCACGGGCTGGACCCGCGCGCCCTGCTGGGCGTGGCCAGGGACGCCGGGGTGCGGCGGGTGGTGCTGCTGTCCTCGCAGGGCGTGGTCAGCCGGCCGGACTCGGTCTCGCACGGCAGCGTGCTGCGGGCCGTCGAGGAGGCGGTGCGCGCCTCGGGCCTGGCGTGGACGATCCTGCGGCCGGGCGGCTTCGCCTCAAACGCCCTCGCCTGGGCCGGCTCGGTGCGCGCCGAGCGGACCGTCGCGGCGCCCTTCGGCGACGTCGGCATCCCGGTGGTCGACCCGGGCGACATCGCGGCCGTCGCGGCCGTGGCCCTGCGCAAGGACGAACACGCGGGCGCCGTCTACGAGTTGAACGGACCGGCCGCCGTCACGCCTCGGCAGCAGGCCGAGGCGATCGGCGCCGCCCTCGGCGAGCCGGTGCGGTTCGTCGAGCTGACCCGGGCCGAGGCGCACGCCCGGATGACGGCGTTCATGCCCGAGCCCGTCGTCGAGACCACGCTGGACGTGCTCGGCGAGCCCAACGCCACCGAGCTGCGGCTCAGCCCGGACATCGAACGGGTCACCGGCCGGGCGCCCCGCTCCTTCGCCGACTGGGCCCGCCGCACCGTCGAGGCGTTCCGTTAGCGAACACCGCACCGGGGGGCGTCGGGTCAGCCGACGATGCCCCGGGCCAGCCCCATCGCCACCAGGTCCTGGGGCCGCAGCCGCAGCCGTTCGGCGACCTCGGCCACCGCCGAGGGATCGGACACGTCCCGCTTCAGCACGGCGGCGGCTGGCTCCGGGGCCAGCACCGAGTAGTAGCTCCCCGGCGTCACCCAGATCCGGCCCGGCGCGGTCAACGCCACCGCGCCGCCCGAGCCACCCTCGCCCACCACCAGGGTGGTCACCGGGACGCGCGCCGCCGCCAGCGCCGTGATCGTCTCCGCGACGGCCGCGCCCACCCCCTCCCGCTCGGCCCGTGCGTCGTTGGCCGCGCCCGGGGTGTCCACCAGGGTGAGCACCGGGATCGACAGCCGGTCCGCGAGCCGGATCAGCCGGGTCGCGGACCGGAACCCGGCCGGCGTGGTGCGCGTCCCCAACTGTGCCACATAGCCCGCCGAACGCCCGCCCGCCTCGCCCAGCCCGACCAGCAGCCCCGGGTCGGGGCAGGCCAGCGGCGCCAACCGGCCGAAGGCGGCGGCCAGATGGGCCCGCGCGCGCGGCCGGCCGGCCGACCTGGCCCGTTCCACCGCCTCCCAGCCGGTCGCCGGCGGCGCGCCGCCGCCCGGCACCGAGGGAGGAGGCACCGGGCCCCGGGCCGGGCGGGTCAGCAGCGCCAGCCAGCCTGCCACCGCGCCCGGCAGCTCCTCCCACGCCACCAGCGCGTCCACCTGCCCGGCGGCGGCCTGCGCCTCGGCGGTGTAGGCCGCCGGGTCCGCGCCCTCCGGCCGCACCCGGGCGCCGGAGAAGCCGACCTGCACCCCGGGCAGCGCCAGCCGCACATCGGCGCCCGCGCCCAGCGTCGCCCAGCTGCCCCCCGTCACCGGACCGGCCAACACCGCCAGCTGCGGCAGCCCGGCCGCCCGCAGCCGGACCATCTCCCGTGCGATCGCCTGGAGTTGGGTCAGTGCGTGCATCCCCTCCTGCACCCGGGTGCCGCCGGAGGCCAGCAGCGAGACCACCGGTAGCCGCAGGTCGCGCGCGGTGCGCAGGGCCGCGCCGATCCGCGCCCCGGCGGCCCGGCCGATCGAGCCGCCGAGGAAGCCGAACTCGAAGGCCAGCAACACCGCCTCGCACTCCCCGACCCGACCCACCCTGGCCACCACCGCCTCCGCCTCGCCCGAGCGCGCGGCGGCCCGCGCCAGGCCGGCGTCATAGCCCGGCCAGCCCAGCGGCCCGCCGGCGGGCCCCGCCTCGAACCCGACCGGCAGCGGCCTCGACCCCGGCGCCACCGCGTCCAACAACTCCCGGGCGGGGCGGGCCGGTTGACTCACACCAGCTCCCGCTTCAGCACCTTGCCCAGGTCGTTGCGGGGCAGCGCGGCCAGGAACCGCACCTCGCGGGGCCGCTTGTGCGCGGCCAGCTGCCCGACCACATGGTCGCTCAGCTCCTCCAGCGTCGGCGGCGCCGCCGGGTCCCTCGGCACCACCCAGGCCACCACCCGTTCCCCCAGGTCCGGGTCGGGCGCGGCCGTCACCGCCGCCTCGGCCACGCCCGGGTGGGCCAGCAGCACGTTCTCGATCTCGCCGGCGCCGATCTTGTAGCCGCCGCTCTTGATCAGGTCGGTCGAGCGCCGCCCCACGATCCGGTAGCCGCCCGTCGAGTCCCGGGTGGCCATGTCGCCGGTGCGGAACCAGCCCTCCGCGTCGAACGCCTCGGCCGTCGCCTCCGGGCGGTTGAGATAGCCGCTGAACAGGTTCGGCCCGCGCACCTGGATCTCGCCCACCGTCTCGCCGTCCCCGACGTCCAGCGGGCGCCCCGCGTCGTCCACCAGCCGCACCTCCACACCCGGCAGCGCCATGCCCACCGTTCCGGTGGCGGGCGGCCCGTCGGCGCGGACGCTGGTGTTCATCAGCGTCTCCGTCATCCCGTAGCGCTCCACCACCCGGCGCCCGGTGGCCTGCCACAGCCGCTCGTGGTCGGGCAGCGGCAGCGGCGCGGAACCCGAGACCAGCAGCCGGGCCCCGGCCAGCGCGTCCGCCAACGCCCGGTCCTCTTCGACGGTTTCGGCCAGCCGGTGGTACATCGTTGGCACCCCGAACAGCACCGTGCCGCCCGAGGTCAGCGCCCGGCGCACCCCGTCCGGCGAGAAGCGGCCCAGGTGCCGCACCGTGCCACCGCGCCGCAACGGGCCCAGCACGCCCAGCACCAGGCCGTGCACATGGAACAGCGGCAGGCCGTGCACCACCACGTCCCGCTCGGTCCATCCCCAGGCGTCGGCCAGCGCGTCCAGCGTGGCGGCCACCGCCCGGCGGGAGAGCAACGCGCCCTTGGGCGGCCCCGTGGTGCCCGAGGTGTAGACGACCAACGCCGGCAGCTCGGGGTCGACAGCCGCCGGCCCTTCGGGCTCGGCCGCGTCGGCCGCCACGTCGACGGCCACCTCCAGGACCGGCAACCCGGCCAGCGCCGGCGGCAGTTCGGCGACGCCGGGCGGGGTCAGCAGCAGCGAGGGCTCGCTGTCGCCCACCACATGGGCCAGCTCGCGCGCCCCGCTCTTCGGGTTCAGCGGCACCACCGGCACGCCGGCCAGCAGCGCGGCGACCACCGCGACGGCGGTGCCCGGCGTCGGGGTCGCCCACACCGCGACCCGGGTCTGGTCACGCAGCGCCCCGGCGAGCGTGAGGGCCACCGAACGCAGCGTCGGGTAGTCGAGTATCTGGTCACCGAAGTGCAGCGCGGGCTTGGCTGGCGCGTTGTCCAAGGCCGGGAACAGGGAACTCATCCGCTCATGCTAAAGGCTCGGCCGACCCCGGGCGGGGCCGGCCGAGCGCGCGCGGCTCGGTCTCCGTCGGCTCGGTCCGCGCCGGCCCGGTCTTCGCCGGTTCAGTCCCCGCCGGCCACCCCGGGGAAGAAGTTCTGGAACGCCTCGGTCGAGTCGCCGAGGGCCCGGGCGTAGGGCGCGTCGAAGTACCAGATGAGGAAGAGCAGAAAGGTGATCAACGCGCTGAACAGGCCGGCGAGCAGCAACTCCCGCCCCGAGCGCTGGATCTGGAGCGTGAACACCATGCCCACCGTCACCGCCCCGCCCGCCAGCAGCCCGAACCACACCACCGCCGGCATCGTCGACTCCGCGCTCTGGCCGCGCCCGGCCCGCGCCTCGTCCACGGCCGCCGCCTCGTCCAACAGCGCCTGGTAGGCGGTGATCTCGGCGACCGTCGTCGGCTCGCGGTCGGCGATGGTGGCCCGCAGCTCGGTCAGCGACTCCTCGCCCTCGTCGGTCAGTTCGCCCGACTCCAGCATGTGGTCCCACTCCGGGCCCACGACCCGCGCGACATAGGACTCCACGGACGAACGGATCTCGGCCGCCCGCTCGGGCGCGAACACCGCCGCCCGCTGGTCCATCTCGTGCAGCGCCTGGGCCTCCTGCCGCACCCACTCGTCGGCCGCCGAACGCTCCTCCCAGACCCCGGCGATGGCCAGGCCCAGCACGATCGCGTAGACCACGCCGATCATCATCGTCATGTACTCGATGACATCGGGCGTCTCGGTCGGGTCGTCCTCCTCGCCCTGACGCCGTTGCCGCACCACGGCGACCAGCAGCACCACCGAGCAGGTGGCGAGGACGGCGAAGGTGAGAACCAGCCATTCGGACATCGATCGGTCTCCTGGGACGGGCTAGGCCGCGCCGGAACGGGCACGGGAACGGGGGCGCAGCACGGCGGCGGCCAGCACGGCCGGCGTGACGACCAGCACCATCCGGCTCACCAACGACCCCTCCCGCGCGGCGGGTTCGGGGTCGGCGGCGGCGCGGGGCACGGCCGGCGGCGGCCAGACGGCGGGCGGAACGGGGGACGGGGGCGGCTGCTCGGGCGGCTCGGCGTCGGCCGGCGGCGCCGGGTCGGGCGGCGGGGAGTCCTCGGGCGGTGCGGGGCCGGGCGTCGGCTCCGCGACGGCCGGCGGCATCGGCGCCGGCGCGGCGGAGCGCTCGGGTGCCCGTGGCTCCTCGGTGGGCGCCGGCCGGGGCGACTCCGTCGGCTCCGGCGCCGGCTCGTCGGGGGGCGTCGGCGTGGGCTCCGGCGTCGGGGTCGAGCAGTCCCAGAAGACGGGCTCGCCCGCGATGGCGCAGGAGTCGGCGGGTCGGCCGTGCGCCGCCGCCGGCCCGCCGCCGAGCGCGGCCGCCAGCGCCAGGCCGGCGCCGGCAGCGCCGAGGGTGCTCCACCACGTTCGCTGCCCAGTCGTCACGGGGGCGATCCTCCGCCCCCCACGCCCCACGCGGGGCGGATGCGCCGGCTTTTCGCCTTATCCGGTGAACCGATCAACCCCTGCGGGGGGACGGCCGATCTCCCGTACGGATAACGGGAGTTGTCCGGTGAGGCACCCGCCCGCTCCCGGCCCCCGGGCCGGGGCGCCCGGCCCGCCGGCCCCCGTCACGCCAGGAGGCGGGCCGGGTCGTCGAGGGCGGTGCGGACGGCCAGGCCGGCCGCGCCGCGCAGCGGGCCGTCGGGGCCCAGCGGCGAGGCCGTCACCGGCAGCGGCGTCTCGCGGCCGCCCGCGGCCACCGCCGTCCGCCGCCCCAACTCCCGCCGCAGCGGCGGCAGCAGCCACGGCGTCAGCCGGGTCAGCGAGCCGCCGATCACCACCTGACGCGGGTCCAGCAGGTTGACCGCGCCGGACAGCGCGATGCCCAGCGCCGTGCCGGCCCGCCGCACCGCGCGCAGCGCGCCCGCCTCGCCCGCCTCGCAGCGCGCGGTCAGCGCGCCCAGCCGAACGCCGGGCCCCGGCTCGATCCCGGCGGCGCGCAGCACCGCCTCCTCGCCGGCGTAGGTCTCCAGGCAGCCCCGGCCCCCGCAGCCGCAGACGGGCCCCTCGGGACGCACCGGAACGTGCCCCAACTCGCCGCCGAACCCGTGGGCCCCGCCCAGGAGTTGGCCGTCGACCACCACCGAGGCGCCGATGCCGATCTGGGCCGAGACATAGACGAAGCTGTCGGCCGCCGGCTCGGTGCGCGACCACAGCTCGGCCAGCCCGCCCAGGCTGGCCTCGTTGTGCACGGTGACCTCGCCGAGGTCGTCGGGCAGCAGCCCGGCCAACTCGACATCGCGCCAGCCCAGGTTGGGCGCCCGCAGCACCGTGGCGCTCTCCCGCAGCACCAGCCCCGGCACGGCGACCGCGAGCCCGGCCGGCCGCAGCCCGACCCGGGCGGCCTGGGCCCTGGCCCGACTCGCCAGGGCCCGCACCTCGGCGAGCACCTCGGCCGGTTCGCGGTGTTGGGCGCGGAACTCCTTCTCCACCCGCACCCGGATCTCGCCCCGCAGGTCGGCCGCGCACACCGCGAGATGGTCCACGCCGATCTCCGCGCCGAAGCCGCACGGCCCCCGGTCGGTCAGCCGCAGCTGGCTGCCAGGCCGGCCCACCGCGCCCGACCGCCCGGGGCCCTCCTCCACCAGCAGCTCGCCGCGCAGCAGCTCGTCCACCAGGGTGGAGACCGCCGCCCTGGTCAGCCCGATCCGCGCGGCCACCGTGGCGCGGGAGAGCGGCCCCTCGGCGGCCAGCGTGTGGAGGACCCGCGAGAGGTTGTGCTGCCGCATCGCCGACTGCGGCGTGGTCGTCGCGGGCTGGGCCACCTGAACGTCCGTTCTCTCAAGGGTCGTTGGCCGACTTCCTCAGGCCCGCCGCAGCAGCGCGTCCGCGTCCGCCAGCGTCGTCCCCAGCCGTTCCAGCGCGGCCTCGTCCCGTTCCACCGCCGGCAGCGCCGGCCCCCGCGCGGTGTCCCAGCCCCGGGCCACGGCGGCCGCGTCCCGCCCAAGCAGCAGCCCGGCGGCCTGTGCCGCCGCGCCGAGCGCCACCAGCTCCTCGGCCACCGGCACCCGCACCGGCCGGCCCGAGAGCCGGCGCACCGTCTCCCGCCAGGCCGTGCCCCGCGCGCCGCCGCCGATCAGGAGGATCGGCTCGTTCGGGTCGGCGCCCTCGTCGAGCACCAGGTCGAGCGCCTTGAGCAGCGCGAAGACCGCGCCGTCGTAGGCCGCCTGCAACAGCTGCCCGGCGGTGGTGTCGTGTCGCAGCCCGTGCACCAGGCCCGAGGCGTAGGGCAGGTCGGGGGTGCGTTCGCCGTCCAGGAACGGCAGCACCACGGCCGAGCCGCCCGCCTCCACCGCCTCCCGGTCCCGGCCCAGCAGGGCGGCGAACCGGTCGACGGCCAGCGTGCAGTTGAGGGTGCAGGCCAGCGGCAGGAACGCCGAGCCGGCGTCCGCGAAGCCGGCGACCGTGCCGGTCGGGTCGGCCGGGCGGCGCTCGGAGACCGCGTAGACCGTGCCCGAGGTGCCCAGGCTGAGCACCGGGCTGCCGGGCGCCAGGCCCAGGCCGAGGGCACCGGCCATGTTGTCGCCGGTGCCGGCGGCCACCGGGATGCCGGCCGGCAGCGGCAGGCCCTCGGCGACCGTGCCGGCCGCCTCGCCCGGCGGAACGACCCGGGGCAGCAGCGCCGGGTCCAGGCCCACATGGGCCAGGATCTCCTCGTCGTAGGCGCCGGTCGCCGTCGACCACCAGCCGCTGCCCGAGGCGTCGCCCCGGTCGGTGGTGCCGGCCGAAACCGGCGCCCCGGCGAGCCGCCCCGTGAGGTAGTCGTGCGGCAGCCGCACCGCCCGGGTCGCGGCGGCGGCGGCCGGCTCGTGCTCGGCCAGCCAGGACCACTTGGTCACCGTGAACGAGGCGGCCGGCACGCTGCCGACCCGCTCCGCCCATGCCTCCGGCCCGCCCAACTCGGCCAGCAGCCGGTCGCGTTGGGGCGCGGAGCGGGTGTCGTTCCACAGCAGCGCGTTGCGCACCGGGCGGCCTTCGGCGTCCAGGGTCACCAGCCCGTGCTGCTGGCCGGCGACCGCGACCGCGCCGGCCCGCTTCGCCGGCTCGCCGCACTGCGCCAGCGCCGAGGTCAGCGCCTCCCACCACACCTCGGGATCGCTGTCGTGCTCGGCGGTCACCTGGTGCGGCGCCTGGCCCCTGGCCACCACCGCGCCGGTGGCGGCATCCACCACCAGCACCTTGGTGGACTGGGTCGAGCTGTCCACACCGACCACCAGGGGGCCTTCTGCTGCGGTCATGAGCGCGGTCCTCTCTGAGCCGAAGGGGGTTCCTAAGGCGGGTCCCCGCATACTAATTTGTTAACGGCCATGACGAAATAGCTGGGGAGCCGAGGAGCCGCCATGTCAGCTGAGAAGTACCAGCCCACCCCCGAGGACAAGTTCAGCTTCGGTCTGTGGACCGTGGGCTGGCAGGGCCGCGACCCGTTCGGCGAGGCCACCCGGCCCGAGCTGGACCCGGTCGAGTCCGTCAACCGCCTCGCCGAGCTGGGCGCCTGGGGCGTCACCTTCCACGACGACGACCTCGTCCCGTTCGGCGCCTCGGCCACCGAGCGCGACGGCGTGATCAAGCGCTTCCGGCAGGCCCTGGACGCCACGGGGCTGGTGGTGCCCATGGTCACCACCAACCTGTTCACCCATCCCGTCTTCAAGGACGGCGGCTTCACCGCCAACGACCGCGACGTGCGCCGCTACGCCCTCCGCAAGGTGCTGCGCAACATCGACCTCGCGGCCGAGCTGGGCGCGAAGACCTTCGTCGCCTGGGGCGGCCGGGAGGGCGCCGAGAGCGGCGGCGCCAAGGACGTGCGGGCCGCCCTCGACCGCTTCAAGGAGGGCTTCGACCTGCTGGCCGACTATGTGGTCAGCAAGGGCTACGACCTGCGGTTCGCCATCGAGCCCAAGCCCAACGAGCCGCGCGGCGACATCCTGCTGCCGACCGTCGGCCACGCGCTGGCCTTCATCGACCGGCTGGAGCGGCCCGAGCTGTTCGGCGTCAACCCCGAGGTGGGCCACGAGCAGATGGCGGGCCTCAACTTCCCGCACGGCATCGCCCAGGCGCTCTGGTCGGGCAAGCTGTTCCACATCGACCTCAACGGCCAGACCGGCATCAAGTACGACCAGGACCTGCGCTTCGGCGCCGGCGACCTGCGCTCCGCCTTCTGGCTGGTCGACCTCCTGGAGACCGCCGGCTACGAGGGCCCGAGGCACTTCGACTTCAAGCCGCCGCGCACCGAGGACTTCGACGGCGTGTGGGCCTCGGCCGCCGGCTGTATGCGCAACTACCTGATCCTGAAGGAGCGGGCGGCGGCCTTCCGCGCCGACCCGGCCGTCCAGGAGGCGCTGCGCGCCGCCCGCCTCGACGAGCTGGCCCGGCCCACCCTCAACGAGGGCGAGGGCTTCGAGGAACTGCTGGCCGACCGGTCGGCGTTCGAGGAGTTCGACCCCGAGGCCGCCGCCGCGCGCGGCATGGCCTTCGAGGCGCTCGACCAGCTGGCCATGGACCACCTGCTGGGCGTCCGGGGCTGACCCCGGACCGGACCGACCGCCGGGCCCGCCGTCCCCGTACCCGGGGGCGTCGGGCCCGGTGCCGTCGCAGGTCGTTGTCCGAACGTCGTGGTCAGGCGGCGTCGGGGGAGGCGTCGGGGAAGAGGCAGAACTCGTTGCCCTCCGGGTCGGCCAGCACCAGGTGCTCCTCGTGGCGGGCCACCACCCGGGCGCCCAGCTCGACCAACCGCTCGGTCTCGACGGCCGGTTCGGCCGCCTTCAGGTCCAGATGGACGCGGTTCTTGCCGGCCTTCGCCTCCGGCACCAGCTGGAACCACAGGCGCGGCCCGCCGCCGCCCACCCGCTCCACCAGCACGGTCGGGTCGTCCTCCGGGTCGTCGATGCCCTCCGACCGCAGCCGTTCCAGCTCCGCCTCGTCATAGGGGGCCACCGCGTAGCCCTCCAGCGCCCGGGCCCAGAACCTGGCCACGGCGGAGGGGCGCGCCGCGTCGAAGACGATGTCGTGAAGGTGTGCCATGCGCCCCATCCTTGACCCGCGCGCCAACCCCGCGCCAACGAGATTCCCCGCCGACGAGTCTTCGCGCCGAACGCCCGCGCCGACGAGTCTCCGCGCCGAACGCCCGCGCCGACGAGTCTCCGCGCGGAACGCCCGCGCCGCGCGCGCCGGCGCCGCGTCAGCCCCCGCCGTTGAGGACGCCCAGGCCCAGCGGGGTCGCCGTGTGCAGGGCCGTGTTGCGGTGGCGCGCGGTGTGGGTGAGGCCGGCCGTGCGCAGCACCGTCGCGTGCTGGCTCGCGCTGGCCGGCGAGATCCCGGTGCGCCGGGCGAGTTCGGTGGTGGTGCAGCCGGGGTGCTCGGCGATGGTCCACAGCACCATGGCGCGGGTGTGCCCCAGCAGCGCCGCCAGCGAGTCCGGCACGGTCGCCAGGGCCCGCGCGGTGGCCACGGCGGGCAGCAGGGGCTCGGAGTCGGGCGAGCCGACGGGGTAGGTCAGATACGGCTGCGGCCGCGCCGTCGCGTCCACCAGCGGATGGACCGCCCCGAAGACCGAGGGCACCAACAGCAGCCCCTCGCCCTCCAGATGGACGTCGCCGTCCGTCCCCGAGGCCATCGTCAGCTCCAGAACGGGCGGCCGCCACCGGATGCGGCGCGGGTTGAGCGCGGAGAGCAGCGCGTGTGTCCCGCCCTCCGCCGCCTGCCGCTCGCGCAGCGTCCGGTCCGCACGGGCGAGCGCGGTGATCCGGTCCCGGCAGGGCGCGACGGCCTCCCGATGGACATGGGTCACGGCGTCGGCCAGCTCCCGCAGCAACTCCCGGTCGTTGCCGAGCGCCCGCGTCCAGCCGGGCACCGGCCGGCCGCGCCGCTCCGCCCACCGCCGCATGTCCGCCCTGACCCGGGAGGCCGGCGTGGCGCGGATCGCCTCGGCCGCCTCCTCGACGGAGTCGGCCATCGCCCGGTCGAGGAAGCCCACCGACCAGCCCGTCGGCGGCACCAGGTCGAACAGCCGCCGCGCCCCCGGCGCCAGGCGCCGCAGCGACCTCCCGCGCCAGGCCCCGAACCGGGTCGGCTGGCTCGGCTCCTGGAGCAGTCGCAGGGCGAGGTCCAACTCCAGCATGGCGCGCGGCTCCTGGGCCAGGCGGGTGCGGGCGACGTCCTCGGCGGTGAGGTGGATACGCAGGGGCATGGAGGAGAGCATGTCCCGGATGTCGTTGTTCGGGCCAGGCCACAACAGGTCGCACCGTGCCGGGCCGCCGGCCATGATCGTGGGGGAGGGGCGCCCGGGCGGAACGAGGGGGGGACCGCGGCGGGGGAGGCTCCGCCGGCGAGGAGCGGCACGTCGGCGGAGGCACTGGACCCTCTGGGTGCCCCGTCCCAGGGGAAAGCGGTGGCCGGTCGTGACCCGAAGCCTCGGCCGGCCACCGCCTTCGGAAGGCTCCCCCGCCGGCGTCAGCGGCGGGGGCCCACCGACCCCCGCGCGGTGAGCGCGGTCAGCCCGAGGGCGACCAGCGCCACCCCGAACCAGCCCCACGCGTCGAGCCGTTCGTCGACCACCAGCACCGCCAGCACGGCGGCCACCAGCGGCTCGAACAGGCTCAACGTCGTCGCCGCGCTCGTCCGCACCCGCACCAGCCCCGCGCCGAAGAGCAGATAGGCCAGGCACATCGGCACCACGGCCAGGTAGCCGACCACCGCCAGGCCGCGCGCCGAGCCGAGCAACGGGCCCCCGGTGACGGCCAGCACCGGCAGCAGCACCAGCGCGCCCAGCCCGAAGAGCGCCCCCATGGTGGCCCGCGCCGGGTGCCCGCGCCGGATCACCCGGGAGGCGCAGTAGGTGTATCCGGCGTAGGCGACGCCCGCCAGCACGCCCAACGCCACGCCGGCGGCCGGCCGTTGGCCCGAGGGGGTGCCGCCGTCGCCGGCCAGCGTGAGGAGAACGCAGCCGAGTCCCGCGGCGAGCGTCGCGCCCCACCAGCGGCGGCTGAGGGACAACCCCTCACAGCACCGTTCCAGCAGCGCGGCGAAGACCGGCGCCGAACCGACGCTCACCACGGTGCCCACGGCAACGCCGGCCCAGGCCATCGCGGTGTAGAACGCCAGCGGGTAGCAGACGACGGCGGCGGCGCCGGCCAACGCCCAGCCCAGCGTGGCCCGTTGGAGCACCGGCCGGACCGAGCGGCCGGCGAGCGCCAGGGTGAGCAGCCCGCCGATGCCCATGGTGGCGGCGCCGATGGACAGGGCCGACGCGCCCTCGGGCGCCAGGCTGGCCGTGGTCCCGGTGGTGCCCCACAGCCCGGCGGCCGCGAGCACCAGCCAGGCCCCGCCGCGCGGCCGCCGCCCCGCCCGAGCGGCACGGGTGGAACGGGGGAGCCCCGCGCCGCCGGAGCGGCCGGCGGCCTCAAGGGAACGTGCGGAGGAACCAGAGGAACCAGAGGAACGAGAAGATGCGAAGAAAGACGTCATGGGTGAGGTGTCCTGCTCCATGGTGAATCCGACGAGGGACCGGTAGGAGGGCACACTCAGGAGAGCCGGCGGCCGGATGCGGCGGCCGGTGGGAATGACGCGCGAGCCGTGCCCTCAGCGGGCGATCGGCGGGGAGATGACCCGGTTGCGGAACGTCGACGGCATGACGCCAGGCTAGCCGACCGCCGCCACCCGGCGACACCAGCCCTCGATCAGGGCCGCCACCTCGGCCGGCCGCTCCTCGTGGACGTAGTGGCCGCAGTCGGGCCAGGTCAGCTGGGTCGAGAGCGGATGCCCGGGCAGCGCGGCCTCCCAGGCGGCGGCCTCGGCGCTCGTGTGCAGCGCCAGCGCCGGGCAGCGCCGCCCGCGCAGGAACGCCTCGGCGGCCGGCCGCCGCCCGAAGGCGTCCGGCGCCAGATACATCGCCTCCCGGTAGGCGGCCAGCACCGCCGGATCGGCCGCCGCCAGCAGCCGGCGGTGCCGCTCGGTCACCTCGGGCGGGGTCGCCGGGCCGCTGGCCCGGTCGGCGAAGCGGGCCGCCCAGGCCGCGCCCTCCCGCTCCAAAGCGGCCTGCTCGGAACGGAGTTGGTCGAGCGTCGCGGTGCCGCCGAAGCCGGTGGCCACCGTCACCGTGGCCCGCGTCAGCTCGGGGTGGTCCACGGCGAGCGCCGCGACCACCTGCCCGCCCATGGAGTGCCCGACCGCGACCACCGGGCCCACCGACCCGGCGTCGAGCCAGGCCGCGAGGTCGGCCGCGACCAGCCGGGGCGTGTGCCGACCCGGGCGGGCGCGGGTGGCGCCATGGCCCGGCAGGTCGGGGGCCAGCAGCCGGTGCCGGTCGGCGAGCGCCGCCGCCACCGCGTCCCACTCGTGCCGGTCGCCGCCCCACCCGTGCACCAGCAGCAGCGTGGCCCCGGCGCCCCCGGCGGGGGCCCCGGTGTCGAGCGCGGCGAACGTCGGCGGGCGGCCGGTGGACATGGCGACTCCGGGAACGGGACTCTCAACCGGGAACGGGGACCTCGACCGGCGACAACCGGTACGGAACGGGCCGGGGCGTCGGACGGAACGGGCCGGGGCGTCGGGCGGCGCCACCGTGGTGACCCCGCCCGGCCTCGATCAGCTGTCGTCGTTCTTGCCCTTGCGCCGGAACCAGCGGCGCTTGCGCGGCTTGTCGCCGCGCTTGCGCGAGCCGCCCCGGCGGCCCGAGCCGTGCACCCAGCCCGCCGGCGGCTCGTCCGAGCGCCAGGGCTGGGGGGCGGGCCCGCCGTCCTTCCACCGCTCGCGCAGCATCCGCGTGCGCGCCGTCGGCTCCCGGACCTCGGCCTCGCGTATGAAGCTCTCGTCCAGGACCAGGTTCTCCCAGTCCTCCTCGCGTGGGGCGTCGTCACCGCCCTGCGGCTCCTCCTGACCCGAGGGCCCCGTCCCCATGAGCTGCCTCCTGTCCACCGTTGGTGCGCGGAGTCCCACGCCAGGTAAACGCCCGAGGCCGCCGCCGGGTTCCGGCGGCGGCGTTCGGGTCACGGTACCGGAGGCGAGGTCAGGAGCGGTGCTCGGCGGACTCCGCCGACTCCTCGTCCGCGCCCTCCGACCCGTTCTCCTTCGCGGCCCGGGCGGCGGCGCGCTCCTCGCGGCTGGCGTACAGGCTGGTGATGGTGGTGACGATCAGCACGCCGCAGATGACGCTCAGCGAGAACGCGGTGCTGATCTCCGGCGTGTGCACCCCGTTCTCGTGGAGCGCGTGGAGCACCAGCTTCACGCCGATGAAGCCGAGGATCACCGACAGGCCGTAGGAGAGGTGCACCAGCTTCTCCAGCAGCCCGCCGATCAGGAAGTACAGCTGGCGCAGGCCCATCAGCGCGAACGCGTTGGCCGTGAAGACGATGTAGGGCTCCTCGGTCAGCCCGTAGATCGCGGGAATGGAGTCCAGCGCGAAGAGAATGTCGGTGCTGCCGATGGCCAGCATCACGATCAGCATCGGCGTGATCAGCCGGCGGCCGTTCTCCCGGATCACCATCTTGGTGCCGTGGTAGCGGTCGGTGGCGGGAAAACGCCGCTCCACCATCTTCAGGAAGCGGTTCTCCTCGTACTCCTCGCCCTCGTCCTTGGAGCGGGCCTCCTTGATCAACTTCCAGGCGGTCCAGATCAGGAACGCGCCGAAGATGTAGAAGACCCAGGAGAAGTTCGCGATCAGCGCGGCGCCGGCGGCGATGAACCCGGCCCGCAGCAGCAGTGCGATCAGCACGCCCACCATCAGCACCCGGGACTGGTACTGCGCCGGGACGGCGAACTTGGTCATGATCAGCACGAAGACGAAGAGGTTGTCCACGCTCAGCGACTTCTCGGTGACATAGCCGGCGAAGAACTCGCTCGACGGCGTGCCACCCTCGAACACGGCAAGACCGATCCCGAAGAGGATCGCCAACACCACCCAGAACACCGTCCACACGGTGGCCTCCTTCATGGAGACCTCGTGTGGTTTGCGTCCAAAGAAGAAGTCCACGGCGATCAGGGCGCACAACACCACCACGGTGAGCACCCACACGGTCAACGAGACGTCCACTCTTCCTCCGGTCTTCCTGCGCGCGGCATGACGGGCTTCCGCGCGGCGTGCCGTCGCGGCTTCGCCAATGGTAATGGAACGGTAAAGTAACGAGTTCCGGAATGCCGAGGTTCCCCGGCCGAAACCCCGCCGCCCGCACGGTAATTCGGCTGCCCCCGTCGGCTGTGACGGGCATCATGCCGCCCCATGGCGAACTCCTCCGGCCTGCGCTCCTACGCCGAGATCCTGCGGCTTCCCGGCGCCGGGCGCTTCGTCGCCGCGAGCCTCGTGGGCCGGTTCCCCGGCGCCACGCTCCACCTCGCCGTGGTGCTTCTGGTGACCCATGTCACGGGCAGTTATGCCACGGCGGGCGCCGTTTCGGCGGCCGGCGCGCTGGCCTACGCCCTGCTGGTCCCCCGCGTCGGCCGGGCCGTGGACCGCCGGGGCCAGCGCCGGGTCCTGACCCTGGTCGCCACGGTCTTCGCGCTCTCCGGCGTCCTGCTCGTGGCGGCCGCGCGGGCCGGGGCGCCGACCGCCGTGCTGCTCTTGGCCGGGGCCGCCTTCGGTGCCACCCGCCCGCCGCTCAGCGCGCTGGCCCGCGCCCGCTGGAGCCATCTGCTGCGCGACGAGGGCTCGGGGCGGCTGCTGGGCGCCGCCTACTCCTGGGAGTCGGTCACCGAGGAACTGCTCTATGTCGTCGGGCCGCTGGTGGTCGCCGGGGTGGTGCTCTGGCATCCGGCGCTCGGCGTGCTGGTGGTCGCCGCGCTCGGGCTGGCCGGGAGCCTGCTGATGGCCGGGCAGCGCGCCACCGAGCCGCCCGTCGCGCCGCGCGCCCCCGGTGACGGCGGCGCGCTCGCGAACCCGGGGCTGCGCGCGTTGTGCGCGGTCTGGGTGTGCTCCTCGGCCATGTTCGCCGCCTGGGAGTTGACCACCATGGCCTTCGTCGAGACCCACGGCGACGCCTGGATGATCGGCCCGGTGCTCGCCGCGTTCGCCGTGGGCAGCGCGGTCGGCGGGCTCTGGTACGGGACGCACGCCTTCGCCGCGCCCGTGGACCGGCGGCTGCGGGTCGCGCTGCTGCTGGTGGTCGCGGGGATGGCGCCGCTGGGCGCGATGCCGTCGGTGGCGGTGCTCGGCGTCTTCTCGCTGTTCTCCGGGCTGCTGGTCGCGCCCATGACCATCGCCGGCTACAGCCTGGTGCGGGAGGGCGTCGCCGCCTCGGCGTTGACCGAGAGCATGACCTGGCTCTCCACCGCCACCGCGCTCGGCCGGGCCGCCGGCGGGCTGGCGGCCGGCCCGGTGCTGGACGCGCACGGCCCGCGCTGGGGCTACGCCCTCACGCTGGGCCTGGGGCTCGCGGCCCTGGTCGTCGCGCTGCCGGCCGCCGGCGCGTTCCGCGCGATGGCGACGGCCCGATCCCGTCCCGCACGCGGCGGGCCAGAGCCCGAGGCGACGGGGGAGGAGCCGGGGTCAACGGGCGTGGCGCGCCCCTGAGTCGGGGTCAGCGGTCGGAGCCGCTCAGCGGCAGGTCGGCCCACACGACGTGGCCGGCGCCGGCGTCCTGCGGGCGGACGCCCCAGACCTGGGCGAGGGAGCAGACCAGCAGCAGGCCCCGGCCGCCCTCGTCCTCCTCGCCGGCGTTCTTCGGCGCGCTGCGCGGCCCCGCGCCCTCGCTGGCCACGGCGACCCGCAGCAGCGAGCCCAGCAGCCGGACCTCACAGCCCACGCTGTCGCTGTCCGTGTGCCGCAGCGCGTTGGTGACCAGCTCGGAGATCACCAGCTGGGCGCTGTCGTTGGCGTCACTGGGCGTGCGCCACTCCGCGAGCTGCTGCCGGGTGAGTCGACGTGCCTCGGCCGCCGATGTCGGCACCGCCGGCAGGCGGAAGCGCAGACACCCGCTCGGCGGCGCTGAGCCGTTCTGTCGCACCAGGGGTTCGACGCGCGAGGAGGAAGCCACGGCACTACTGTGCGGGTTGTCCCTCGCATCCGGCAAGAGGCATCCTGCAAATTACAGATCCGGTTCTTTCAGTCTGTTGTTCGGGCTGATGGCATGGCAGACTCCTTGCCCATGACGGCAGTTGGTGGGGTGGGTTAGTGGCCGGCGGGCAGACCAGTGGGGCCGCCACCGCGTTGCGGGTGGTGTTGGGCCGCCGCCTCCAGGACCTCAGGGAGGCGGCGGGGCTCTCCTTCGAGGAGGCGGGGCGGGCGCTGGACGTCACGCACGCCACCATCAGACGGATGGAGAAGGCCCAGGTCGGGCTCAAGGTCCCCTATATCGAGAAGCTGTTGCGGATCTACGGGGTCAGCGAGCAGGAGGAGATCGACACCTTCCTCGCCCTGGTCCGCGAGGCCAACCGGCCCGGCTGGTGGCACCGTTACCGCGATGTGCTGCCCGAGTGGTTCAGCGCCTTCGTGAGCCTGGAGGCCGAGGCCGACCAGATCCGCGCCTATGAACCGCACTATGTCCCCGGCCTGTTGCAGACCGAGGCCTACGCCACCACCGTGCTCCGCTCCGGGATGCCGCACGCCCCCGCGACCGAGATCGAGCGGCTGGTGGCGCTGCGGCTGGCCCGCCAGGACATCCTCGGCCGGCCGCAACCGCCGCTGCTGTGGATCGTGATGGACGAGACCGTGCTCCGCCGGCCCATCGGCCACCCCAACGTGATGCGCGGCCAGATCACCCGGCTGATCGAGGCCGCCGCCTCGCCGAACATCCGGCTCCAGATCATGCCGTTCTCGGCGGGCCCGCACCCGGCCATGTACGGGCCGTTCCACCTCTTCCGGTTCCCCGTGCCCGAACTGTCCGACATCGCCTGCGCGGAGAACCTGGTCGGCGCCGCGTACTTCGACCAGCGCGACGATGTCTCGGCGTTCCGGGAGGCGCTGGACCGGATGTGCGCGCAGGCCGCGCCAGTGCACCGCACTGAGGCCATCCTCAGTGGAATTCGCAAGGAGATCTGAACGATGGATCGCATCTACAACGGGATGCCGGCAGCCCACCTGGGCACCGAGGGCTGGCAGAAGCCATGGAGCGGCGGGAACGGAGGCAGCTGCGTGGAGGCCATGCGGCTGACGGACGGCCGGGTGGCGCTGCGTCAGTCGACCGACCCCGAGGGGCCGGCGCTGATCTGCTCCCTGCACGAGATGGCGACCTTCATCGAGGGCGTGAAGTCGGGCGAGGCCGACTACCTCCTGGTGTGACCGCACCGGACGTGTGACCTCACCGGACGGAAGCGAGTCGTCGCGGTGCCCGCGCGCGGGGGGCGCGGGCACCGCGACATGACGGCGGCGCCACCCCGCGCGGGGTGGACGCCAGGCAGAGAACGGAGCATTGGGTGACCACAGAGGGATTCGACGCCGAGCAGATAGACACCAGTCGTCCGCATCCGGCGCGGATGTACGACTACTACCTCGGTGGCCAGGACAACTACGAGGTCGACCGGATCGCCGCCGAGCGGGTGCTCAGCGTCGCCCCCGACGTCAGGCTGGCCGCCCGGGAGAACCGGGCCTTCCTCCACCGGGCGGTCCGGGTCGTCGCCGAGCGCGGCATCCGGCAGTTCGTGGACGTCGGCACCGGCATCCCGACCACCCCCAACACCCACCAGGTGGCCAGGGAGGTCGACCCGACCGCCCGCGTCGCCTACGTGGACAACGACCCCATCGTCAGCGTCTACGCGGGGGCCAAGCTGACGGCCGAGGGCAACGCCGGGTTCGTGCTGGGCGACCTGCATGACCCCGAGGCGCTCATGGAGAACCCGGTGATCCGGGACCTGATCGACTTCGACCAGCCGGTGGCGCTGATGCTGGTCGCCATCCTGCACTTCATCGACGACGAGGCCCGACCGACGGAGATGATCCACGCGTTGACCTCCCGGCTGGCGCCCGGCAGCTGCCTGGTGCTCAGCCACGCCACCAGCGACTTCCACAGCGCCGAGGACGTGCGCAGGGTCCGCGAGGTCTACCGGAACTCGACGGCCAACGTCACGCCGCGCGGCAGGAGCGCCGTCGAGGCGTTCTTCGACGGCTTCGAGCTGCTCGAACCCGGGGTCGTCCAGCCGCACCTCTGGCGTCCGGACGCCCCGGTGCCCGACTCGCCCGAGCTGGCCCGCCTCGCCGGCTACGCCGGGGTCGGCGTCAAGCCCTGAAGCCCGTCTCCCCGGGCACCGGACGGCCGGATGCCCGGGGAGACGGGGCCGGTTCAGCGCGCGGCCAGCCGCAGCGCGAAGCGGAACTCCCGGGGCCGCAGGTGGTACTGGGCCAGCGGGCCCGGTCCGCAGGACTGGCTGCCGATGCCGTGCTGGGCGTGGTCCAGGTGCACCCACACGGTGTCGGACGGCACCAGGTCGCTGGTGTGCTCGGCCGCGTCCAGGTGCTCGGGCGTCCACCGGCGGGCCGTCAGGAAGAACGGCTCGTCCACGGCGGTCACCCGCAGCGCCGGCCCCACGTCCGCCGCCAGCTCGGCCCACCGGACGTCGGCCCTGGCGCCGTTCTCCTGCGGCCGCACATACGGCGTCTGGAGCGCGTCCACGTCGGCCCGGTAGCGGCCGAGCGCCGCCGCCTGCCGGGTGTCCGGATACGCCTCGCCCGGGCCGCCGCCGAACCAGGTCACCGCCCCATAGGCGGCCGGCAGCCCCAGCCGCAGCCCCACCTTCGGCAGCGTGGTGCGCCAGGGGCCCTCGGGCAGCACGGTGACCGACAGCAGCAACGCGTCGTCCAGCGCCCGCCAGTGGTAGGTGGTGGCCAGGCCCACCTCGGCCGCCGCCGGCGCCACCCGGGCGCGCACGACCAGGCCGTCGTCGGTCAGCTCGACGCCGTCCAGCCGGTGGCGCATCCGGTCCAGGCCCAACGCCCGCCAGGACTGGCCGTGCCGCTCGTCGTCCTGCCAGGAGGCGCCCAGGTCGTTGTCCGTGGGGGCGCGCCACACGTCGAGCCGGGGCGCGTGCGGCACGGCGAGGTCGCCCAGCCGCAGCAGCGCGCCGCTCACCGCGTCGAAGCGCCCGGGGCCCAGCGCGATCCCGTCGTCGCTCCGGACCGGCGCCGCACCCGACGCCGGCGGTGCCGGCTCCACCGCCCGCTCGTCCGTGGCCAGTTGGGCCCAGGCGACCAGATGGCCGCGCGGCGCCCACGGGGTGTCGTCGGCCAGCAGCGCGCGGAACGTCCACACCCCGGCGCCTGGCCGGTCGGTGCCAGGGCGGCTCGGCAGCGGCACCCGGGCCGTCGCGCCGGGGCCCAGCGGCGGCACGGTCAGCGGCCCGCCGGCGACGGGCTCGCCCGCCACCTCGTAGGCCCACTCGAAGGCGAGCCCCGAGGTGTCGGCGAAGTCCTGGTCGTTGGTGACCTCCAGCACCCCGGCGGCGCGGTCGGCCGCCATCAGCACCGGCTCGATGACCTTGCGGAACTCCAGCAGCCCCGGCGAGGGCGTGCGGTCGGGGAAGAGCAGCCCGTCGCAGACGAAGTTCCCGTCGTGCAGCTCCTCGCCGAAGTCGCCGCCGTAGCCGAAGTACGGCACGCCCTCGGGGGTGGTCTTCGGGAAGCCGTGGTCGATCCACTCCCAGACGAAGCCGCCCTGGCAGCGCTCGTGCTCCCGGAACAGCCGCTGGTACTCGGCGAGCCCGCCCGGCCCGTTGCCCATCGCGTGCGCGTACTCGCACAGGATGAACGGCAACGAGCGCCGGCGCGCGTCCAGTTCGGGGTCCGCCAGGGGCTCCTCGGCGCGGCGGCCGATCGCCTCGACCTCGGCGTGCGGGGCGTACATCCGGGAGTAGAAGTCGCTGTCCCGGCAGGTCGGGTCGTTCTCGTAGTGGACCGCGCGCTCCGGGTCCCGCTCGCGTATCCAGCGCGCCATCGCGGACAGGCCGTCGCCGGCGCCGCACTCGTTGCCCAGCGACCAGATCACCACGGCCGGGTGGTTCTTGTCCCGCTCCACCATCCGCCGGGCCCGGTCCACCAGCGCCGGGGTGAACCGCTCGTCGGCCACCGGGTTGCCGCGCCAGTCCTCGAAGTCGCAGAAGCCGTGGGTCTCCAGGTCGCACTCGTCGATGACCCACAGGCCCAGCTCGTCGCAGAGCCGGAGGAACGCCGGGTGCGGCGGATAGTGGCTGGTGCGCACGGCGTTGATGTTGTGCCGCTTCATCAACAGGATGTCCTCGCGCATGGTGGCCTGGTCCAGGGCCCGGCCGCGCTCGGGGTGGAACTCGTGCCGGTTGACGCCACGGAACAGCACCCGGCGGCCGTTGACCCGGAACAGCCCGTCCTCGACGACCACCGTGCGGAACCCGATCCGCAGCGGAACGCGTTCCCCGGCCGTGACCAGCTCGCCCGCGTAGAGCCTGGGCGTCTCCGCCGTCCACGGTTCGACCGGCACCCGCACCTCATCGCCGGTGGCGACGTCCACGCCCAGCTCGGGCACCAGCACCCGCCCGGCCGGCGAGGAGTCGACGCGCAACACGCCCTCGCCCGTGGTGTGGTCGAAGCCGGCGTGCACGAAGTGGTCCTCGACCGCGCCCGGCGGCCGGTGCAGCAGGGTGACCTCCCGGAAGATCCCGGGCAGCCACCACATGTCCTGGTCCTCCAGGTAGCTGCCGGCCGACCACTGGTGGACGCGCACCGCCAGCACGTTTCCGGAGCGGCGCAGCAGGTGACCGACGGCGAACTCGTGCGGCAGCCGGCTGCCCTGGAAGACGCCCAGCTCCCGCCCGTTGAGCCAGACCCGGGCGCAGGACTCCACGCCGTCGAAGCGCAGCACCGCCTCGCCGTCCTCGGGCCAGTCGTCGGGCAGGTCGAAGACCCGGCGGTGGTCGCCGGTCGGGTTCTCGGTCGGCACCCGGGGCGGGTCGACGGGGAAGGGGTAGCGGACGTTGGTGTAGGCGGGCGCGCCGTGGCCCTGGAGCACCCAGTGCCCCGGCACGGTCAACGGGCCCCAGCCGGCGTCGGGTTCGGGCGTGAAGGCGTCGGAGGTGAACGCGACGTCGCCGCCCTCGGCGGTCTCGCTCAGCCGGAAGTCCCAGGTGCCGTCGAGGGGGAGCCGGGCCGCGTCGGAGGCGGGGTACCAGGCGCGCGGCGGGAGGTCGCCGAACCCGGGGGAGGGGTCCTCGTAGTACGGGAGAGGAGCGTCCTCGGGCCGATTCCGCATGAGTCTCCTTGCGTTCGCGACCCTGGTGACGGCCGCGTTGTTGAGATGTGTTCCCTGCTGTTGGAAGACGCTAGAACGGCGACCGGGGCTTCGACAACCCCCGCTTGGTAAGCGCTTCCTGTGGTCCTGTGCTGCGGCGCGCCCGCCCGCCGCCTCCTCCGCCCGCCCGTGCGCGTTGCCCCCGCTCGCCGCCGCTCGTTGGGCAGGGCGTCCCGCCAAGTCGCTTGGCATGGACACGATTTGGGCGGGGTAAGCCCTGGGGCACCACCCGTCCCCCCACGGAACACCCGGGAGGTTCCATGCACGCACGCCGTCTTCTGGCCACGGTCGCCACCGTGGCCGCCGCGCTCGGCGTCACCGCTCTCACCCCCACCACGGCCCAGGCGGACCCCACCGCCGCCGCCGCCGAGTACGTGGCCCTCGGCGACTCCTACTCCTCCGGCGTCGGCGCCGGCTCCTACGACGACGCCAGCGGCGACTGCCGCCGCAGCACCGTCGCCTACCCGGAGCTGTGGGCCGACGCCAACGGCCCCGCCTCGTTCGCGTTCACCGCCTGCTCGGGGGCGGTGACCACGGACGTGATCAACGAGCAGCTCGGTCCGTTGAGCGCCTCGACCACCCTGGTCAGCGTCAGCGTCGGCGGCAACGACGCGGGCTTCGCCGACACCATGCAGACCTGCGTGCTCCAGGGCACCGACGCCTGCCTGGCCGCCGTCGCCGAGGCCAACGCCTACATCGCCGACACCCTGCCCGGACGGCTGGACTCCGCCTACGACGCGATCAGCGCCGCCGCCCCCAACGCGCAGGTGGTGGTGCTCGGTTACCCGCGCATGTACGAGCTGGACGGCGGCTGCGCCCTCGGCATCAGCGAGGAGTCGCGGGCCGCCATCAACGGCGCCGCCGACAACCTCAGCGCCGTCACCGGCGACCGCGCCGCCGCCCACGGCTTCACCTACGGCGACGTCCGCACCGCCTTCACCGGTCACGAGATCTGCTCGGCCGACGAGTGGCTGCACAGCGTCACCGTGCCGGTGGGCGACTCCTACCACCCGACGGCCGCCGGCCAGTCCGGCGGCTACTACGCCGTCTTCGAGTCGCTGGCCTGAGGCCCGACACCCGGCGCACCGGCCGCCGTTCGGGACTCCTCCCGGGCGGCGGCCAGCGCCGTGGCCGGGTCGGACTCGGCGGGACCCGCCGGCCACCAGCGGCCCCGCTCCCGCCGGTACGGCCACCACCGGCCGTTGCCATAGCGCAGCTGCACCCCGGCGCCGCGCACCGTCCAGACATTGCCCCGGGCACGCGGCGGGGACCCTTCGCCCCACTCACCGAAGGCGCGCGCCACCTCCTCCAGGGCGCGCGGGTCCGCGCGCGCGCCCGGCGCCTCCAGCACGGCGAGCGCCGGCGCGCCGCCCACGCGCCAGGCGCGCACCGCCAACGCCAGCTCGACGCCGGTCCGTTCACACCCGGCGGCCAGCCGCCGGGCCACCGAGGCCGGCGGATCGCCGCCAGCCGCCAGCCGCACGGCGTCCCGCCACAGGGCGTCCCGCGCCGGCGTGGAGCCGGCCCCGCGTTCCCGCTCCGCCCCTGCGGCGGCCGTCTCGCGCCCGTTCTCGCCGCCCCCACTCCCCGTCCCCGCCCAGGGCTCCGCGCCGACCGGCCGCCGCTCGTGGCCCGGCGCCAGCGCCTCGGCCAGCAGCCGGCAGGCCCGGCGCGCCGCGTCGGCGGCCAGGAACTCCAGCGCGGCGACGTCCAGTTCGCCCCGGTCGTCCGGGACCAGGCCCGGCACGGGCCCGGGGTGGGCCACGGCCGGCGGCGGCGCCGGCAGCTCCGGCGCCGCCGAGCCGGCCCCGGCGTAGACCTCGGCCGCCGGAACGCCGACCGGCCCCGCCGCCCGCGCCGGCGCGGTGCTCCGCCGCCGCAGCCGCGCCAGCAGCTCCGCCCGCCCCAGCCCGCGCAGCAACAGCAGCAGAAAGGGATCGGCGTCCAACAGCCGCGCCGTCTGGTAGCACAGCGCGGCCGTGTGCGCGCAGTGATCCCACTCGCCGCACTCGCAGGTCGGCTCCAACTCGCCCATGCCCGGCAGCAGTTCGACGCCGGCCGCCGCCGCGTCCGCGACCAGCGCGGGCGGCAGCTCGGCGTCCAGCAGCGCCGCCAGATGGCCGGCCTCCCGCGCCGCCATGCCCACCAGCCGGTCCCACTCCGCCTCACTCAGCGGGCGCAGCAGCACGTCGGCCCGCCGCGCGTCGCCGCCCGTGGTCCGCACCACCGACGTCAGCCGGCCCGGCCGCACCGAGACCGCGCCGACCGCGCCGGCCCGCGCGTGCCGCCGGCCCCGCCGCAGCCCCTCGCCGTCCAACGCGCCGTCCTCCAGCGCGCTCAGCCAGGCCCGGCCCCACCAGGTGTCGGCGAAGCTCCGGCCCCGCGCCGGCGGCAGCGGCGCCAGCACCACCTCGGCGTCCTCGCCCATCGCACGACCGTCCTCGCTCATCGACCGCTCCCTCGCGACCCGTCGCGCGCGTCCGCCGGCCCCGCCGGCTCCCGGCGCAGGGTCACCAACTCGGCCAGCTCCGCGTCGCTCAACTCCGTCAACGCGGCCTCCCCGCCCCCGAGCACCGCGTCGGCCAGCGCCTGCTTGCGCCGCAGCAGCGCCGCGATCCGGTCCTCGACCGTGCCCTCGGCGATCAGCCGGTGCACCTGAACGGGCCGGTCCTGGCCGATCCGGTACGCCCGGTCGGTGGCCTGCGCCTCCACGGCCGGGTTCCACCAGCGGTCGAAGTGCACCACATGATCCGCCCTGGTGAGGTTGAGCCCGGTGCCCGCCGCCCGCAGCGACAGCAGGAAGACCGGCGCCTCGCCCTCGGAGAACCGCCGCACCAGCTCCTCCCGGCGCGCCACCGGCGTTCCGCCGTGCAACAGCAGGCTGGCCACGCCTCGTTCGGCCAGCCGGGCCTCCAACAGCCGGGCCATCCGCACATACTGGGTGAACACCAGCACGCTGGAGCCGCCCGCCACGATGGCGTCCACCAGCTCCTCGAACGCCTCCAGCTTCCCGGAACGCCCCGCCAGCCGGGGCCGTTCCTCCTTCAGGTACTGCGCGGGGTGGTTGCAGATCTGCTTGAGCGAGGTGAGCAGCCTGACCACCATGCCCCGCCGCGCCACCCCGGAGCTGCCGGCCACCTCGGCCAGCCCCTCCCGGACCACCGCCTCGTACAGGCCCGCCTGTTCGGGCGTGAGCGGGACCGCCCGGTCGGTCTCGGTCTTGGGCGGCAGCTCGGGCGCGATCCCGGGGTCCGACTTCCGGCGGCGCAGCAGGAACGGCCGCACCAGCCGGGCCAGCCGCTCGGTCGCCGCCGGGTCCCCGCCGTCCTCGGCGGCGTCGGCGAACCGCCGGCGGAACGCGGGCAGCGAGCCCAGCAGCCCCGGCGTCGCCCAGTCCAGGATCGCCCACAGCTCGGAGAGGTTGTTCTCCACCGGCGTGCCGGTCAGCGCCACCCGGGCTCCGGCCGGGATGGTGCGCAGCTCCCTGGCGGTGGCCGAGAACGCGTTCTTCACCTGCTGCGCCTCGTCCGCCACCAGCAGCGACCACTCCACCTCGGCCAGCCGCGCCGCGTCCCGTCGCATCGTGCCGTAGGTGGTCAACACGAAGGCGCCCGGCGCCAGTTCGGACAGCTCCCGTTCGCTGCCGTGGAAGCGCCGCACCGGGGTGCCCGGCGCGAAGGCCCCGATCTCCCGCTGCCAGTTGCCCAGCAGCGAGGCGGGCGCCACCACCAGCGTCGGCCCCGCCGTCGCGGGCGCGCGCTGCCGGTGCAGATGCAACGCGATCAGCGTGACGGTCTTGCCCAGCCCCATGTCGTCGGCCAGACAGGCGCCCAGGCCGAGCGACGTCATCCGGTGCAGCCAGTCCAGGCCGTGCCGCTGGTAGTCGCGCAGCGTGGCGCGCAGTTCGGGCGGCGGCGCGACGGGCTCGGCGGCGGCGCGCTCCGGATCGGCCAGCCGCTCGCGCAGCTCGGCCAGCCAGCCGGTGGCCCGCGCCGCGACCCGTTCCCCGCCCACCTCGGTGTCGCCGGTCAGCACCGCGTTGAGCGCCTGGCCCACCGTCACCTTCGTGTCCTGCCGCCGCCGGACGCGGGCCAACGCCTCGGGATCGAGCAGCACCCACCTCTCGCGCAGCCGCACCAGCGGCCGCCCGGCCTCCGCCAGCCGGTCCAACTCGGCGCGGCTCAGCGGCACATCGCCCACCGCGAACCGCCACCGGAACGCCAGCAGCGCGCCCGGGCTCAGCAGCCCGGGCGCAGCGCCGCGAGCCGGCCCCTCGTCCTGGCCGATCTCGGCCTCCGCCGTCAGCCCGCGCACCACGTCGCGCGGCCAGTGCACCGGCACGCCCGCGCCCTCCAGCGCCCGGTTGGCCGCCTCGCCCAGCAGCTGCGCCACCTCGTCGTCCGCCAACTCCACCGCGTCGGGAACGGCGGCGGTCAGCAGCGGGGAGAGCGGCTCCCACGCGGCGACGGCCCGCCGCAGCGTGAGCAGCGCGTCCCGCCGCGCGCCGGGCCCGAAGTGCTCGGCGCCGGGCCCCTCGTCCGACCACAGCGCCGCCGCGTCCACCACCACGCCGGGGTCGGCCAGGCTGTGCGCCTGGAGCACCGCGCGGAACCTGGCGTTCCCGCCGTCACCGGTCGGCGGCTCCAGCAGCTCCATCCGCAGCGAGAGCCCGACGCCCGCGTCGTGCCCCGCCGCGACCTCGTTCGCCCAGGCCCGCCGCTCGGGCACCCGCACCGGCTCCCCGGCCGCGAACGCGGGGGAGCCGGCGGCCAGCGCGGCGGCCGGCGTGCGCGGCAGGCCGTCGGCGACCGCGTCCAGGAACGCGCGCAACAGCTCGGCGGGGCGCGGCAGCAGCGGCCCGCCCGCGGCGTCCGGCTCGGGCAGCGGCACCGCGTGGGCGTGCGGCGGCATGGCCTCGGCCAGCTCGCGCAGCCGCTCGGCGTCGGCCGCGTCCAGCGGCCCCAGCCGCCAGGCGTCGTGCTCACCGGCCGTCACCCCGGGCAACAGCCGCCCCCTGGCCGCCAGTTGCAGCGCCAGCACGGCGGCCGCGCCCCAGTACCGCGCGGCCGGCGCCGCGTGGCGGGCGGCCCGCGCCCGGGTGAGCACCGGCAGCGCGGCGGCGACCGGCAGCACGGCGGTCCGCACGGTGACCGGCCCGACGGCGCCGTCGGCCCCGGGCAGCACCACCGTCAGCTCCTCCTCGGACAGCCCGGCCACCCCGGACAGCCCGGCCATCCCGGGCGCCGAGCCGCCCGGGTCCCAGAACGCGACCCGGGAGAGCCGGGGCGGATCGGCGGGCAGCACGGTGGCGGCGAGACCGAGGAGGGCGGCGACCTGCGACGGGGAGGGCGGGCTCGCTGACACAGGCACTCCTCGGATGTGTCTTCAAGTTTGACTAGCCGGCGGGCGACGGCCGAGGGTACTCCACCGGACCGCCCGACCGGAAACGCCTCCGCGGAGAATCCCGGCCGTGCGACGCCGCCGATGGGAACGCGCGGTGACGAGGGCGCCAAAAAGGCGCAAAGCGGGGCCGATACGCCGCCCATGGTGGCACTGGGTACACCCCCACCGGGGGGTTGCTGCCATGGTCACCCAACGTGAGCGCCCCCTAGGGTGGGGGCACCATCGTTTCCTCATACCGGAGTTCCCATGGCAGCACAGCCCACCGCCGTCATCCCCCCGCCGCGCGCCGCCACCCCGTCGGCCACGCCCGACGCGGGCGAGTTCACGCCGCTGTCGCGGCTGATCAAGGAGCAGCGGCTCCTGGACCGGCGCCTGGGTTGGTACGCCGTCCACCTCGGCGCCAACGCCGTGGCCCTGGCGGCGGTGGTCGCCGCCGTGCTGCTGGCGGGCAACTCGTGGTGGACCGTGCTGCTCGCCGTTCCCATGGCGCTGTTCACCACGCGCACCGCGTTCTTCGGGCACGACGCGGGCCACTCCCAGATCGCCAGCAGCCGCAAGGTGAACCGGGCACTCGGGCTGATCCACGGCAACCTGCTGCTCGGCATGAGTTCGGCCTGGTGGAACGACAAGCACAACCGGCACCACGCCAACCCCAACCACGTCGACAAGGACCCCGACGTCGGCGAGGGCGTCCTCGTCTGGACCGAGGGGCAGGCCGAGAAGCGCACCGGCTTCGCCCGCTGGCTCACCCGCAACCAGGCCCGGCTCTTCTTCCCGCTGCTGCTGCTCGAAGGCATCGCGCTGAAGGTCGCCAGCGCGCGGATGCTGGCCGCCGGCGACGGCTGGGAGGGCCGGGGCCGGGCCCGTGCCACCGAGTGCGCGCTGATGGTCGTCCATGTCGTGGCCTATGCCGCGCTGCTGCTGAGCACCATGAGCCTGGGCAAGGCCCTGGTCTTCGCGCTGGTGCACCACGCGCTCTTCGGCCTGCACCTGGGCGCCGTCTTCGCGCCCAACCACAAGGGCATGGAGATGCCCGACCCCGACGTGCGCTGGGGCCACCTGCGCCGCCAGGTGCTGACCTCGCGGAACGTGCGCGGCGGGCTGCTCACCGACTGGATGATGGGCGGGCTCAACTACCAGATCGAGCACCACCTCTTCCCGAACATGCCCCGGGTGAACCTGCGCCGCGCCCAGCCGCTGGTCCGCGACTACTGCCGGTCGATCGACGTCTCCTACGCGGAGACGGGCCTGGTCGACTCCTACCGGCAGGCGCTCACGCACATGCACGGCATCGGCGCGGAGCTGCGCGCCGAGCGCCGCGCGGGGCGCTGACGCCGACCCGAGCGCCGTACCGGGGGTCGCGCACGCCGATCGAACGGCGCGTGCGACCCCCGGTACACCTTCGCGCGGAACGGTGGACACTGGAGAGACGTTGACGAAGTGCCGGGGCGACCTCCGCCTTGGCGAGGAGGTGCGGACCATGTCTCGTGGTGCGAAGGTCGCGCTCGGCGCGCTGGGCGTCGGGGTGGTGCTCTGGTGGCTGACCAGCTTCTGGATCGCCCTGCTGGTGATGGTCGGGATTCCGGTCGGCGCCTATTTCCTGCTGGACTCCTCGCAGCGCACCCGGCTGCGGCGGGTGGGCCGCAAGGAGCTGGGCCGCTAGGTCTCCGCTGGGGCGCCGGCGCGCTCCGGCCGGCGGCGCCGTTCGCTCGCGGTCCTGTCAGCCCCCGCCGGTCCCGTCCGGCCCGTCGGTCCCGTCGGTCCCTCGACGATTCCCGGACGTTTTACCGCCGATGTTCGGCCGTGTTCGCGCGGGAGTTTCGCGGAGTCTCGGCCGGGCCGAGACGTGTCCCCGTCGTTGTTGTCGCAGGGCCCTGGCCGCGTGGCCAGGGCTCCGAAGCCGTTTCCCTCCTTGCCTCCCGCGGCTCGGCGGGGCACCCGCCGCGCCGGTCGAGAAACGGAAACGGTACGGTCCCTTCCGCATAGCGGTGTGGCCCAAACGGTTGCCCACAACCGCTTGCTGGGGAAGGCTGACACCGCGGTCGCCTTACGAGAAGGGGGAGCTGGGGATGGCACTGAGCACCACGCTCGACTGGCTGCTGGACGACCTGGCGCAGCGGCTACCTCGGGTCAGGCACGTCCTGCTTCTGTCGAGCGACGGACTGGTGACCTCGGTCAGCCGGGGCCTGCGGCGCAGCAGCGCCGAGCACCTGGCCGCCGTCGCCTCCGGCCTCCACAGCCTGGCCAAGGGCGTGGGGGACCACTTCGGCGTCGGCGACGTGCGCCAGACGATGATCGAGTTCGACGACGGGGTGCTCTTCGTGACCTCCGCCGGCGACGGCAGCTGTCTGTGCGTCCTCACCGGGCCCGACGCCGACGTGGGGCAGGTCGGTTACGAGATGACGCTGCTGGTCAACAAGGTCGGTGAGCACATGGGCCTGACGGCCAGGGAGGCCCTCTGACGCTCGGCCGCGAACCCGTCGTGAGGAATTGACTACGGAGGGTTGCCGATCGAGCGCGGCTGTGTCTAGAGTGGCTACTGACAGTTAGCACTGCGTGCTGGAGGTAGCCATGTATCCGCAGAGTTTCTCCCTGATCGAGCCCACCACCCCGGCCCTGGCTCGGGGGCACCGCCCCCGGCCGGCGCCGACCGCGCACGGCACCGGCGTCTCGCCCCTGCCCTGGCCAGCGCGGCCCACGGTCACCGGCCGCGCGACGCTGACGGTCGGTCCACGAGGGCGCGCCGCCGGCGGCCTCCGAGGGCGCGCGGCCGCCGCCCCGCGCGGGGCGCGGGCCCCCGTCCTGCCCCGCCTGCCGGACCATCCCCGCATCACCCGCGTTCCGCCGGGCCCGGCCGCCCTGGCCCTCGGCCGTGCCAGGGCCCAGCTGATCCGCCACCGCCCGTGGCGCTCCGCGCCCGGCCTCGCCGCACCGTCCGTGTCCCGCCCTGGCCGAAGGGAGCGCGGCGGCCCGCCCCGGGCGCGGCGGGTGCCGCACCGGCCCTCGCTGGGGCGGCGGTTCCCGCACCGCCCGGTCGGCGCCTCGGTCGGCGCCGAGCTGCTGGGCATCAGCACGGCCCGCTTCTCCCGCCTGGCGAAGGGCGGTTGCTTCAGCCCCTGCGAGTTCCTCCTCACCGAGCACGGCGTGATCGCCTGGCGCTATCCCCCCGTGGAGCTGCTGGCCCTGGCCAGGCGCCGCCCCGCGCTGCTGACCGGCGCCCTGCCCGAGGGGCTGCGGCACACGCTCCGTCAGGGGCAGGACTGGCGGCCCCGCCGCTGGCGGGCCCGGCGCACCGGCCTCCTCGTCGGGCAGGCGGCCGGCCCGTGGGAGGCGGCGGCCGTGCCTGCCGCCGTGCTCCCGCTCGGCGCGCTGCGGGAGTCGGTGCCCGACCCCGCCGAGCGCGCCGCTCTCTGCCGGCTGCGGCCGCCCCTGGTGGCGGCCGGGCTCGCGGCCGGCCCCTGGCGCACGGTGCGGCGCCTGTTGACGGCGCAGGAGCCGGACGAGTCGGGCTGGTACCGCCAGCAGCTGGCCGCCGCGCTGCGCCTCGCCAGACGGCGGCCGCTGCCCCTGCTCACAGCTGGCCCACGTCCGTCACCTTGAGCACCGCGCGCCCCTCGGCGTCCGAGGCGGTCAGGTCCACCTCGGCCGAGATGCCCCAGTCGTGGTCGCCGGACGGATCGGCGAAGGTCTGCCGCACCCGCCACAGCCCGTCCTCCGGGTGCTCCTCGATCCGCAGCAGCCGTGGCCCCCGCGCGTCGGGACCGGTGCCCAACTCGTCGTACTCCGCCCAGTAGCCGTCCATCGCGGCGCGCCACGCCTCCGCGTCCCAGCCGTCCTCGCCGTCCAGCTCGCCCAACTCCCCGAAGCGGTCCAGCGCCGCCAGCTCCACCCTGCGGAACATCGCGTTGCGCACCAGCACCCGGAACGCCCGCGCGTTGGTCGTCACCGGCCGCACCTGATCCGCCCGCTCCTGGGCCTGTTCGGCGTCCTCCGTCTCCGGATTGGCCAGCTGCTCCCACTCGTCCAACAGACTGGAGTCCACCTGACGCACCATCTCGCCCAGCCAGGCCGTGATGTCCTGGAAGTCCTCCGACTTCAGGTCGTCCGGCACGGTGTGCTCCAACGCCTTGTAGGCGCTGGCCAGATACCGCAGCACGATGCCCTCGGTCCGGGCCAGCTCGTACAGCGAGACGAACTCGGTGAAGGTCAACGCCCGTTCGTACATGTCCCGGACGACCGACTTGGGGGAGAGCGGGTGGTCGCCCACCCACGGGTGGCTCCTGCGGTACAGCCCGAAGGCGTGGAAGAGCAGCTCGTCCAGCGGACGCGGATAGCTGATGTCCATCAGCCGCTCCATCCGCTCCTCGTACTCGATCCCCTCGGCCTTCATCGCGGCCACGGCCTCGCCCCGCGCCTTGTTCTGCTGGGCCGCCAGGATCTGCCGGGGGTCGTCCAGCGTGGCCTCGACCACCGAGACCATGTCCAACGCATAGGAGGGAGACTCGGGATCAAGCAGTTCGAACGCCGCCAGCGCGAACGTCGACAGCGGCTGGTTGAGCGCGAAGTCCGCCTGGAGGTCCACCGTCAGCCGCACCGTGCGCCCCTGCGCGTCCGGCTCCGGCAGCCGCTCCACGACGCCGCCGTCGAGCAGCGAGCGGTAGATCGCGATGGCCCGCCGGATCAGCCGCAGCTGCTGCCGGCGCGGCTCGTGGTTGTCCTCCAACAGCCGCCGCATCGCCGCGAAGGGATCGCCCGGCCGGGCGATCACCGACAGCAGCATCGCGTGCGTCACCCGGAAGCGGGAGGTCAAAGGCTCCGGATCGGCCGCGATCAGCTTCTCGAACGTCTGCTGGCTCCAGTTGACGAAGCCCTCCGGCGCCTTCTTCCGCACCACCTTGCGGCGCTTCTTCGGATCGTCGCCGGCCTTCGCCAGGGCCTTCTCGTTCTCCACCACATGCTCCGGCGCCTGCGCCACCACCAGCCCCGAGGTGTCGAAGCCGGCCCGGCCCGCCCGCCCCGCGATCTGGTGGAACTCCCGCGCCCGCAGCACCCGCACCCGGTTCCCGTCGTACTTGGTGAGCGCGGTGAACAGCACCGTCCTGATCGGCACGTTGACGCCGACGCCCAGCGTGTCCGTGCCGCAGATCACCTTCAACAGCCCGGCCTGCGCCAGCTTCTCCACCAGCCGTCGGTACTTGGGCAGCATCCCCGCGTGATGCACCCCGATGCCGTGCCGGACATAGCGCGACAGGTTCCGACCAAACCGCGTGGTGAAACGGAAGTTCCCGATCAGCGCGGCGATCTCGTCCTTCTCCGCCCGGCTGCACATGTTGATGCTCATCAACGCCTGCGCCCGCTCCACCGCCTGCGCCTGCGTGAAGTGCACGATGTACACCGGCGCCTGACGGGTCTCCAACAGCTCCGTCAGCGTCTCCGTCATGCCCGTCGTGCGGTACTCGTAGCTGAGCGGCACCGGCCGGGTCGCCGAGCGGACCACGGCGGTCGCCCGTCCGGTACGACGCGTCAGGTCCTCCTCGAAGCGCGTCATGTCGCCGAGCGTCGCCGACATCAGCACGAACTGCGCCTGCGGCAGCTCCAGCAGCGGAATCTGCCAGGCCCACCCCCGGTCCGGCTCCGCATAGAAGTGGAACTCGTCCATCACCACCTGGCCGACGTCCGCCCGCTCCCCGTCGCGCAGCGCGATCGACGCCAGCACCTCGGCGGTGCAGCAGATCACCGGGGCGTCCGGGTTCACCGAGGCGTCCCCGGTGAGCATCCCGACGTTCTCGGTCCCGAACAGCTTGCACAGCTCGAAGAACTTCTCCGACACCAGCGCCTTGATCGGCGCGGTGTAGAAGGTCACCTCGTCCCTCGCCAGCGCCGCGAAGTGCGCCCCAGCCGCCACCAGCGACTTCCCCGAGCCCGTCGGCGTCGAGAGGATCACGTTGGACCCCGACACCACCTCGATCAGCGCCTCCTCCTGGGCGGGGTAGAGGGTGATCCCCCGCTCGCTCGCCCACGACGAGAACGTGTCGAAGAGCGCGTCGGGGTCACTGTTCTGCGGCATCTGATCGATAAGGGTCACCGTCCCATACTGCCCGTCCCACCCGCCCTAACGAGAACCGGCCACTCGACGGAAGATCACATGGCGCTACGCTGTCCCGCCGTAGGAAGACCCAACGGTCAAGACAAGGCGGGGGATTCGAACCATGATGGGACCTGCGCACTCGCTCTCCGGCGCGATGGCCTGGCTGGGCGTGGGTGCCGCCGCTGCCGCCGCCGACCACCCGATGCCGTGGCCCGTTCTGGTCGCCGGCACCCTGATCTGCGCCGGCGCCGCACTCGCCCCCGACCTGGACCACAGGTCGGCGACCATATCCCGCGCCTTCGGGCCCTTCTCCAAGATCCTCGCCGGCCTGATCGACAAGCTCTCCAGCGCCGTCTACAACGCCACCCGGGGCCCACGCGACCGCCGCCGCAGCGGCGGCCACCGCACCCTCACCCACACCTGGATCTGGGCCGTCCTGCTGGGCGTCGGCTTCTCCGGAGCCGCCGTCGCCTTCGGCCGCTGGGCGGTGCTGTTCACGCTCTTCGTCCACATGGTGCTCGCCGTCGAGGGCCTGCTGTGGCGGATGGCCCGGGTCTCCAGCGACGTGCTGGTCTGGCTGCTCGGCGCCGCCACCGCCTGGATCGTCGCCGGCGTCCTCGACGAGCCGGGCAACGGCGCCAACTGGCTCTTCACGGACGAGCCCTACGCCTGGCTCGGCCTGCCCATCGTCCTGGGCGCCATCGTGCACACCCTCGGCGACGCCATCACCATCTCCGGCTGCCCCATGCTCTGGCCGCTGCCGATCGCCGGCCGCCGCTGGTACCCGCTGGGCACCCCGAGCTTCATGCGGTTCCGGGCCGGCGCCTGGGTGGAGAACAAGGTGCTGATGCCCGCCTTCATCCTCCTGGGCGCGGCCGGCGGCGTCGGCGCCGGCCTGTTGACCCCCTGACGCCCCGCCACCCCCTGACGCGCCACCACCCGGCCGCCGCCAGGGAAGGCCAGGGGGCCAGGGAAGCCGGGCCAGGGAAGGCCAGGGGCCCGACTCCCCGACGGGAGCCGGGCCCACACCCCGGCGCGCGGCCGGACCGCCCCCGGCCGACGGCCGGCGACGTTCCCTCACCCGTGCCAGGACCGCCACAGCGCCGCATAGGCCCCGCCGGACGCCACCAGCTCGTGGTGGCTGCCCAACTCCGTGATCCGGCCGTCCTCGACCACCGCGATCACATCCGCGTCGTGCGCGGTGTGCAGCCGGTGCGCGATGGCGATCACCGTCCGACCGTCCAACACCCGCCCCAGCGAACGCTCCAGATGGCGCGCCGCCCGCGGGTCGAGCAGCGAGGTCGCCTCGTCCAACACCAGGGTGTGCGGATCGGCCAGCACCAGCCGCGCCAACGCGATCTGCTGGGCACGCGCCGGCGTCACCGACATCGCCCCCGAGCCCACCTCGGTGTCGAGCCCCTCCGGCAGCCCCCGCACCCAGTCGTCGGCGTCCACCGCGCCCAGCGCGGCCCACAACTCCGCGTCCGAGGCGTCCGTCCGCGCCAACAGCAGGTTGTCCCGCAACGGGCCGACGAAGACATGGTGTTCCTGGTTCACCAGGGCCACCCGCTCCCGCACCCGCTCCGCCGTCATCTCCGACAGCCGCGTGCCGCCCAGCGTCACCGAGCCCGTACGCGGCCCGTAGATCCCGGCCAGCAGCCGCCCCAGCGTGGACTTCCCCGCGCCCGAGGGCCCCACCAGCGCCAGCCGGGTCCCCGGAGCCACGTCCAGGCTCACGTCGTGCAGCACGTCCACGTCCGACAGATAGCCGAACCGCACCCGCTCGGCGAGGAGTTCACGCCCGCCGGGCGCCAGCGCCTCGTCGCCCGCGTCCTCCTCGATCTCCCGCACGCCCACCAGCCGCGCCAGCGAGACCCGCGCCACCTGCAACTCGTCCATCCACCGCAGGATCATCCCCACCGGTTCGACCATCAGCTGGGTCAGCAGCGCGCCGGTGGTCAACTGCCCCACGGTCAGCCAGTCCTCCAGCACGAACCAGCCGCCGATCAGCAGCACCCCCGCCAGCAGCGAGGCGTGGTAGAAGTTGATCGCCGGGATCAGGATCGACCGCAGCCAGAGCGTGTACCGCTCCCAGCTCGTCCACTCGGCCACCCGCTGGTCGGAGAGCGCGATTCGCCGCTCCTCCAGCCGGTGCGCCTCGATGGTCCGCCCGGCGTCCACCGTCTCCGCCAGCGCGGCGGCCACCGCCGCGTACCCGGCGGCCTCCGAGCGGTAGCCGGCCGGCGCCCGCCGGAAGTACCAGACGCACACGCCCAGCAGCACCGGCAGCGCCACCACGATCGCCAACGCCAGCGGCGGCGCCGTGACCACCAGGCCGCCGAGCAGCAGCCCCGCCCACACCACGGCGATCGACATCTGCGGAAGCGCCTCCCGCATCGCCGTGGACAGCCGGTCCACATCGGTGTTGATCCGCGCCAGCAGGTCCCCCGTGCCCGCGCGCTCCAGCACCCCAGGCGGCAGCCCCACCGAGCGGACCAGGAAGTCCTCCCTGAGGTCGGCCAGCATCCGCTCGCCGAGCACCGCCCCGCGCAGCCGCACCATCCGCACGAAGAACGCCTGTACCACCAGCGCCACCGCGAACAGCGAGATGTTCCTCCCCAGACGCAACTCCCGCTCGCCGTCGGCGAGATCCTGCACCAGCCCACCCAGCAGGTAGGGCCCCACCATCGAGGCGACCACCGCCGTCGCGTTCACCGCGATCAGCACCGCGAAGGCGCCGCGATGTCGGCGCAGCAGCGTCCGCACATAGTCACGTACCGTCTCCGGCCCCGCCACCGGCAGGGTCGTCGCGTGTTCGGTGCCGGCCGGGTCGTGGCCGGGCGGCTGCACGCCGATCATGCGGACTCCTCAGCGAGTTGAACGGTCTCGGTGTCGCGGGTGACCACGGCCCGGTAGGCCGGCGTCGTCCCCAACAGCTCCCGGTGCGAGCCCACGGCCGCCACCGCGCCGTCGTCGACGAAGACCACCTCGTCGGCCTGGTCCAGCATCAGCGGGCTCGAGGTGAACACCACCGTGGTGCGCCCCGCGCGCAGCGACCGCAGACCCTGCGCGATGCCCGCCTCGGTGTGCGCGTCCACCGCCGACGTCGGCTCGTCGAGCACCAGCACCTCCGGGTCGGTGATCAACGAACGCGCCAGCGCCAGCCGTTGCCGCTGACCGCCCGAGAGGGAACGGGCCCGCTCGGTGATCACGCCCCGCATCGGGTCCCGGCTGCCGTCCCGTGTCGCCCGCGAGAGCGCCTCCAACACGTCGTGGCAGTGCGCCGCGCGCAGCGCCGCCTCGGCGTCGACCCGCCCCGACGACGGCACGTCCAGCAGCTCGGCCAGCGTGCCGGAGAGCAGCACCGGGTCCTTGTCCTGCACCAGCACCGCCGCCCGCGCCTCGGCCAGCGGCACCTCGTCCAGGGCGACCCCGCCCAGCCGCGCCGACGCCTCGTCGCCCGGCATGACCGGGTGCCCGCCGAGCCGTTCCGCCAGTCGCTCGGCGAAGTCCGGCGCGCCGCAGACCACGGCCGTCAGCCGCCCCCGCGCCGCCCGGAGTCCGGTCGCCGGATCGGTCAGCTCGCCGGCGGGCCGCAGGGGGCCGCGCGCGTCCGCGCACGGCGCGACCTCGGCACCACCCTCGCGGCGCAGCCCCAGCACCCGCACGGCCCGCCGCGCGGACGGCCGCGAGAAGGTGAAGGCCATCGCCGCCTCGGTGAACAGCCGCAGGGGAAAGAGCAGGAAGCTGACCGCGCCGTAGACGGTCACCAGCTCGCCCGCGCCCAGCCGGCCGTCCAGCGCCAGCCTGGTGCCCTGCCAGACCACCGCGATCAGCAGCAGCCCCGGCATCACCACCTGCACCGCGTCGATCAGGGACCACATCCGCGCGTTGCGCACGGAGGCGGACCGCACCTCCTGCGAGGCCTTCCGGTAGCGGTCGAGGAACAGCTCCTCGCCGCCGATCCCGCGCAGCACCCGCAGCCCGGCCACCGTGTCCGAGGCCAGCTCGGTGGCCCGCCCGGACTTCGACCGTTCGAACTCGGCCCGCCGGATCGCCGCCGGCAGCAGCGGGAAGACGCTCAGCACCACGGCGGCCACGCCGCCGGCCACCAACAGCCCCAGCTGGGGCTCGAACCAGATCAGCCCCGCGCACACCGAGACGGTGACGACCACCGCGGCGGCGAACCGGGAGAACGACTCGACAAACCAGCCAATTTTCTCGACGTCTCCGGTGGAGACCTTCACCACCTCGCCGGCGGCCACCCGGCGGGTGAGCACCCCGCCCAACGCGGCGGTCTGGCGGGCCAGCAGCTGCTGCACCCGCGCCGCCGCCGTGATCCAGTTGGTGACGGCCGCGCGGTGCAGCATGGCGTCGGCGAACGCCATCACCAGCGCGATGGCGACCAGGAACGCCCCGGTCGCCAGCAGCCGTCGGCCGGAGTCGTCCACCACGGCCGCGATCGCGGAACCCATGGCCACGGGCAGGGCGGCGATGCTGGCCATGTGCAGGGTGCCCCACCCCAGCGCCTTGGCCTGGCCGCCGAGCTGGCAGCGGAAGAGCCAGACCAGAAAACGAAATCCCGACCTCACGTCCGGTTGGCCGGGGTCGGTATGCGGAAGATCGCGAATCTGCATGACATCCCAGAGTCAGTGCGTGTCGTAACTGGGCAACCTTGCAAGGGTCACGGTCACCGGTGCCGAAAATCAACGGGTTTTTCCCGCTGGCGCGGCCCGCCCCGCACCTCCCCATGTGTCCCTGACATGCCACTTTCGCGGCGCGGCCGCGAAGCCCCGGGGGAGCGGCCGCGAGCGCCCGCGCTGGCCGGAAAACGACGGTGGGTCTTGCGCGCTCCGGCGCACCCGTTCCGCCTCGGCGCGCGGGCCCGTTTCCCCCGGCCGCGCCCCAGGTCACCCCGTGCGCCGGCGGCGCCCCCCACCCGCCCCCCGCGAGTCCCCGGGTGCGATGATGATCACCATGCGTCCAGCTCCAGGCGAGGTCCTGCACTTCTCCGAAGACCCGGGCATCCAGGTCTTCCGCCCTCATGTCTCCGCCAGCGCGGGCCCGTTGGAGGCGCTCGTGTGGGCCGTGGACGCCGAGCGCGCCCCCGACTACTGGTTCCCCCGACAGTGCCCCAGGGCCATGGTCTGGCTCAGGCCCAGCAGTTCACGCGCCGACCGGCAGCGCCTGATAGGCGACGGCGGCGGCCACCGCGTGCACGCCATCGAGTACGGCTGGCTCTCCCGGCTGCTGGAGGCCAGGCTCTACGCCTACCGGCTGCCGGCCGCCCCGTTCCGCCCCTTCGGCCCCGACCGGCACGCCCTGGTCGCCCGCGAGCCGGTCGAGCCGCTCGGCCCGCCCCTCGAGGTGGGCAACCTCCTCGCCCTCCACCGCGAGGCCGGCATCCAACTGCGCCTCTACGACAACCTCTGGCCCTTCTGGGACGCGGCCGTCGGCAGCAGCCTCGGCCACAGCGCCATCCGGATGCGCAACGCCCGCCCCCGCCCCGGCCCCACCCACCGCGCCGGCCCCCCGCACGCGCCCACCAGGATCGGCTGACCGACCGGGGCCGGCGCCGGAGCGCGTGGCCGGCCCCCGCGCGGCGCCTGGTTCCACGCCCCGAAGCCGGCGCCCGCCCCGCGGTCCGCGTCAACCCCCTTCTGCGCGCCGGGCGTTCACAACCTGGACGCGTTCGGCGCGTTCGCGGCCCCTCCGCGCCGATTTTGTTTGACAAAAGACTGCGCCAACGGTTGACGGGGTCATGCTCTGCTCTCAGTATGAGGGGCAACCGCAAGGTGGGAGCGCTCCCATTCACCACCGGGAGTCGTCTCGCGCTCGGCGGTGGTTTCTCGGATCGCCGACCAAGGATCGAGAGGGCCGTCCCATGCCACCTCCACCAGGTTTCTCCGACGTCCGCCAGGACCCCGAGTGTCGCGACGAGCGCGGGATGCCGGCGGACGGGGCCGACCGCGCGGAGCCGACCCGCGCCGCGCCGTGCCACGGCGCGCGGCCGAACCACGGTCAGGATCGACGGCCCCTGCTTCGGCTCTGGGTTCAAGAGGTCAACAGAAGGAGTGACTTCAACCGACGCAGCCGAGGGGTCGGCGGCTAGCCGCACCGCCGAGAGACCAGGTCGCCGCCGCATCCGCTGCGGTGACCAACGGCCCGCTGTCCGCCGTGGTTTCGCCGCTCCGGACCCCCTGCGGGAGGGGGTGTCCGGCGGACCAGCGGGAAGGCGGTCGTTTCGCCCCGGTCGGGGACGGGCGGGGGCGAAACGACCGCCGTGGCGGAAACGCCGCGGCGGGACCCGGCGACCGGCCGGTCGCCAGGCGAACACCGCACCAGGAGAACGATCCGGGTTCTTCGCCCGGTGAAGTCACCAGAGGCCAGAACGACGTCGAATCCGTTCCATCGCTCCATTCTGTTAAGTCAACGGACTTGACGGGAGCATGGCGGCTTCCACACCATTAAGCTGCCGCCGCCGGGTGGGAGCGCTCCCAGTCCGACCGTCGCTCGCCGCAGGGCGAACGACGGTCACCACCCGGCGGCGGTTCTCCTTCGGACCCCAGGAACGAGCCGCTGATGTCTCCTCACTCCGACCGAGAGCCCGACAGAGCGTCTGACAGAGCGTCTGACCGCCGCCAGGCCGCGAAGGCCGCCCCCTCGGGCCGCCGCCGGCGCCGCCCGCGCGGCCGCGTCGCCGCCGGCGCGCTGGCCGCGACGGCGCTCGCCGCCGGCCTGCTGGTGCCGCTCACCTCCCAGGGCGCGAACGCCGAGCCGCCCACGGCCGCCGCCCCCGCGTTCAACTACGCCGAGGCGCTCCAGAAGTCGATGTTCTTCTACGAGGCGCAGCGCTCGGGACCGCTGCCCGAGGACAACCGGGTCAGCTGGCGCGGCGACTCCGCGCTGGACGACGGCGCCGACGTGGGCCTGGACCTGACCGGCGGCTGGTACGACGCGGGCGACCACGTCAAGTTCGGCCTGCCGATGGCCGCTTCGGCCACCATGCTCGCCTGGGGCGGGTTGGCCGCCGGCGACGGCTACGAGCAGTCGGGGCAGCTGCCGTATCTGAAGAGCAACCTCCGCTGGGTCAACGACTACTTCATCCGCGCGCACCCCGAGCCCGACGTGCTCTACGCCCAGGTCGGCGACGGCAACGAGGACCACCGCTGGTGGGGCCCGGCCGAGGTGATGCCGATGGAGCGCCCGGCCTACCGGGTGGACGCCTCCTGCCCCGGCTCCGACGTGGCGGGCGAGACCGCCGCCGCGATGGCCGCCTCCTCGCTGGTCTTCGCCGAGGACGACCCGGCCTACGCGGCCGAGCTGGTGACCCACGCCGAGCAGCTGTACGCCTTCGCCGACGAGCACCGTGGGGTCTACTCCGACTGCGTGCCGGCCGGCGACTTCTACCGTTCCTGGTCCGGCTACCAGGACGAACTGGTCTGGGGCGCCTACTGGTTGTACAAGGCGACCGGGGACGCGGCCTATCTGGAGAAGGCCGAGACCGAGTACGACCTGCTGGCCACCGAGCCGCAGTCGGACGTGCGCAGCTTCCGCTGGACCATCGCCTGGGACGACAAGTCCTACGGCGCCTATGCCCTGTTGGCGATGGAGACCGGCGACCCCAAGTACGTCGAGGACGCCAACCGGTGGCTGGACTTCTGGACGACCGGCGTCGACGGCCAGCGGGTGCGGTACTCGCCGGGCGGCCAGGCCGTGCTCGACACCTGGGGCTCGCTGCGCTACGCCGCCAACACCTCGTTCGTGGCGCTGGTCTACTCCGACTGGCTGGCCGAGTCGGACGCCGAACGCGCCACGCGCTACCGGGAGTTCGGCGAGAGCCAGATCAACTACGCGCTGGGCGACAACCCGAGGGACTCCAGCTATGTGGTGGGCTTCGGCGAGAACTCGCCGCGCGACCCGCACCACCGCACCGCGCACGGCTCGTGGACCGACCAGCTGACCCAGCCCGAGGCCAGCCGGCACGTCCTCTACGGCGCGCTGGTCGGCGGCCCCGGCGCGCCGGACGACGCCTACGAGGACGACCGGCAGGACTATGTGGCCAACGAGGTGGCCACCGACTACAACGCGGCCTTCTCCGGGGCGCTGGCCCATCTGACGGCCCGCTACGGCGGCACGCCGCTGCCGGACTTCCCGCCGGTGGAGGAGCCGGACGACGACGAGATCTATGTCGAGGCGAGCACCAACGCGACCGGCGACACGTTCAGCGAGATCAAGGCGACGGTGCGCAACATCTCGGCGTTCCCCGCCCGTTCGCTGGACAACGCCACGGTGCGCTACTGGTTCACCCTCGACGAGGGGGTCGACCCCGCGTCGGTCACCCTGACCGCCGGCTACAGCGAGTGCCCCGAGCCGGAGGGCGGGGTGCACCAGGCGGCGGGCGACCTCTACTACGCGGAGCTGAGCTGCGCGGGACGCTCGATCTATCCGGGAGGCCAGTCGGCGCACCGTGCCGAGGTGCAGTTCAGGGTGGACGGCGGGCCCGGCTGGGACCCGAGCGACGACTGGTCGCACCAGGACATCGCTGACGATCCCGCGCGCACCCCGTATCTGACGGTCTACGAGGACGGGGCCCTGGTCTGGGGAGTCGAGCCCACGGCGGTGGTGGAGCCGTGAGCCATCTCGATTCACGGCCGGCCACACAAGGAGAAGACCATGGCAGTTCAGCATCCTCCCCGGCCCGCGAGCCTCCCGACGCCCGATGAGCGGCCGATCCCGGCCGAGCCCGGTGGGGCGCTGCGCGCGCTCGCCGTCCTGCGGATCGTCACCGGGGCGATCTTCCTGTGGGCCTTCCTCGACAAGGCGCTGGGCCTGGGGTACGCCACGGCCTCGGAGCGGTCCTGGCTCCAGGGCGGCTCCCCGGCCCAGGGCTACCTCTCGGGGGTCTCGGTCGGGCCGCTGGAGTCCACGTTCCACGCGTGGGCCGGCGAGGTCGCCATCGACTGGCTGTACATGGCCGGCATGGGTGGCCTGGGCATCTCGCTGGTGTTGGGCATCGGGCTGCGGGTCACGGCGGTCGCCGGGCCGCTGATGATGCTGATGCTCTGGGTCAGCGAGTTCCCGCCCGCCCGCTTCGCCTCGGACGGGACGCCCACGATGTCGCCGAACCCGGTGATCGACGCGCACGTGGTCTACGCGGGGGTGATGGTCGTTGTCGCGCTCTACTCGGCCGGCCGGGTCTACGGCCTCGGCGGCTGGTGGGAGCGCACCCAGCTGGTGCGGAACATCCCGTGGCTGCGCTGAACGCCACCCCGGTTGCGGCCGGGCCCCTGCCGGGGTCCGGCCGCCCCCGAACGGCGGGTGCGTGGAGGGTGGGTTGGACCTCTCCACGCACCCGCGTCAACCGACCGGGACGAGCGTCGGCGGGATCGGAGGGAGTGGCGGGAGACCTCAGAGGTCCACGTCCGAGCACGCGTAGAAGGCGTTGCCGGTGTCGGCCACGTTCCACACGGCCAGGATCAGGTGCCGCCCGGACTTGTTCGGGATCGTGCCCTGGTGGTGCTCGGTGTCGCCCGGCTGCGCGCCGTTCATCGGAACGCTCAGGAACGGTGCCGGCTCCAGGTCGGAGCGGGTCAGCGGCTGCGAGGGGTCGTAGCTGTCGTTGGTGATGTAGTAGTCGAACTCGGAGGTGCTGTGGCGGGCGGTGAAGGTCCAGCTGAAGGTGATGGACTGCCCGGGGTTGAGGTCCGTGGCGGGCCAGTTGCCGCCGCGCGGGTCGTCCAGCTCGGAGAAGCGGGAGTTGCCGCCGGAACAGAGCGCGCCGTCGGCGGGGCCGGCGGCCGGGAAGCCCTTGGGCCCCTCGACGCTGTGCGGTTCCCACTGCACCTGGCCGCAGTCGGTGACCGTGCCCTGCGCGCAGAACAGCTGCCGGCTGGTCGGGGACGTGGTGTAGCCGTGGCCCTGCGCGGTGGTGGTCGTGGCGAACACCGTCGCCACGGCCAGCCCGACGCCCGTCACGGCGGTGAGGATCGTCTTTCGCATAGTTCGCTCCCGGATGTCGTGGGGGAGGAGCGCTCCTTGAGGGGAGTAGCGCGGTCTAGACCAAGGGTGACGTTACTGCGAGGTTTTCGTCATGTCCAGACCAATGAATCGTGAGGGGTGGCCATGTCCATCGCGCCTGTCCGTTCCGTCAGTTCCGTCCCGCCCGCCCCACCGCGAGGCCGCCCACGGCCCCCGAGCGGGAACGCCGTGACCCCGACCCGAACCTCCAGGACCACGACCTCGAAGCCCACGACGCTCCGTCAGGTCGCCCGCGCCGCCGACGTGTCCATGGCCACCGTCTCCCGCGTCCTCGCCGGCAACTACCCCGTCGCCCCCCGCACCCGCCAGCGGGTGCTCCGCGCCGTCCAGGAACTCGACTACGTCGCCAACACCCACGCCCGCGCCCTGCGCGGCCACGCCACCCCCACCGTCGCGCTCGTCCTGCCCGACCTGCGGGACGAGGCCGTCGCCCGGATCGCCCAGGGCGTCGAGGAGGAGGCCACCCGCAACGGCCGCAGCTGTCTGATCGGCACCACCAGGGGTGACCCCGAGCGGGAGCGCACCGTGCTGCGCGGGATGCGCCAGAACGGCGCCGGGGCCGTGATCCTGATCGGCGGCGGCGCCCAGGACCCCGTCCACCAGGAGGAGTTGGCCACCATCGCCGGCTCCCTGGCCGCCGCCGGCTCCCGGCTGGTGTTCTGCGGCCGGCCGGCCCCGGACGACGCGACGCCGGCGACCGTCGTCGAGTACGACAACGAGGGCGGCGCCTACGCTGTCGTCAGCCGGCTGCTAGTCCAGGGCCACCGACGCATCCTCTTCCTCGGGCCGGCCACGGGCTCCACCACCGCCGCCGGCCGACTCGCCGGCTACCGCAGGGCGTTGGCCGACTTCGACCTGCCGTTCCGGCCCGAGCTGGTGGTCGGCGGCGGCCTCGGCCGCGCCGACGCCCGCGACCGCCTCGCCCGCCGCCTGGTCGGCGGCTCCGACTTCACCGCCGTCTTCGCGGTCACCGACAACGCGGCCTCCGGCGCGCTCGCCGCGCTGCGCGAGGTCGGCCTCAGCGTGCCGGACGACGTCTCCCTCGTCGGCTACGGCGACGCCGAGTGCGCCACCGACCTGCTGCCGCAGCTGACCACGGTCCACGTGCCCTACGTCGAACTCGGCCGCACCGCCGTCCGGTTGGCGCTGGGCCTCACCGAGGGTTCGGTCTCGGCCGCCGACCAGCGGGCCCTGCTCGGCACCCATGTGGTGCTCCGCGACTCCACCGCCCCACCACCCCGCCGCCGCCCCACCTGACCAACCGGCCCACCCCGCCGCCGGCCCCGGGCCCGGCGGCGGGCCGGCCCGGCGGCCGGCCGCTACCGCTCCAGCACCGCCATCGCCGCGTTGTGGCCGCCCACCCCGCTGACCCCGCCGCCGCGCACCGCGCCCGCGCCGCACAGCAGCACGTTGCGGTGCCCGGTCGCCACCCCCCACCGTTCCCCCGGCGTCCCCGGCGCGTCCTCCGAGGCGCGATACGGGAACGCCAGGTCGCCGTGGAAGATGTGACCGCCCGGCAGCCGCAGCTCACGCTCCAGATCCAGTGGCGTCTTCGCCTCCAGACACGGCCGCCCCTCCTCGTCCACCGCCAGGCAGTCGCCGACCGGCTCCGCCAGCCGCGCGTCCAACGCCGCCAGCGTGTCCGCCAACAGCCGCTCCCGCACCCGGCGTTGCTGCTCCGCGTCGCCCGCGAACAGCCGCGCCGGCGTGTGCAGCCCGAAGAGCGTCATCGTGTGGTGCCCGCTCGCCGCCAGCTCGGGCGACAGGATCGAGGGGTCCGTCAACGAGTGGCAGTACACCTCGCTCGGCGGCACCGCCGGCAGCCGCCCGGCCGCCGCCTGCCGGTACGCCGTCTCCAACTCCCCGTATCCCTCCGCCACATGGAACGTCCCGGCGAACGCCTCACGCGGGTCGACGGCCGGATCGCGCAGCGCCGGCAGCCGCCGCAGCAGCATGTTCACCTTGAACTGCGCACCCTCGGGCGCCGCCGGCCCCGGCTCGTCCAGCAGCCGCGCCAACTCGCTCGGCGAGGCGTTCACCAGCACCGTCTCCGCGCCGACCAGCCCCTCGCCCGCCTCGGTCCGCCACGCCACCTCCGCGACCCGGCCGTCCGTCGCCAGCCCCGTCACCTCGTGCCCGGTGGCCACCTCGGCGCCCGCCCCCAGCGCCGCGTCCAGCAGCGCCCGCGTCACCGCGCCCATGCCGCCCACCGGCACGTCCCAGTCCCCGGTGCCCTGCCCGATCACGTGGTACAGGAAGCAGCGGTTCTGCGCCAACGACGGGTCGTGCGCGTGCGTGAACGTGCCGATCAGCGCGTCCGTGAAGACCACGCCCCGCACCAGGTCGTCCGCGAACGTCTCCTCGATCGCCTCGCCCAGCGGCCGTTCGAAGACCGCCGACCACACCGCGTCGTCCCCCACCCGCGCCCGCAACTCCGCCCGGCTGGGCAGCGGTTCGGTCAACGTCGGGAAGACCCGGCCCGCCAGCCGCCCGGTGCGGGCATAGAAGTCGCGCCACGCGGCGTACTCCCGCCCGTCCCCGGTCAGCCGCGTGAACGACTCCCGCACCCGCGCCTCCCCGTCGCCCACCAGCAGCCCGGTCGCCGCGCCGCCGCGCACCGTCGGCGTGTAGGAGGCGAACGGCCGCCGCCGCAGCTCCAGCCGCAGCCCCAGCTCGCGCACGATCCGCTGCGGCAGCAGGCTCACCAGGTAGGCGAACCGCGACAGCCGCGCGGCCACCCCGGGGAACGGGGTGTCGGAGACGGCCGCGCCGCCAGCCGCGTCCAGCCGTTCCAGCACCACCACCCGGTGGCCCGCCCGGGCCAGATAGGCGGCGGCGACCAGTCCGTTGTGGCCGCCGCCCACGATCACCACGTCATACCGCGAGCGACTGGGCATGGCTCTTCGTAACACGCCCGCCGCCACTCGGCCACCCGTCGGGAAAGGTCCCCGACCGGTCGTAGGCTGGACGGTCGTCCCACCCCGCAGCACGCGCCATGCCGCCCGCACCCCGCGAAGGAGCCAATGCCCCACCCCGAGACTCCCGCCCAGCCCGGCCCCCGGACTCCCGCCACCGAACCCGACCGCGACACCGAACCCGACCGGGACGCCGAGGACCGGGACGGGCCCGACGAGCCAGGGCCGCCGCACGAGATCCGCCGCATCCTGCGTCTCTTCCGTCCCTACCGGGGCCGCCTCGCCCTGGTCGGCCTGCTGGTCGGCGCCTCCTCGCTGGTCGCCGTCGCCTCCCCGTTCCTGCTCCGCGAGATCATCGACGTCGCCCTCCCCGAGCAGCGCACCGGACTGCTGACCCTGCTGGCCCTCGGCATGGTGGCCGCGACGCTGACCAGCAGCGTCTTCGGCGTCCTCCAGACCCTGATCTCCACCACCGTCGGCCAGCGCGTGATGCACGACCTGCGGACCGGCGTCTACGCCAAGCTGCAACGGATGCCGCTGGCGTTCTTCACCCGCACCCGCACCGGCGAGGTCCAGTCCCGCATCGCCGGCGACATCGGCGGTATGCAGGCGACCGTCACCTCGACCGCGACCTCGCTGGTCTCCAACGTCACCGCCGTGACCGCGACCCTGGTCGCCATGCTCGCGCTGGACTGGCGGCTGACCCTGGTCTCGCTGGCGCTGCTGCCGTTCTTCGTCTGGATCGCCCGCCGGGTCGGCCGGGAGCGCAAGCGGATCACCGCCACCCGGCAGCGGCAGATGGCCCGGATGGCGGCCATGGTCACCGAGTCGCTCTCCGTCAGCGGCATTCTGCTCGGCCGCACCATGGGCCGCGCCGAGACGCTCACCGAACGGTTCTCCGACGAGTCGGAGAAGCTCGTCGCCCTGGAGGTGCGCGCCAGCATGGCCGGCCGCTGGCGGATGGCCACCATCGGCATGATCATGGGCGCCATCCCCCCGCTGCTCTACTGGTCGGCCGGCGCCCTGGCCCACCTCGGCGGCGCCCCGCCGTCGATCGGCACCCTGGTCGCCTTCGTCGGCCTGCAACAGGGGCTGCTGCGCCCGGCCACCTCGCTGCTGTCCACCGGCGTCGACATCCAGGCCTCGCTCGCCCTCTTCCAACGCGTCTTCGAGTACCTCGACCTGCCCGTGGACATCACCGAGCGGCCGGACCCGGTGCGCCTGGAGCGACCCAGGGGCGAGGTCGTCCTGGACAGGGTGACGTTCCGCTACGACCCGGGCGCGCCCGCCACCCTCAGTGACATCAACCTGACCGTACCGGCCGGGAGTTCGCTCGCCGTGGTCGGCGCGACCGGCGCCGGCAAGAGCACCCTGGGCTATCTCGTTCCCCGCCTCTACGACGTGACCGAGGGTCGGGTCACGCTCGACGGCGTCGACGTGCGCGACCTGGACTTCGACTCGCTGGCCAGGGCGGTGGGCGTGGTCTCCCAGGAGACCTATCTCTTCCACGCCTCGATCGCCGACAACCTGCGGTTCGCCAGGCCCGAGGCCAGCCAGCGCGAGATCGAGGAGGCGGCCCGCGCCGCCCAGATCCACGACCACATCGCGACCCTGCCCGAGGGCTACGAGACGGTGGTGGGGGAGCGGGGCTACCGCTTCTCCGGCGGCGAGAAGCAGCGGCTGGCGCTGGCCCGCACCATCCTGCGGGACCCGCCGGTGCTGGTGCTCGACGAGGCGACCAGCGCGCTGGACACCCGCACCGAGCACGCCGTGCAGCGGGCCGTCGACGCGCTGGCCGCCGGCCGCACCGTGATCACCATCGCGCACCGGCTCTCCACGATCCGGGACGCCGACCAGATCGTGCTGCTGGACGGCGGCCGGATCGTCGAGCGCGGCACCCACGAGGAGTTGCTCGCCCTCGGCGGACGCTACGCCGCCCTGGTCGACCGCGAGACGGCCAACGCCGAGCCCGCCGAGCCCGCAGCACCCGCCGACCCCGTCGACCCCGTCGACCCGACGCGCGCCGAGCCGACGCGCGCCGAGCCGACGCGCGCCGAGCCGACGCGCGCCGAGCCGACGCGCGCCGAGCCGACGCGCGCCGGGCCGGACCGGCCGGCCGGTCCGGCGGCCGAACGCGACGCCTCCCCGGTCGAGTTGGCCCCCTGAGGCCGAGCCCGTGCCGCCCGCGCGGCGGCCCGCGCCGCCCTGTGCACCGCCCATAAAACTGAGCGAACGGTCGTGCTAATATCTCGGCGTCGAGCACACCACCCCCGAGGAGACCCCATGCGGTCAGGGCCCGCGCTGATCGGCGCGACACTCAACACCACCGTTCACGTCGCCCCCCGGCTCGCCGGCCGCGCCGCGCTCTCGGTCTTCCGGCGCGCCACCGGGCGCGTGCCGGTGCGGCCCGCCGAGGAGCCGACCATGGCCCGCGCCCACGCCGAGACGCGCACCGTCGGGGACGTCCGGGTCGCCGTCTACCGCTGGGGCGCGGGGCCGCGCCCGGTGCTGCTGGTCCACGGCTGGCAGTTCCGCGCCGCCCGGTTCGCGCCGCTGGTCGAGGCGCTGCTGGCGCGCGGCCACGCGGTCGTCTCGTTCGACGCGCCCGGCCATGGCGCCTCCGGCGGCACCGGCAGCGACCTGCCCGAACTCCGCCGGATCATCGGGCGGTTGGCCGACGAGCACGGGCCGTTCGGCGCGGTCGTCGGGCACTCGTTCGGCGGGCTGGCCGCCTGGTACGCGCTGGCCGGGGGCGTGCCGGCCGAGCGGCTTGTCACCATGTCGACACCCGTCGAGTTCGAGTGGGTCATGGACTCGTTCGGCGACCAGCTCGGCCTCAACTCCCGGGTGCGGCGCGCGATGGGCCAGCAGCTCGCGGAGCGCTTCCTGCCCGGCGTCCCCCAACCGCTGCGCACCCTCTCGGCCACCCACCGCCCGGAACGGGTCACCGTGCCGCTGATGGTGGTGCACGACGAGGAGGACCGCCAGGTCCCCGTCGCGCAGGCCCGGCTGCTGCTGGCCGCCCACGCCCGCCGCGCCGACGCGCTGCTCACCCGGGGGCTCGGCCACAACCGCATCCTCGCCGACCCCGAGGTGATCGACGCCGTCCTCGCCTTCGTCCGGACGGTCGACCACGAGGAGGAGCCGGCTCGCTCCGCCCGCTGAGCCCGGCGAACGCCGGCCGACCGCCGTGAAGCGCCGGATGGTGCGGCCGGCCCCGTGCTCAGTCCGGCTCGGAGAGGGAGACGGGGCGCGCGGCGCAGGCCGTCAGCCGTGCGCGGATGCCCGCGCCGGCGCGCCGGTAGCTCTCGTGATCCTGGTGGAGCACCGAGTCGGCGTTGGCCATCTCCAGCAGCGCCACCAGCTCGAAGGTCAGTTGCGGCACCTCGCAGTCCGCCGTCAACTCGCCGGCCTCGCGCGCCTCTTCGAGCAGCCCGCGCAGATAGCCGATCCACTCCTCGCGCGCCCGGGCCACCGCGTCCCGCACGGGCCCGGAGCGCGCGCTGTACTCGGCGGCCACCGTGGTGAAGAAGCAGCCGCCGGGGAAGACCCGGTCGCGCGAGTAGGCCAAATAGCGCCCGCAGACCCGCCACACCCGCCCCAGACCGGGGGGCATGTCCTCGGCCGGCTCGGCCACGCTCCGCACGAAGACCGCGCGGGCCGCGCGGACGGTGGCCAGTTGCAGCTCCTCCTTGGAGCCGAAGAGCGCGAAGACGCCGCTCTTGCTGAGGCCGAGTTCGGTCGCGATCCGCCCGATCGACAGGCCGCCGAGGCCCTCGACCGAGGCGATCTTCATGGTGTGTCCGAGCACCAGCCGACGGGACTGGTTCCCCCGCTCCACCCGCCCGTCGATCCGTGCCCCGGCCACCTCGTCGCCTTCCGCCAAGAGGGCCCCATCGTACCCGGGCGCGGCCGCCCCGGGCCGGGCTCGTGCGGCCGGCCGCCGCCTCAGCGCAGCCGGCCCGAGGCGGCCAGGTCGTCGAAGACCGCGTGGTCCACCGGCGCGGTGCGCTCCCGGTCGGCCAGGGTCAGCCAGGCGATCTCCTCGATCTCGTTGCTGGCGACGAGATCGCCCAGGTAGTCGGCGGTGTAGCAGGCCATCCGCACCAGCGTCCCCTCCGGGTGGCCATGGGCCTGGGCGGTGTAGGTGCCCACATGCACGGCCGAGGCCGGGTCGATGGCGACGGTCAGCTCCTCGCGCACCTCGCGGGTCAGCGTCTCCAAATCGCTCTCTCCTGGAGCACGCTTGCCACCGGGGATATAGAAGACATCCTTACCCCGGGAACGGGCCCCGAGGATCTTTCCGTCCTCCAGGTGCACCCATGCCACGGTGTCGATCAGCGCTGCCACCGTTCTCCTCGCCCTCCCGAGGCCCGCGGACGCCCGCCGGCGGCCCGCCGTGCCGTTCGTTCCGGCCCCCGGGCCACACCGCGTGGCAGGAGGCGCCGGACGATGGTGTCACACGGCCGGCGGGCGCCGGCGCGGTCCCCGGGCTCAGCGGACGGTGGGGCGCACCACGGGCGGCACCTTGGGCGGGAAGACGCAGAACTCGTTGCCCTCCGGGTCGGCCAGGACATCCCAGGAGGCCGTCGCGCCCTCGCGGCGCCGCAGCAGCGTCGCGCCCATGGCCAGCAACTCCTCGGTGTCGCCCCGGACGTCGATGTGCATCCGGTTCTTGCCCTCCTTGGCCTCGGGCACCGGGTTGAACCAGATGGACGGGCCCTCGTCCAGCGGGTCGTGGATGGGCACCGGCCACTCGGGCGGCCACTCCCCGTTCTCGTCCTCCCGGTGACGCCGCTCGTATCCCAGGGCGGCACACCACCAGTCGGCCAGGGCCTGATGGTCCACGGCGTCGAGCGCCAGATCTTTGAATCGCGCGGGAGCCATGCCGCCGAGCCTAAGGGCTGGCCCCGGCGGGCGGCGGACCTCGCGGCCCGCGCGGGTCGCGCGTCGCGAACCGCGCCGGCTCAGTCCGTCAGGTCGGCCTGGGCCACCACGTGTTCGGGCCGGACGCGCACCACCATCTCGCCGGGCGCGGCGTTCCGTTCGCCGAACTCCACCGCCCGCTCCCGCCCCATGTAACGGGCCGCGATCCGGATCGCCCAGTCCTTCAACTCCCCGGCGTCCTCGCTCAGTTCGGCCCGCCCCTGGAGCACGACGAAGGCGAAGGGCGGGGCCTGGTCGTCCACGCAGAACGCGACCCGCCCGTCCCGGGCAAGGTTGCGCCCCTTCACGGTCTCGCGGCCCGTGGTCAGCACCACGTCGTCGCCGTCCAGCACGAACCACACCGGCGCCACGTGCGGCGTGCCGTCCGCGCGCGCCGTCGACAGCTTCCCGGTCCTGGTGCCCTCGGCGAGGAAGGCCCGCCACTCGTCTCGCCCCATCGCGTGTGCCATGAGGTCATCGTGCGACATCCGCCGGGAGTCGGCCAGCGGCCGGCAGGCCATGCGGGTGAGCGGACGCCAACAGCCGCTCGGGCCCGGTGCCCACCCGGGCCGACAGCCAGAACCGGGCGCCCCCGTCGTGCCGCCCCGGCTCGAAGGCGACGTGCGCGAAGCCGGCGTCCGGCGTCGCCGACGCCGCCAGCCGCGCCAACTCGCCCTCCACGGCCGCCCATTCGGCGCGCGGCACGTACTGCCGCATCACCGAGTGCCACACCACGGTCCACGTGCCCGGCTCCACGTCCAGCGTGGAGAGGAACTCGGCCGCCCCGCCGGCCTGCACCGTCGCCGGCACCTTGGCCGCTATCCGCAGCGCCCCCTCCAGTCGGGCCATCCGCTCCCGCTGGTCCGGCCAGACATAGGCCCGCAGGACCAGCGAGCCGTCGGCCGACAGCGGGTCGATCGGCGCCGGGTCGCAGCCGCGCCGCTCCACGATCCGCAGCGCCTGGTGCCTCCGCGCCCCCGCGCGCAGCCAGCCCGGCACCTCTGGCGCCCACGCGTTCGTCAGCCGCACCGGCGAGTCCAGCGGGCCCCAGGCGAACCGGGGCCCCTCGTAACGGAACTGCTCGGCGCGCAGGTTGAGGCCGCCGCTGGAGCCCAGCTCGAAGAGCCGGATCGGCGTCTGGGCCGTGGGCACCAGGTGCAGCAGCGCGGCGACCAGCAGGTTCGCGCGGCCCACCTCGTTGGTCTGCGGCGGCCTGGTCAGCCAGTCACCCAGCCACTCCCGCTCCTCGGTCATCGCCGCCCGCAGCGCGGGCCAGGCCGCGTCGGGGCGCTCGGGTGTGAACACGCCGCCCGCGCTGGGGAAGTGCGCCGCCAGCTCGGGGGCCCGGCCGGTCAGCGCCAGCGCGTGCGCCCCGCCGAGCAGCCGCAGCGGCAGCACGTCGTCCACGGCCACGTCGTGGTGGTCGGCGACCACGTCGGCGCACGGCCCGCCGTGCTCGATGTCCCGCGCGACCCGCTCCAGCAGCGCGCCGTAGAGCGGGGAGCCCTGACGTTCGCAGGCCCCCGCCTGCTGGCGAAAGACCCGGGCAACATGTTCACGGGGCATCGGTACTCCTTCGTGGGGGTCGCCCAAGATCATGGGGCCGGTCGGGGGCCGAAGGGAAGAGGAATCGGAGCAAGAGACCCAGCGGAAGGGCCACTCGTACTCCCGTGCCCCAATTGCGCCTGATCATGACAACCTCGCGCACGGGTGGCCGAACGCTTGCCGAGCCGGCGGGAAAGCGCCTTCTACCATGGCGACATGAGCGAAGAGCGCATCGTCGTCTACAGCCGCACCACCGGGTTCCGTCACGAGTCGATCCCGGCGGGCGTCGCCGCCTTCCACGAGCTGGGCGCCGAGGCCGGCCTCGCCGTGACCGCGACCGAGGACCCCGACGAGCTGACCGCCGCCCTGCCCGGCGCCCGCGCCGTGGTGTTCCTCTCCACCAGCGGCGAGGTCCTCACCGACGAGGGGCGGGCCGCGCTCCGCGCGTTCCTCGCCGCCGGCGGCGGCTTCGTCGGCGTGCACGGCGCCTCCACCACCGAGTACGACTGGCCCTGGTTCGGCAGCGAGGTCGTCGGCGCCGTCTTCGACGGCCACCCCGCGCTCCAGCCCGGCGTGGTCGTCGTCGAGGACCACGACCACCCCGCCACCGCCCACCTCCCGGCCCGCTGGGACTTCGTCGACGAGTGGTACAACTTCACCACCAACCCCCGCCCCCGGGTCCGGGTCCTGGCCGCCGCCGACGAGACCAGCTACGAGGGCGGCCGGATGGGCGCCGACCACCCCCTGGTGTGGTGCCACGAACGGTCCGGCGGACGCTCGTTCTACACCGCCCTCGGCCACACCCCCGAATCCTTCTCCGACCCGGCCTTCCGCGCCCAGCTGCTGGGCGGGCTGCGCTGGGCGGGCAACGCGCCGACCGCAGCCGGGAGTTGACGGATCGTAGCCGTCTTCGCCGCCCCGGGTGCCATCATGGGCGGCATGTCCGTACTCACCCGCGTCCAGGGCGACATCACCGAACAGCACGTCGACGCGGTGGTCAACGCCGCCAACTCCTCGCTGCTCGGCGGCGGGGGAGTGGACGGCGCGATCCACCGCAGGGGCGGCCCCGAGATCCTCGCCGCCTGCCGGGAACTGCGCGCCGGCCACTACGGCGGCGGGCTGCCCACCGGGCAGGCCGTCGCCACCACGGCGGGCCGGCTGCCCGCCCGCTGGGTCATCCACACCGTCGGCCCGGTCCACTCCACCGCCGAGGACCGCTCCGCGCTGCTGGCCTCCTGCTACCGCGAGTCCCTGCGCGTCGCCGCCGAACTCGGCGCCCGCACCGTCGCGTTGCCGGCGATCTCCACCGGCGTCTACCGCTGGCCGCTCGACGACGCCGCGCGCATCGCGCTGGCCGCCACCCGCGAGGCGGCCGCCTCCGGCGCCTTCGACGAGCTGCGGTTCGTCCTCTTCGACGAACGGGCCTATCACGCCTTCGACCCGGCCTCCTGAGCCCCCAGCCCCGGCGAGCCGGCCACCGCCAGCGCCGGCCCCCGCCGCGCCGGCCCCAGCGAGGTCAGCGCGACCCCGCCGACCAGCAGCACCGCCGCCACCCACCTCGCCGCCGAGATCCCCTCGCCCAGCAGCAGCGCCGCCGAGGACATCCCGAACACCGGCACCAGCAGCGAGAACGGCGCCACCCGCGAGGCGTCGTAGCGCCGCAGCAGGAAGCTCCAGGCGGCGAACCCGAAGAGCGTCCCGCCCGCCGCCACATACGCGACCGCCCCAACCCCCGCCCAGTCCAGCCCCGTCAACGCGTCCCGGTTGGCGTCCACCCCGTCCACCAGCAGCGACAGCGCCACCAGCGGCAGCACCGGCACCAGGCTCACCCACACCATGAACGCCAGCGCGTCGTCCACCTCGGCCCTGCGGGTCAACACGTTCGACACCGCCCAGAACGCGGCGGCCCCCACCACCAGCGCGAAGCCGACCGCCGAGCCCGAGACCCCCTCGTCCCACGCCGCGACGCCGATGCCCGCCATCGCCACCACCATGCCCACCAGCCGCACCCGGCCCGGGCGTTCCCCCAGCACCAGCGCCGCCAGCGCCGCCGTGAACACCGCCTGCACCTGCAACACCAGCGAGGAGCCGCCCGCCGGCATCCCCGCCTCCATGCCCAGGAACAGCAGCCCGAACTTCGCCACCCCCAGCGCCAGCCCGACCCCCACGATCCACCGCCAGGCGACCGCCGGCCGCCGCACCAGGAACACGGCGGGAAACGCGGCGAGCAGAAACCGCAACGCCGAGAACAACAACGGCGGAAAGTGGTCGAGGCCGACCTCGATCACCACGAAGTTGACGCCCCAGACGGCGGCGACGAGAACGGCGAGAGCGGTGTGACGTGGACGCATGACCCGAGCATCCTCCCGCCCCTCCGGCCGCGACCAGCGAGAATTCGAACGCCCGACCGTCAAGCGAAACTACACGGTCGCGCCACCCGGCTCGGCCCGATCACTCCGGCGCGATCAGCTCCACCGCGCGCAGCGCCGCCACCGCCGGCATCGGGTCTCCGGGCCGCTCGGCCAGCAGGTCCAGCACGGAGTCCGCCAGCTTGATGACATGCTCGTCGCCGTGCTCGGCGGCCCGCGCGAACACCTCGTCGGCCGTCAACTCCCGCTCGTCGCCACCGCGTTCACGCCCCGGCTCCGGCCCGCCGTCCGGCGCGTACGCCGCGACCACCGCCGCGCTCGCCGACCAGGCCGCCGCCACGCTCGGCCGCCACAGCTCCACCGGCAGCGCGGGCAACACCCGCAGCACCGCGTTCGGCGCCGTCACCGCGTGCACCAGCATCACCGGCCCGCCCCGCGCGTGCCCCGCGTAGTACCCGGCCGCCGCCCGCACCAGCTCGCCCAGCCGCGCCCGCGTCGCCGCCGGGTCGTCCGGCAGCGTCCCCGCCCACGCCGGCAGCCGCGTCAACTGCCCCAGCCGGTGGTTGATCCCGCCCGACCGGTCGGCGACCGGCTCCACCGAGGCCAACGCCCCCGCCGCTTCGCCCGCCGCCGGAACCGCCGCGATGCCCGCCGGCAGCGGCTGGTGCCGCGCCGCCCAGTAGCCCAGGCCCTCCGCCAGCTCCGCGAGCCTCGGCTCCGACGCCCCGTCCGCCAGCAGCGCCCGCACCGCGTGCCCCACCCGGATCACCGGGTGCGTCGCGCCCCCCGCGATCCCCGGCAGCAGCCTCGGCCACCACTCCGCCACCACCTCGGGCCACGGCCGCTCCGCCAGCCGCTCGCCGAAGTACCGCGCCCAGTCCCCGAGATGCCGCGCGTCGCCCAGCCGCTCGCGCCAGTTCTCCTCCGTGATCCGGTCCCGCGCCGCCGGCCGGTCCTCCAACTTCGCCTGGTAGGCGTCGATCCACCGGTGCACCCGGGCGCCCTGCCCGCGCCGCACCAGCGCCTCCACCGCCATCGGCGCGTGGTTGGTCAGCCAGCCGTTCCGCTCGGGGCCCGACCGCAGCAGCCGCTCCCACGCCTCGTCCAGCGTGCCGTCCCCGGCCCGCCCCGCCTCGTCCGTCCCGCCGTCGCTCTGGTTCATACCGGGGACGCTACGCACCCGCGCGCCCCCGGGTAACGGCCCGGAGGACCAGGCCGACCGGCGCCAACGACCTACCCCCGACGGCCCACCCGCGCCGGGCGGCCTACGACCCGAGGAGCACCACGTCCAGCCGGCGCGGCCCGTGCACGCCCTCCACCCGGTTCAACTCGATGTCGCTGGTAGCCGAGGGACCCGAGATCCACGTCAACGGGCGGGCCGGGTCCAGCCGCCGCAGGCCCTGCGGCACCGAGTCCACCACCTGCTCCGGCACCCGCACCACGCACACGTGGTGGTCCGGCACCAGCGTGATCCGCCGCCGCCCCTGGTCCGGCCCCGCGTCCAGCACCAGCGTGCCCGTCTCCGCGATCGCCACCGCACACCCCGTCACCACGCTGTCCACCGCGTCCAACTCCCGCGCGGTGACCGCCTCCTCGTCCGCGACCCGCCGCACCTCGGGCGGCACCGCCGCCAGCCACCCGGCGGGCAGCCCCGCCGGCACCACCACCGACGCCGCGCCCCGCCCGGCCAGCAGCTCCGCCACCAGCCCCGGCAGCGCCTCGCCCGAGGCCCGGTGCACCACCGCCCGGTAGTCCGCCAGGTTCTCCGCCAACAGCGCGACCGCGTCGGCCGGTTGGTGGCTGTCCAGATACGTCCGCTCCACCGCGACCCGCTCCGGCGTCTCCTCGGCCGGCACGTCGGCCAACGCCCGCCGCACCCGCCCCAGCACCACCTCGCGCGCGTCCATGTCAGCCCGCCTCCCCTTCGCCGCCCCTGGTCCTGCGCCACCACGCGCGGAACGACTCCGCCGGCAGCGGCGGCACGTCCCGCGTCGCCGACCACGCCCGCCCGGGACCCGGCAGCCGACGCGGCTGGAGGCGCCGCATCCGCCCGGCCAGCCGCTGCCCCGCCAGGATCGCCCCCGGATGGTCGAGCGCCCACGCCGCCGCCCGCATCGCCGCCCGCTCGGCGGCGTGCCCCCGCGCCGGCCTGATCCGCACCCGGCGGCCCCGGACCGTCGCCTCGCCGCCCTCCACCACCCGCTCCCGCAGCCGCACCAGCACCTCGGGGATGTCGATCGCCACCGGACACACCTCGTAGCACGCCCCGCACAGCGACGAGGCGTACGGCAGCGACGCGTCCAACGCGCTGTCCACGCCCCGCAGTTGCGGCGTCAGGATCGCCCCGATCGGCCCCGGATACGCCGAGCCGTAGGCGTGCCCGCCGGCCCGCTCGTACACCGGGCACACGTTCAGGCACGCCGAACACCGGATGCAGCGCAGCGCCTGCCGCCCCACCTCGTCAGCGAGGGTGTCGGTTCGCCCGTTGTCCACCAGCACCAGATGGAACGTCGAGGGCCCGTCGCCGTCCGTGGTGCCCGTCCACATCGAGGTGTACGGGTTCATCCGCTCCGCCGTCGAGGAGCGCGGCAACAGCTGGAGGAACACCTCCAGGTCCCGCCACGTCGGCACCACCTTCTCGATGCCCACCACCGAGATCAGCGTCTCCGGCAGCGTCAGGCACATCCGCCCGTTGCCCTCGGACTCCACCACCACCATGGTGCCGGTCTCGGCCACCATGAAGTTCGCGCCCGAGATCCCGACCTTCGCGTCCAGGAACTTCTGCCGCAGATGCAGCCGCGCCGCCTCCGCCAGGTCCGCCGGCTCGTCCGACAGCCCCTCCGGCGCCGGCCGGCCCCACGCGCCCATCCGCTCCGCGAAGATGTCGCGGATCTCCCGCCGATTGCGGTGGATCGCCGGCACCAGGATGTGACTGGGCAGGTCGTCGCCCAACTGCACGATCAGCTCGGCCAGATCCGTCTCGAACGCCCGCACCCCCGCCCGTTCCAGCGCCGCGTTCAGCTCGATCTCCTGCGTCGCCATCGACTTGACCTTGACGACCTCGCGCTCCCCGGTCGCCAGCACCAGCTCCGTCACGATCCGGTTGGCCGCCTCCGCGTCCGCCGCCCAGTGCACCTGCCCGCCGGCGGCCGTCACCGCCGCCTCCAACCGCTCCAGATAGTGGTCCAGGTGACGCAGCGTCCGGTCCTTGATCGACGCGCCCGCCGCCCGCAGTCGCCCCCAGTCCGGCAGCTCCGCGACCGCCCGCGCCCGCTTGTCCCGGATGGTGTGCGTGGCGTGCGTCAGGTTCGCCCGCAGCCGCGCGTCCCGCGTCGCCGACTCGGCCGCCACCGGGAACGCCGGCATCCCCAGATACGTTCCGCCGCCCGAAACGTCGCCCCGCACCCGGTCCCCGCTCACCACTGCCGCTCCTCGGTGCTCGCCAGGATCTCCGCCAGGTGCACCGGCCGCACCGACGAGCCCAGCCGGGACAGCGTCCCGCCGATGTGCGTCTGACACGAGTTGTCCACCGTGCACACCGCCTCCGCTCCCGTGCCCATGATGTGCCGCGCCTTGTCCGCGCCCATCGCCGCCGACACCGCCGCGTTCTTCAGCGCGAACGTCCCGCCGAAGCCGCAGCACTCCTCCGCGCCCGGCAGGTCCACCAACGTCAGCCCCCGCACCGCCTCCAGCAGCCGCCTGGGCCGCTCGCCGAGCCCCAGCATCCGCAGCCCGTGACACGTCGGGTGGTACGTCACCGTGTGCGGGTAGTACGCGCCCACGTCCGTCACGCCCACCACGTCCACCAGGAACTCCGTCAGCTCCAGCGTCCTGGGCACCACCGAGGCCGCGATCGACGTCAGCCCACGGTCCCGCCCCTCCGCCGTCGCGCGCGCCCCGATCCTCGGATAGTTGTCCCGCACCATCGCCGCGCACGAACCCGACGGCGTCACGATGTAGTCGTAGCCGTGGAACGCCCGCGCGAAGCGCCGCACGAGCGGCTCCGTCGCCCGCCGGTAGCCGGTGTTGAACTGCGGCTGCCCACAACACGACTGCTCCTGCGGGAAGTCGACCGCGACCCCCAGCCGTTCCAGCAGCGCCACCACCGCCTGCCCGGTGCGCGGGAACAGCGTGTCGTTGACACACGTGACAAAGAGCGCGACCCGCACCTCAGCTCCTTCCGCCGCCGGCGACCCGCCGCGCGGCCAGCTCCCACGCCGCCCGCCGCTCCCCGCGCGGGGCGAAGCGAAGCGGCGCCTGCGACGCCGCAACCAGCGAACGCAGCGAGCCCAGCCCGCCGCGCGCCCGCCCGGCGGCCCGCGCCTGCACCAGCACGTTACCCAACGACGCCGCCTCCGTCGGCCCCGCGACCACCGGCAGTCCACACGCGTCGGCCGTCAGCTGGCACAGCAGCGCGTTGTGCGCGCCGCCGCCCACCACGTGCACCACCCGCACCTCGACGCCCGCCAGCCGCGCCGCCTCGGCCACCGCCTCCCGGTGCGCCAACGCCAACGAGTCCAGCACACACCGCACCATCCCCGCCCGCCCCACCGGCTCCGGCTGCCCGGACCGCCGGCACGCCGCCGCGATCCGCCCCGGCATCCCGCCGGGCGCCAGGAACTCCTCGCCGCCCGCGTCCACCACCGGGCCCGGGCCCGGCAGCCGCGCCGCCTCCGCCAACAGCGGCCCCAACTCCGGCTCGACGCCGCCCTCGGCCCACTCCCGCAGACACTCCTGAAGCAGCCACAGCCCCATGATGTTCCGCAGATAGCGGACCGTGCCGTCCACGCCCAGCTCGTTGGTGAAGTCCGCCAGCCGGCTCGCCTCCGACAGCACGGGCGCCGGCAGTTCGAGCCCGGCCAGCGACCAGGTGCCCGTCGCCACATACGCGAAGCCGTCGCCCGCCGCCGGCACGCCCACCACAGCCGACGCCGTGTCGTGCGAACCCACCGCCGTCACCGGCACCGGACCCGCCAGCCCGCACTCGTCCAACACCTCCGGCAGCAACTCGCCGGCCGCCGCACCCGGCCGCCGCAGCGGCGGAAACAGCCCCACGTCGATGCCCAGCGCCTCCGCCACGCCCCACGCCCAGTCGCCCGTGCGCGGATCGATCAGACCCGTCGTCGACGCGTTCGTCAGCTCCGTGCCGGCCACCCCCGTCAGCCAGTAAGCGATCAGGTCCGGCATCAGCAACAGCCGCCGCGCGGCGGCCCGTTGCGGCGAGCCCTCCATCGCGACCAGCTGGTAGACGGTGTTGAACGGCAGCGCCCGCAGCCCCGTCGCCCGGTACAGCTCCGCCGCGCCCACCCGCCGCGCGACCCGCTCCGCCACCCCGGCCGTCCGCCCGTCCCGGTAGTGCACCGGATTTCCCAGCAGCGCGCCCGAGGCGTCCAACAGCCCGAAGTCCACCGCCCAGGAGTCGATCCCGACCCCCGCCAGCCGCCCCCCGGCCCGCCGGCCGGCCTCCGCCAGCCCGTCCAACACACCCCGGTAGAGCGCCAGCACGTCCCAGTGCAGCGTGCCGGCCACCCGCACCGGCCGGTTCGGAAACCGGTGCACCTCCGCCAACTCCACCGCGCCGCCGGCCCGTTCACCGTCCGACCCGTCGGGGCCGCGCACCCAGCCGAGCATCACCCGACCACTGGACGCCCCCAGGTCGACGGCCGCGAACGGCGGACCACCCGCCCGCGCCGCCCCGTCCCCCGACCCGACGCCCTCCGATCCGACGCCTCCCGACCCGACGCCCTTCGCCACGACGCCGCTCACCGCAGGAACGCCGCCGCCACCCCGGCGTCCACCGGAACGTGCAGCCCCGTGGTGTGCCCGAGGTCCCCGCCGGTCAACGCGAACACCGCCGCCGCCACATGCTCCGGCAACACCTCGCGCTTCAGCAGCGTCCGCTGCGCGTAGAACTCGCCCAGCCGCTCCTCCTCCACCCCGTACACCGCCGCCCGCTTCGCGCCCCACCCGCCGGCGAAGATGCCCGAACCCCGCACCACGCCGTCCGGGTTGACGCCGTTGACCCGGATGCCGTGCTCGCCCAGCTCCGCCGCCAACAGCCGCACCTGGTGCGCCTGGTCCGCCTTCGTCGCGCCGTACGCGATGTTGTTCGGCCCGGCGAACACCCCGTTCTTCGACGCCACATACACGATGTCGCCGCCAAGCCCCTGGTCGATCATCACCCGCGCCGCCTCCCGCGACACCAGGAACGAGCCGCGCGCCATGATGTCGTGCTGGAGGTCCCAGTCCGCCACCGTCGTCTCCAACAGCGGCTTGGAGATGGAGATCCCCGCGTTGTTCACCACCAGGTCGACCCCGCCGAACGCCAGCGACGCCGCCCGCACCGCCGCCACCACCTGCTCCTCCGAGGTGACGTCCACCGCCACCGCGACCGCCCGGTCCGCGCCGCCCAACTCCTCGGCCACCTTCTCCGCCGCGCCCGCGTCCCGGTCCGCCACCACCACACACGCGCCCTCGGCCGCCAGCCGCAGCGCCGTCGCCCGCCCGATGCCCGAGCCGCCGCCCGTCACCAGCGCCACCCGCGCCGCCAGCGGCTTCGGCGGCGGCATCCGCCGCAGCTTCGCCTCCTCCAACTCCCAGTACTCGATGCGGAACTTCTCCGACTCCTCGATCGGCGCGTACGTCGACACCGACTCCGCGCCCCGCATCACGTTGATCGCGTTCACATAGAACTCGCCCGCCACCCGCGCCGTCTGCCGGTCCCGGCCGAAGGAGAACATCCCCACCCCCGGCACCAGCACGATCGCCGGGTCCGCCCCCCGCATCGGCGGCGCGTCAGGACCCGCGTGCCGCTCGTAGTACGCCCGGTACTCCTCCCGGTAGGCCGCGTGCAGCTCGCCCAGCCGCTCCACCACCCGCTCCAGCGGCGCGTCCGCCGGCAGGTCCACCACCAGCGGCCGCACCTTCGTCCGCAGGAAGTGGTCCGGGCAGGACGTGCCCAACGCCGCCAGCCTCGGGTGCTCCTCGCGCGCCAGGAAGTCCAACACCTCGGCGCTGTCCGTGAAGTGCCCCACCTGCCGCCGGTCCCGCGACGCCAACCCCCGCACATGCGGCGCCAACGCCGCCGCCCGCGCCCGACGCTCCGCCTCAGGCAGCGCCCCGTACCCCGGCAGCTCGGCCCCGAACGGCTCCGGCCGACCCCGGCGGGCCAGGAACTCCTCGGCGGTGCGGATGATGTACAGCGCGTTCCGCTCGCACTCCTCGCTCGTCTCACCCCACGCCGTGATCCCGTGGCCGCCCAGCACACAGCCGACCGCCTCCGGATGCGCCCGCCGCACCTCGGCGATGTCCAGGCCGAGTTGGAACCCGGGACGCCGCCACGGCACCCACACCACCCGCTCGCCGAAGCACTCCGCCGTCAGCGCCTCGCTGTCCGCCGCGCACGCCAGCGCGATCCCCGAGTCCGGATGCAGATGGTCCACGTGCGCCGCCTCGACCAGGCCGTGCATCGCGGTGTCGATGGACGGCGCCGCCCCGCCCTTCCCGTGCAGGCAGAAGTCGAACGCGGCCACCATCTCGTCCTCGCGCTCCACCCCCGGATAGACGTCCACCAGCGCCCGCAGCCGGTCCAGCCGCAGCACGGCCAGGCCCTCCGCGCGCAGCGTGCCCAGGTCGCCGCCCGAGCCCTTCACCCACATCAGCTCGACCGCGCCCCCGGTCACCGGGTCCGGCGCCGAACCCTTCGCCGAGGCGTTCCCGCCCGCGTAGTTGGTGTTCCTCGGGTCGGCGCCCAGCCGGTGCGCGCGCTCCAACAGCTCCGCCACCGGCGTCCGCTCGGCGCCCCTCGTCTCGTCCGCGCCCATCGTCACGCCCCCCAACCGGCCTGCTGGCCGCCCTGTCGCTCCGCCACGATCCGCTCCGCCCAGCCCGAACGCCGGTACGCCGCCACCGGATCGGGGTCCAGGCCCCGCTCCTGCCGCCACTCCCGCAACAGCGGCCGGACGTCCGTGTGGTACGCGTCCATCAGCACCTCGTTGGCGCCCAGCACGTCACCCGCGCGCTGCGCCGCGGCCAGCGCGTCCGCGTCCACCAACAGCGCCTTCGCCGTGGCCTCCTGAACGTTCATCACCGAACGGATGATCGCCGGGATCTTCGGCTCGATGTTGTGGCACTGGTCCAGCATGAACGCCACGTCCGAGGTGAACCCGCCGCCGCGCACCACCTCGTACATGATGCGGAACAGCTGGAACGGGTCGGCCGCCCCCACCATCAGGTCGTCGTCCGCGTAGAACCGGGAGTTGAAGTCGAAGCCGCCGAGCCGGCCCTCCCGCAGCAGCGTCGCCACGATGAACTCGATGTTGGTGCCCGGCGCGTGGTGCCCGGTGTCCACCACCACCTGCGCCTTCGGGCCCAGCTTCAGGCAGTGCGCGTACGCCGTCCCCCAGTCCGGCACGTCCGTCATGTAGAACGCCGGCTCGAAGAGCTTGTACTCCAGCAGCATTCGCTGCTCCTCGCCCAGCCGCTCGTAGACGGCGGTCAGCGCCTCGGCCAGCCGGTCCTGGCGGGCGCGGATGTCGTCCTGCCCGGGGTAGTTGGTCCCGTCGGAGAACCACAGCTTCAGGTCGCGCGAGCCGGTGGCGTCCATGATGTCGACGCACTCCATCAGGTGCGCCAACGCCTTGCGCCGCACCGCCGCGTCGGGGTGGGTGACGCTGCCCAGCTTGTAGTCGTCCTCCTGGAAGACGTTGGCGTTGATGGCGCCCAGCCGCAGCCCACGCTCCCGCGCGTGCGCGGCCAGCGCGGCGTAGTCGTCCACCCGGTCCCACGGGATGTGCAGCGCCACGGTGGGCGCCACCCCGGTGTGGTGGTGCACCCGCGCCGCGTCGTCCAGCTTCTCCTGCGGGGTGCGCGGCACGCCCGCCTGGGCGAAGACCTTGAACCTGGTGCCGGAGTTGCCGTAGGCCCACGAGGGTGTCTCGACGACCTGGGAGGACAGGGCCGCCTTGACGGCGGATGAGGGGGTCATGCGATCAGGGCTCCCATAGCAGCGCGGAAGGGGGAAGTGAGGGCGACGGGTGGGTGGGGGAGACGGGGACGTGGGGGAGTGGTGGGTGGGGAGGTGACGGGGGAGACGACAGGGACCTCAGGTCTGATGAATCGTTTCACAGTGCATCCTCGACGCTAAGAGTCGCCGCCGAGCGCTGTCAAGGGAGCGCCCTGATCCACCGCAGCTCACCTCGCCGTTCCGCGTCACGGAACCGCGCGCGGCCGTCCCGTCCGCCCGCCCTTGACGCGGCGCGCGCCCCGTCCGATGCTGGCCCCCACGCCCATATGAAACCTTTCACAAGGAGGGTCCGTGCAGCGCGTCTGCTTCCTGCTGAGGGTCCGGCCCGACCGCATCGACGAGTACCGCCGCCGCCACGCCGACGTCTGGCCCGAGATGCGCGCCGCGCTCACCGCCACCGGCTGGCACAACTACTCGCTCTTCCTGCGCGACGACGGGCTCCTCGTCGGCTACCTGGAGACCGAGGACTTCGAGGCCGCCCAGCGCGCCATGGCCGCCACCGACGTCAACGCCCGCTGGCAGGCCGAGATGGGCGAGCTGTTCGAGGCCCTCGACGACCAGCGGCCCGACGAGGCGATGAAGCCGCTGACCGAGATCTTCCACCTCGCCTGACTCTCACCCCGCCCGGCCCCCACCGACCGACCGGCCGACTGGTGCATACCATGGCCCGCGAGGCACACGCGGGCCACGAGACGAACGGACAACGCACATGGCGCACACGGTGGGGATCAAGGAAGTGGCCAGGGCCGCCGGAGTCTCCGTCGGGACCGTCTCCAACGTCATCAACCGGCCCCACATGGTCGCCGACGAGACCAGGGAACGCGTCCAGTCCACCATCGTGCGCCTGGGCTACGTCCGCAGCGAGTCCGCGCGGCAACTCCGCGCCGGGCAGAGCCGCATCATCGCCCTGCTGGTCCTCGACATGGGCAACCCGTTCTTCGTCGACGTCGCCTCCGGCGCCGAACGCGTCGCCCGCGCCGAGACGTTGGGCGTGATGCTCTGCAACAGTGCGCAGAGCCCCGCCGAGGAGGCCGACTACCTCTCCCTCTTCGCCGAACAGCGCGTCCGTGGCGTCCTGTTGACGCCCGCCGACATGTCGGGCCGCAACCTCACCGAGTTCCGCCGGCACGGCATCCCGTTCGTCTTCGTCGACCGGGTCCTGCCCAGCGCCGAGGGCTGCTCCGTCTCCGTCGACGACGTGCGCGGCGGCACGCTCGCCGTCGGGCACCTGCTGGACCAGGGGCACACCTCCGTCGCCTACGTCAGCGGGCCCATGTCGCTCCAGCAGTGCCGCGACCGCGAGGACGGCGCCCTCGCCGCCCTCGCCGAGGCCGGGCTGCCGCGCTCCGCGCTGCGCCGCATCGAGGCCGAACGCCTCGACGTCGCCTCAGGACGCGACGCCGGCGCCCGCCTGCTGGGTCTGGCGCCCCGGCCCACCGCCGTGTTCTGCGCCAACGACCTGCTGGCCCTCGGCGTGCTCCAGGCCCTGTTCGCCGCCGGGGTGCGGGTGCCGGAGGAGATGGCCATCGTCGGCTACGACGACATCGAGTTCGCCGCCGCTGCCGCCGTCCCCCTCACCTCCGTGCGGCAGCCCGCCGTCCGCATGGGTCAGCAGGCCGCCGAACTGCTCCTGGAGGAGACCGGCGACGACGCCGCCCGCCACCGCCACCAGCGGATCGTGCTCGACCCCGAACTGATCGTCCGCGACTCCAGCCTGGCACCCCGCCGCTGAGAACGTTCCGAAGGCGCTTCCGCCGGTCAGCACGGCGGTTGCCGGGTTGGCGCCTCCGAGGGCGGCCAAGGTTCCGGCGCCGACTCCTACCAGCACGCCCAAGAGCAGGCTCAGAGCGGAGCGTTGACTGAGCAGCGGGCCTTGGTCGTTGCGCGAGTGGCGGCTGCCAGGGGCGCGTCTCCCGGCCCGGCCGACGGCGACGCCGCGTTCCCCGAGCCCGCGGGGCACCGCGACACGCCGCCCCCCGCCACCGCCCCGACCCGCGCCACCCCCGACCATGGACGGCATGACCCACGCCTTCGACAGCCGCCTGATCGACATCACCACCGGCTCCCACGAGGCCGTCCACGACCTGACGGGGGAGTGCGCCGCCTATCTGCGGGACGTCGCCGCCGGCCGGGACGGGCTGCTCAACGTGTTCACCCCGCACGCCACCTGCGGCATCGCCCTCATCGAGACCGGCGCCGGCAGCGACGACGACCTGCTGGGCGCGCTCCGCGACCTGCTGCCGGCCGACGACCGCTGGCGGCACCGCCACGGCAGCCCGGGCCACGGCCGCGACCACGTGCTGCCCGCCCTCGTCCCGCCGCACGCCACGCTGCCCGTCGTCGACGGCCAACTCGCCCTCGGCACCTGGCAGTCCGTGTGCGTCGTCGACACCAACGGCGACAACCCACGCCGCCAGGTCCGGCTCAGCTTCCTGGGGTAGCTAAGCCCTTCCCCAGGGTGATGCCGCCGATTCTCCGTATCCTGTGCGACCGGATTGGAGAGGCTATGCACGACACAGACCTGGGAGCGATCGAGCGAGCGTACTCCCGTGAGAAATCGTTGCCCGAGCTGGTCGGCTTCGTTGTTCCAGGCATGGTGGGGATGAATGAAACTGGCCTGTGGCCTGTGGGCTGGGCAGTTGGAGTCGTTGTTCGCCCGTGTGGCGGGGCTGTTCTCGCGGGTGGATCTGCGGTGGCGTATGCGGGACTGCGTGCATGGTCTGCTGGCTCCGGTGGAGCGGAAGAACGGTTGGCCATTGGCCGAGTACGCGGGGCACCGTGGACCGGCCGGCTTCCAGCATCTGCTGAACGGCGCTTCCTGGGGCGCTGACGCGGTCCGGGACTGCCCGCAGTAGTGCGTCGCCGAGCGCCTCGGCACCCCGGACGGGGTTGTGATCGTGGACGACACCGGTTTCTCGAAGAAGGGCATCACCTCTGCGGGCGTGCAGCGGCAGTACTCCGGGACGGCCGGCCGAGTCGAGAACTACCAGATCGGGGTCTACGCCGCGTACGCGTCCTCAAGGGGAAGGGCGAGCGGCCGGCCCACCGCGCGGCGGTGGTGGGCGAGACCGGAAACGTATGGCGAGCCTAACCCAGGGGTCGAGTCGGCTGTTTGAAGGCGCGATACCGGTCGAATGCCTCACGGGCGTCCGGCACGAAGTCCTGCTGACGGACGAGGTCTTCAAGTTCCCGCTCGTACAGCCAGCCGTGCCAGGCGACTTCACCTGGATCAGGTTGCACAGGCGCCTCGACCACGGCCTCGTGAAGGCCGAGCCAGTAGGGGCTGATCACGCCCGCGCACAGGAACTTGAATACGAATCGAGGGGCTGCTCGAACGCCGAGTTCTTCCGCCAGTTCGCGGGCCGCCGCTTCCTCGTACGACTCGCCGACTTCGGCCGCGCCGCCGAGCATCCAGTTGAGCTTCCCCGGGAAGCGGGACGCGTTGTCGGGACGACGATGCACGAGGGTCCGTCCGGCGGTATCGCGGCAGACAACCGTGGCGACGCGATGCAGCCACTCGTGCCGGATCGCCTCGCCCCGGTCGACGATTTCCAGCACTTGGTCCCGCTCGTCGACTCGCTCCACCAGTTCACCCATGGCCCCCACGATCGCAGTCGCTCGTCACGGCCGCTCACTCGGGTGCCTTCGCTACCCCTGGGCCTTGGCGTCGGCGCCGTCACCAACCCCACCAGCCAGGTCGGGGTGCTCGATGGTGGCGGCGTATCGGAGGGCTCCAGTGATCGAGAGGCCGAAGAGGTCACAGCGGCGCCGGACGTCGCCACCGGTGGCGTGGATCTCGTCGAGGATGCGGTCCTCCCGCAGGGCCTGTGGCTTCAGCCGCGCTGCGATCCACCGGGAGGCCACGCGTCGGGTCGGCGAAGGCCATCATCCGGGCCTTGAGGACCCTGAACAGCGAGCGGAAGCCGTGTTCGGCGACGTGTCGATGGGCGCCCTTGCTCGGCTTGTCAGAGCCTGTGACTCCCGCGTCAGGGGAAACCGCCAGGTCACGGCGCCGCTTAGAAGGGGCGAGAGGGTGGGGCAGGCGGGGCTCGAACCCACGGCCGGCGGATGAGGAGTTCGCTGGGTCTCGGCGTCCGTTCCGGGAGGCGGACGCGGGTCGGCTCATGGTTGCCCTTACGGAGGTTGGCGGACACCAACGGCGACAACCCGCGCCACCAGGTCCGGCTCGGCTTCCTCGGCTGAACGACGGCCCGGGCAGGCCCGCCGACCACGCCCTCACCCGTCGTAGTCCAGCGTCACCGCCTCCGTCTCCGGCACGGCCTGGCAGGTCAGCACATAGCCGGCGGCCACCTCCGCCGGCTCCAACGCGAAGTTCCGCCGCATCGCCGCCCGCCCCGCCGTCACCCGCGCCCGGCACGTGCCGCACACCCCGCCCCGGCACGCGAACGGCAGCTCCGGCCTGGCCCGCTGCGCCCCGTCCAACACCCGCTGCCCGCGAGGCAGTTCCACCGTCGTGGCCCGCCCGTCCAGCAGGACCGTCACCCGGCTCGCCGGCTCCCCGGCCGGCACGGCCGGCCTCTCCGCGCGTCGCACGGCCGGCGGCGGCTCCTCGTCCGCCGCGTGGAACAGCTCGCCCCGCACCCGGGCCCCGTCCACCCCCAGCCGGGCCAGCGTCCGCCGCGCCTGGTCCACCATCGGCAGCGGCCCGCACAGCCACCACCGGTGCGCGACCCCCGGGTCCAGCAACGCCCGCGCCAACACCTCAAGACGCGGCCCGTCCAGCCGCCCCGACAGCACGTCGACCTCCCTCGGCTCCCGCGACAGCACATGCACCAGCTGGAACCGGGTGGGGAACGCGTCCTTCAACTCGGCCAGCTCGTCCACGAACATCACCGAGTCGCTCGCCCGGTTCCCGTACAGCAGCGTCACCCGCGCGCCCGGGCAGCGCGCCAGCACCGACCCGGCGATCGACACCATCGGCGTCACCCCCGACCCCGCCGCCACCAGCACATGGTGGTCGGGCACCGACAGATCCGGCGTGAACGTCCCCGCCGGCGGCGCCACCTCCACCTCGTCGCCGGGCGCCGCCTCCCGCACCAACCACGTGGACACCAGCCCGCCCGGCACCAGCCGCACCCCGATCCGGGGCGCCGCCCCCACCGGCGCGCACACCGAGTAGGAACGCCGCTCCTCCCGGCCGTCCACCCATCGCCGCACCGTCAGCCACTGCCCCGGCGCGAACGCGAACACCCCGGCCAGCTCGGCCGGCACGTCGAACGTCACCGCCACCGCGTCCCCGCACAGCCGCTCCACCCGCCCGATCCGCAGCCGATGGAACACGCCGCGCCCCGCCGCCGGGCCCATCACACCTCCCGCAGATGTTCGAACGGCTCCCGGCACACCCGGCACCGCCACAGCGCCGTACACAGGCTCGCCCCGCACCGTGACACCTCCTCCGTCTCCCGCCCGCCACAGCGCGGACACGCCACCGCCGGACGCCTCGCGCCCAACACCAGCGGCACCGGGCCGCCCCCGCGCGCCGGCACCGGGCCCGGCGGCGCGATCCCGGCGTCCGCCAACTTCCGGCGCCCCGCCGCGCTGATCCACTCCGTCGTCCACGGCGGCGACCACACCGTCACCACCCGCACCGGCCCGAACCCCGCCGCCGCCAGCGCCGCCGCCACATCCGCCCGGATCTCCGCCAGCGCAGGACACCCGGCATAGGTCGGCGCCAGCCGCACCACCACCCCGCCCGCCGCGTCGCACTCCACCCCGCGCACCATGCCCAGATCGCCCAGCGTCACCATCGGCAGCTCCGGGTCCGGCACCCCGCCCGCCACCCGCCACGCCAGCTCCGCCGCCGCGCCCGTCACCACGTCGCCCCGGGATGCGCACGCGCCACCGACCCCAACTCGGCCAGCAGCACCGGCAGATGCTCCGTGTGCACCCCCGCCCTGCCACCCGGCGCCCCGTCCCACGGCGCCGGCAGCGGCAGCCGCACCCCCGCCTCCTCGCCCACCCGCCGCCAGTCCCGCGCACACGCCGCCCGCACCGCGCCCGCCGCCACGCCCCACCCCGCCCCCACCCGGTCGTCCACGACCTCGCCCAGCCACGGCTCGACCTCCACCACCGCCCGCCGCAGCCGCCGCCGCGACTCCGCCGTGCCGTCACCCAGCCGCACCACCCACTCCGCCGCGAACAGCCGGTGATACGCCACCTCCGCGACCCCCCGCCCCGCCACCGCGGCCAGCACCGGATCGGCCGCCCCCGCCAGCCGCTCCAGCACCGCCAGCCGCGCCGAGGACAGCACCAGCAGCCGCAGCACCGTGAACGCGAAGTCCCCGCGCGGCAGTTCCGCCAGCCGCAGACAGCGGAACTCCGGTGCAGACCGCGCGAACGCGAACGCGTCCTCGTCACGCCCGCTGCCGTCCACCTGCCCCGCCCGCGTGTACAGCAGCCGCGCCTGACCCAGCAGGTCGAGACCGACGTTCGCCAACGCCAACTCGATCTCGATCTCCGGCGCCCACGTCACCCACTCCGCGAGCCGCTGCGCGCCGACCAGCGCGTCATCCGCCAACGCCACACACACCCGCGCCAGCTCCGCCCCGTCCACCCCCGCCGGCACGGCCGTGTCCACCCCGTGCAGCGGATCGGCGAACCCCGTGCCGAACGCCCACCGCGCACCGCCGGCCGGTGCACCGTCCGCCTCCGGCTCGCCCCAGACGTCGCCGCTCATGCCGCTCCCACCTCCCTGCCGCCTCGCACCCGCACCGTCAGATGTGCGGAACGTCATCGGGAATGTCATAGAACGTCGGATGCCGATAGACCTTGTCGCCGCTCGGGTCGAAGAACGGGTCCCGCTCCTCGGGCGCCGACGCCGTCACGTCCGCCGAGCGCACCACCCAGATGCTGACGCCCTCGTTCCGCCGCGTGTACAGGTCACGCGCGTGGGTCAGCGCCATGCGGGCGTCCGCCGCCCGCAACGACCCCACATGCACATGGTTCAACCCCCGCCGGCCCCGCAGGAACACCTCGAACAGCGGCCACTCCTCCGCCACCCCGGCCACCTCACTCACCCCGCCGCGCAGCGTGCGCCCGCGCGGCCGCCCGCACCCACGCGCCCTCCTCGTGCGCCGCCGCACGCCGCCGCACCCGCTCCGCGTTGCACGGCCCGTCCCCGGCGATCACCCGCGCCAACTCGGCGAAGTCCGGCGCCCCGAAGTCGTAGTGCCCTCGCTCCGGATTCCACCGCAGCCGCTCGTCGGGCAGCGTCACGCCCAACCGCTCCGCCTGTGGCACCGTCATGTCGACAAAACGCTGCCGCAGCTCGTCGTTGGAGTGCCGCTTGACCCGCCACGCCATCGACCGCGCCGAGTTGGGCGACGCCGCGTCCGGCGGCCCGAACATCATCAACGTCGGCCACCACCAGCGGTCCACCGCCTCCCGCACCATGGCCCGTTGCGCCCGGGTGCCCCGCATCATGGTCCACAGCAGCTCGAAGCCCTGCCGCTGATGGAACGACTCCTCCTTGCAGACCCGCACCATGGCCCGCGCATAGGGCCCGTACGACGTGCGGCACAACGGCACCTGGTTGCAGATCGCCGCCCCGTCCACCAGCCAGCCGATCACCCCGACATCCGCGAACGTCAACGTCGGATAGTTGAAGATCGACGAGTACTTCTGCCGGCCCTCCACCAGCGCCCGCGTCAACTCCGCCCGGTCCGCGCCCAGCGTCTCCGCCGCCCCGTACAGATACAACCCGTGCCCCGCCTCGTCCTGCACCTTCGCCCACAGGATCGCCTTCCGGCGCAGCGACGGCGCGCGCGTGATCCACTCGCCCTCCGGCTGCATCCCGATGATCTCCGAGTGCGCGTGCTGCGCGATCTGCCGCACCAACGTGGCCCGGTACGCCTCCGGCATCCAGTCACGCGGCTCCACCCGCTGGTCCGCGGCGATCGTCTCCTCGAAACGAGCCTGCCCCTCCGCGAACTCCTCCCCGTCCCCGGGCCGTCGCCCGTCAACCAGCCGCCCGTCAACCACCCGACGCTCCATGCCGGTTCACCGCCCCTCGAAGGTGGGCCGCCGACGCGCCAGAAACGCCTCGACGGCCGCCCGATGATCAGTCGTGACACCCAGCCGGGTCTGCGCCGCCGTCTCCCTGACCAACGCGCCCGCCCAGTCCGGCTCGGGCTCGGACCGCAGCAGCCGCTTGATCTCCCGGAACGCCGCCGTCGGCCCGCCCGCCAGCCGCTCGGCGACCGCCAACGCCTCCCGCTCCGCCGTGCCGGCCGGCACCACCCGGTGCGCCAGCCCCCACGCCTCGGCCTGCCCGGCGTCGAACCGCTCGCCCAACAGGAACAACGCCCCCGCCCGCGAGGGACCGACCGCCCGCGCCAACGACACGCTCAACCCCGAGTCGGCCGCCAGCCCCACCCCAGCGAACGCCGTCGCGAACGTCGCACCCTCCCCGACCACCCGCACATCACCCGTCAACGCCAACCCCAGCCCCGCCCCCACACACGCCCCCTCCACGGCCACCACCAGCGGCTGCTCCAGACCCCACAGCGCCCGCGCCAGCGGGTTGTACTCCTCCTCAAGACAGCGGAACGCCGACCCCGGATCGTCCTCCAACGCCGCCGCGTGCTCCCTCAGGTCCTGGCCGGCGCAGAACGTCCCGCCCCGCCCCGTCAGTACCACCGCCCGCACCGCCGGGCCCGCCGCCGCCACCTCCTCCACGGCCGCCAACAGCGCCCGCCGCATGGGACTGTCCAACGCGTTGCCCACCTCCGGGCGGGCCAGGGCGATCACCGCCACGCCCCCCTCGCGGCGGCACACCACACCCGACGCCGCGCCCGTCTCACCCGCCATGGCCGTCTCCCTTCGTCCTCACAGCCGCGCCGTCAGCAGCGCCGGCCGTTCCACATGGTCGGCGACGAACCGGAGGAACCCGCCGGCCGTCCCCCCGTCACACACCCGGTGATCGAAGGTGATCGACAGCTGCGTCACCCAGCGCACCGCCAGCGCACCGTCGACCACCCATGGCCGCTGAACGACCCGCCCCATGCCGAGCATGGCCGCCTCCGGATGGTTGATGATCGGCGTCGCCCCGTCCACCCCGAACACCCCGTAGTTGTTGACCGTGAACGTGCCGCCCGCCATCGCCTCCGCCGACAGCGTGCCCCCGCGCGCCGCCTCACCCAGCCGCCGCAGCTCGGCCGCCAACTCCGCCGTCGACAGCCGCTGCGCGTCACGCACCACCGGCACCACCAGCCCGCGCGGCGTCTGCGCCGCGAACCCCAGGTGCACGCCCCGCAGCCGCACCAGCTCCCCGCGCCGCGCGTCCACCCGCGCGTTCAGCTCAGGGAACCGCGCCAGCCCCGCCACACACACCCGCGCCACCAGCGCCAGCAGACCGATGCCCAACTCCGGCGCCGCAGCGCGCAGTTGGTCCCGCACCGCGAGCAGCTCCGTCGCGTCCACATCCACCCACACCGAGGCGTCCGGGATCTCCCGCCGACTGCGGGTCACCCGCTCCGCCATCGCCCGCCCGACACCCCGCAACGGCACCCGTTCCTCCACCGCCGCCGACGTTGACGCCGCCGACGACTCCGGGGACCGGTCCGCCAGCGCGGCCTCCACATCCCGCCGCCGCACCACCCCGTGCGGCGCCTCCCGCGACAACGCCGCCAGATCCAGCCCGTTCTCCGCCGCCATCCGCCGCACCAACGGCGAGATCGCCCGAGGCGCCAGCGCGTCCCGCGGCACGTCGGCCACCGGCACCGTCCCATAGCCCACCAGCACCGGCCCCGACCCCGACTCCGCCCCGGAGACCTCCTCCCGCGCCACCTCCGGCCCGGCCCCGGCAACGGCCTCCGCCCTGACCCCGGCCCCGTCTCCCCCCTCGATCGTCACCAACGGCCCACCCACCTCGACCCGCTCACCCACCCCCGCGTGCAACGTCACCACCCGCCCCGCGAACGGCACCGGAATCTCCACCGCCGCCTTCGCACTCTCCACCTCCGCGACCACCTGGTCCGTCACCACGCTCTCGCCCACCGCCACCCGCCAGCCCAGCACCTCCGCCTCCGTCAGCCCCTCACCCAGATCCGGAAGCCGAAAGACCCGCCGACCCCCCGCTCCGTCGCCGCTCACGAGACCACCCCCGCCACCCCGTGCGTCAGATCCGGCTCGTCATCGAACTGAAGCCGGGCAACAGCACCGAGAATCCGCCGCACACTCGGCAGATGCACCCGCTCCACCGCCGGCGGCGGATACGGAATGTCAAACCCCGCCACCCGCAACACCGGCGCCGCCAACGAGTGGAAACACCGCTCCTGCACCCGCGCCGCCACCTCCGCGCCCACCCCCGCGAAGCCCTGCGCCTCCTGCACCACCACACAACGCCCCGTCCGCCGCACCGACGCCATCACCGTCGCGTCATCCAGCGGCACCAACGACCGAAGATCCACCACCTCCAGATCCACCCCACCGCGCGCCGCCTCACGCGCCGCCTCCAACGCCACCGGAACCGCCGGCCCATACGCCACCACCGTGACGTCCCGCCCCGCCCGCCGCACCACCGCCCGCCCCAACGGCTCCACCGCCCGCCGCTCCGTGCTCACCTCACCCCGCGACCAGTACAGCCGCTTCGGCTCCAGGAACACCACCGGATCGGGATCGTCCACCGCGTCCCGCAACAGCCAGTACGCGTCCTCCACCGTCGCCGGCGTCACCACCTTCAGCCCCGGCGTGTGCGCGTAGTACGCCTCACTGGAATCGCTGTGATGCTCCACGCCCCCGATCCCGCCACCGAACGGAACCCGAATCACCATCGGCAGGGAGAGCCGCCCCCGCGTCCGGTTCCGCGTCTTCGCCACATGCGAGGCGATCTGCTCGAACGCCGGATAGCCGAACGCGTCGAACTGCATCTCCACCACCGGCCGGAAGCCCCCCATGCACAGGCCCACCGCCACCCCCACGATGCCCGCCTCCGCCAACGGCGTGTCAAAACACCGCTCCTGCCCGAACTCCCGGGTCAGCCCGTCCGTGATCCGGAACACCCCGCCCAGCGGCCCCACGTCCTCGCCGAACACCAGCACGTCGTCATCCGCCCGCAGCGCCTCGCGCAGCGCGGAGTTCAACGCCCGCGCCATGGTCACCGTCGTCATCCCGACCGTCCCTCCAGCCCCACACCGTCGCTGTCGCCGCCGGCACCGTCGTCGCCGTCCGAGGCGGCCAACTCCGCCGCCAACCACGCCCGCTGCTCGACCAGTTGCGGCGTCGGCTCGGCGAACACATGCGAGAACAGCTCCAACGGATCACCCGCCAACGGCCCACCCAGGCCCGCCCGCAGCGCCTCCGCCGCCCGCTCCGCCTCCTGCTGCGCGTCCGCCACCTCCCGATCCGTCAGCAGCCTCCGATGCCGCAGATACCGCTCCAACCGCACCACCGGATCAGCCGCCCGCCACCGGGCGACCTCCTCCTCGTCCCGATACCGCCCCGCGTCATCCGCGTTCGTGTGCGGCTCGATCCGATACGTGTGCGCCTCGATCAACGAAGGCCCCCGCCCCGCCCGAGCCCGCTCCACCGCCGCCGACACCACCGCCAGCGTCGCCACCAGATCGTTCCCGTCCACCTGCTCCGACGGCACCCCACACCCCACCCCCCGCAACGCCAACGCCGGCGCCGCCGACTGCCGCTCCAGCGGAACCGAAATCGCATAGCGATTGTTCTGCACCAGGAAAACCACCGGCGCCCCGAGCACCCCCGCGAAGTTCAACGCCTCGTGGAAATCGCCCTCACTCGTCCCGCCGTCACCGACCAACGCCAACACCACCCCACCCCGACCCCGCCGCCGCAACGCCTCGGCCAGACCGACCGCGTGCGGCGCCTGCGTCGCAAGCGGAGTGCACTGCGGAGCGGTACGCCAGGCCACCGGGTCATAGCCGCAGTGCCATTCACCCCGCAACAGCGTCAGCAGCTCCAGCGGATCAAGCCCCCGCGCGAACAACGCCATCGAGTCCCGATACGTCGGAAAGAGCCAGTCCTCCTCCCGCAGCGCCAACACCGCGCCGATCTGGCAGGCCTCCTGCCCCCGACTGGACGGATAGACCGCCAACCGCCCCTGCCGCGTCAACACCGTCGCCTGCGCGTCGAAACGCCGCCCCACCACCATCCGCCGAAAAGCGTCCAACAACACCGCGTCGGCGGGAATCTCCGCGCCATCCGGAACGGGAAGCGGCGTCCCGTCCTCGGCGACATAACGAACCGGATCAGAAGAAGGAAGCAAACGGTCAACCGTCTGCCGAAGAGCCTGGAACGACATACGCGGCACTCCCAGCCCGAGGAGACCAGACACCATCGAGCATGGTCCGCCGCCCAAGCCCCCCACAAGACACCGGAATACGACCTCCCCAACCCGCGACGTATTGCCGAAACCACCCCACGCCACGACTCACTCGTCCACCCGCCCAGCCCTCCCACCCCACCACCCGGGACGTTTGGCCCGCCACCGACACAGCCCCCGCACGCTGGTAACTTCGTGACACGTTCAGACGTCAAGGCAGGAGACAGGTGAGGTGTCGCAGATCCGGACCTCTCCCACGACCCCGTCACCGCCATCCCGAGAGCCCGTGGCCCGATGAGTGACTTCGACGCGATCGACTCGCTGCTCGCCTCCCTCACCCCCCAAGCCGCCCTCCCCGAGCCACACGTGCGCCGCGACCTGCGCGAGCGAGCCGGCCTGTCCAAGGCCCAGGTGGCACGCGCCCTCGGCGTCAGCCCGTCCACCGTCACCGGATGGGAGGCCGGCCGGGACCCCGTGGGAGAGGTCAGAACCAAGTACGCCTACCTCCTCGACGGCCTCGCCGAGAAGCTCGCGCCTCCGGTCCCGCCACCCGCGAACGAAGCGCCCTCCGCCACACCGGAAGCACCCCCGGCACCCCACGCCAGCCCCCCCACGGGCGGGGAGACCAACGTCCGCACCCCGGATGCCCACACCGACGACGGCGACGCCCTCACCGAACCCCAGCCATGCGTCCTGTGCGGGCGCCCCGCCCGCCACCAGGTCGCCGGCTTCCCCCAACACCTCGACCCCACCCAGTGCGCCCCCGCCGAGCCACCGGCGAGCCGCACGCCCACACCCGCCCCGACACCGCCCGCTGCCCGCCGCCCCCGAGCCACCCCCCACACCGGGACGCCCTCCCGCCCCCGTTCCTCACCCGACCCCATCGCGGCCGCCGTGACCGACGCACTCGCCACACACCAGGGCGACGTCGAAGCAGCGACCGCAGCCCTCGTCAAGCGAGCCATCCCGGACGCCATGGCCCTGCTCGACAGCTGCCGCAAAGGCGGCCGCTACGCCATCGTCGCCCACCCCTGGATTCCGGACATCCTCCGAAAGCAGTCCGCACGCGGCGCCGACCAGATCTGGGAAGCCCGCCCCAAGTGGTTCCGCCCCGAACTACCCACCGGCGTACACGAGGTGACCGCCCTCGACATCAACGGTGCCTACCTCAGCGCACTCAAGACACACCTGCCGATCGGACAGCTGGAACACACCATCGGCAGCACACACGACCGCCGCCGCGCCGGCGTCCACCTCATCACCCCACCCCCCTGGGAACACGGCGCCTACCTGCCCAACCCCATCGGCAACCGCGACGAACCCGGCCCCCTCTGGGTCACCGAACCCACCCTCCGCCTGCTGCTGCGCCTGTCCGGCCCCAAACTCGGCCTGTGCGAACCCCCCGAGATCCACGAGTCGTTCACCTCCGGCGCCACCGAGAACCTGCTGGAGAAGTTCCGCGTCATCCTCAAGGACGCCCGGGACCGCGCCATCGCCCAGGACGACGAGGTGACACTGGAATACGTGAAGGCGATGTACTCCAAGTTCGTCTCCACCATGGGGGAGTCCAACTACAACCGGGAGCTGTACCGCCCCGACTGGATGCACCTCATCCGCTCCCAGGCCTTCGCGAACCTCTGGACCAAAGCCCTCAAGGCCCACGACGCCGGCCTCACGGTCGTCCGAGCGATGGGCACCGACGAACTCCATGTCATCGGCGACTGGCCCAGAGTCTTCCCGGAGGGCCGAGGGGTATCCGAGGTGAAGGTCAAGGACGTCTACCCGATCGGCAACGAGCCCTTCGACCAGGCCGCCGCCGAACACACCGATGACCACATCGACGAGAACTGACCGGGGAAGAGGACAACGTGCCCGAGCGCACCATCGATTTCGGCAAATACGGCGCCCAGGGAATCAAGGGATTCGAGGCCGTCGCACGCCAACTCGACGCCCTCGCCGACTTCATCGCATCCCCCGTCACAACGCGCCGTGGTCTGCTGGCCCGCCTGCACTACCTCACCCGGACATCCCGAGCCCGCGCCGCCGCACGCGAGGCAGGACTGACCGTCACCGATCGCACCCTCAAGGCGTGGCTGGCCGGCACGCGCAACCCCACCCAACGCAACCTCACACGCATCGACACCGCCTATCGCGCGGTCCGTCGCCAGAACGTCGCCCGCTACCTCCTCGCCCGCCTGAACCGCGAGGGCCGAGGCACGCGCGTGGAGATCCATCCGCTCAACCAGTCCGGCGTGCGCCCTCCCCACCAACGCGTCGTGGAGTTCCGCACCCTCAACATCCGCCGCTGGGGAGCCATCGTCGAGGCCTGGGCCGCCGGCAACGACCAGGCCCTGGACGACGCATGGATCGAGCAGATCGTCGATCTGGGATCGCAGTGGGGCCAGTACGAGTACGTCACCAACGTGGGCTTCGCCGCCTGACCGCCGTCAGCGCAACTCCGGGTCCCAACCGCACAACCCTCAGGTTGGGGCCGCCCGGCCCGCGCTCCACCACCTGATGGGGTGATCCTGCCCGGTGCACCCGCGGCCACCCCGCCCCGCTGTCGATACTGGGGAACGGCCCGGCACTCCCAGAACACGGGTAGCCATTCCTCACAGGAAGACCAGACAACACCGTGCCCGAAGCCCAGGAGCAGCGACACTGCCCCTTCCCGACCAACCACGGCTTCACCCTCCACCCCGCCTACACCGAGCTGCGCCGACAGCCGCCCACCCGCGTCCGGCTGCCCCACGGCGACGACGCCTGGCTGGCCACCCGCCATGCCGACGTCCAGACGGTCCTGTCCGACCCTCGCTTCTCGATCGCCGCCGGCACCGACCGCGACCAGCCCCGAATGCGCGACGAAGCACGAGTCACCGGAGGGCTCTTCTCCCTCGACCCGCCCCAGCACACCCGTCTCCGATCCATCGTCGGACGGCACTTCAGCGCCCGCAGCATGGAACCCATCCGCAGCCGCGTCAGGGACGTCGCCAACGAACGCCTCGACGCCATCCTGGAGGCCGGTCAACCCGCCGACCTGCTCCGGCAGTTCGCCATCCCCGTCCCCACCACCATCATCTGCGAAATCCTCGGCGCACCTCCCGAAGACCACGACAACTTCTGGATGTGGGCCGACACCATCTTCGCCAACGACATCCCGGGCCAGACGGTTCGCCAACGCGTCGAGGACTTCTTCCACCACCTCGCCGGAATGTTCCAGGAACGTCGCGAGCATCCCCGAGACGACATGCTCACCACCCTCGTACGCGCCTGCGACGAGGAAGGCCGGATCACCGAGAACGAGATGTTCGCCCTCACGGCCGACATCCTGAACGCGGGCTTTGTCACCACCTCACATCAGATCGCCAACTTCCTGGCCACGCTGCTCTGCCATCCCGAGCAACTCGAACTCCTCAGAAACAAACCGGAGTTCGTCCCTCAGGCCGTCGAAGAACTCCTCCGCTACGTCCCCATCCTCAGCGGCTTCTCCTTTGCCCGCTACGCCACCGAAGACGTCGAACTCGACGGTGTCGCCATCCGCGCCGGCGAACCCGTTATCGTCGTCCTCGGCGCTGCCAACCGCGACCCGGCGGTCTTCTCTCAGCCCGACACCCTGATGCTGGACCGTCCTGCCGCACCTCATCTCGCTTTCGGTCATGGCCCCCACTACTGCATCGGGGCCCACCTCGCGCGTGTCGAACTACAGGAAGCCATCACGGCGGTACTCGATCGACTGCCCAGCCTCAAACTCGCTGTTCCCGAGACGGATCTCGAATGGAAGCACGGCAGCATGATCAACGGGATCACGGGGCTTCCTGTTATTTGGTGAATTTGCGTTTGTTATTGGTGGGTCGTTATCGGTGAGTTTGGTGAGGGGTGGTGGTAGTTTCCGCATAGACGACGACGGCCTCCTCGTCGCGGTCGTCCATCTCCCGGTAGAGCCGCAGCAGGTCCATCGAGTCGAACTCGTAGAACGTGGGCGAGCGGGCCGCGTTGAGCATCGGGACGAAGCGCTCCGGGC
>NZ_VDLZ02000030.1:0-17273 GCF_006334905.2 Streptomyces sp. 3MP-14
GTCGGTGGAACGGTAGGCGGAGACATAGCGGAAGCCGTTGTTGTCGTCGTGCCGGTTCTCGCCGAACCAGTAGTAGTAGCCGTCGACTTCGAGGATGCCGCCGCCGTGCGCGTGCAGCGGGTTGCCGGCGGTGTCGGTGAACTGGGTTCCGTTGGGGACGGTCACGGGCTCCGCCTGGGCCGAGTGGCCGGTGAGGAACGGGATGAGCAGGGCCAGTCCGAGGAGCGCGGCGAGGCGCCAGCGGCGCCGTGATCCGGTGCCGCGAGCGGTGCCCTGCGGGCGCTGAGGGTGTCGAAGGTGCATGAGGCGACTCCTGAGGTGAGGCGCACCGCTTCCGTCGTCCGCGGACGGGCGGTGCGTGGGGGGCCTACCACCGCCCGGCCGGGCTTCGGCCGGGCGGTGGCGTCCCGTTCACCGTCGAACGGCGGCCACCGAAGGTCAACCGCCTCACACCGAATCGATCAGAACCAATCAACTACGCTCAGGGGGTGGGGTGTTGGGCCGGGGTCGGGGTCGGGTCAGGGAGGCCGAGGTTCTCGCGGAGGGTGGCGCCCGTGTACTCCGTGCGCAGGGCGCCGCGCTCCTGGAGAAGGGGGACGACCCGGTCCACGAACTCGTCCAGGCCGGTGGGCGTCAGATGGGAGCCGAGGATGAAGCCGTCGGAGCCGTCGTTCTGGACGAACGCGTCGAGCTGGTCGGCCACCTGCTGGGGCGTGCCGACGAACTCGGTGCGGCCGAAGACATGGATCGCCAGGTCGCGCAGCGAGTAGCCGTTCGCCTCCGCCAGTTGGCGCCACTCGGCGACGGTCCGGTGGGCGTCCTGGTGGACGCGGGCGCGGCCCTGGATCACGGGCGGCCCCTCGGGGTCGGGGTCGATGTCGGGCAGCGGCCCGTCGGGGTCGTAGCCGGAGAGGTCGCGGTTCCAGACGGCCTCCAGCAGGATCTGCGCGGTCCGGCCCGTGACCTGCTGGCGGGCGATGTGCCGGTGCCGTTCGACGGCGTCCGCCTCGCTGTCGCCGAGGACGAAGGACGCGGAGGGCAGAACCTTGACCGCGCCGGGCGGCCGGCCGGCCCGGGCGGCGCGGCGCTGGATGTCCCGGTAGAACTCCCTGGCCTCGTCGAGCTGGTGGTAGGGCGAGAAGATGGCGTCGGAGCGCCGGACCGCGAAGTCCCGGCCGCCGGGCGAGACGCCCGCCTGGAGGATCACCGGCCGGCCCTGCGGCGAGCGCGGGGTGGTGAAGTGGCCGGAGATGTCGAACTGTTCGCCGGCGAAGGCGAACGCGCCGACCCCGCCGTCGCCGCCCCCGTCGCCCTCGGGCCGGTTGAGGAACCGGCCGGTCTCCTGGTCGGCGACGATCGCGTCCTTGGCCCAGGTGTCCCACAGCCGGTGGGTCGCCGCCAGGAACTCGTCGGCCCTGACATAGCGGTCGTCCCGGTGCAGATAGCCGCCGCGCCGGAAGTTCTGCCCGGTGAACGCGTCGAAGGAGGTGACCACGTTCCACCCGGCGCGCCCGCCCGAGAGATGGTCCAGGCTGCTCAACTGGCGGGCCAGCTCGTAGGGTTCGTTGAAGGTGGTGTTGAGGGTGCCCACCAGGCCCAGGTGTTCGGTGACGGCGGCCAGCGCGGCCAGCACCGGGAGGGTGTCGGGGCGGCCGACCACGTCCTGGTCGAAGACCCGCCCCAGCCGCTCGCGCAGCGCGAGCCCCTCGGCGAGGAAGAAGAAGTCGAACCGGCCGCGCTCGGCCGTCCGGGCCAGGTGCCGGAACGAGGAGAACGCGATCTGGCTGCCGGCCTGCGGGGCCGACCAGAGGGTGTGGTGGTTGACGCCGCTGAGGAAGGCGCCCAGGATGATCCGCTTGCGGGGCTGTGTCGGCTCGGTCATGGTCTCTCGTCCAGTCCTGAGGTCAACGGGTTACGGCTGGCGGTCAACGAGGTCGGCGGGGTCACGTCGGCGGTCAACGGGCGGCCGTGGCGGGGCGGTTGGCCGTGGCGTAGCGGTTGGCCGGGCGGGGCAGGCCGAGGCGGGCCCGCAGGCTCTCCGGCGCGTAGGAGCCCCGGAACACGCCGCGCCGCCGCAGCTCGGGCACCAGCGCGCCGACCACCGCGTCGAGGTCGTCGGGGAGCACCGCCGGGCGCAGGCGGTAGCCGGTCAGCCCGGCGCGCTGCCACTCCAGCAGGGTGTCGGCCAGCGCCGACGCGGTGCCGACGAAGATCGGCGCGTCGCTGGTGAACGGTTCCCCCGCCCGCTCCGCCAGGCGCGCCGCCCGCTCGTCGGCGGCGGCCTGGGTCTCGCCGAGGAGGACCACGATGTCGGCGAACACGTGCAGCGTGGCGTCCGCCCGCCCGGCCACCTCCTGCGCGGCGCGGATCTCGGCGACGGAGGCGCGGACGTCGTCCACGCCGTGCGGGGTGGTGAAGATGACGTCGGCCGTGCGGGCGCCGAGCCGGTAGGGCGGGCCGCCGTGGGCCAGCAACGTCACCAGCGGCTGGCCCTGCGGCGGGCGCGGCACGATGCCGGGGCCGCGCACCCGGAACCAGCGGCCCTCGAAGTCGACGGTGTGCAGCCGGGTTCGGTCGACGAAGCGGCCGGTGGCGGCGTCCCTGATCTCGGCGTCGTCCTCCCAGCTGTCCCACAGCCGGCGGGCGACCTCGACGAAGTCCTCGGCCTCGGCGAAGTGTTCCTCGACATAGGCCCTGACCCCGGGCCCTTCGGGGGCGGTGAGGCTGACGGGGCCGACCTCCCGGCGGCCGAAGTGCCGGTTCTCCGCCGGGCGCGAGACCTGCACCCGCCAGCCGGCGCGGCCCTCGCTGACGTGGTCCAGGGTGGCGATCGCCTTGGAAATGTGGAAGGGCTCGGTGTGGGTGGTGGTCGCGGTCGGGACCAGACCGATGTGGCGGGTCAACGGGGCGATCCGGGAGGCGATCAGCACCGCGTCCAGCCGGCCGCGCACCCGGTCGGTCCGGCCGTCGGGGCCGTCGGGGAGGGTGGACTGGAGCGACAGCGCGTCCTCGATGGTGACGAAGTCCAGCAGCCCGGACTCGGCCGTGGCCACCAGGTCGGCCCAGTAGCGGGCGGTCAACAGGGCGTCGGGGCGGGCCCGTTGTTCCCGCCAGGCCGCCGGGTGCCAGCCGGCGCCGTCCAGGGCGACGGCGAGATGGAGGGGATAGGAGGAGCCGGGGAACGACACGGAGGAACGGGGCATGGGAGTGGCCTCACTTGCCGGTCGAGGGGGACATGCCGGTCGAGGGAGCGTGCGGAGCGGCGGACCTCAGGGCGCGCCGGTCGACGGCACGGCGCGGCGCGTGAACGACGCGGCGGGCGGGCGGCGCGGAACGGCTCGCGGAACGGCTCACCGGGTCGACGGAGCCGACCGGGCGGCAGGGCGCGGGGAGGTCCGTGGCGTCAGCGACAGAGCGAACTGGCGGAGCGGACCAGGTCGATGGGCAGCCGCCGGGTCAACGAGCGGGACACGGCGGGCGCTTCGTGCGCTCTCACGGTGCCCCCCTTCGGCGGAACGCGCGCGCCCCGGAACCGGGACCCGCGCTCGACGACCGGCCTCGACGGCCGCCCCAGCACGCTAACTCCCCAACGCGCGCCCTGTCCATGCGCCCTCGCGCGGCGGCGCGGACGGGCGGGGGCGCGGACGCGCGGCGGCGCGGACGCGCGGCGGCGCGGACGCGCGGCGGCCGCCCGCCCGCGCGGTGCGCTCAGAGCGGGATCTCGGTGGGCGGCCCGGACGGCCAGTGAACGGTGACGTGGTCGGCGGCGACGTCCAGCCTCGGGCGGGGCAACGCCCCCTCGGCGTCCGCCCGTTCGAGGGTGACCAGGGCCGCCAGCACCGCGCCGGCGGCCGGCGGGCCCGCCGTGGCGGCCGGCGGGCCCGCCGTGGCGGCCCACGGCACGGCGGTGTGCCGGCCGAGCGGGCCGGTGTCCCGCTCGCGCAGCACGCCGGCCTCGGCGAGGCCGCGCAGCGGCTCGACGGCCGACCGCAGCCGCGCCGTCCGGGCCGTGGCGCCCGGCCCGGCTGCGGGCGGCTCGGCGGCCGCCAGGGGCCAGCCGCCGAGCCGCAGCGCGACGACGGCGGGGTCCACGAACTCCAAGCGCAGCAGCCGGAGTTCACACCCGTCGCGCAGCACGGAGGCCACGGTGAGGCGGCCGGCGACGGTGGCCTCGCCGGCGCGGCCCGAGCCGTGGTCGGGCCCCGCCTCGGGGGCCGGGGTCACCCAGTGCACGGGGCCGCCGGAGACGGCGAACGTCACCCCGCCGGGACCGGTGCCGCTCCCCCGGACGGTGAACCCGGTGCGATGGGTGGCGCGCCCGGCGGCGTCGAGCAGCACCACGGCGTTGTCCACCGGATCGTCCACGGTCTTCCCGACCAGCGGGGGAACGGTGGCCGTCGAGTAGCCGAGGCGGGCGTAGAGGGGCGCGTCGGCGACGGTGTCGCCGGGGGCGGCGTGGTCGGTGCCGTGGTTGAGCACGGTGACCACGCCGGTGCCGCGCCGGCCGACCGCCAGCCAGCCGGGGGCCTCGACGCTCCGGGCGAAGTCCCCGCGTTCCACCGGGAGTTCCCGCTCGACGGCGGTCCAGACCGGATGCTCGGCCGGCAGCGCGAGGCCCAGCATTCCCTTGGCGGCCCAGTAGGGCGAGCCGGGGCCCGAGTAGTCCTGCTTCATCGCCGGCCAGGGGTGGTGCCAGCCGAGGCCGAGCAGCCCGTCGGCGTCGGGCGCGCCCCGGTCGTGGAAGTGGCGCAGGATGCCGCTGGCGGCGCGGCGCAGCAGGCCGGGCGGCAGGTCGCCGACGCCGGCGTAGGCGGCGGTCCACAGCGGGGCCGCTGCGGCGAACCGGTAGATCAGGCTGCGCCCCTGGAGCAGCGGCGAGCCGTCGGCGCCCACCAGGTGGACGGCGTCGTCCAGGTAGCGGGCGAGGTCGGCCTCCCAGGTGGCCACGGTGCCGGGCTCGACGAGGCTGCCGGTGACGTCGAACGAGCGGGCCCACAGCAGCGGGTAGAGGTGCAGGGCCCAGCCGGTGTAGTGGTCGTAGGCGCGCTGCTCGGCGCCGTCGGTCAACCAGCCGCCGGGGCGGCGGAGTCGGGCGTGCACGGCGAGGTCCTCGGCGATGTCGTGCGGCGACCAGGGGCCGCCGACCTCGCGGAGGAAGGACTCGACGACGACGCGGAACCAGACCCAGTTGATCGGCGGGTAGGGCTGGCCGACGACGGTGGCCAGCCAGTCGACGGTGCGCTGCCGGACCCGGTCGTCCAGCAGGTCCCAGAGCCAGGGGCGGGTGAGCTGGAGGATCAGCGCGACGGAGGCGGCCTCCACCTTGGCCTGGCCCAGCTCGTTGGGGCGCGGCCACGCCTCGGGCGAGGCCGGGTCGGTGCCGGCGGCCAGTCCTGCGGCGTAGCGTTCGACGAGCCCGGTGGGGTCGGCGCCGCGTTCGCCGACGAGCCGGAAGCCGGCCAGCAGCAGGGTGCGGGCGTAGCCCTCCAGGCCGTCGGAGTCCCGGCCGTGGCGGCTGGGTGGGCCCGGCAGGTCGATCCGGGCGCCGAGCGGGGAGCGGTGGCGGTCGACGGCGGCCAGCATCCGGTCGGCGAGGTCCACCCAGTGCGCTCTGGTCCAGCCGGTGTGCGGGGAGAGCGTGCGGTCCTCGGGCACGGGCCGACGCGAACGCCCGGCGTTCGGGAGGGAGTTCACGCGCTCACCGCCAGGTCGTCGCGGCTGACGGGGTCCAGGGGCGGGCGGCCGGCGGCGTAGCGTTCCAGTTCGTCGAGGGCGGCGCCGGCCATCCGGCGGGTCTCGGAGTCGAGCGAGCCCGCGATGTGGGGCGTGATCAGCACGTTGGGCAGTTCGTAGAGGGGCGAGTCGGCGGGCAGCGGCTCGGGTTCGGTGACGTCGAGGATGGCGTGCAGCCGGCCGTCGGCGCAGGCGGCGGCGAGGGCCGTGGTGTCCACGAGGCTGCCGCGCGCGGTGTTGACGAGGGTGGCGTGCCGGGGCAGCGCGGCCAGTTCGGCGGCGCCGATCAGGTGGCGGGTCGAGGGCAGCGCGGGGGCGTGCAGGCTGAGCACGTCGGCCTGGGGCAACGCCTCGGCCAGGGTGGCCGGTTGGGCGCCGGCGGCGCGGATGGTCGCCGGGTCGACGACGGGGTCGACGACCAGCACCCGCGCCAGGCCGAGGCCGGTCAGCAGGGCGCAGACGCGGGCCCCGACGCGGGAGTGGCCGACGAGGACGACGGTGCGGTCGACGCCGGACAGCTCGCCCCTGCGCTGCCGGTAGGACCAGTCGGCGCGGTGGGTGCGGGCGTCGTGGGCGAGGAAGGGCACCTTCTTGAACGCCCACAGCACGGCGGCCAGCGTGTAGTGGGCGACGGGTTCGGCGTTGGCCTCGGCGGCGGTGGTGACCAGCACCGAGCGGTCGAAGACGGCCGGCGGGACGTGGGGGCGGACGGAGCCGGCGGCGTGCAGCACGGCGCGCAGCCGGGGGGCGGCGGCCAGCACGTTCTCGTCCAGCCGTGGGCAGCCCCAGGAGGTGAGGAGCACCTCCGTCTCGGCGAGCCGGGCCAGGGCGGCCGGCGAGGTCAGCTCGTGGGTGACCAACGGCTCGCCGAGCGTGGCGAGTTGGCGCAGGCGGGCCAGCTCGGCCGGCCCGAACTGGGTGGCGAAGACGTCGGGCGCCATCACCAGCAGCGTCTGCGGAGCCCTCCCCCGCGATCGGCTCACTTGACGCTCCCGGTGGCCAGGCCCGAGCGCCACTGCCGTTGCAGCACGACGAAGGCGATCACCAGCGGCACGACGGCGAGCAGCGAGCCGGTGATGACCAGGGGGTTGTACTGGGGGAACTGGGACACGCGGGAACTCCACTGGAAGAGGCCGAGGGTCATGGGGAAGAGCTTGGGGTCGGTGAGCATCACCAGCGGCAGGAAGAAGTTGTTCCAGATGCCGACGAACTGGAAGAGCAGCACCGTGACCACGCCGGGCCGCATCATCGGCAGCGCGATGGTGAGGAACGTCCGCAGTTCGCCGGCGCCGTCCATGCGGGACGCCTCCAGCACCTCGTCGGGCACGGCGGCCTCGGCGTAGGCGCGGGCGAGGTAGACGCCGAACGGGTTGGTGAGCAGCGGGATGAAGACGGCCCAGAAGGTGTCCACCACGCGCAGTTCCGAGGCGAGGAGGTACAGCGGCAGGGCCAGCGCGGTGGTGGGCACCAGGACGCCGGCGAGGGTGACGGCGAACAGGGCGCGCCGGCCGGGGAAGTCGAGCTTGGCGATGGCGTAGCCGCAGGCGGAGCAGATCAGCGCGCCGAGGACGGCGCCGAGCCCGGCGTAGAGCAGGGAGTTGCGCACCCAGTGGAGGAAGACGCCGTCCTCCTCGGCGAACAGGTCGCGCAGGTTGCCGAGGAGGTTCCAGTCGGCGAGTTCGAAGGCGCCGGTGGTGGAGAAGTCCCCGACGTTCTTGGTGGCGGAGGTCAGCAGCCAGACCAGCGGCAGCACGCCGTAGAGCGCGGCGATCAGCAGCAGGGCGTGCACCGCGCCGCGCGAGGTCCAACGGGACGTGCCACGGGGGGAGTTCAACGGGACCTCCGGGTGGACAGGCGCATCACCAGCGCGGAGAGCAGGGCGCAGGCCAGCGCCAGCAGCAGCGAGGCGGCGGCGGCCCGGCCGTAGTCGTTGCTGACGAACGCGGCCTCGTAGACATAGAGACTGGGCGTCCAGGTGCTGGTCACCGAGGGGGTGAAGGAGCGCAGCACCAGGGGTTCGGTGAAGAGCTGGAGGGAGCCGATGACGGTGAAGACCAGCGCGACGAACACGGTGGGCCGGATCATGGGCACCTTGACGGCCAGCGCGGTGCGCAGCGGCCCGGCGCCGTCCACGGTGGCGGCCTCCAGGACGTCCCGGGGCACGGTGCGCAACGCGGTATAGAAAATGATCATGTTGTAGCCGAGCCACTGCCAGGTCGCCATGGTGACGATGGACGGCAGCACGCCGTCGCTGCCCAACGGGTCCCAGGGCAGCGCGTCGTTGAGCGGGCCGACGCCGGGGCTGAAGAGGTAGGCCCAGATCAGGCCGGCGATCACGCCGGGCACCGCGTAGGGCAGGAAGACGGACAGGGACCAGAGTTGGCGCAGCCGGACGGTGGCGGAGTCCAGCAGCAGCGCCAGCAGCAGAGCGCCGCCCAGCATCAGCGGGATGTGCAGCAGGGCGTAGCGGGCGACGTTGCCGACGCTGTCGCGGAAGGCGGCGTCGCCGAGGACGTCGGCGTAGTTGCCCAGCCAGACGAAGACGTCGTGCGGGCCGTCGAAGCCGAGCCCGGAGAGGCGTTCGGTGAACAGGCTGAGGTAGAGCGCGTAGCCGATGGGCACCAGCACGGTGCCGAGCAGCAGCAGCGCGAACGGGCCGGCCAGCAGCCAGGGCGCGAGCCGGGAGCGGCGGGTGCGCCGGCCGGACGCGGCGCGTTCGGGGTGTTCGGGGTGTTCGGGGCGTTCGGGGGTGACGACGGTCATGCGGGGCTCCCCTCGCGCACGGACAGGCCGCGGTCGCGCATGGTGGCGACGGCGGTGCGGTGGACGCCGCGCAGGGCGTCGGGGATGGTGGTGGCGCCGGAGGAGACGCGGCCCAGGGCGTCGGCGACGGAGGAGAACAGCCCGAGCGCGTTGGGTCCCCAGGTCCACTCGGGCACGCGGGCGTCGGCCTCGTCGAGCACCTCGTAGACGGGGTCGCCGATGAAGTAGTCGTCGGCGACCACCTCGCGGGCCACGTCCCGGTTGGGCAGGTAGGCGGGGAACGGCGAGGTGAACGTGGCGCCGATGCGCGGGACTTCGGGGTCGGTGGACAGCCAGCGCAGGAAGGTGAGCGCGGCCTCGGGCACCCCGGACTCGGCGGAGACGGAGAACGCGGTGCCGCCCTGCATCCCGTTGGCCGGCCGCGCCGGGTCCCAGGTGGGCATGAGGGCGACGGCCCAGCGCCCGGTGTCGTCGGGGATGGACTTCTTCAGGGTGCCCACGCCCCAGGCCGCGCCGAGGTAGCCCCACAGCCGGCCGGTGTGCAGGGCGGCGATCCAGTCCTGGGTGCCGGTGGCGCCGCCGGCGACCAGGTCGGCGTCGAGGAGGTCCTGCCAGAAGCCGCCGGTGCGCAGCGTTCCCTCGCCGGCGACGTCGACGACCCAGGTGTCGCCCTCGATCCGCCACCAGGGATCGCCGGCGCCCCAGGACATGCCGGCGAAGAACGAGCCGTCGTTGAGCGGGAAGGTCGTCAGCCGGGCCGCCGGGTCGGCGTCCCTGACCTGTTGGGCGACGGCGGCGAACTCCTCCCAGCTGCGCGGGACCTCGATGCCGTGCTCCTCGAAGAGGTCGGCCCGGTAGTAGAACGCCATGGGGGCCATGTCCATCGGCACCGCCCAGGTCCGCCCGTCGGGGCGCACCGCGCGCCAGGCGGCGGGCGAGTAGCCGTCGGCGAGGTCGGCGGTCTCCTCGGTGATGTCCCGCAGCCCGCCGGTGGCGAGGAGCTGGATCAGGCCCTGGTACTCGACGTGCAGGATGTCGGGGGCGTTGTGCGCCTTGATGGCGTTGGTCTGCTGGGCGTAGCCGCCGGAGAGCCCGGCCGCGATCACGCTCAGCTCGACGTGGACCTCGCGCTGCGCGGCATTGAAGGCGGCCACATAGCTGTCCATTCCGGTCATCCAGGACCACAGGGTGACACGGGTCGCTCCCGAGGCGGTCGTCGACGAACAGCCGGTGAGTCCGACACCGCCGGCCGTGAGCGCGGCCGCGCCGGCTGAGGCACGCAGCAGGGTGCGCCGTGACCAGCCGAGAGGGTGGGCCATCGTGTTCTCCGTCCTTCCTCGCGTGATGCCGGCCCACTTCAACGTGTGCGATAGTGCAGCGTCAATCACCAGAGACCAACACGATCAGACTCGATCACTTCCGAAAGCTGCTGCCGAAAGCCGCTGCCGAAAGTCACTGCCGAAGGCTGGTGTGGGCGATGTTCCTTCCCTCGCAACGTCAGGAGCGCATCCTGACCCTGGTGCGCCAGCAGGGCGCGATACGACTCAGCGATCTCGTCGAGAAACTGGACGTCTCGGCGGTCACCGTGCGCAGGGACGTGACGGCGCTCGCGGACCGTGGGCTGTTGCGCCGGGTCCACGGCGGGGTCACCCTGCCGCACCGGGGCGGCCGGGAGCCCGAGCACCGCCGCTCCACCTTCGGCCCGACGGTGCCCGGACTCCTCCTCGGCATGGTGGTGCCCTCCGTCGAGTACTACTGGCCGCAGATCATCCAGGGGGCGCAGACGGCGGTGAACGCCGCCGAGGGCCGGCTGGTGATGCGGGTCTCCTCCTACGAACCGGGCGAGGACCGGCGGCAGATCACCGCGCTGCTGGAGCGCGGCGCCCGCACCCTGCTGGTGGCGCCCGTCGTCAGCGGCTCGCACGGCCTGGACCTGCTGCGCTGGCTGGCCACGCTGCCGGTGCCGGTGGTCCTGGTGGAGCGCCAGCCGCCGCCCGAGCTGCCCACCCTCCAGTTGGACGCGGCCACCACGGCGCACGCCCTGGGCGCGGGGCTCGGCGTGCGCCACCTGGTGACCCTCGGCCATCGCGGCATCGCGCTGGTCCTCTCCCGGCAGAGCCCCACCAGCCGGGCGCTGCGCGCCGGTTGGGGCGAGACGATGGGCGAGCTGGGGCTGCCCTACACCGAGGAGTGGCGCTTCGACGTGCCGGTCTACGGCACCGCCGGCTGGACGGCGGTCTATGACGAGGTGCTGCGCCGCTGCCGGGAGTTGGGCCTGAGCGCGCTGCTGGTGCACTCCGACCGGGAGGCGATCGGCATGGTGGAACGCGCCCACGACCTGGGGATCTCGGTCCCGGGCGAGCTGGCCGTCGTCTCCTACGACGACGAGGTCGCCGCGACCTCGGACCCGCCGTTGACCGCCATCCGGCCGCAGAAGCACCGCCTGGGGCAGATCGCCGCCGAACTCGCCCTGGCCCGGGTCGCCGAGCCCGACCCCCGGCCCGTGCACCGGGTCCAGCTCTGGCCGACCCTGGAGGTCCGCGAGTCCTGCGGCGGCCCAACCGCCTGAACGCCCCCGCGCCACCCCCCTTTCCTTCACCGGGAGTTGATGACTCCGCACCGGGCGTGACGCTCAACCCGCCCGGTGGCGTTCCAACCTGAACGAGTGCTTTCGACTCTGATCACTTGCTGCGGGGGCGATTGACCGTCGACCGCCGGGACTGGAACGTGACGCCACCTGTTCCCCCATCCCCCAAGGCCCCGGTGACAACTCCCGGGCCCGCCAACGCCGTTCCCGCACCCACGCCGGGCCGTCCAGGAATGCGGAGTCCGTTATGCCCAGAAACGCGCAACCGTCGTCGTTCCCGCCGTCCGTCGCGGCCGCCGCCCTCGTCCCCACCGGCGGGTGACCGCCGTGACCTCGACCCTGCCCCGCGCCGCGTCCCAGCCGGCGCCGCCCGGCGGCCGACCCGCGACCACCCCCCGCCCCCGCCGCTCCCTCGCGGCCCGCCTGCGCGGACAGCGCACCCTGCTGCTGCTCGCCACGCCCGGCATCGTCTACTTCCTGGTCTTCCACTATGCCGCGCTGTTCGGCAACGTCATCGCGTTCAAGGACTTCGTCCCGTTCCAGGGCGTCTGGGAGAGCCCCTGGGTCGGACTGGACAACTTCGAGCGGATGTTCAACGACCCCGCCTTCTGGCAGGCGTCCTGGAACACCGTCGCCATCGCCGCCCTCCAACTCCTCTTCTTCTTCCCGCTCCCGCTCGCCCTGGCGCTGCTGCTGCACTCGCTGGCCAGGGGCCGGGTCCGCGCCCTCGTGCAGTCCGTGGTCTACCTGCCGCACTTCCTGTCCTGGGTGATCGTCGTGGCGCTCTTCCAGCAGATGCTGGGCCCCACCGGCATGTTCGGCGGGGACGTGGCCTTCGTGACCGACGTGCTCAGCGACCCCGACGCGTTCAAGCCGCTGATGGTCGCCCAGATCATCTGGAAGGACTGCGGCTGGGGCACCATCATCTTCCTGGCCGCGCTCAGCCAGGTGAACCACGACCTCTACGAGTCCGCCGCCCTCGACGGAGCCGGGCCCTGGGGCCGCTTCTGGCATGTCACGCTGCCCGCGCTGCGGCCCATCCTGATCCTGCTGCTGATCATGCGGCTGGGCGACATCCTCACCGTCGGCTTCGAACAGATCCTGCTCCAGCGCGACGCCGTCGGCCCCGAGGCCGGCGAGGTCCTCGACACGTTCGTCTACTTCCACGGCGTGCTCGGCGCCGACTGGGGCTACTCGGCCGCCGCCGGCCTCTTCAAGGGCGTGGTCGGGGCCGTCCTCGTCTTCACCGCCAACCGCATCGCCCATCGCCTCGGGGAGCAGGGGGTCTACAAGTGAGCGTCACCATCGCGAACCGCACCGAACGCACCGGCCGCGCCGGCGGCACCGGCGGCACCGGCGGCACCGGCTTCGTCCACCGCGTCCTCGGCCCGGCCGAGGAGCGCCCCGCCTGGCAGGAACGGCCCCGACTCGCCACCCGCGTCGGCAAGTTCGTCGCCCTCGTCGGCGTCTGCGCCCTGGTCGCCGTGCCGCTGCTGGTGGTCGTCGCCACCTCGCTGGCCTCCCCCGACGATGTCGTGGAGAACGGCGGCTGGGTGCTGTGGCCCACCGAGCCGACGCTCGCCACCTACCGGGACATCCTCTCCGGCGGCACCATCACCCACTCGCTGCTGGTGAGCGTCGGCGTCACCGTCGGCGGCACCCTGATCAGCCTGTTCGGGACCATCACCCTGGCCTACGCGCTCAGCCGCGACCACTTCTCGCTGCGCCGGCCGCTGCTGCTGATGGTGCTCTTCACGTTCCTCTTCCCGCCCAGCATGTTGCCCAGCTACCTGGTGGTGAAGAACCTCGGACTCCTCGACACCTACTGGGCGTTGACGCTGCCGGTGGCCATCAACGTCTTCAACCTGGTCATCATGCGCGGCTTCTTCCAGGGCCTGCCGAAGGAGCTGTACGACGCGGCCAGGATCGACGGGGCCGGCGAACTCACCGTGCTCACCCGCATCGTGCTGCCGCTGTCCAAGCCGGTGATCGCGGTGATCGGCCTCTTCTACGCCGTCGGCTACTGGAACAGCTTCTTCCACGCGATCCTCTACCTCAACGACTCCGGCGACTGGCCGCTCCAGGCCGTCCTCCAGACCGTGGTCACCCAGGGCGCCGCGCTCAGCGGCAACAGCAGCGACGCGCTCGCCGACACCGGCACGCTGGCCGCGCCGCAGAGCTACCAGATGGCCACCGTGGTCATCGCGATCCTGCCGATCCTCGTCATCTACCCCTTCGTGCAGCGGTACTTCACCAAGGGCGTGCTGACCGGCGCCATCAAGAGCTGACCGAGCCGCGTCCCCCGGAGAGGAGCCCCACCCCCCATGACCACCGGACCCACCCGCCCCACCCGCCGCGGCTTCCTGCGCGGCTCGGCCGCCGTCACCGCCGCCGTCGCCGGCGCCCCGGCCCTCGTCGGCTGCGGCACCTCCACCGCGCGCAGCGCCGCCAACGTCGGCACCGACCCGGTGCCCTGGCCCACCCACATCCCGCTGGCCGGCCCCGAGCCCGACCTGCCGCCCGACCCGCGCGGCGTCGACGCCGGCTTCCTGCGCTACCCGGACCGGCTCACCAGCGCCACCGCCGAACGCCCGGGCAACGGCGAGAGGATCACCGCGCTGGTGGAGAGCTACGAGTCCCCTCCGCGCGGCCCGGACCGCAACCGCTACTGGGCCGCGCTCAACGAGGCCCTGGGCGTCGACCTCGACCTCCAGATCGTGCCCAGCGCCAACCTCGGCCACAAGATCGCCACCCTGATGGCCAGCGGCGACATGCCCGACCTGCTGATGATCCGCAACTGGATGCCGCGCATCGCCGACTACGTGGTCAACGAGGCGGCCGACCTCAGCGAGCACCTCGCCGGCGACGCCGTCGCCGACTACCCGAGCCTGGCCAACCTGCCCACCTACGCCTGGCAGGACATGGGGCTGATGGCCGGCCGCATCCACGGCGTGCCCATCGTCAGGCCCCGCACCGGCTCGACGATCATCGCCAACCGCGAGGCGCTGACCGAGGCGGCCGGCGACGCCTACAACGCCTGGGACGCCGACGCGTTCGTGGCGGCGCTGCGCGCGGCGACCGGCGGCAACCACTACGGCTTCGGCGTCCCCGAGGGCGGCTGGGCGTTCGGCGCGCCCACCTTCGCCGGCTGGTTCGGCGCGCCCAACCTCTACGGCATCGACGACTCGGGCGCCTTCGTGCGCGCCGAACTCACCGAGGAGTACCGGGCCGCCGTCGAGTTCACCGCGCGGCTGCACCTGGCGGAGAAGGTCTACTACCCGGGCACGGCGACGCTGCCCACCACCACATTGAAGTCGCTCTTCTTCAACGGCACCGTCCGCAGCCACCTCGACAACCTCTCCGGCTACCAGACGGAGGTGCCGACCGTCGGCGACGCGTTCACCGTGGACCTCCTGCGGCCCCCGACCGGCCTGGCGCCTCGGCCCGCGACGCACTTCGGCGGCGGCACCTACGGCGCGGCGATCCTGAAGCCCGCGCCGCCCGCCCGCATCCGGATGCTGCTGCGGCTGCTGAACTACCTGGCCTCACCGTTCGGCACCCGGGAGCACCAGCTGGTCAACTACGGCCTGGAGGGCGTCCACTTCACCCTGGAGGACGGCGAGATCGTGCCCACCGAGCTGGCCTCGACCGAGAACCCGAGCGTGGTGCCGGTCAAGTACCTGACCGCCCCTCCCCCGGTGCACTACTTCCCCGGAAACCCGGACGCCGCCCGCCGCGCGCACGCCCACCAGGTGGCCGAGATGGAGTACGGCATCCCGCCGTTGACCTCGGGGCTGGTGGTCCGCGAGTCCCGGCTGACGCAGCAGAAGCACGTCAATCTGTTCTTCGACGCGATCATGGCCATCGTCCAGGGCCGCGACTCGATGCGCCGCTGGGACGAGGCGATCCGCACCTGGCGCACCGACGGGGGCGACCGGGTCGACGCCGAACTCCAGGCCGAGTACGAGGCCGTCCACGGCCGTTGACCCGGGCGGGGCGTAGGGGGCCGACGGGACGGCGGCGGCCCGCCGTCGACGCTGTCGCGTCGGCCGGCGGGCCGGGGCGTCCGAGGGGGTACCCGTTACCGCTTCCGGGGCCGGACGATGCTCAGGTGGATGGCGGAGACCAGGAAGAAGACGCCGCCGAGGACCGCGTAGCCCGCGACGCCGGCGATGTCGTCGGCGCCGTCCAGCCCCTGCGCCAGGAACGCGGAGCCGGCCAGGACCGAGATCCCGCCGCTGAGCATCTGCGGCACCTGGCCGCCGGATCGCCGGTTGCGGACGGCGGTGACGAGCTGCGGGATGCCGGAGCCGATCGCCCAGGCGCCCCAGACGCCGAGCGCGGCGGCGATCGACATCGTCGAGGCAACCCCCAGCGCGACGGCGACGAGCGCGCTGACCGCGACGTTGATCCACTCCGTGACCTCGGGCCGCCGCGCCTCGGGCCTGGCGTGGAGCTGCCAGAGGACGGCGGCGGCGTCGAAGAGCGGGTAGACGACCAGCAGGGTTGTCAGGAGCGGCCCGTCCGTGTCCGAGTTCGGGACCAGCAGCGCCGCCCAGACGATGGCGAAGGCGAAGCGGACGAAGTAGAGGCGGCGCAGCGCCTCGCCGAAGGCCGAGGAGGAACTCGACGGGGAGATGGTCGGGGTCGTTTCCGACGTGGTCATGGCGTCTCTCTTTCCTGGGTTCTGCTCCTGGTGCGTGGCGGAGCGGGGACGGTCAGGCGACGGTGGTGCTGAGGGTGACGGGAACGTTGCCCCGGGTGGCGGCCGAGTAGGGGCACACCTCGTGGGCGGCGGCGGTCAGGGCCTCGGCGACGTCGAGCGAGACGCCGCCGCCGAAGCGCACCCGCAGCGCGGCGCTCAGCGCCCAGCCGCCGGTCTCCGTCGGGACGAGCGAGACCTCGGCGACGACGGCGGAGTCGACCAGCGTCACTCCGCGTCGCGAGGCGACGAGCTTGAGCGCGGAGTGGAAGCACGAGGACCATCCGGTGGCGAACAGTTGCTCCGGGTTGGTGGCCCCACCCGGCCCGCCCATCGCGGCGGGGACGGCGAGGGTGACGTCGAGCCGGCCGTCGTCGGTAACGGCGCGGCCTCCGGCCCGGCCGTCGCCGGTCGCGGTGGCGACGGCGGTGTACAGCGGTGCGGACTCGGACTCGGACTCGGACACGGACTCGGACAGCGGTGCGGACATGGGGCCCCTCCGGCTCGGCGAAGTAGAGTTACTAGTTCGTCTACATAGACGAGCCTAGACTGTCCCGCAGTGCCGGTGCAACCGGCCGACCGACCAGAACCGGAGCGGATGATGAACGCCGAGACCGCCGAACCCGTGGCGCGCACCACCTCAGGACCCACCACGCGGGCGCGCATCCTCGCCGGGGCGACCGAGCTGTTCTACGGCCAGGGCATCCGCGCCACCAGCGCCGACCGCGTCATCGCGCAGGTCGGGATAACGAAGGTGACCTTCTACCGCCACTTCCGCACCAAGAGCGATCTCGTCGTCGCCTACCTGGAGGAGCAGGCGGGCGCGGAGCGTCGCTGGTTCGAGGAAGTGCGGCGGCAGGACGACCCGGTCGGCTCGCTACGCGCGCTGGCCGCCGGCATCGGCGAGGCGAGCTGCCGCCCGGGCTTCCGGGGCTGCGCGTTCATCAACGCGGCCGCCGAGTTCGCCGACCCGGAGGACCCGGTGCGGGTCGCCGTGGACGCGCACCGCCGGTGGATGCTCGACGCGTTCGCCGGGATCGCCGCCGAGGCCGGGGCGGCGGACGCCGACTCCGCCGCGCGGCAGCTGATGATCCTCCGGGACGGGGCGATGGTGAACGGCTACCTCAGCGACCCGGCGACGATCGCGGACGCCCTCGCCGCCGCGTTCACCGCGATCCTCACGACGGCGGCGGACCCGGCCGAGGGCTGACGGGCCGGCTGGGGTCGGGTGCGGGTGCGGGTGCGGGTGGTGGGTGGGTGCGGGGTTTGTCTGCGGGCCGGTGGCCGGTGCGGGGCAGCCCGACTGATCGTTTGTTGGTCGACGAGGCCCATTGTGTGGGGTTGGGGCTCTGGCGCGGGCTACGACGCCGGGCCTAGATGTATTGGCCTGCAGGGTTGTTTACGCGGCTGATGGGTGGTTGGCCTCCGAGTGCGGTGTGGGAGCGATGGTAGTTGTAGGTGTGGAGGTAGTCGGTCAGTGCGGCGGTT